>CAZNRX010000004.1:0-121884 GCA_964575455.1 uncultured Anaerolineales bacterium | reverse complement strand
ACCGACCTCCTCAAGTTCGTTTACTAGATCTGTCACTACCATGTTCATGTTAACAAATCATCTCGATCGAGAAAGTCGATAATAACTTCACACCATTGGGCACGGGGGTGACACACCCCCTCTAAGCTTGTTTGCCCCCCGATGAGCTTGTTTGCCCCCCGATGAGCTTGTTTGCTCGGGTTCCCCCGATTTGGTGGACAGAAGGTTAAGCAAAAGCCTGCTCCTCATAGTAGCGCCGTTCGTACTCGTCCGGGCTGCAGTAGCCCAGCGAAGAGTGGAGCCGATGCCGGTTGTGGAACGCTTGAGGATGTCACAGCCATTGTTGAGCCAATTGAGTGGTTCGATTGGAGCTGCCTGCGCATCGGTGCCCTTGGTTGGGGGCAGTTGCAGTTCAGAAGCGCGTCTGACATTCGGATCAACCGGGATCAGTCTCGGGAGGACTGGTTATGGTCCTTCGCTGGAGAACTGAGAGGGCACTACAGCGACGAGGCTCGTAAGATCGAGTCGCGGGTTGATTATCTGGAAGCGTTCATTGAACGAAAGCTGGGGTGACTTTGCAGAACACTGACAAGCCGAACGGCGTCGCACTGGGATGGAAGCGGCTGGAGACGAGCTATCCCTTCGACTACCACATGTTCCGGGTGCGGAAGGACGTGGTGCGCTGGCCTGATGGTCACATCGGCCCCTACGCCTACGTCGAGGGTGTTGGCGCGGTCTGGGTGGTGCCGCTGACTGCCGAGGGAAACGTGGTTCTCATCCGCCAGTTTCGTTATACCATGGACGCGTGGTGTTGGGAGGTGCCCGCCGGCGGCTTCCACGACTTCGAGGGCAGCCCGGTGGAGCTGGCGCGGCAGGAGCTGGCCGAGGAGGTCGGTGGTAGCAGCGACGATTGGTGTTACGTCGGCTCCTACCGTCCCGGCAACAGCATCATCGACGAGGTCTGTCACGTCGTGCTGGCACGCGACGTGCGCCTCGATGGCGAGCCCCATCGCGAGGCCGGGGAGCTCATCGAGGTCCACGAGGTGCCAGCAGGCCGAGCGGTGGAGATGGCGCGGAACGGTGAGATGGAGGACGGTCACAGCGCGCTGGCGCTGCTGCGCTGTGAACCCCACCTTGTTGAGGTAGACGGAAAAGAGAGGAAGATTGGCTCGCCGACCTGATGTTGATCCGGCCCCAGCACCGGCGATCAGGCCATCGCTCCCGACAGCGCACGGTACACGTACGAGCGCGTCGGTTACCCCGACAAGGCGTTGGTCACCCTCCACAACTCCGGCCACGTCATCACCGTGGACAGCGAGTGGGAGACGGTGGCGGAGAGGACCTATGCCTTCATCCAGGCTCACGCGCCGGTGGGGAGCTGACGCCCTGCTTGGATCGGCAGATCCAGACCACCTGTAGCGTGTGGCTTTAACCACCGCGCGCGTGAGCTTGTTATCGTCGATGTGCTGCCCTTCGATCACCCGCCTCTGTACGGAGTCCGCTGTCCTAGAACCTGCGCCCTACCAGTGGCAGATAGACGTTATTCCCCATCCCGGCATCGGGTCGACGCTCGGTGGGGCCGGGGTCCGTCGGCATACCTCCGCGCTCCGACCCGCCGAAGTAGTCTTCCAGGAACTCGTCCCACCGACCATCTCGGGTCGAGTTGTACACTCGGTCGCCGACGTAAGCGGAGTAGGCTCCGCTCGCCGTCTGGGGCCAATAGATGCTCAGGCCATGGATGTTGGTGTAGTTCAAGGTTCCTCGTGACCGTTGGTCTGAACGTACGGTCGCCTCGTCGACGGCGGCCTTGACGTCTGCCGCTTCGGTTGCGGCTATGCCGCGGGCCGCCATCTCATCTGCCAGATCCCACAGGTCGATGTAGTTGTCCTGGTCAGTGAGGAGGTCGTCGCCGTTGGTGTCGATCTTCTGAGCGTTGGAGCGCGCGCTGGTCATCCCGTTCTTGGTCGTGCCCACCGAGGCGCTCAGCGCGTCCGCCCAGTCGTCCACCGCTGCCTGAACCGCCGCCATCTTGCTGGAGTCAATCAGCGACAATGCGTAGGGGTTGGTGACGGCCGCGTAGTACACGTCGAAGATGATCTCGCCCAACTCTCGGCCCGTCGTTGACGCGGTGAAGTTCGAGTGTCCCAGGTACGACGGGTAGGAAGCGTTGTTGGTCCAGCTGATGGTGGGGAAGAAGAAGACGTAGTCGGTGAATTCGCGGATGTCGTAGGCGTTCTCGTACATCCCCATGAGGCACGCCTCGTAGGCGAAGACGTCCAGCCTGCGGCTGCCGTTCTGCGTGATCTCCTTCAGGGCCGTGTACAGCTCGTCGTTGGTGATGTTGTCGTGGCTGTCCGTATCGTCCCAGGCCACGCCCGAGATTCCACCGCCGTGGTTGTCAATGGCCAGATAGTAGTGCTCGGCGGGGTAGTTTCGCATGGCCCAGGTGGCGAAGTTGACCAGCGTCTGGGGATCACCCATGTTGAGCTCGCCCATGTCCCAACGGTTTGTGCCGTCCGTGTAGTTGCTGCCGGGCTGCACGAGATAGCGAGTGGTGCCTCCGCTGCTGCAGTACCTCGGATCACGGTCGAAGAGCACCACCACGTTCAAGAAGCTGCTCAGTTTGGCCCCCAGTTCGTCCTCCATACGGGTGATCAGGTATGGATAGGAATCGCAGAGATTGTTATCGCCGTCGAGGTAGAGGATCGCCGTCCAGTCCTTGGTGCCACCGGGGGGCGGGGTGGGCTCTGGCGTTGGCTCGGGTGTGGGAGGGGGCGTGGGCGAGGGCTCGCCGCTGCCGCTGACGTCGACCAGAAGGGTGTAGGCGTAGCTGCGATCACCGCTGCCGTCGTACGAGGTGACCACCACGTAATGGGTGCCGCCGCTGATCAGTTCGCAAGAGAGATAGGAGTCGAGCGTGTACCCATCATCGTCATTCTCGCATACCACGTCTCCGCTGGAATCGAGCAGCCACACGTATGAATCCAACGCAGAACCGTTGACCGCCGCGTCGATATCGACCACGGCGGTGTCGCCAGCGTCGCCGGACAGGCTGAAGTAGTCATAGTCGCCATCGGGATCGATGGTCAGATCTGACATGACGGTTCCGAGCGTTGCTGCCGTCGCTTCGGCACGACTGTCGTTGGGCTCGTACGCATCGCCCGTGCTGCCGCCGGTCACCACCTCGAAGGTGACGTCATCGACCAAGATGGTGGTGTTCAGACTCCCGTCGGTCTGCATCTCGAAGACCACGTTCACGGTTTGGCCCTTGATGGCGTTCCATTCCTCACCTGTGAGGTGGTAGTCCACCTGCCACCAGGGGTCAGGATCGAGCGCGCTCGTGGAGGCGTCCACGCCGTCCAGGCAGCCCAGGTCCAGCAGAAGGTCATCGAGCTCGCTGTCGTACAGTCCGGCGCAGAACAGGTCTGCGCCCGCTGCTATCTCTGTGCCAAACTCGTTGATCCAGAAACCGAAGCGAGCGCTGGTCACGTCGCTGTCGGGCACTGTGATGGGCTGATAGAGAAGCTCGTCTGCGTTGGGTATGCCCCCGAAGTACGCGACGTAGTCACCGCTGACGGGGTTGGTTGCCTCCGTGACGATGACGGTTGATCCGGGCGGCGCCACCCAACCGGTCAGGTCACCTGTCTCGAAGTCGCCGTTCTGTATCGACTCATCGCTCTGCGGCGGACCAGTGTCCTCATACGTCCAGACGGTGACGTCGTCCAGCCACACGCCGTCGTACTCCAGGCCACCCCAGTTGTCGCCGTCACTGTGGAAGTACCAGGCCAGCTGGACCTGCTGATAGCCGATGAAATCGGACAGATCCAGGTTGAAGGACTGCCAACCGCCCGAGAAGCCCGTCCACGATTCGCCGTAGAAGTCCTCCCCATCCACCGAGGCACCGACGAAGACATAGTCATCCTGAGGCTCTGTATCCAGGTACATGGTGAACTCGGCATCGGCCATCTGCACATCGCTCAGGTCGAAGTGCCTGTTGGTGATGAGCCAGGCGTCCAGGTTGTGGGGGTAGTAGTAGAGCTCTGGATCGACCCCGTCTGCTCCGCCGGCGGCAACCCAGGCCGACTGATCGCCACTGTTCACCCGGAAGTCATCGGCGCCCCAGAAGCGCTCGGCTCCATCATCGCTCTGATCCACGGTCAGCCAGGTGGAAGGGTCGATGCCATCCTCGAAATCCTCCACGAAGTCCGGCGTCCAGTCGTTTGTGCTCTGGATCGCTGCGATTCCGACGTACTTGGGCCTGGCCGATGGCGGCAGGCGAAAGGACGCTGGTGTGCCGGCTGGGCCGCTCGTCGTCACGTGCGGTCGTGGCCCATCAGACGCGTACTTCTCGGTTGACATCTCTCGCCTCTCGACCAGTGGATTGGGTGCGAGCGTTAGGACGAACAGGTCCGCTTGTGCGCGAAAGGTGGACGAGACAGATGAGGGAGGCGCTGGACGCGTCCACAGGCCGCCCGATTCGGCATGCTCAGGCTCGTCGGCCTGGGCCAGGATCCGATCGGTTGAGAGGAGGCCGACAAAGCTGATGATGGCTGCAAAGGCGATGAGGATGCCTGCAGCTACGATGAGGTGGCTAGCGCGCTGATCCATTTGAGATCCCTCCCTATGGTTCATATGGTCATTCATTCACAGACCCGTTATAGCATATTCTGACCAGAAGGCTAGTTCCTCTGGCCTGTGCTGGCGGGATGTCTCAACCTACAGCCCCCATCCCAGCGCTGGGATGGGGGCTGCGGGCGTGTTCTTCGCAGGCTATCGTCTGCCTACTTCTGTTCTCCCAAGTAGTTCAGCACGCCGAAAGAGCCAACCAGCACCGTCGCCAGAGCCAGCGTGAGGTCAAAGAAGGGGTTCCAGGCCCCATCAGGGGCCGCTTCCGGGACTGCACTTGGCTCCTGCCGCTTGAGGATTATGGGCAGGTACGTCCGGTAGCCGACGTAGACCTGAATCGAGTCGGTGGCTGTGTTGTCGTCGCTGTCGGTGGCGGTGACGGTGATGTCATGCTGACCGGGGCTGAGATCCGGCATCACCAGTTGGGTTCCTGTACCCAGGTTTCCGTCTCGATCGGACGACCAGGTGATCGCCTCTCCCTCCATCGGGCCATCCTCGGCATCGTAGCCGGTGGCGGTGAAGAGGATGGGCAACCCCGCCGGGGCCATCGTGCCATCCTCCGGTGCGAGGGCGAAGACGACCGGGGCCTTCGCTGCCACGCTGAACGGCCCGGTCACGTCCTGCCCCACGTTTACGCCGTCGTTGACCTCCACCCGCAGCATGCCTTGATCCATGTGTGGCCAGAGGGATGTGTCGAGAGCATCCTGGTCGCCATTGAGACCGAGGGTGATCAGGCGCCACGTCTCGCCGCCATCGGCGCTGAGGTAGACTGAGGCGGTGAGATCGTCCCCATCGGCATCGGAGGCGGTCCAGGAAAGGGTCAATGTGCCCGAAACGTCGCCCGTCACCGGGTCCAGGGTCACCGTCGGCGCGTTGGGGCTGACGGCGACGGTCGTCAGCTCCTCGCCGTCGTGGGTGATGACCAGCCGGGCCACGCCGGCATCGTAGGGGACGAACAGAGTGATGGCTGCGCCCGCTTCGTCGTGCGGCTCCTCGATCAGGCCGAAGGTCTGCTCGAACAACACCTCGTCCCCGGCGTCGAGCAGCCGGACGGCGTAGTCGCCGTCTGGATTGGTCCAGACGTCCGGATCTATCTCGTCCCCTTGCATGTGCATGATGGGAAGGAGGTCAACGTCGTCTGTCTCCGGCTCGACGTCCCCCATGATCATCAAATACTCGGTCTCCGGATCCCAGGAGGCGGACTGCCCTGCTGCCCTTATCCCCGCGTTGGCCTTCAACTGCGTGTACAGCTTCTTGAACGTGTAGTCCGAGATCCACGCGGGGCCACAGTACGTCATGAAGTCGGCATGCTCGCGGGGCAGCTTGATCTCGATTGGGATAGGGCCGGTGTCCAGGCCGTAGTGGTCTCGCGGACCGCCAGCGCTGAGCCACTCGGTGTTGCTATAGGGATAGGGCTCCACGGCCCCACCGTTGGCTTTGCAGGCCTTGACGTGCTTCATCTGAAGGTTGTGGCCCGTCTCGTGGGCTGCTGTCATCGGGCTGATGCCCTTGACCCAGTTGACGGGAGATACATAGGATCCCAGGCCGCCGAAGTGGAAGGGCTTGCCCCTATACTTGTCCAACGTGTTCACCTCGCTTCGCACCAGGCCCATATAGACGGTGGTGGGACCGAATACGCTCCCCTGGCGCGCTGCGAGCTGTTTTATCGTTTTCAGCGTGGTATACACGCCAGTCCACTTGACGTGGATGTCCCCGACCTCGTGCGTGTAAAGCATGACCTGGTTCAAGGGATACATCCGCTGCATCGCCAGGTGAATATCCTTGTAGTCCTTGTAGGCGTAACCGTGGCTCGCTGGGCAGGCGCCTGTGTCCGGGCAGCCATCGCGCACCTGCACGATCTGGATGTTGAGCGGCGGCGAAGGTTTTAACGACAGATTGACCCAATCCTCATTGTTCGCGGTATCGGGGTCGTCTATCTCCCACGACTCCACGTGAGCAACGATTTCTAACACTCCTCTCTTCTCGACCCACGTCCAAGGCACTGGGCAGAGGAGACTGAGGGAGGTAGATCCTCGCTGTTGCTCCAGGGACACCTGGTTGCTGGCGGTCACTTGGTTCCAGCAAGGCTCCTGGGTCTTGCCTAGCACCTTGAGCCAACCCCGGACGTGACGCGTCTTTGACGAAGCGTCCGTGGTCACGTACAAGCGAACGTAAGTTGGCTTGTTGACGATGAGCGGCACGTCGTTGTTCAGGCTCTGGACGCTCTGTACCACCTCCATGTCGGTGAGCTGCAGATCGACCTCGGGATACGTGGACAGCGTGCTCAGGCTGGCCTCCAGCCCATAGGCGACGTAGGGGTCGTAGTCTCCCGGCGCTTCAATCTTGACGTAGTAGTCGCCGCTGCTCCTAATCGGCTGATTGATCTCCCACGTGGTACTGCTGCTCAACTTCCGCCGCCAGGGATCATAGAGGGTCATCTTCTGCCCGGGCAGCGTGATTTTCGTCAGATCCAGCGTCACGTACTGACCGGCGGTGGCGGGGAACTTGTAGAAGTCCACATCGCCCAGGTGGCAGATGTGAGCCTCTATGGGTTGGCCGGTGGGGATGGCCTTGGCTACGTCGAAGCTGTTGTTCGGTTCGTAGATGTCTGGACAGTGGATCCTCTTGGCCTTGATCTCGTAGGGCCTCGTGCTGTCAGAGGCTCCTGCCGGGCCTGCCACTTTGACATACCAGTCGCCGCTCTTTTCCGCAGTGCGTGCCAGGAAGACCTTGTGGCCGGAACCCATTGGGGACGAAAAGCCAGCGAAGACCCTATCGGGGTCATAGAGCTCGATCTCATAGGTCTGACCGGGATGATCGACAGTGATCTGGATGATGTCGCCAGTGCCGACCCACACAGTCCAGTAATCCACGTCGTCGGGAGAGCATATGTAGCTCGATCGCGACGAGCCCACGAGGGTGGGTAGGGACCAGAGCTGTTCGTCGAAGTCGTTGTTTGGCTCATACGTGTCCGGGCAAGCGGGATAGCGCGGCGTGGCCGTTGGTGTGGGCGTCGATGTTGACGTCGAGGTTGGAGTGGGTGTCGGGGTGGGCGTCGGCTGGCGCACCGCTACGTTGATGGTGTAGTCGGGGTTCGTGTCGCTTGCTGTCTTGGCCTCGACACGGAGGTAGTAGAGGCCCGCCTTCGTCACCGTGTGGCGGAAGCTCTCCGGGTCGATCAGTCCCCACGTCCAGCGCAAGTCTGTCGTCTTGTCCGGATCGACGAGGTATAGCTGGAGAGGTCCCTGGCCGAGGTCGTGGGTGATCTCAGGGATCACTATGTCATCCTCGCCCAGGTTGAGGGAGAACCAATCCTCGTCGCCAGCCGGACAGATGCTCAATGCCGATACGGTCTGCGTGCCGGTGTAGACCTGTGTGAGGGCATGGGCATGGTCGGCGTCGTCGTTGTCCTCCAAGCGGTCGGGAGGGCATGCGTGGCCCAGGATGACCTTGATGGTGTAGGGGGCACTGCTGGAAGCGCCGAGAACGCCGAAGACTCGAACGCGATAGTCGCCGTCTGTCGTGGCAGTGTGGAAGATCTGCTCACTGCTGGTTCCGCTCTGTCCGCCAGAAACCAGCCAGGTGTTTGATGGGCTGTAGAGCTCCAGCTCGTAGTCCGCCGGCAGGTTGTACAGCTGCACCGTGATCTCCTGTCCGATTATGGCGGGGAATTTGAACCAGTCTTGATCGCCGGCAGGACAGATATGGGCGATCCGTTCCGTGCCGGTGACGATGTCGGTGGCCTGGCCGAAGGTGTTGCCGGCTTCGTCAGCAGGGCAAGTGGGTGTGGCGGTGGGCGTACGTGTGGGAACAGCCGGGACTACCCGCAGGTTGTAAGGATTGAGGTTGTCGCATTGACCATGGGCGCTGAAGACCTTGATGTAGTGCGGGCCCCGCAATGCCGCGGTCCAGTTGATCTGCTCGTTCTCCGTGCCGGGGTTGTCGGACGTGATGACCGCCGGCGGCGCATCTTGCTCGTACAGCGCCAAGGCGTAGTCGGCAGGCAGCCCCTCTAAGGTCACGATGATGCTGTCTCCCTGGTCTAGCCAGAGACTGAAGAAGTCCACATCTTGTTGCTCGCCGCAGCAGATATAGTCGAAGTTGTCGCTCCCCAGCGTCAGCGATGTAGCCGAGTCGAAGTCGTCGTCGGACTCGGTCTCGGGGCAGCCCGTCTCTTGCGTGGGTGTCGGGGTCGGTGTTGCCGTGGATGTGGCTGTTGGGGTATTGGTGGGCGTGGCGGTCGGTGTGTGAGTTGGTGTGGGTTCGTCCTCCAGTGTGACCAGCAGCCGGTAGGGGTCCGTGCTCCAGGCCCCCGCGTAGCCGATGACTTGTATTCGATATTGGCCTGATTGCTCAGGGATGTGTGTGAACTGCTCCGGAGCCGTGTCGCCGAGTGCCGATCCGGCCACTTGCTCTTCTGACGGGTTGTAGAGGTAGACGTCGAAATCGTCCGGCAGGTCGCCATAGACGCCGTAGAGATCGACGGTGATCTCCTGCCCCTCAGCCACGTAGAGCCTGAACCAGTCCTCATCGCCGCTGGGGCAGATGTAGGCTGTGTGCTGGACGCCGTCGTCTATGAGCCAAGCTTCCTCGAAGTAGTCGTTCGACTCGTAGTCATCGGTGGGGCAGGACGGCGTGCTGGTGGGCGTCGGCGTGGGCGTGGATTCCTCGCCCAACTCGACGCGGATGCAGTAGTCGTCCTCCTCGCTGTAAGCGCCATTGTAGCCGCGGATGTGGGCGCGGTAGTCCCCGCCCATGAGTGCGGTGTGGACGATTCGCTCTGGCGTGGTGTCGGCATTTGCTGAGTCAGTTACATAGGTATTCGACGGGTCGTAGAGGGCCAGGTCGAAGTCGGCCGGAAGGTCGTAAAGATCTAGGGTGATCTCCTGCCCGCTGGCGACGCTGAACTTGAACCAATCCTCGTCGCCGCTGGGGCAGATGTAGGCGGCGCAGTACGAGATCCCGCTTTCGATGAGGCCGTAGGCGCTGGCAAAGGTGTCGTTGTCCTCGTAGCCGTCGTAGGGGCAATCGAGCGGGGCAGCGACGGCTGGCCCGCCTCTTGGCTTCTCCCCGTTCGGTGGCGACGCAGTGCGTTGCGCGCTGAGGGTGGCGCTGACGGCCAGGAAGATGAGTATGGCCAGCAGAGCTACGGGTACCAGGTTCCTTCTTGCAGTCGGCAGTCCGTTCTTCATTGTGCTCTCCTTCACTATCCTGGGATTGGGTTTACGCAGATTGCTTGCTCGTCACTGGGTTGGCAGATTGGTAGGCTAGCGCCCCGTCTCTACCGTCGCCCAGCCGACCTCAGCCGTGCGCACGGTGGCGACCCAACGCGTTTCCTCACCGGGTGAGCCGGTGCCCATGATTCGCAGCGCTTCGTTGACATCGTCAGCCTCGACGGTGAGATCCCATGCAGGGACATTCTCTCCCAGGGTGGTGATCGTGGGAAGGCCGACGAAGGCAGTGATCCCCTGGTAGTTCTCGATGACGCCCTGGACGGCGTAGCCAGCCGACCAGCCATAATCGCTACGGGCCACGACCAGGATGTCGAAGGTGACGACGCGGTTGTTGGCCACGGTCAGGCGCTCACTGGCATTGACGCCGTCGAGGAACAGCTCCGCCGGCGTATCGTCCAAAGAGGTGCCGTGCAGGACGTAGAAAGAACCCTGGGCGTCGCCGGGGAGGAGGAAGCCTCCGCTGGCGTGGGCCATCTCGCCGTAGTGCGAGGCATCTGCGAAGGCCCCTCCGGGCACGGTGGCGTACTCGCCGCTGGCGCTATTCATCTCGCCACCGCCGATGGTAGCCCCCCAGCCGCTGGCCGTGTTGCTAACACCGCCGCCGATAGCCGCGGCCGTACCCGTGGCGCTGTTGTAAGCGCCGCCAGCGACGGTGGCAGCCCCTCCGTCGCCCATCGTGCCGCTGGCTATGTTATTCATGCCACCTCCCACGGTGGAATAGGCGGCATCGCCCGTCGTCCCTGCGCCATCTCCGGCCTTATTTCCCTCTCCGCCACCCACCGTGCCGTAGTCGTCGGTGACCCGATTGGGATAGGGACCGCCGCCCCACTGATCCACTGGTGCGCCGCCGCCGCCGATGGCGGCGCCGGCCACGCCAGCGGTCACGTCGTTGTTGGCGTGACCCCCGACGAGGTTGGGGCTGACCACGTTGGGCTCGAGGCGCAGCGCTCGGGCGTCGTCGACGCGGAGCTCCAATGCCTGGTTGTCGGTGGTGCCCAGGAAGTTGGTGCTCGGGTTGGTCCCCGCGTTGCCGGTCAGGGACCAGCCGCTCCCTCCCCCCAAGCTGCCCGTGATCGTCCCCGACTCGTCTACTGCGAACACGACCGCGTCCAGGTCGTTGAGGATGCGGAACTGGGAGGAGGAGTTGCCGTCGTCGTCCAGATGTACGTCCAGATAGTCATTGCTGTGGAGCTCCAGGTCGCTGTCATGGAATTGGGTGGCGTAGATGGTGCCGCTTTCCAGCCCCAGATCACCGGATCCGCCATCTGCAAACACGCCGTAGCCGTTGGGACTGCTGCCGTGCACGCCGTTGTTGTTCGTGCTGTGGCCCCACACGCCGTTGTCACCGCTGCTGAAACCGTACACGCCGATTTTGTTCATGCTGCGGCCCACCACGCCCCACCCGTCAGTGGCCTCTCCCCGAACGCCTACCGCCTCGTTCGGGTATCCGGATGGAGCGGAACCAGAGATACCGAAGATCGCCGCGCGTCCGCTTGAGAGATCGTTGTTCTGAACGTTAAGCACGGCCTCTCCTGGATGGGGGCCCGTGGCGGAGCCGCTCACAGTGGCTCCGGGCCGCAGGGTGTGCGCGTGGGGTGCGGCGTTGAGAGGGACGCGCTGGTCGTCCAGGGGCACGGCGGAGCCGTCGCCGGGGCACTGGACGGCGGCCTCCAGCCAGCGGGCCTCGCCGGTGAAGGCGTCGCCTCCGAAGTCGAGGACGACGGTGAAGTAGCCGTCGCTGAGCTCGGCGTCCTCGCTATCGGTTTCCAGTGGCGTGCCGCCGTTGGCGGCGTCGTAGAGATCGAAGGTGAAGGTGCAGGTGACGCCGTCCACGGGCGCGTCGTTCTTGACCAGGCGTCCCTGATAGGTGAAGCCGGTGCCTAGAGGGCTGGCCTGAGGGCCTGCCCCCTGGGCTTGGACGTGGTAGAGCGGACCGGTTACGCTGCCACCCAGTGCCAGGGCTAATCCCAGGGCCAGCACCAGGTTCAATAAGGTGCTGCGCTTCGCGTGCTGTGTGATGCGTTTCATCTTCGTGTTCTCCTTCTGACTGTCTGCTAATTGTTCCGCCCCACCAGCGGCAGGTAGATGTGATTGCCCAGTGACGGCGGGCTTATGCCACCACCGGGCCAGAATCCGCTGAACAGCGCGTAGTCGCCGCCGGTCACGACCGGTCCTGGCTCGGGCTGCCCGGCGGTGCCCATCAGTGTGTAGGCGCCGCCGCTGACCGTGTCCCCGCCGCCGTCGACCGTCCACCACGTCAGGTCGTAGCCGTCGCCGATCTGGGCTAGGGCTACGCCCCCAACCAGGAGGAGGGTCAACAGCGTGAACAGGATGACGATTCGTCGCCTGCGTGTGTTCATGAGCGTATCTCCCAGTGCATTAGGCTTCTTTCCTTGGCTTGTTGGCTCTAGCTTCGGCGATTGGTGCGTGCGCCAGTGATCCGGTGTGTGTTTCTACGAAGGCCAGCAGATCGGTCAGGTGGTCGAAGTAGTGGCTCTGGCCGGTGGCGGCGTGCTGCACCCAGCCTCGCCAAATGGGTCGCTCCTCCTCTTCCCACCAGATGCGGAGGACGAAGGAGTCGCTGTAACGTTGTCTGTCATCCAAGTCTTTGATCCATCTCCGTCGAAAGGACAACACTGGGAGGAGCAGCCATAGATCCCCCAGGGGGGCCTATGACTGCTCGCGCCCGGTCGTTCGTTTTGCTTTCTGACTAATGCCCTCGCATCACCAGCGGCAGATAGACCTGTTTGGGCCACGTCTCGCTCACCTGGATGATGATCGAGTCGCTGCCGGTTGCCTCATCGCTGTCGGTGGCGACGAGGGTTATCGTATGCTCGCCAGGGGTCAGACCGGCGAAGGCCTGTGATCCGCCGCTGCCCAGCACACCATCCACGTCAGACAGCCAGACCAGCGCATCGTCCAGCAGATCGCCATCCTCGGGGTCGTGGGCTGCGCCCTCTACAACCACTGTCTGTGCCGGCGTAAACCAGCCGCCATTGGGGAACAGGATACGGGCCGAAGGCGCCTTGCGCATCACGCTGAACGTCCCGTTCGACTGATCCTCGCCGACGTTGACCCCATCGGTGGCCAGGATCCGCACCAGACATTGGTCGCCCCCGGGCAGTGATGTCGTGTCCAGATCGAAGGTGGCCCCCGCCAGCTCTGCCGCCAGGGGCTCCCAGCTCGTGCCGCCGTCGCAGCTGTACTGCACCGAGTAGCTCAAGGGGTCACCGTCTGCGTCGTCGGCCTGCCACGTGACCCTGGCCGTCTCGGTGAGCGTCTCGCCGCCGTCCGGGGCGATCACGGTGACCGAGGGCGGATGGGCGCTAACCGGCCGCGACGCTAACTCGACCCCGTCGTTCAGTAAGACGATGCGCGCGGTTGAGGGGTGAAAGGGAACCTCGATATCGAAGGGAACCACCTCATCCTCATCCTGGGGCGGGGGATCGAGATGCCCCACGGCGGCAAAAGACGTCTCCGAGAGCGTAGCGCCACTGCCATCCTCCAGACGCAGTCTGAACCCGCCCGGCTCCGGGGCCGTCGGCGCCTCATCGCTCATCCATCGATAGCCCGGCCCCAGCTCGCCCGTGTGCTGAGTCAGGTTGATGGAGCCCACGATGAACAGGGTCTCTATCGAGGTCGATCGCGTCTGTCGTACCCGCGTCGCAGCGTCGAGGGCTTTGATCTTGTTGGCCATGGCGTCGTAGGTGATATCGGAGATCCACTCATTGGGGCAATAGGTCATCACGTCGGTCCAGGTCGAAGGGTAGGCCTGCTGGGTGCGGACGTCCCACCCCGCGAAACGGTCGGGCGTCGCTGCTGGCCCTCCAATGCGACCGTCGGGGTACTGGTCGACGGGATGACCCTCGGCCCCACACTGCCCTGCCGCCGGCACCGCGCCTCGCGTATGGGGGCGGCCGAGACAGTGGCCCAGCTCGTGCCCAGCGTACCAGTCGCCATAGTTCCCGTCGGTATCCCAGGCGAAGCTGCTGCGAGGATGAGGAACCCCCACGGGCCCACTGGCGATGTAGCCGCCTACCCTTCCCCAGCCCTGCATGAAGCAGCGCCCGTTGCAATCGCCTGCAACACCGTAGTAAAGGGTGCCCTTGTGGTGTGCCTTGGCTTTTATCGCTTGCTTCCTGATTTGAGCCAGCTGTTTGATGATTTCTTTGCCATCGGGCTGCTGATCCGTGGGGCCCTTGTACTTCAGTTGTCGGCGTCGCACGCTCAGGGAGGAGATGGGATAGGCTGCCCGCAGCCATGCTTCGATGGCGTCGAGCTGGGCAGCCGTCGCCTGACTGGTCATCTGGGTGGGGACACCACGGATCGTCTTGGTAAAGGTGTGGGTCACCGTGAAAAAGTGTAGGCGCAAAGGTGGAATCTTGACGTACTCCAGTATGCCAGGCATGTTGTGCTGGTTGTTGCCCGGATCGGTTTCGAAGATCTGACCGGCGGGATTCACCGTGGCCTCAAAGGTCACCATCCCCGTGCGCCAGGCAGGCGGCAGCTCAAAGTAGAAGCTGTGGTCTCGCTGAGCTCGCTGCGGATTGGCCCGCACGGTGATGCTTGCACCGGCGTTGCTTGGCGCCAGGGGGCCGAGGCGCGTCCAGGTCCCGCCGCCGTCGGTGCTCTTGCGCGCGTAGAGCTCCGCGGTCACCCCGGGAACATCGTCGTCCAGCAGCGAGTCGGCTTGGACGTGGAATCGAGCGTGCGTGCGCTTGTTCTCGACCAGAAAGACGCTGTTGTCCAGATCCTGAATAGCCTGGGTCACCTCCAGGCCGGTGGTCACCAGGTCGGGCAGCGCATCGCGACTCAATTCAGAGGTGCTGCCGGAGCTGTTGGTCGCGTTTAGGGTGAAGTAGCTCCGCCCGCGACTGACGGTTACGTCGAAATTCCCGGAGGCGTTGGCAACGACGTCTCCCTGGTAGCGGCGTCCCTCGTCCTCGTCGTCGGAGAAGACCTCCACCAGGCAGCCGCTGCAGGTGGTACCTCTGATCGTGTATTGACCAGCGGCGGCCTTGGTGATGGTGACCACCGCTGGTGGGCTGAGGTTGGCGTTGCCTCCCAAGCTAAGGTAGATGCCCTCACCGCCGTTATCATAGATCGAGTTGCGGGATACCGTGTTGCCCACCGCAAGGTCGATGACCGCCACGCCGTGGCCGCCGTTACCGCTGATTATGTTAGGCGCACCAGAAACAGCGCCTCCCACCAGGTTGTGGGCGGCGTTATTGCTGATGAATACCCCGGCGCCGCCATTCGGGATGGCCGCCGAGCGATAGAAATTGAGACCGATATAGTTGCCCTGCACCTTGTTTCCTTCGGTATCGGGATCGTATATGCTGACCCCGTCAGTCGCGTTGCCGCTGATGATATTGCGATCACCGCTGCTCGTGCCGCCGACGGTGTTATCCTGCGCCCCCTCGCCGAGGTAGACGCCCGCGCCTCCGTTGGGCAGGGCCATGCTGCCGCTACTACTGACCCCGATATGGTTGCCGGCGATGGTATTATCGCTCGCGCCCCACCACACGACGATGCCGTGGCTACCGTTGCCGCTGATCACGTTTCTAATTGAGCCGCCAATCACGTTCCCCTGGCCGCTGTTGATGTGCACGCCAAAGTTGGTGTTCGAGATCGATTTGGTGCCGCTGACGTCCACGCCGATGTAGTTGCCCCTTACGTGGTTATCAACGGCGTATACCAGCTCGATGCCGTTCCCGTCGTTGCCGCTGATCAGGTTGCCCACGCCCTGATCGCCGATCCAATTGTCGTGGGCGTCGGTCTCGATGGCGATGCCGTTCCCGCCGTTGGCGACAGGCGCCGTGCCGCTGGCGTTCACGCCGATGTAGTTGCCCAGCACCCGGTTGCCCGTCGTCGCCGGGTAGGAGATACTCACCCCATCCGCCCCGTTGCCGCCGATCAGATTGCGATCGCCGTCGTCAGTGCCGCCTATCACGTTCTCCGCGGCTCCCCCAGCGATGCTCACGCCGTTCTCTCCATTGGCCACGGCGCTGCTGCCGCTGGCATCGGTGCCGATGTAGTTGTTGACGACGGTGTTGCTCACGGTGCTCGAGCCCATGATCCAGACGCCATCGTACGTATTGCCGCTGATGATGTTGCGATCCCCCATCGGCCGGCCACCGATCAGGTTCCCCTGAGCTCCGGCGTCGATGATCACCCCGAAGCCATTCCCTGCTGAGTCGCCCAGCGGCTCGACGCCGATGGTATTGCCCAGAATCTGGTTCGACCGCGCCCCTTCGATCCACACGCCAGCACCATCGAAGTTGACGATGCTGAGGCCGCGGATGACGTTGTCGCTTGAGGTCAGATGGAGGCCAACGCCGCCTGCGCCCAGAGCGGCGCCGTCCAACCTAATCTCTGGCCCTTGCGGGTTAGGATCGCCGCCGATGAAGGCGGCCTGGGTGGTCCCGTCCACCAGGATACCGGCGCCGGCCAGGTCTGGAAGCGCGGAGGCGGGCTGGATGGTCCAGTAACCACCTTGATAGCCAGGGTCGGAGGCGGGGATGTTGAACCGGACCTGTTTGGGATTGCCCGCGTTGGCGCCGTTCAAGGCCTCGCGCAACGTGCAATCGCCGATTGAGAGGGGCTCGCAGTAGCCATCGTCGTGGTCGGCCGTGGTATTGACCGTCCAGCTGGTGACGAAGTGCCAGCGGAAGCGATATGGATCGACGGCGACCGAATTGCCGGGCTTGACCACGATCTTGGCCCGGTACACGCCGTCGAAGGCCGCGACGTGCGTTATGGATTCGGGGTTGAGACCCTCACTGTCGGCGTAAGCCACCTCCTCGCCGGCTGGATCGTGAAGATACAGATCGTAGTCGGCTGGCAGATCCTCCAGGGCGATGGAGGCAGCCCCCAGCCCGGAGGGCCCGTCTAGGGTCATGCGAAACTCCTGTCCGCTCTCCACGCTTAAGCCGAAGTAGTCCACGTCTTCCCCGTTGCAGATGTAGCTCTCTACGATCTCCCCCGGCTCGACCGGCCAGGGCTCCTCGAAGTCATCGTTGGGCTCATACGGATCCGGGCAGTCCTCCTCACACACCTCCAGCCCTACGTCGTCAATGAAGAATCCCGTGGGGTTGGACCCATCGGTCGTGCTGCGGAAGACGACGCGCACCTCACGGTCGAACAGCGCTGGATACTCCGTGAGGTCGATGAAAGATTGCTGCCAGGTATCGGTGACCGATGCGTTGCTCAGGACCTCAAGCGTCTCCAGAAGCTCGCCGCCGATGGTCTGTATTTCTACGTACAGGAAGTCGTAGGGTGTGTCCGGTTCCTCATCGGTGTAGATGTTCCACCAATAGGTGAGAGCGGCCGTCGTTGCCGTCGGGGAGAGCACCACATGCTGGTAGAGCGTGTGATCGAGATCGTCGTTTCCCCCCAGCAGAGCACCATAGCTCCCACTATGGGTCAAGTCGTTGGTGACCCACAGCCACGGCCCGCTGGCCTCCCAGAAGGAGAAGTCACCGGTCTCAAAGCCGCCGTTCTTGATCAACTGGTCGCATTGTAGGGTGCTGGCAGCCCCCTCCCCCTGTCCCAAAGCGAGGTTGCTCAGCAAGGCCAGGCCCAGCAGGGCCAAACCTAGCAGAGTCAGCGAGCCCACCAGGTACTGCATAGGGTCGGAGTGGGCCAATCGAGAGTGTTCCTGTGACCTTTTCATGTTTGTGTCTTGCCTCCCGTCTCCAGATGCTCATCGATAGTCCTTCGACTTCAGGACACCACCCACAGGATATCAGAGTGGTATCTCGCCAGTGTCTCGGCGGGGCAGAGGAGAGCCGAGACCTTGAGGCCACTCTGTGGCAAGGACGGGTAGCCGGCAGTTGAGCGGGGCTCTCGCGGGCTTGCGGGAAGAGTCGTGGGAGAGCGGCTGAGGGGGGCGGTTCAGGTTCGGGAGCCGCGGGTCCTGACCTCGTGGCCCTGGGCGCGGAGCGCGGCTAGATCGCGCCTGATGGTGCGCGCGCTGACGTCGAGGGCATCGGCCAGGTGTCCGATATTGGGGGCCGCTGATTGCTCGGCGGCCTGGCGCAGCAGGCGCAGGATGCGATGGCGGCGGCGGGCAACCCTCTCGACGATATCGTCATCCTGCGGCGCCGCGACGGTCCATGTCACCTCGACGTGCTCGTCGTCGCGCAGCGAGCGGCCGGTGGGAGCTGAGTCGGCCGGGAGGCGGACTTGGCGCTTGTCGAGCGAGGGGGGTAAGCGGCCAAGACGGTGGGCCGTCACTATGGCCTGATTCTCGCGCACATTCTCCAGGAAGGAGCGGCGCAACTCGGGATCGGCTATGTCGGCGGCCATATCCATCAGGTGCTGGTGGGCAAGCTCCAGGTAGGATCGTGCCGCTTCTGGGCCCTCTGTCGCTGCGATAATCTGATGGCGCTCGAAGTAGACGTCCTTCATATGGCTCAGGCGGCCTCCAAGTCCCTCCAGCGTGGCGATGGCCTGCTCTGAGAGACGGCGTGCCTTTGCGGGGTGGCCAAGGTGGAAGTAGGCAAGCGCCAGATGCGATCGCTGGAGTGCCCCATCCATCGTCTGCTGATTGACCTCAGCGACTCCCGCAGCCTGCTGAAAGCGAACGCTGGCTTCGTCGGCATCGTGTTCATCCAAGGCGATCAAGCCCAACAGCTCGAGCGCCGCGATCTCGAAGTTGGCGTTGTTCACTTCACGACAGATGGCGAGCGACTTCTCCGCCGCTGCTCTTGCTTGAGTCAGATTGCCTAGAGCGCGATGGTTAGCCCCTTGCCAGTGGAGGATGATACCCTGCCAGTGGCGGTCGCCGACCTCGGTCATGACCTGAGCCGCCTCTGCCAGTGCCTCCTGTGAGCGCCGGTAGCGGCCCAGCAGAGTGCAGGTTATGCCGATGTTGCCTCTGGCGGCGGCCTCTTTGTAGGTGTCGCTCAGCTCCAGGGCGATGTGCTGATTTCGCTCGAATTGGGCCAGGGCCTGGGCGTAATCGCCGGTCAGGCCAAGGTGAAGGTTGCCTAACATGTTGAGCGCGCGGATTTCTGCCTGGCGATCGCTCGTCTCTTGGAACAAGGCCTGTGCCTCCTCAATGGCCGCCTGACACCGCTCCAGATTCCCCATGCGCCACCAGGCGCGCGCGGCAGAGATCAGGCAATCCCCGAGCAGATCGTGCTCCCCCACCTCCCGGGCCAGCTCGATGGCCTCTTCGAGCAGTGAAAGCGCGTGGGTGGTCTCCCCGGCCAGCACCTCTCGCCAGCCCTGGCAGTGGTATGTCCGGGCCAGGAGCAACGGGTCGTCGAGTGCCTTTGCCAGGCGCAGCATCTCGCTTAAGACCTCGGCTTGCGCATCCCGGCGACTCAGAGTGTGCAGTGCGCTCTCCTGCTGGGCCAGCACGTTCCAGCGACTGGCCGCGTCATCTTGGACCAGGGCCAGGGCTTTCCGATGGTGGGCCAACGCTCTCTCATAGTCATGGACCGCCATAGCCCGCTCGCTAGCTTGCAGGATGTAGGTCAGGGCCTTGCGACGTATGCCTGCTTGGTGAAAATGGAACGCCAGCGATTCAACCCGTTCGGGGTGGATGGCTTCCAACGCACAGCCAACACGGTGGTGCAGCGCCGATCGCTTGCTCTGGGGGATAGCCTGGTAGACGGTATCTTGCACCAGGTCGTGAACGAAGCAGTAGCGTTCCGGCGTTTCGAGCAGGAACCCTCGCTGTCCCAGTTCTTCCAGCGCTGCAAGTAGAGCGCTCGCATTCATATCGCCAGCGTGAGTAAGCACGCGGAACTCAGCGTCCTCACCCAGCATGGCAATCCGCTCCAATACATCCCGAATCTCAGCGGGCAGACGCGTCACCCGTTCGTTGATCAACGCCGGCACTGAGGAGGGGATGGGCAGCGGAAGATCCTCAGCGGGGAACCGCCAGCCGGTGGACCGTGAGCCGTCCTCGGATGAAACGTCGCTCCCCAGAGTGAGCTCACGCTGTTCCAGCAACGACTTGAGCGTCTCCACCAGGAAGAGCGCGTTGCCGCCGATCTCGTCCTCCAGACGATCGGCGAAGGCGGTGGCCTGGGCGTCCATCTCGGCCGCGCCCAGCGCCCTGCGGACGAGTGCCATGGCCTCGGAGTGTTCGAAGGAGGAGAGGTGGATGCGCAGCAGAGGCAGCGTTTGATCGAGTCTGTTCAGGGTTTCCCAAGCGACGGCCCGCTGGCGAGCCTCAGGGAGGCGGTAGGTGAGGATCAGCAGCGCACGGCTCGTGGGGAAGTGCGACGCCAGGTGGGGTATTGCGGTCAGGGTGGCCTCGTCCGCCCAGTGGACATCCTCCAGGACCAGCAGGAGCGGTGCGACGGAGGCCAATCCGGTCAGTACGCGGCTCAACCCTTCCCAAAGCCGCCGCCGCTCCTGCTGTGGGTCGAGAGAGGGGAGTTTTGTCAGATCCGGTATTTGATCGGCGACAGGTGGCAGGAGCGGGGCGACGGTGCTCAGCCAGAGCGGCTGGATCAGCTCGGCCAGTTGGGCCACGCGTAGCGGTGTCAGCAGGGGTGATAGGGCATCACGCAGAAGTTGATAGGGGGGCGACGCGGTCAGCGGGTCGGCCTTTCCCGGGCCGGCCTGGAAGCCGCGCCAACGGGCTCCGCTGGTGATCTCCTCCACCAGGCGGCTCTTGCCCACCCCGGCGTCCCCTTCGACCAGGGCGACTCCGCCGTGTCCCTGGAGGGCATCCTGCAGAGCACTGATCAGGGTCGATCTCTCGTCTGCTCGACCCACGAAAGGCAGGTGAGCCAAGTCGCGCAGCAGAGGCGGCGGAGGGGCCGGGAGCGGTAGATGCGCGGGCTCGGCCTCATCCAGTGAACTGGCGACTTCGACGTAGAGGGCGGCGGTGGCAGCGGATGGTTCGACGCTTAACTCGTCGGCCAGCAGATCGCGGATCACGTGGAACTGCTGTAGAGCGGCGCGGGTCCGTCCCAGGAGGTGGTAGATGCGCATCAACTCGCGGTGGGCGGCCTCGCGCAGCGGATCGGTAGCGGCGAGACGTTGGGCGTAGTTGAGGGCGCGCTCGTCGTCGCCTCGCTGCTTGTGGAGTGCGATCAGCTGCTCGAGAGCGCGCAGGTAGAGCTCTCGCAGTCGCTCGCGCTCCACCAGCGCCCAGTCGTCGTAGATGTCCACCAGGAAATCGCTGCGGTAGATGGCTACCGCTTCGCTCAGTTCCAGTAGACAGGTAGACAAGGATACAAGTGAGTGAGAGGGTAGAGCGTTGCTTACTTGTCTACTTGTGTACTTGCATACTTGTTCTTCGAACGTCTCCACGTCGAGCCAATCGTCAGCCTGCATCGCAAACGCAACCGCGTCCCCCTCCGTCACCAAGCGATCGGCAGCAGGGCCAAGGGCCTGTCGGATCTGCCAGAGCGCATGAGATAGAGCCCGCCGGGCACGGATGTCCGCTCGCTCTGGCCAGAAGAGACCCAACAGCCGATCGCGGGGGATCCGTCGGTCATGATGGAGGATCAGATAGGCCAGCAGGGAGCGAGCCGTCGGGGATGAGGGAGCGGGGACCACTGCGTCGCTTTCGGCCTGGCCTCGATCTTCTGCAGTGCCAGGGTAGGGCGCCCCGGCTCTGAGAGTCACTTCGATTGGGCCCAAGAGGCGGATATGCAAATACGGCGTGCCCATCGTAGCTTTCCCTTCCCCGATGTTCGATTCACGGAGATGACAGACGACCTTTGGATGGACGGCATAGGCTTCGGGCGGCGTTGGGGTATTATACTTGCTCGGGGCGCGATGTGCAATCTGCAGGTAGCGCTCAAAAGAGCCATGGGTTGGCGCTGGCGATTCCAGGTGCCTCAATTCGTCGGGCGGGTGGTCAGCTTACGGAACTTCTGCGTGTCTTTGTGCGTCTTGTATATGCATTGAGGCAGTGCTGCTTCTGTGCCAGGGCAATCGCATATGGAAAGGAGAGAACGCTTAGAATTCCGAAGTTTGCAGGATAGCCTGCTTCTAAAGGCATCCCGCCCAGAATGCGCGCAACGCTCGGGACGAATACTCGGCCGAAACTTCGGAATTCTGGTCGAATGCGATTGCCCTGGCTTCTGTGCTGGTGACTCTTGTGATATACTTGTGGAGAGCTCAAAGGACGAGGACAACGTGTGGTTCTAGGAGGCTGGATGCCATGACTAAGCGTTTGACGTATGGTCCTATCGCGCTGCTAACCCTGCTCGGCTTGCTGGTGGGAGGATGTGGGCCACAGCCGACACCCACACCCACGCCAACGTCGATGCCCACCGCCACCCCCGAGCCATCCCCCACGGCGGTATCTGTCACGCCGCCGCCAGTTCGTGATATCGCCCCGGTGGTCATTCACCGCACACCGGAGCGGGGCGCGGAGCTGCCGCCCGACGGCGCTGTTGAGCTGGTCTTCGACCGGGCCATGGATCGGGCCTCTGTGGAGGAGGCGCTTCAGGTCCAGCCGGCGGTAAAGGGGAGCGTGGAGTGGGCCGACGAGCGCACCGTGCGCTTCAAGCCCGCCCGCGACCTAAAGCGCGATGCGGCTTATCAGGTGACCGTTGGAGCGCAGGCGAAGGCTGCCGACGGCGAATCGCTGGAGGATGACTACCGCTTCGACGTCCACACGGTCGGCTATCTGGAGGTCTCCCAGGTCGTGCCGGCCCCCGCTGCGGCGGACGTGGAGGCGGAGAGCACCATCACTGTCATGTTTAACCGGCCCGTCGTGCCGCTGACCACCGTCTCGGATCCTGCCTATGAGGAGCTGCCGCAGCCGCTTACCCTTGATCCGCCGGTTGAAGGCGATGGCCAGTGGCTCAACACCTCGATCTATGCCTTCACGCCTGACGGGCCGCTGGCTGGCGGCACCACCTACACCACCAGTGTCCAGGCTGGGCTGACCGATACCACGGGTGGCCTGCTGGACGAGGCCTACAGCTGGCAGTTCACCACCCAGCCGCCCCAGGTCACCTGGGTCTCGCCACCGGAGGAGAAGGAGCTTGTCTCCGTGGAACCGACGGTGCGGGTGACGTTCAATATGCCGGTCGAGCCCGCTTCTGCGGAGGAGGCTTTCAGTCTCCAAGGCGGCGGGGCGGTGGTGGACGGGGTCGTCGAGGTCGTGTCAGACACGCTGGTTTTCACGCCGACGGGGCAGCTGGCCTTTGACACGCTGTACACGGCCAGTGTGGCTCCCGGCGTGGTGAGCCTGCGTGGTGGCGAGGGCATGCCCGCTCCGTACGAATGGCGCTTCACCACGGTCCCGCTGCCCGAGATCATCGGCACCAGGCCCAGCGATGGGCAGCAGGACGTCAGTCCTCATCGCCCCTTCGAGATTCTGTTCAACACACCTATCGATCCCAAGACCGTCATGCCTAATCTGGAGATGACGCCTCCGTTGTCGCCCACGCAGGTCCATACCTACTTCAATCCCTATGACAACGTCTTCCGGCTAGACTTCGGATCTGAACCGAGCAGCGACTACGAGGTTCGGATTGGACCCGACATCAGCGATCCGTATGGCAATACCACAGGGCAGGCGCTGACCGTCAGCTACCGCACCGCGCCATTCGATCCGGCCGTGCAGCTGGATCTGCCGGGATTGATCGGCACCTACAACGCGAGCGAGCCCGCGCGAATTCTGGTCGGTCACCTCAACACCGAGCGGCTCGACCTGCGACTCGGTCGCGTCGATCCGGAGGCGTACACGGATCTCCTAGATCGCTTCTGGGAATCACAGCTGCCGACAGATCTGCTGCTTGCGCCAATGCGTGGGTGGTCCGTGGATGTGGAGGCGCCGCTCAATGAGAAGCGACACACGCCCGTCGAGCTGGCAGCGGAATCCAACGGCATCGGCCAGGGCGGAACGCTGGTGCGAGGTCTCTATCTGCTGGAGGTGCGGGCCCCCGGCGTCTCCTTCGAGCCTTGGATGCATCGGCGATTGCTCGCGGTGTCGGACTACAACCTGACCATCAAGAGGAGTGAGGATAAGCTCTGGGTCTGGGCCACGGAGCTGGAGAGCGGGCAGCCAGCCAGCGGCCTTCAGCTGGTGGCAAGGCAGCTGGATGTCGAGCCGATAGGCCCGGTGACCAGCGACGGGCACGGGCTGGCAGCGTTTGATCTGGATCCCGGGGCCAGCAGCCAGCCTTATGTCCTCTCCGAGGATCCCTTCGTCCTGGGCGGCGTTGGCTGGGACTGGGAGCGCGGCATCAGCCCGTGGGATTTCGGGCTGCAGGGAGGCTATCGAGAGCGGGAGCATCGGATCCACATCACGACTGACCGCCCCATCTACCGCGCTGGCCAGACTGTCTACTTCCGTGGGGTCGTCCGGACGGAGGATGACGTTGACTACAGGCTCCCCAGTGAGGGGGAAATCCTGGTCCAGATCCATTCTGCCGGAGGAGATGAGATCTACCGTCAGAAGCTGGCGCTGGACGCGTACGGGACCTTCCATGGGGAGCTGGCGCTGGGTGAGGGGGCAGCGTTGGGCGAGTATCGAATCAGGGCCAGCGTGGGTGGCACAGGCTACGGTGCCACCTTCACAGTCGCCGCCTACCGTCCTCCGGAGTTCGAGGTGATGGTGACGCCCCAGGAGGAGGAGCTTGCCTCCGATCAGGCAACCCAGGCGGATGTCGACGTGACCTACTTCTTTGGCGGGGCCGTGGCCGACGCCAATGTCGAGTGGCGTGTCCTGAGCGCGCCCTACCGCTTCGAGCCACAGCAGTTCGGACGGTACGATTTCACGGATGACGATGACCCTTGGATCTGTCGCTGGTGTTGGTGGCGGCCAACGCCCAGCCCGGCGGTGATCCTTGAGGGCTCTGGCACCACCGACGCCCAGGGACATTTGAGCATCCGCTTGCCCACGGACATCATGACCGGAGCGCAGAGGCTGACCGTCGAAGCGACCGCCTACGGCAGGGACGGGCAGGTGATAGCGGGGCGGGAGAGCATCATCGTCCACCGGGGCGACTTCTACGTCGGCCTGGCGCCCCAGCAGCGGGTTGGTGAGGCGGGCGAGGAGATGGGCGTGGACGTGGTCACCGTCGACTGGGACGGCCGGCGCTTGCCGGACCAGGAGCTGAACGTCGAGGTCTACCGGCGCGAATGGATCAACAGCTTTGTTGAGGACGAGCGCGGCGGTGGAAGCTGGGAGTGGCAGACGCGGGACACGCTGGTCACCACTGATTCCATAACCACCGGCGTGAGGGCCGAGGGCGAGGTGACCTTCACGCCGAGCGAGGGCGGCTCGTACAGGGTCGCCGTCAGCGGGCGCGACGCCAACCAGCGGCTCGTGCGCAGCTCGACCTGGGTCTGGGTGAGCGGTGGTGACGTCTCCTGGCGGCGGGAGAACAACGACCGATTCGATCTTATCAGCGACAAGTCAACCTACGTGCCCGGCGAGACGGCCGAGATTCTCATTCCCAGCCCCTTCGAGGGTGAGCAGTGGGCCTGGATCACGGTGGAGCGCGGCGGCGTGTTGCAGCAGGAGGTGCGCCTTCTGGAGAGCAACTCCGCTGTCTACCGGCTGCCCATCACGGGCGACCACGCGCCCAACATCTACGTGTCGGTGGTGGTCGTCAAAGGACCGGATGCGGCCCATCCGGTCGCGACGCACAAAGTAAGTATCCTTCCGCTGACCGTCGAGCCGGTGGAGCAGACATTGAGCATCGCCTTGACGCCCGGCGTGGAGCAGGCGGAGCCGGGCGAGACGGTCTCCTTCCACGTGCAGGCTCGGGACGCGAGCGGCGACCCGGTCCAGGCTGCCTTCTCCCTCGATCTGGTCGATAAGGCGGTCTTGAGCCTCAAGCCGCGTCAGGAGGACGCCATCGTCGAGGCGTTCTATGGCCGTCGGGGCATCGCGGTGTCGACTTCGAGTGGCCTGGTGCTCTCTGTCAACCGTCTCCTGCTCAAGCAGGTTGAGGAGCTGGAGGACCTGGCCCGGCAGGGGCTGGGAGTCGGGGGCGGTGGCGCTGAGGGCATGGAGGAGGCCGCCGCGGAGGCGCCGGCTCGGGATGCGGCCGAGAAGGATGAGGCGGAGGCCCTGCCCCCTGGCGCGGACAACCAGGTGCGTGAGCAGTTCGAGGATACGGGCTTCTGGGAAGCCGACGTGGTCACCGATGAGCAGGGGCAGGCTTCGGTGGAGGTCAAGTTGCCCGATAACCTGACTACCTGGGTCTTCCGTGGGGTCGGCGTGACCAAGGATACCAAGGTCGGCGAGGAGACGACGGAGGTGCTGGTCACCAAGCCGCTTCTGGTGCGTCCGGTGGCGCCGCGCTTCTTCGTTGTCGGGGATCGGGCGCAGTTGGCGGCTCTGGTCAGCAACAACACCGGAAGCGATCAGGTCGTCGAGGTCACGCTGCAGGCTGAAGGTCTGCGGATGGAAGGAGAGGCCACTCAGGAGGTGCGGATCGCTGACGGGGCCGAGGAGAAGGTCACCTGGTGGGTTGAGGTCGAGGACGTACCGCACGTGGGCGTGGTGATGGGTGCCGTGGCTGGCGAGTACGCCGATGCCGCCCGCCCGCGGCTGACCACCGGACCCGAGGGCACGCTGCTGGTGCATCGGTACACCGCTCCGGAGATCGTGGGCACGGGCGGGCAGCTGACGGATGAGGGGGCGCGCGCGGAGGCCGTTGCGCTGCCGCCCAACGCCAGCGATCGCAGAGGCGAGCTCTCGATCAGGCTCGATCCGTCGCTGGCGGCGGGTATGACCGAGGGGCTAGACTACCTGGAGCACTACCCCTACGAGTGCACCGAGCAGATCGTCTCCCGCTTCCTTCCCAACGTGCTGACCGGCAGGGCCGTGCGGGAGCTGGGGCTGTCCAGGCCGGAGCTGGAGCAGAAGCTGCCGGGTTTGGTGGCGGAGGCGCTGAGGAAGCTTCACAATCGCCAGAACGAGGATGGTGGATGGGGGTGGTGGGAGAAGGGCGAGAGCCGGGTCCATCTGACCGCTTACGTCATCTTCGGGATGGTCAAGGCCCGTCGGGCCGGGTTCGAGGTGCAGGATGCGGCCATTGTACATGGTCTATCCTACCTGCGGAGCCAGCTGGTATCCGCCAGCGAGCTTGCGTCGTACCGCGAGGCCAACCGGCAGGCCTTTGTCCTTTACGCCATGGCTGAGGCCGGCGACACCGGCCAGGCCAGCGACTACGTCGGCGATCTCTATCAGAATCGCGACAAGCTGAGCCACTATGGACGGGCTTATCTGGCGCTTGCGCTGCGCTTGATCAACGAGGAGGACACGCGCATTGACACGTTGCTCTCTGATCTCCATAACGCGGCCATTTTCAGCGCCACCGGCGCGCACTGGGAGGAGGAGGGCCACGACTTCTGGGCGATGAACACGGACACCCGTTCCACCGCCGTCATCCTGGACGCGCTGGCTCGGATCGATCCAGAGAACGATCTGGTCCCCAACGTGGTACGCTGGCTTATGGTGGCCCGTCGCGATGGCATATGGGAGACGACGTATGAGACCTCGTGGGCCCTGATCGCTCTCACAGATTGGATGAAGGTCAGCGGTGAGCTGCGAGGGAACTACGACTACGCCGTCTGGTTGAATGACGAGCTGCTGGAGAGCGGGCAGGTAACGCCCGAGACCGTCGATGCGTCGATCCAGCGCCAGATGGCGGTGGCTGAACTTCTAGCCGAGACCAGCAATCGTCTGACCATTGGGCGGGGTGAGGGCGAGGGACGGCTGTATTACACTGCTCATCTGCGGACGTTCCTACCGGTCGAGGAGATCGAGCCGCTCAATCGGGGCATCATCGTCTCGCGGCAGTACAGCGAGCCCACGTGCAAAGAGGGCGTCAAGTGCCCCGAGGTGGAGCAGGCCGCGGTGGGGGACGTGGTACGGGTGCGGCTGACCATCGTCGCTCCCCACGATCTCACCTACGTGGTGGTGGAGGATCCGCTGCCGGCGGGCGCCGAGCCGATAGATCCCACGCTGGCGACGACGAGCCTGGTGGAACAGCAGCCGGCGCTCTTCCGCGAAGCGGGGAGTGGGTATGGGCGGGAGTTCTACCGCTGGTGGTGGAGCTGGTACAGCCGCAGCGAGATGCGGGACGACAAGGTGGTGCTCTTCGCCGACTATCTGCCGGCGGGAACGTACGAGTACACGTACACCTTCCGGGCCACGCGGCCCGGGGAGTACCACGTGATCCCCACCAGCGCCCGCGAGTTCTACTTCCCGGAGGTCTTCGGGCGGGGCGCTGGGCAGCTGTTCACGGTTCGAGAGGGGCAGTAGGGGGCGAACCGCGCTGTGCGGGGTCGGGAGACTCCGCACAACGAGGGAGGGTCTAGTTCCGTCTGATCTCCTCACCAGACACGACTATGAGTCCTGCTCCTTCTCCCGCAGGAGGGGGAAGAGGATCACCTCGCGGATGTTCGGTTGATCGGTGAGCAGCATCACCAGACGGTCAACGCCGATGCCGAACCCGCCGTTGGGCGGCATGCCGTACTTCATGGCCCGCACGTAGTCCTCGTCCATCGGATGAGCTTCCTCATCGTCGGCGTCGTAGAGTCTCCCCATCTCCCGGAATCTCTCCTCTTGGTCAGCAGGGTCGTTCAGCTCGGTGAAAGCGTTCCCCATCTCCAGCCCGCCGATGAAGAACTCGAAGCGCTCCACGTGCGTGGGATCGTCCGGCTTCGTCTTGGCCAGCGGTGAGATGTCGCGCGGGTAGTCCATCACGAATGTCGGCTGGATCAGCGTGGGCTCGACCGTTCCCAGCAACCCCTTGTCGATCAGGTAACCCCACGTCGCATCCGATGGGGTAGGCAGTCCCTTGGCCTCCGTGGCCTCCGCTAGTTGCGCGGCCTTAGGATACTCGCGGTAGTCGATACCCGTCACCTCATGGGTGACCTCGCGCAATGTGACGCGCCGCCAGGGCGGGCTGAGGTCGATCTCGTGGCCCTGGTAGCTGATCACGGGGCTCCCGGTCACCCGCTCGGCGATGGTGGCCACCATCGCCTCGCAGAACGCCATCACGTCATAGTAGTCCCAGTAGGCGGCGTAGAACTCCATCTGGGTGAACTCAGGGTGATGCTTCTGGGAGACGCCCTCGTTGCGGAAATCGCGCCCAATCTCGTAGACGCGGTCATACATGCCCACCAGCAGGCGCTTCAGATAGAGCTCGAAGGAGATGCGCAGGTAGAGGTCCTGGTGAAGCTGCTGGTGATGGGTGACGAACGGCCTGGCAGCTGCCCCGCCGTAGATCGGCTGCAGGATGGGTGTCTCTACCTCCAGGAAGCCGTGCTGATTGAGGAACTCCCGCATAGCCTTGAGCGTGCGGGCGCGGCTGCGGAAGATGTGGCGCACGTCGGCGTTGCTGGCCAGATCGGCGTAGCGCTGGCGGAATCGCTCCTCAATGTCGGAGAAGGAGGTATAGCGCACAATCTCCCCGTCGATCTCCTTCTCTTTGATCACCGGCAGGGGGCTGATCGCCTTGGAGAGCATGCGCAGGCGCTGGACGAGCACGCTGATCTCCCCGGTGCGTGTGCGCATCAAAGGACCCTCGGCCTCGACGAAGTCGCCCAGGTCGAAGTCCTCCGTGAACGCCTCGTAAATCTCGTCGTCCAATTCGTTCAGGCGCAGGAAGAGTTGGATGGTGTCGGTTCCATCCTCGATATCGGCGAAGGCGATCTTTCCCATGGCGCGTATGCTGCGCAGCCGGCCCGTCACAGTCACGGATGGCGGGTCTTTGTCGGATGCTTCGGCCGCCTTGAGCGCCGCTATAGCCTGGGCGGCGGTGTGGGTCCGCTTCACTCGGTTGGGGTAGGCCTCGACCCCTCTGCTTCTCAGGCTCTCAAGCTTCTCGACGCGTTTCTGTTCCAGGTCTGTCAATTCCATGTCTTCTCCCGTGCGCTGGCTCTCTACGAAAACCCCCACAGCGAGTCACCTGACGGTGTCCCACGTGGGCGGCGGGCACAGTCAGGAGACCGGCCCGAGCGTTGCTGGCCGTGAGTCGTCAGCGGATGCCCACGATCTTGAACTCCAGTGCGCCGTCCGGGGCTTCGATGGTCACGCTGTCACCGATCTTGCATCCCATCATGGCCCGCCCGAGAGGAGAGGCGTTGGAGATGAGGCCTCTTGTGGGGTCTGCTTCCGCGGAGCCCACGATGCGATACGTCTCTGGCGATCCATTGCCCTCCGTGATGGTGATGTGGCTGCCCACCTCGACTTCTTCATGAGAGCCTTCGATCTCCTTGATGATCACCGCATTCCCCAACGTCCTCTCCAGCATCAGGATGCGCCCTTCCACGAAGGCCTGCTCGTTGCGGGCATCTTCAAGCTCGGCATTCTCCAGGAGAGGCCCTTCCTCGAGAGCCAACTCCAGACGTCGTGCGATCTCCTTGCGACGGACGGTGCGCAGATAATTGAGTTCCTCTTCCAGCTTCTCGTATCCCTTTTGGGTGAGGTAGGTCTTATCTTCCTTCATGCTACAATTCCTGTTGGGTAAGCTGCCGATACCCCTGCCAATCCCGGTGTGGCTTGATGGCTGACCGCTGCACAACGGGTCATCCACAAACAAAAAGAAACGCCCACACTTAGTGCGGGGTTTCCAGATGCGCAGGCATCGACTACATGTTCTGTTTTCGTCAGCCTGCGCATTATAGCGCAAAAGCGTGAGTTTGTAAAGGGTAGGGGGCTGTGCTATAATCTCTTTGGCGTGAGGTGCCCCCTCATCTCGTAGGAGGGGGCTTCCATTTTCTGGTTGATTCCCTCCAGCGTGGCGCGCGCGTATACCGCGGCTGGGCTCTGGTCTGTGAACGGTCATAGAGGTGATGTTATGCTCGATCTGGAACGCATTCGTGAACACCCAAACGAGGTCAAGGCAGCTCTGGAGAGCCTGGGGGCGGATTCATCGCAGGTGGACGCCATTGTGGATTTGGATGAGCGGAGGCGTAAGCTGCTGACGGAGGTCGAGACGCTGAGGGCGAAGCGCAACCGCGTCTCGAAGAGGATCGGGCGGCTCAAGGACGCGGAGGAGCGGGAGCGATTGATCGCTGACATGCGCGAGGTCGGCGATCGCATTGATGCCCTGGAGGAGCCTCTGGAGACGGTCGAGGCCGATCTCCAGTCGGCCATGTTATCTGTGCCGAACCTGCCGCACGAGAGCGTTCCCATCGGTCCCGATGAGACGCACAACGTCGTCGTGGGCCAGTGGGGCGAGCCAAGGGCGTTCGATTTTGAGCCAATCCCCCATTGGGATCTGGGTCCAGAGCTGGGCATCATCGATTTCGAGCGCGGCGTGAAGCTCTCCGGCAGCCGATTCTACGTCCTGCGCGGCTTTGGCGCGCGCCTGCAGCGCGCGCTGATCGCATGGATGCTGGATGTGCATACCACGGAGCACGGCTACACGGAGATCTATCCCCCCTTTGTTGTCAAGGAGTCGTGTATGTGGGGGGCGGGCCAGCTCCCCAAGTTCGTGGACAACATATACCACGATGTTGAGGATGATCTGTGGCTCATTGGCACCGCCGAGATCCCGCTGACTAACCTGCATCGCGATGAGATTCTGGACGCTGATGATCTGCCCCTCCAGTACGTGGCCTACAGTGCCTGTTTCCGCCGCGAGAAGTTCAGCGCCGGGCGAGACGTGCGCGGCATCAAGCGGGGTCATCAATTCGACAAGGTTGAGATGTATCGCTTCACCACGCCGGAGACGAGCTATGAGGCGCTGGACGAGCTGATCGAGCACGGCCTGGAGATATGCCGCCGCCTGGAGATCCCCTACCGCTTGGTGGAGATGTGCACCGGGGACCTGGGGTTCATAGCGGCGAAGAAGTACGATATCGAGCTCTGGGCGCCGGGCTGCGAGGAGTGGCTGGAGGTCAGCAGCCTCAGCAACTGCGAAGTGTTCCAGGCGCGGCGGGCCAACGTCCGCTATCGTCCCGAACCAGGTGCCAAGCCGCGCTTCGTCCACACCCTCAACGGCTCTGGATTGGCGCTGCCCCGGGTGATGATTGCTGTTATCGAGAACTACCAGCAGGCCGATGGGTCGATCGTCGTCCCCGACGTTCTTCAGCCGTGGATGGGGGGTGTTGACGTGATCGATGGCGGGGAATACTGAGATTGACAGTTGTGCTTCGTCGTGGTAGAATCTAGATCGGCGAGGGGGTAGAGCGTCCCCTGGGCAACCCGGAGGGATGGCCGAGCGGACGAAGGCGATGGTCTTGAAAACCATTGTGGCCCAACAGGTCACCGTGGGTTCGAATCCCACTCCCTCCGCCATGTGATCAATATAACAACATACTTTAAGGGGAGGTGCCGGAGTCTGGTCGATCGGGGCCGCCTGCTAAGCGGTTGTAGGGGTAATGCTCTACCCAGGGTTCAAATCCCTGCCTCCCCGCCAGATAAGCCCTCGTAGCTCAATGGACAGAGCGTCTGGTTGCGGACCAGAAGGTTACAGGTTCAAGTCCTGTCGAGGGTACTAGAAACTGGGGCGAGGCGGCGGAAGCCAGGCGCCCTCCGATCCTTTGGGCGAGAGAGGGTTGGGGGGCGTCTGGCTTCTTGCGCTCTCTATGTGAGATCCGGTAGGGTGAGGAACTCCGTCGGTCGGAGAACGACGATTTCCTTGTACTCTTTGAGCTTGAGAAGGTGATCATCCCCGCTGACAATGTAGGAAGCTCCGCCCGCAACGGCGCATTCTAGCACGTGGTTGTCAGGAGGCGACTATGAATCGATCGGACATCTGGGACGTGATACGCGAGGACGCTGCGACTACGTTGAGCCGGTACGTTCGCTTCGACACGACCAATCCACCGGGTAACGAGGCGCCCGCGGCGGCTTGGCTGAAGAAGGAGTTGATTCGGCGAAGGATCACGGAGGACGTCACGATCTACGAGCCCACGCCGGGCCGGGCGGTCCTGGTGGGGCGCATCGCGGGTCGTGAGAAGCTGGCCCCGCTGGTTCTGAACCACCATATGGACGTCGTCCCCGCTGACCCCGATCGGTGGTCGCATCGCCCATTCGGCGGTGAGATCGCCGATGGGTACGTCTGGGGGCGCGGGACGCTCGACACGAAGTGTCTGGGCGTGATGCATCTCCTGGCCCTGGAGCAGTTGATGCGGACCGAGAGCGTGTTCCGGCGCCCCGTCGTCTTCCTGGCCGTGTCCGACGAGGAGACTGGCGGTTCCCAGGGGATGAGGTGGCTGGTGGAGCACCATCTCCGGGATCTCAACCCGGAGTGGGTGTGGGATGAGGGCGGTGGTGGCTTCAAGGGGCTTATGGGTGACAGCTCGATGTTCGGGATCGCCGTGGCGGAGAAGCAGATCCAGCATCTGCGCTTGGTCGCCACGGGTCAGCCAGGGCACGGGGCGATGCCGCACGACGACAACGCGAACGAGCGGCTGATGCAGGCTCTGGAGCGCATCCTGAGGCCGCGCCCGATGCGGGTCAGCGAGGTGACGGCAGCTCTGTTCAAGACGGTTGCTGACACTCAACCGTTTCCGAGGTCCTTTTTGCTCCGGCATATCGATCAGCCGCTACTCCTCAGGATCGCTGGCGCGCGCTTGGCCGCCGATAAGCGGCTGAATGCTATGCTGCGTGATACAATCAGCCTGACGACGCTGGAGGCGGGGTACAAGATCAACGTGATTCCGGAGCGGGCGGAGGCGGGGATCGATTGCCGGCTGCTGCCGGATACGGATGCCGGTGCATTCCGCCGCTGGCTGGACGCCGCCATCGGGGATGAACAGGTGACGGTTGAGGAGATCGAGACGTCAGAGCCCACGGCGGTGTCGCCCATCGAGAGCGCGTTCTTCGCTGCTGTCCGTCGGGCGGTCGCGCGACACGTGCCGGACGGGGTTGCCTTCCCCCTTCTCGTGCCAGGGGGAACCGACTCACGCTACTTCCGGGCGCACGACGTTCCGGCCTATGGTTTCACGCCCATGTTGCTGGAACTCGGGGAGCTCGACCGAGTTCACGGGATTGACGAGCGCATCTCAATCGACAATCTGGAGCTGGGGGTCAGGATGACGTGCGACGTGGTGCGAGACCTATGTATAGCATAAGAGTCCTCCGCAAAATCTTGACAGTGCGGGCTCTGAGCGGTATAATGATGGACGCTGCGGGGATGACAGGCTTCGACGGGGAAGGCTGAGCATGGGCAGCAAGTCGGGGTGCTCTGGCCCCGTGAACAACGGAGCACAAAGTCTAAGTGCCAATGAAAACACTTGGATGTTCGCTCCTCAGGCGGCGATGGACGCTGCCGTTCCGGTAGTAGCCTAGCTAAGCCTTAGGAGCTGACCGCTAGCGCGGTCACGTCCACCCAGGCCCCTCACCAACGAGTCGGGGATGGGCGTCATAGAAGTTGGTGTGCGGCGTCCGGACGCCGATAAGGATGCTCAAGAGGGAACTTCGGTTCCCATCGGCTGATTCCAGGTGTAGCGCGGTCGGCAGCGTCTCCCTGGAGGAGAAGCAAAAGGGCCGACTAAGCTTGTAGACGTCTGTGGTCGAGTTCCGCGGACGCGGGTTCGATTCCCGCCATCTCCACCTAAGCAAGACAGGGCTGGCATCTCGGATGCCAGCCCTGTCTTTTGTTTCTCTCTTAGCTTGCTGTTCGTTTGTCGTGGGCAACAAAGAAGGACACCCTTCCGAGTGCCCCTTCAATGACCCGCGCAGGACTCGAACCTGCAACCAAGGGCTTAAGAGGCCCCTGCTCTTCCATATTGAGCTAGCGGGCCAACGACATCGATGATTATACCTTGAAGCCGTTGGTTGTCAAGACTTGCAGCGCGGTGATAGGGCTTCATCATTTCCGCGCTCAAGGTGACCGGCACTTTGACCGGGGCATTGAGAACCTGACTTCGATGCTTTCTGATGCCAGTTTGGGCGATGAAACCGTGCTTTCAAGTGCCGGTCACCTTAAGAGCGGTCACCGTTGGTGGACCAACTCTCTATCTTGCTCCTAATCCCATCTGGTTTCCCGCATGGACTCACTCGACGGGCCTGGAACGCTCGACGTGGGCAGTGCCGGCCGGTTAGGACTCTGGTTTGGCAGGTGTCTCGGGAGCCAGACGCGCGGCCAGGTCCCGTAGCTGGCCGAAGCTGATTGGCTTCAGGAGCACCAGATCGGCGTCGTTCTTCAGCATGTCCGCCATCCGCGGATCGGCCGTGGCGATGATCACCCTGGTCTCGTCGAACCGCTGGTCGCTGCGGATATCCTTGAGAATCTTCTCCCCCGAGACGTGCGGCAGATGGAGGTCCAGAATAATGATTCGCGGTACGGACGTCTCCAGCCGCGCAACCGCCGTCTCACCATCTTGAATGATACCGGTCTCAAAACCCGCTGCTTGAAGGGCCTCGGCAAAGATGATAGCCAGGTCCTCGTTGTCCTCAATGATCATTGCGAATCGCTCGTTCATCATTCTCTCCTTTGTTCTTGCTGGAGCGGCAGGACGACGGTGAAGGTACTTCCGCGTCCAAGCTCGCTCTCCAATGTGATTTCACCGTCCATGAGCTCTACGAGTTGCTTGACGATAGAAAGCCCCAGGCCTACGCCTGTGTGTTCCCGCGTCATCGAGTCATCGACGCGTCGGAAGGGAGTGAAGACCAGATCCTCATCCTCCTCGGCGATTCCCGGCCCGGTGTCGGATACCTCCATGACCCAGTGGGAGGGATGATCCCCATCAGCTCGGCGGATGCGCACCTGGATGTCCCCTTCATCTGTGAACTTGATCGCGTTGTTGGCCAAGTTGACGAGAACCTGATGCAGCCGCTGCTTGTCCCCGTAGACGGGCCGGGGCGTGTCCTCGTCGACCCCGACCGTGAGGCTTAGCCCCTTCTGCTCCGCCAGCACACCTACCGTGGACTGCAGATCCTCGATGAGCACTTCCGGGGAGAAAAGCTCCGGATGGAGCGATAGCTGTCCGGCCTCAATGCGCGCCTGATCCAACAGGTCGTTGACGATGTTCAGCAGCTTCTTGGTGTTCTTCTCAATGCGCTCCAGGGCGTCGTCCTGTTTCTCCGAGAGCGATCCGTAGATGCCTGCCTGGAGCATCTCAGCGAAGCCCTGGATGGCTCCCAGCGGGGTGCGCAGTTCGTGGGAAACTATGGAGACGAACCTGGATTTCAGGCGATCGAGCTCCATGAGTCGCTCGTTTGCTCTGGCTAGCTGCTTGTTTGCCCGGCGCAGCTCACGGGTTCGCTTGTCGACGCGCTGGTCCAGTTCCCGGTTCAGATCTCGGAGATCCCGGAGCGCGTTTTCCAGGTTGCGTGCCGAGAGCCAAGATACGAAGGCGAATGTAAAAAGACCGAGCATGGTCGGCACGGGAGGGATGTAACCGGGCAGGGTGAGGGCGATGGCAGAGACCACCAGACTGCTTAGACCCGCTGCCGCGAAACTTGCCCACGGCCGGAGCAGGACGCTGGTCATCAGGATTGGGATGGTGAAGAGGAATATCGAGCGACCATCCACGACCTGGCGTGGTTCGTCCGCGACAGCAATCGCGGCTGTCAAGAGCAACAGGAAGAGCGAGCTTGCTATAACTCCGGACCAATAGCGGTTGATTGCGTAGACGAATATGATTCCGACCAGAGCGGCAGTGCCACCGCGGAAGGCGAGAAAGACCGGTTGACGGTCGCCGCCAACCGCTCTCGTCGTCAGCACTCCTGTCACGATCACGGTGATAGCTATCAAAGACGCTGTGCCGGCCAGCAGGATGTTGAGCAGCTTGCGCCGACGAGCGTCGTCGGGATCTGTTGAGGGTACGTCGAACCACCTGTTGATCACTTCGGGCTTCATGGCGACTCCTCACTTGCCATCGTCAGCGCGCTCAGGACGGCCGACCGCACGACGAGCACGGGGCAATAGAGGCACTTGCCGATCCAGAGTGGGGGGTAGGGCGGATCCGCGTGCTCGCGCAACCATGCCGATCCTCTCTCGAACGCGTGCCGAGGCACGCCCCCCTTGCGCCGGTTCCAAGCAGCCAAGGCCTGCAGACAGTAGGCTGTCTCTTCAGCGGTAGGCATCGCGTAGTAGCCCCAGGAGCCATCCTCCTCCTGGGTTGAGAGGATCCAGTCTACCGCCTCGCGGGCGATCTCATCCTCATAATCGATGGCGGCGATGATGGCGTGGGCCGTGGGATAGTAGGGCGACGCGTGCCACTTGTCGAGCCAGAACGGTTTGCCTGCCCTTGTCTCGGTCAAAAAGAAGACCACCTTGTGCACTCCTGGGTGGGAGGGGGGAAGGCCAGCTTGACGCAAAGCGGCGAGCACGTGTATGTTGGCGCTGACAGAGGGCGTGGACTCCAGCTCGTAGCAACGGAAGTAGTAGGGTGACTCGTAGTGGAATATGGCCTCGGCGTCCACCGGGCGTCCGAAGTGGTCGAGGACCTCATACACCACGCTGGTCACGTCGGCATCCTTGGGTGCATAATCGGCTGCCCATCCTGCACCCTTTCCAGGCACCCATGCATTCTCAAGGTAGTCAAGATGAGGCTGGGTCAACGTCTCTATTTCGTCGTCCAGACCGGCTAATTTCAGATTCCATAGTACCCAGGATGGTTCGAAAACGTCGAAAGGGGCGACGTTAGGCACGGAGCCATTGGTGGCAACGCTCTGCAGATAGTCGAGGGCGCCGGGGTCGTCGCGGCGTACGTACAGGGCGAAATAGGCTGTGGCTGAAGGACTGAAGCTGATCGAGCCATCGGACTCCTGAAGATTGTCCACGTCGAGCAGCTGGATCCCGTCGGCACCGGCCATCTCGGCCGAGAATCCCAGCGTGACGAATCGATTGATCATCCCATCGGGCAATGCGGCCAGCTTGGCCGATCTCTTCGGGGCCAGGTGCCTGATCACCTCTGTCTCTTGATGGTTGAGCGCCCCCAGTGACTGACCCTCGTTCAGCAACGTGGGTACGATCATCTCGAAGCCTATGGTCTCGCCAGCAGGGTCGGCATCAAGGCCTCCTAGCGCTTTTCGGAGGGCGTCCTGGGCTCGCTCCAGCCGGGTTTGGTCCTGCGGGTCTCTTCGTTGTGCCAGCGCAGTGATTGCCGCCAAAGTGGACACGGCTCGATCGTGATGGTAGTAGAGGCGCGGGGTTCCCCAGGATCCATCCTCCAACTGATGTTCTCTTATCCATTCTAGGGCTTGTTCCCCTATTGGTTCTCCCAACTCCGCTAATCGAGCAACCCAGGCGGTATCATAGGCCGTGGGCATCATCCGACCAGGGCCGATTTCTTGCAGCAACTCGTGGATCTCTTGGTGAAGGTCCATGCCTCTCCAGTTGTCCTTCGGTTTCTTCAGGGGGTCTCCTTCAGACTCTCTGGCAGTTCCACCTGCGGCAGGGGGTACCAGAACCCAGCGTGGTTTCTCCGCGCTCCCACGCCCTGGGTCTTCCCCAGGTTGGCCTGATAGAATTCGTGCATCAGACGCTGATCCTCCGCTGTCAGATCCGAATAGTTCGTCTCATCCTCCGGGCGGACGTAGATGTGATCATAAAGTATGATTCGTAACTGTCGCGCTGTCAAGTAGGGGGAGGGAGCGACGGCAAAATAGAGGTCCTCCTCGCCCGTTGATACGAGCGGCATGTCAAATGCACTGAATTTGTCGAAACCGATGAAGAAATCCACCGGAGCCACATATTCGCCGTAGTACGACTCCAAAAGGTCCCGCTTGTCCAGAACCCGTCCACGCTTCTGGTAGAAATCTACAGCGATCCTTGCTATGGTCTCTGCGGCGTCGTGGGCAAAGACGCCGAAGAATAAGCGATGCTGCCTGTGCGGGAGCGTCCTCCTGGTGGTCTCGCCGAAGATGTCTGCCAAATAGTCCCCAGAGGTCTCGCCCAGGTAGTCTCGGTAGTCCCCGTAGAACCGCACGCGCACCTCATACGATTCATAGAAGCCGAGAAAGCTGGAATGGGTTCCTAGACGCGCCATTCCTTCAACGGCCATACGGACGTAGGCCTCTCCACGTTCCAGCAGATCCGGTCCGAAGATCGGGGTCAATAGCGTGTCGACTCCGTGGTCAAAGAAGAGCTTGTATAGCTCAATGTGCCGTTCGGTCGCTGCATCTAGGTAGCTGCGCTCAGCGTCTCCCACGGAATCGGTGGGATGTTCTAGGATAAACCACCGTCGTGTGCCATTGATGGGAAAGACACATACCTTGGGGCCGGCCTCGCGGACCAGGTGGGCTATCTCTTCCGTTGGCAGATTCAGAAATGTCTCGCGGTTCATGGTCACGCCTTTGCTCCCACTGCTGAATGAGCTGGCGCTGCTTCCCATACTCTCTTGACCAACAGCGCGTAGAATATCAGAATCACGACCATAGTCATGGGGACGTAGATGCTTGGGTCGGTCAAAACGTAGGGACCGGGTGCCATGATGTCCATCCCAAACACGGCAAGGCTGAGAAGTTGCCACAGGTCGATCAGAGCGTAGGGTATGAAGATGACCCAGACAAGACCTTTCACGGCTTTCCGCTCCAGCGTTGCCAACAGATAGCCAAAGATCACGATCCCCAGCGACAATTCCCATACCATGTCAAGCCAGATGAAGGCGCCTAGATAGAGTGCAAATGCTAGGTCGAGGGCTAGCTCGGGGATCTGCTGAGGAGGGGTGCCGCTATATCGTAGCAGAGAACGCCAGCTCACCACACCTACTGGTGTCAGGAGTATGGCCTTGATCGCGACTATCAGGCGCTTGCTGCTCGGCGTCTCCCCAAGCAGATAGAAGGCGATCTGCTTGATGGAGTGGTTGTATCCCAGGAAGGCGCTGTCTGGATTGCGCCAGGGAAAGTCCTCAACCAGATGCGGCAGGAATTGCACGTAGTCGACGTATTGTCCCCACACGTACGCCGGGCCTCCTAGAAGCATACCTGTCCCTATGACAATGGCGCTGGAGATGGCGGTCAGAGCCATAAGCTTCAGGAAGAAGCGATACCGACCTAGCAGCAGAGGAACAACAGCTGCAAAAGCCCAGTGTGGCTTGATCTGTAGGATGATGGTCAGCCACAAAACGGACCAGCCCAAGCGTTCCCGCAGAATAGCGGCGATGAACAGCGTGCCCAAGAGCGCCATGATGACATAGATATTAAGGTAACCCAGGTCACTCCAAAAGGGATAGAACACCAGCCAAACAGGCAGGGTCCAAGCCAGAATTTCCTGTGCTTTCTCGAGATTCAGATGGTCAAAGACCCTATCCCAGCTCGCGTAGAGTATGATATACGCCACCACGTGGAGTAGCGAGTGCACGAACACGACCGCGGCAGAAGGCAACCATAGGAAAGGGATGAATGCGAGCGCGTAGAGCGGTGGATACTGGTAGATCTCAATGCGATTCGACCGGAGATAGAGCGGTTGATGTTCCTGAAAGCGATCAGCGGCGTCGAGGTAGATCTGTAGATCAACCGGCACCATCGGCTCGCCCTCAGCGCCGGTCCACTCGGGCATGCCGCCCATGATCCCAGCGTTTGGGTACAGCATCATCGCCAGGTACGCCCCGTGCACCGCCAGGCGCAGCACCGTGTAGACCAGGGCCAGGATCAGGAAGATCCGAAACGCCCGGGAGCGTGTCCAGGCTTGGCGCAGATGTCTTCTGATTCGATTCATGTTAGTCCAGGATGAGCCGATAGCCCATCACTTTGGCAAGAAGCGTCATCACCACCGCCAGCAACAGAGCGCTCACGACTGCCGACACCAGCGTCTGTTCCTTCAGCTTCCGTATCCCCAGCAGCATCAGTATGCTTGCTGCCGCCAGCCCCATGCCCTGGAGGACGCTGCCGATCCAGGGAGCCCCCTGTGATATGGGCCCCTGTGCCACGGCTAACGAGATGCCCGCTATGCTCCCAAGACCGAGGTCCGCTTTCCAGTTGCTCCACTCGGCCTCCGTGCCCAGGTAGGCCACCAGGAGGATTTGGAGCAGGCTCATCGTGACCACGGTCACGATAGTCACCTCACACGGCTCACCGTAATCGCTCGCCAGTGGCTTTGTGGAGTGGATCAACAACGAGCTGGCAAAGGCTCCAATCAGGGCGCAAGCCATCGAAAGCCATCGTCTTTCCCGCGTCCAGTACCAGACTGCGCTGGCTAATAGCACGACAATGGGGATGCTCTGCAAGATATCCCAGAAGAGGTCAGCCCCGTGGATCTGGAAGAACCTCATAAGATCGTTCCTTGGTAGCTCTCAGCGGAATCTAGCCTACTCATGGCGCAGGACGCTCACTATGGACAGACTGGCGGCCCGCCGTCCCGGCAGGATGCTTCCTGCCACGCTGACCAGCACGGCCAGTGGGATCAGCAGCCCAATGTAGAGGACGTTGAGCGCCACGTGGACGCTTCCGAAGCCATAGGTCTGCGATAAGCTGGCCAACAGGCCCTTCGTAAGTGCGAAACCGAGGGGGATGCCTACCAGCGCCGCGATGAATCCCAGGCATCCGGCCGAGGTGTTCACCATGGCCAACACCTGGTTCGGCGTCATCCCCAAGGTCTTGAGTATCCCGATGTCCCTCGTTTTCTCCTGCATGGCCAGGAGCGAGGTGTTAAACACGTTGATCAGCGCGATGCCAATCAGTATGGCAGCCAGAGCGAAGATGGCCAGCTGCAGGTAGACGACTTCGTCCGGGATGGCCTGCTGAATGAGCGTGACGTTCAGGTCGTCGGCCGAGTTGTCCTTCAGATATCGTCTCAATTCGGCTGTCCTGCAGCTGTCCGTCAGTTTCAGGAAGTAGGTATCGGTCTCGACGTGCCTCACCGTTCGAGCAGCGGTGGGCAGGCTGACCATCATCATCTCCCCCTCGTTCGTGGGCTCGGGGTACTGTCCGACGATCCTCCAGGTCACCGGCCTGTTCGAGTGTCCGTCAAAGGTGATGGTCAGCTCGTCCCCTATCTCAAGTCCTAGCCAATCCAGGAGCCCCCTTCCGGCGATGGCCTCGAATGTGTTGGGTTGGAAGAAGCGGCCCTTTTGAATCTTGAAGGGAAAGGCGTCCAGTTCACCCTCCACGGCCCTAACCCGGAATGACTGCCCCTGCTGGGATTCTGCGTCCAGCAGGGCTTCGCTGTAGAAAGCCTCAACGTCAGGAGCTCTGGTCAGCAGGTGCTGTGTCTTCCCATCGCTCGTCCTCGTGCGGGTCACCATGGCGTCGTGGACGAGGCCCATAAGAGCAGGCTGTGTTCTGTAGGCGTCCATGGTGTCGTTGAGCGTCAGGCCGAAGACGATGCCGATCACGCCCAACGTCAAGTTGAAGCCGGTCATCAGGGATCTCAGGGGTTGAGCGGCGAGGTCGTTCAACCCCATGGCGAGGACGATGGGCAGCCCAAGCTTGGTGGCTAATCGGATGCCCCATGAGGGCTTCTCGTGCGGTGCCTCAGCCCCGATCGCTATGGACTTGATGATGTTGGCGCGCGCGCCACGGTAGGCAGCCCCCAGCGTGGACGCCACAACCACGCCCGGGACGATGCTCAGCACCAGGGCGATCAACGATACGTCCAGGGGTGGGCGGAACGTGGTGTTCAGCGACACCGCCACGTTCTTCAGCGGGAGTGGGGATAGCGCGATCCCGGCTGCCAGCCCAATCGGGCTCCCGATCATGGCGAGAATCAGGTATTCCACCAGGTAGAGCCACAGGATTTGATTCCTGGTGAATCCCAGGGCCTTCAGGATGCCGATCTGCTTGAACTGGGATAGCACGATAGAGCCGATGCTGCTGGCGACGACGAAGACTGTCGCCAGGATGGCGAAGAGGCCGAAGGCGCCCAGGAAGATGAAGTTTATCTTCGCCCCGAACACGGCGGACTCCTTGACGTCGCGCCAGTCTGTGTGGCTCTCTACGACGTTGGCGTGCAGTGCGGACTCAACGCGTTGCACGATGCGGTCCACGGACTGTGGATCGGCCAGGCGCAGCCCTATCGACCATCCCCATCTCGACTCATCGGGATACAGCTCCCGAAGCGTCTCCTCGCTGACGTAGACGAAGGGTGGCTGGTCGGTGCGGTACGTGTCCCACATGGGGTTGTAGGCCAGGCCGATCACGGGCAGATCGACTACCTTGCCATCTGAGCGGGTCACGCCCAAGGTCTCACCAACTGAGAGCTTGAAGAGATCGTCCAGGTCCTTGCTCGCCAGCAGCTCCGCCTGATGGGATCTCAGATAACGTCCTTCTTGGATCAGCAGCTGGTTGACTTGTGGCATCTCAGGTGGAAGGGCGCGCAGGCTAATCGCTAACTGGTTGTCGCGAAGGTCCGCCCAGGTTGTGACGTAGTGCCGGAGGCCGGTGCTCTGCACGATACCCGGAAGGGACTCGATCTTCTCCACGTCGCGCTGTCCGACCAATACCCGGTCGAGGTAGAGCCAGACGTGAGCGCCGTTGAGATCCTCAAACGCTCTGTCATAGGGAGCGCTCAGATTCATCAGTGTGGCCAGAGCCAGGGTGAGCAGGGTGGAGGACGTGACGACCGTGACCACGATCAGCAGAGAGATCATCAGCCGGCTCAGGATATCGGCCTTGGCTTTCTTCAGAACTGCGCTCATTCCTACCATTGTGCTACACGTCATCCTTCTTGCGCATCGTGCACTGTCCCTGCCTCGCCTACTTCAGTTCAGCAAGCCGTTGGGCGATCTGTTTGGCCCCACCGCCCATCATCTGGTTGACGATATCCCCGTCGTGAAGGAACAAGACACGTTCGCCGCAGGCTGCAGCACGGGGATCATGGGTCACCATTAGAATGGTCTGTCCTCTCTCGTGGCACTCACTGAGGATGTCCAGAACGGTCTGACTGCTTGCACTGTCCAAGTTTCCCGTGGGTTCGTCGACCAGAAGCAGGGAGGGATCGTTGATCAAGGCTCGCGCGATAGCGACGCGCTGTTGCTGGCCGCCAGACAGCTCCCATGGATGCTTAGCCGCTTGCTCAGCGATCCCCAGCCGTTCCAGCAGTTCGCTGGATCGCTCTCGAATTGCTTGGCTCTTGGCCCTGTGGCCATTGACCAGACTCTGGGTCAGCAAGGCTGGCAGCTCGACGTTCGTCTGAACAGTCAGGTTATCGATCAAGTTGAAAAACTGGAAGACGAAGCCGATGTTCGTCCGCCTGAACTTGGCCAGGGCCGTCTCGCTCATCTTGTGAAGTGCGTGGTCGCTCACTCTGACGGAACCGGACGTGGGGCGATCCAGCCCACCGACCAGGTGCAACAGAGTAGACTTACCGCTGCCCGAGTGCCCCATCACGGTCACGAACTCCCCAGCTGCGATATCGATAGAAACGCCCCTCAACGCTTCGCAGGTCACCGCGCCGGTTCGATAGATCTTCTTCAGGCCGTCAATCTTGACCAAGGAAGTCATCGTCCAGGATGTAGCACGATCTGGTGAACGCACGTCTGAATCCACTGATGCGCAGGAAGCGCTCCAGCCAGGTGTCCGCGGCTGTCTGCAGCATCACTGTGTCGACACCCATCTCACGGGCGTCGGTCAATGTACGAATAGCGAGATTGGTCGCGGCGCCGCTCCCACGGTGCTCAGAAGCGACCCCAGTACTTCCAAGGATACCGAAGCTCTTGTAGCAGAGCAAAGAGCACGTTCCTATCGGTTGTTCCTTCTTGAACGCCAGGTAGTGACGCACACGCGGCAATCCCACGGTGGGCTTCAGCAACTGGGCCATGATGGGCGCGAAATCGCTCGGCATGTCAAACGCGGCCATGAAGACCCGGGAAAACACGATAGCCTCGCTCTGGGTGATCAGCTTCACACTGATGCCTGGATAGGGAGAGGGTATGTCGAAATCGAACAGGTTTTCCAGGATCATCCAGGCCTCTTCCTCCGGTTGCTTGTTGAAGCCCGTCTCCAGCAGTCTCTCGGACAGATTGCTCGGTTTGCAGGCCGGTGAGACGTAGATCGCGATGGGCAAGTCCTTCGCCTGGAAGAAGCGCGCTATCTCGGCGATGAGGTCGTCCGCCGCCTGGGCGGTGGTTCGCAGCAGGCAGGCGTGGTTGCTGTCGTGAGTTGGAAACGACGTGCTGCTCGTCAGAATGACGTCTTCCCTTAGCGTGACCTCCAAGCCCGGCGTGACCTGAGCGGAGGACAGCGTAGCGGCGTAGTTCGCCCATTCCAGTTCAGCTACCTGTTCTGGCGAGATTGCCATCGTCCTCTCCTTTCTCTTACGAGCTGTGCCGGGATGGATAGCGGAGGAAGACCAGAAAGGCGGCGAACATCATCACCCCGCCCAGCGGCCCGATGAGCCTTACGCCGAGTGGGCCTCGCGGGTCTGACTGGCTGCGCCCCAATAATAGGATCAACGGTAGCAGCGCCGACGCCGCGCCGTTGATGGCCTGATCGAGCGACCCCCACGTGGCGTAGTAGGCTCCCTCCCGGCGCTGGCCCGTCAACTCCTCGTCGTAATCCGTGATCTCGGCGCCAAAGGCGGGGGGCAGCATAGTCACGCCGGCCATAGCAGCTCCTTGCAACGCGATCCAGATGATGCCTTGGGTCTTCAAGGGCAGCGGGAACCAGTCGCCAATGGCCATCAGCCCCGGCAGGATCAGGGCCGAGGCCAGGAGCGATCCGGAGAAGACGGTGGTCTTGTCCAGCCGATCCGACAACCACGTCACCACGGGATAGCAGGCCAGGGATGACAGAATCGCCGGGATGTAGAACGAGAAGGTGTCTGCCTTTGTCAGTTGACAGACCTCGGTCACGAGGAAAGGGACGATGGCCTGCACGAACGTGCTGACACTCCAATAAAGGATGCCGGTGGCGGTCATGATCAAGAAGGCGCGGTTGCGGAGCATTGCCGCGGCGGCATCTTTCAGTGTCAGGCGTTCCTGGGCCTCGACCTGTCGTTCTGGCCGTTCCTGCAGCACGAGAAGGGGAACGTAGAGGAGTGGCAGCGCGGCGCCGCCATAGATCAGGGCTGTGGACTTATAGCCCATGTTCTCAATGAGGGGGCCAGCTGCGCCTCCCACAATCACGCCCAACAGGAAGAAGGCCGAGGACCACGCCGAGATGCGCACTCGATGTTGGTTGGTGAGCGCCAGCTCTGGAAGCAGGGCCGTGCACGGCACCTGGTTAAGCGTGTAGGCGAGGTTGTAAAGCAGGAACACGATAGCCAGATATACCAGGTTCCAGATGGATGTTTGCTGCACTGGCGGGGTCCAGAGGAAGAAAAAGAAGACCGCCATGGGCAGCGCCGAAGCGAACATGAATGGAAGGCGCCGCCCCCAGCGGCTTCGAGTCTGATCGGACAGGTGGCCGATGGGTGGGGCGATGAGCGCGTTGATGGCCCGTACCACGAACATCGTCGCGCCATAGAGGGCTGCTGGCACCAAGGCGGAACCTTCGCCTTCCGGAGGCAGGTAGAAGTAGAGCAGCCAGCCGCTCAGAATCGACCACATCATCGTGCTGCCCAGGGTGATCAGGGAGTAGAATATGTCGATGTGCACGGAGGGCGTTTTTTCTTCCGCCTCCAAGGTCTGATTGGTTGTTGACATTGGGTATCCTTGACAGCCCCTCATCTCTGTTGCAGGCAAGCTCTGCCAGCCACGGTGGGGCTTGATGGATGGTTCTCGTCAGCTCTCGTCTAAGGGTCTCTGCTGGTTAAGCCATTGATTCAGATCGTTCTTGTTGATGCGCCAGAGGCGTCCGACTTTGTAGGCGGGTAGTTCTCCTTGCTTGATCCAGCGACGCACTGTGTACACTGAGACCTGCAGCAAGTCTGAAACCTCTTTCGGGGTGAGGAAGGGCTGCATGGGCAAGTCCATGGGTGTAGCTGACATAGCGTTACTCCAGTTGCATCGAGCGACATCGTGCTGAGCTGAGCGACAATAATATAGCATAGAATGGCAGAGCTTTACATAGGACGTTCGTACTACTCTGGTACAAGGCAGAGCAGGACCCTTCAACGAGCTTGGATGGGCGCCCTCATGACGCTCGCGCTGCTGGCGGATTGGATGCAAATGGAGATGGATTGGGCAGACGTGTTCACGGCTACCGGTCTGATTTGCAACCGGGGGATTGCGGCCTCAGCTACAGCTCAAAACGAGCAGAGAGTGCGCACTTGCTGGCTTCGTATGCGGCGTGCGAGGAGGACGCCAAGGCCAATCAGTCGTTTATTCCCGGGCCTGCCAGTTTCGCGATCTTCTGGCTGGTCTGACGCCAGGTCACCTTGGAGAGGCCGAGCTTCTGGCGGAGCTTCTTGGATTTCATGCCGGCCTTATAGTCCCGGACAGCGCACGTCCAGCGCAGCATCTCAAAGGAGATGCCCTGGCCCAGCCCGGCTTTCTCGGCTATGTCGGCGAGAACGTACTCCAGATTGCGGGCGGTGCAAGGGAAGAGCGCCTCCTCTGGTTGATACTGAGCCTTATACTCGGCCAGAACCGTCGTCCACCAGGCTGGTAGACGCAGTTTTCGCTCTTTGTGTCTCCGCTGGGGGTTGGCGTAGCGTATCCAGAGGATCGGGTTTGAGGGGGCCTCGAGGTCGATGTGGTTCATCGTGATTCCCATGCATTCGCCCTTCTTGATTCCGGTGTGCAGCAACAGGGTTACCAGCAGGTGGGGGCGAGTGTCTGGGTCCTCGGCCTGGCGGAGCGCTTCGGTCACCTCTAACACGCGCTCGATCTGACTCTCGGTGAGGATGTCGGGCAGCGGCGTCGACACCGGCTTGTGGACGACCGGAGCTGCTGGGTCGCGCGGCAGCACCTCGGACTCGGCGAGCCAGCCAAAGAAGACCTTGAGCGTGGTTATCCGTCGAGCCAGCGACTTGGGGCTGCATGGTGCTTCACGATCGTTGAGCAGCCACTCTGTGAAGCGGTTAAGGTCGCTTGTGGAGATCTCACCGACCGCGGTCCAGGCACCGATGAAGCTTGTGAAGATGTTGAGATCAGATTGGAAGGACTTGATTGTGTTCTCAGTGAAGCCCTCATGGTGCATGTGGATCTCGAAGGCGCTCTTGGCTGCTCGCAACGAGGACTGAGCAGTCAGGTTGCCAGCTGAATCTGCACTAGTGGAATGCTGTTCTTCAGCCACTTGACCCTCCTTCTCTTACTTCGTATAGCACGGCGTGACGCCATGCTACACCCAGACACCGCCGCTGTCAAATGGGATATCTGCCTGGGCTCACGCTAGGCTAATCCTCGGACCTCCTTGCCAAGGCGTTCAAAGAAGGCGACCATTGCTTCGTGGCGCGCTGTGGCGATGCTGCGCCCTGTCGGGGTGAAGAGGTGGTGCTTGATGCGAGATAGCTTGACCACGAACTCGTGGACCGGGGTATGTGTGTCCGGGTCGTCGCCCCGGGCCTTCCACCGATCGAGGTCCACGGAGGTGAGAGGGACCCAGAGTCGCTGCCCGTGAGCGCCGCCGTAGGCGAAAGCTCGCGCCACGCCTATCGCCCCGATTGCGTCGAGCTTATCAGCGTCAAAGAGGACCTTGGCCTCCAGCGTGCGCGGTTCCGGCTCGGTCCGGAAGCGATGGGCGCCGATCGCGTGGGTCACCGCCTGGACCGTGGTCGCCGGGAGCTCCGCGAGGATCTCCCGGGCGCGGGCAGCGGCTGCGATGGCGTGGTCGACCCCTGCCGCCTGGGCCTCTTCCCGCCCGACGTCGTGGAGGAGGGCCGCCGTCCGTACGATAGGCAGGTCGGCCCTCTCGGCTTGTGCGATGCGCTCTGCCAGTCTCAATACCCGCAGAACGTGGTCGAAGTCGTGGACGGCGTCGGCGCCGTCATAGAGTGCCCTCGCTTCGGCGATGGAGATCACTGGAGGAAGCGAGGATACCCCAGGCATAGGCGCAGCGCTGCCGCTCGCTGTGGGAATGCATGGCCGGCAGCAAGTGGCTGATTGCAACGGTTCGACGCAGCCCCCCTCATTGGAGCTAGATGCCTTGCAGCTAATCCTGCAGATCCTGGTTGATCGACAGGAGTTGATAGGCCTCGTTCACGTCCTTGCTCGTGAGCAGCCCGGCAAACTGCCCGCCCTCGATGACGGGCAACGCATCGAGGCTCGATGACTGCATCCGCTGGTGGACCTCGAAGAGCCCATCGTCCGGCTGGAGCGTGGGGAAATCCGTCTTCATCACCTGGCGGATTGGTGTGTCCGATTCTCGCAGCTTGAGAGCACGAATGATATCGGTGTGCGTCAGCAGCCCCACGATCTCCCTACCATCACATACCGGGAAGTCGGCCTGGAAGCTTTCGAGCGTCAAGTCGGCGGCGTGGCTAACCGGGTCATCTGGGGAGACGGCTAGAACGTTGCGAGAGAACGCCTGCTCGACTCTCATGCCCTCCAGAATGTCACGAATTCGGGTCATACGTCCTTCCTGGGCGGCGCCAGAATAGACGAAGATCGCGATCAGAACAAGGATCAAGTTTCCCGTCAGCAGGCCGCCAAAGCCCAGGATCCATGCGAAGGCCTGGCCGATGCGGACAGCGACGCCCGTGGCCCGTGCCTGTGGCATGACGGTCGCCAGCAGCGAGCGCAGCACCCGCCCGCCATCCATCGGGAAGGCGGGGATGAGGTTGAAGGCGGCCAGCCAGATATTGGTGAAGATCAGATAGGGAAGCGTGTCCTGCCAACCCAGACTTGTGAAACCCGTGAAGATCCTTTGCAGGTCAGCGAATAGGCTCGTTGGGGTCAAGAGGCTGATCACCGCAAGGACGATGGCGATCACAACGTTGCTGAGTGGGCCGGCGATGGCCATCAGGAGCTCCTCGCCTGGGCCCTTGGGCATCTCCTCGATCTGGGCAACCCCTCCCAGCGGCAGCAGAACGATGTTCTTCACCGGATAGCCCATCCACGTCGAGGTGAGGCTGTGCGAGAGCTCGTGAATGACGACGCAGACGAAGAGCAGCAGGGTAACCACCACCCCGAATGCAGCCCCTGAAAGCGAGAAGCCGCTTTGACCCATGGCGCCGAACTGAACAGCAGTCCAGATCAGGATCAGGGGGAACGTGATGTGCACCTTGATGTCAATGCCTTGGACGCTGAAGAGCTTGAAGCTGGTCATCCTATGACCTCCTTGGAAGAAAGATCGCCATAAAGCCTTTCTCGATGCCGATTCGGCGAGCTGCTCGGGCCGAGTGGCGAAGGGTACCGCTGGCGGCAGATCTGTAGATGTGACGTCAGGGAGCGGCCCCATCGGCGATCTGCCTGGCCCACGTGGGATGCTCCATGACGGGCGCTACCGATGCCGATGTTAGCACAGTGCGTGACAAGTGTCAATTGCGTCCAGCAAGATGCCAGCCTATGCAATCCCCTCGCGTGTCTCCTTGGCCACGTGGTCGACGACCGCATGGAGGTTGCCGGTCTGCCGATAGACGGCTAGCTGGCGGTCGGCGCTGGTGCCCTCGCGCAGGATGGTATAGGCGTACTCAACCTCCTGGCGGCTTCCTAAATCGTCGACCACATCGTCCACCAACGTCAGGATCTCCTCGACCAACTGGGGAAAGGGCACTTCCTGCTTCTTGCCGAAGTCGATCAGCTTCCCATCAATGCCGTAGCGCAACGCCCGCCACTTGTTCTCGTCGATCAGGTACTTCCGGTACAGGCGCCAAGACTGGTTAGCGCGTCGCAGCTGGATCAGCTTCGCGGCCAGCGCCTGCACCAGGGCGACCAGACAAAGGGTCTCTTCGATCCGCGTGCACATGTCGGGAATGCGGATCTCCAAGGTGGGGAACTTCTCACTTGGGCGCACATCCCACCAGATGTGGGTCGGTTCGGCGATGCTGCCGGTGGCCAGGAGCGTGCTGACGTAGCTGCGGTAGCTGGCGTGGGACTCGAACTGCTGGGGGATCCCCGTGCGCGGCAGGTTCTCGAAGACGACGCTGCGATAGGACTTCAAGCCGGTGGCGCGACCATGCCAGAAGGGCGAGCTGGTCGAGAGGGCGAGTAGATGGGGGAGGAAGTAGCGCAGCTGATTCATCACCTCGATCAGCAGTTCGTCGTCCTCAATGCCGATGTGAACGTGCATCCCAAAGACCAGCAGCTGGCGTCCCACGTCCTGCAAGAAGCGAACCAACTCTGGATACCGCCCAAACGGTGAAACGCGTTGTTTGACCCAGGAGGAGAATGGATGTGTGCCCGCTGCGGCCACCCAAAGGCCAGCGTTGTCAGCGAGCCTCAGGATGGAGCGGCGAATTCGAATGAGCTCCGCCCGCGCCTCGGCCATATCCTTGCAGATCTGGGTTCCGGCCTCGATCTGCGACTGTAGAAACTCGGGCCGAAGCTGATCTGAGAGCACGGCCTCACCTCGCTCCAAGAACTGTTGGACGTAGGAACGGAGCTCTCGCGTCTTGGGATCGATGATCTGATATTCCTCTTCGATGCCGATGGTCAGCGACGGTTCGATCATGTCTGCACCTCCCTGCATACCATTATAGCATGTCCTCTCTCTGCTAGGAACTTGGATGCTTGCTCGTACGACCGGAGCATAGTACAATCCGTGCTCGTTGGGAGGGTAAAGAGGAATGGCTCAGTCGGAGAGGACGATTGGCCTTGTGACGGGCAGCAGCTGCGATCTGCCGCTGCGACTTCTGGAGCGTTTCGAAGTCGCTGTGGTGCCAGTCGTGGCTTCTCACGCTGGTGCTGGAGCCGTTGGAGTCTTTGCCGTATCAAGACGATGGGAGAAGGGGCTGACTTATGAGTGGGAAAGTACTTGTCGTGGAGGACGAGCCTACCCTGGTGGAGACGTTGGAGTACAATCTATCCCGCCAGGACTACGAAGTTCTGACGGCCGTGGATGGTCATAGTGCTCTCGATGTGGCCAGGAAGGAGCAGCCCGATCTGATCGTCCTTGACCTTATGCTCCCTGGCATCGACGGTATCGAGGTCTGCCGTATCTTGCGCCAGGAGATGAACGTGCCCATTCTGATGCTCACTGCCCGCGATGAGGAGGTTGACAAGGTGGTCGGGCTCGAGGTTGGGGCCGATGACTACATGACGAAGCCCTTCAGCATGCGGGAGCTCATGGCGCGGGTCAAGGCTCTGCTTCGCCGCGAACGGCTCATTCGAGAGGAGCTTTCGGTCGAAGATGGGGTGAGAGACGAGCAGACGTTGGTTTTCGATGATCTGCGTATCGATATGTCTCGCCGCGAGGTGACGCGGAAGGGTGAGAACCTCCATCTGAAGCCACGGGAGTATGACCTGTTGACCTTCTTGGCGCGCCATCGTGGCATCGTGCTCTCCCGCGACCTGATCCTGGAGAGGGTCTGGGGCTGGGACTACGACGGAGGGAGTCGCACGGTTGATGTGCACGTGCACTGGTTGCGAGAGAAGATCGAACCGGATCCCAAGAACCCGATCAGGATTATCACGATCCGGGGCGTCGGGTACCGCTTTGAAGGCTAGGTCGGGGTAAGGACGCATGTTCCGCAGCCTCCGCTGGCGAATCGCTGTCCCCTATTTGCTTCTGCTCCTGCTGGCCATGGGTGGTATGTCCGTCTACCTCTCGGATGTGGTTCGCCAGTCGTATCTGGAGGAGCTGCAAGAGAAGCTGACCGCCGAAGCTAAGCTGGTCGGCGATGCCGTGGAGGTAGTGCCGGCGTGGGATGCGACCGGAGGTCGATTCGACGGCTTGGCTCAGCACTACGCGGATCTGCTCGACGCTCGTGTTACGTTCATCGATGCTGACGGAGAGGTGCTGGGGGACTCTCACGCCGAGTGGAAGCAGATGGATAACCATCTGCTTCGTCCGGAGGTGCAGGAGGCTCTGGATGAAGGCCAGGGCATCAGCACGCGGCTCAGCCGGACGGTGGGATATGAGATGATGTACGCGGCGGTCTCTGTACGGTCAGGTGAAGAGGTACGAGGTTTCGCGCGCGTTGCTCTCCCGGTCAGCTGGGTTGAGGCGCAGGTGGCGCGCCTGCGCCGGGTGATCCTCTTCGTTGCTTTTCTGCTCGTGCTTGGTGCGGCGATCTTGGCCGTGTTCATTGCTGAGCGGATAGCACGGCCCGTGCGCCGCCTGACCGAGGTCGTCCATCGCACGGCGGATGGAGATCTGAGCGCCCGCCTCCTGCCCACGACGCAGGATGAGATCGGCGAGTTGACCCGCTCTTTTAACCAGATGGCCATTCAACTGCGGAAGACGATCAACTCACTGACCGAACAGCAGAATCAGTTGTCCGCCGTCCTCGATAATATGGCCGACGGGGTTCTCATCACCGACACCCAGGGCATCGTGCAACTGATCAACCCGGCGGCGGCAAGCCTCCTCGGCGCGAATAGGCGACAGTCCTTGGGTCGCTCCTTCGCACAGGTGGCCCGCGATCATCGCATCATCGATCTCTGGCGGCGATGCTACAGAGAGGGAGAGGAGCAGGTCGAGCCGATCGAGATGGACCGACGCGACGCCTTCTTGCAGGTCATCGCCACGCCGCTTCGCGAGGATGAACGGGCGTGCCTCATCATCCTGCAGGATCTGACGCGTCTGCGTCGATTGGAGGCGGTGCGTCGTGACTTCATCAGCAATATCTCCCACGAGCTGCGGACCCCGATGGCCGCGCTGAAGGCGCTGGTGGATACGCTTCGGGATGGCGCCTTGGAGGATCCACCTGCTGCCCAGCGGTTTCTGGACCGCATGGACGTGGAGGTGGACGCCCTGACACAGATGGTTCAGGAGCTGTTGCAGCTCTCCAGGATCGAGTCCGGGCGTGCGCCGATTCGACTGGAGCCTGTAACGGTCGCCGAGGCGGTGATCCCGCCTGTTGAGCGGCTGCGCACGCAAGCAGAGCGTGCGCAGCTTGAGCTAACCACCGATGTGCCCGCGGATCTTCCCTCTCTTCTCGCCGACGTGGATCGTGTCCAGCAGGTGGTGACGAACGTGGTGCACAATGCGATCAAGTTCACGCCGCCCGGTGGGCGGATTGAGGTCTCTGCACGCCGTCTGTGGGTCGCCAGCGACGGAGAGATAGCTTTGGTAGCGATTGGCCTGGAACCGGAGGCTCTACCGCCTGGTGAATGGGTGTTGATTCAGGTCGAGGACAGCGGTGTCGGGATCCCTGCTGAGGACCTTCCACGCATCTTTGAGCGCTTCTACAAGGCTGACCGAGCGCGGAGCGGTGGCGGCACTGGCCTGGGCCTCTCGATCGCCAAGCATATCGTTCAGGCCCACGATGGGCATATCTGGGCAGAGAGCATGGAGGGGAAGGGTACTATCCTTTTCTTCGCGCTTCCTGCGTTAAACGCTTGTTAATGGAGCACTAACAGTTCCTTAAACCCCTCTCAAAACCCCCTTAAGATCGACGTGCTACAATGCGCCTGTTGATGAGGTCGCTGTGCTGCCCTCTCTAGTGGGGGAGCAGCGGGCGACCTATCGTGAGGAGGACGGGCTGCTTGCCCGAGCCTTCCTGTGTGACTGCCTGTGGTGGGGAGCATGAGACCATGACTGAGGGAAGATTGCGGCTGGGGAAACGGCCGTTTTCATCTCGAGCTGGCCTTGAGGAGTTGCTGGATCGAGGCTGGAAGATCGAACCGCCCGTCTATGCACGCTCAGACTGGCAGTCGCCTGCGACCTCGGAAGAGGGGAATACGTACCATTTCGTCCTCTGGCGTGATGATAGAGTCAACTTGGTCAGCATCCGCGAGGGTCCCGAGATTCAGCAGTTTCTCACCGACTCTGAGTTGGCCATTGACTATCTGTGAGAGGACAAAGAGACCGTTTATGGGAAAAGGAGAAGATAGCAGAAATGACTACTCGACGAAAGAAGCTCAGTCTCGTGCTGGCAGGGTTGCTGATTGTGACCCTGCTTGCTACCGTTGTGGGGTGCCAGCAGGCGACCCCGACGGAAGAACCCGCAGAGGCGCCGACGGAGGCTCCAACTGAGCCACCCGCAGAAGAGGAAGAGGCTGGCGGGCAGCTGCAGCTGGCAGGCTCGTCGACGGTGCAGCCGCTGGCGCAGGCGCTGGCGGAGGCGTTCATGGCGCAGAACCCGGACGTCGAGATCGACGTGCAGGGCGGCGGCTCCAGCGTGGGCGTGAAGTCGGCGGCTGAGGGGACGACGCCGATTGGCAACGCGTCGCGCGCGCTGAAGGACTCGGAGATGGAGGAGTACCCGGACCTGATCGCGCACACCATCGCCCGGGACGGCATCGCCATCGCGGTGCATCCGGACGTGCCGGTGGACGGCGTGACCAAGGATGAGGTGCGGCAGGTCTTCGCAGGCGAGATCACGAACTGGAGCGAGCTGGGCGGGCCGGATGAGATCATCATTGTGGTGAGCCGTGAGGAAGGGTCGGGCACGCGCGGCGCCTTCGAGGACATGGTGATGGACGAGTCGCTGATCGTGGACACGGCGTTGCTGCAGCCCTCGAACGGGGCGGTGAAGACGACGGTGGCGAGCACGCCGTTCTCGATGGGCTTCCTCTCTTTTGGCTACCTGGACAACAGCGTGAAGGCGCTGGCGATTGACGGCGTTGAGGCCAGCGTGGCGACAGCAATAAGCGGCGAGTACCCGGTGGTGCGCCCGCTGAACATGATCACCAAGGGCGAGCCCACGGGGCTGGCCAAGGCGTTCCTGGACTTCATCTTCAGTGATGAGGGTCAGGAGATCGTTGCTGAGGACTACATCCCGGTCTCCGGTCCGGCGGCGGAAGCCCCTGAGGAAGAGGCTGGTGGGCAGCTGCAGTTGGCCGGTTCGTCGACGGTGCAGCCGTTGGCGCAGGCGCTGGCGGAGGCGTTCATGGCACAGAACCCGGACGTCGAGATCGACGTGCAGGGCGGCGGCTCCAGCGTGGGTGTGAAGTCGGCGGCTGAGGGGACGACGCCGATCGGCAACGCCTCGCGCGCGCTGAAAGACTCGGAGATGGAGGAGTACCCGGACCTGATCGCGCACACCGTCGCCCGGGACGGCATCGCCATCGCGGTGCATCCGGACGTGCCGGTGGACGGCGTGACCAAGGATGAGGTGCGGCAGGTCTTCGCAGGCGAGATCACGAACTGGAGCGAGCTGGGCGGGCCGGATGAGATCATCATTGTGGTGAGCCGTGAGGAAGGGTCGGGCACGCGCGGCGCCTTCGAGGACATGGTGATGGACGAGTCGCTGATCGTGGACACGGCGTTGCTGCAGCCCTCGAACGGGGCGGTGAAGACGACGGTGGCGAGCACGCCGTTCTCGATGGGCTTCCTGTCGTTTGGCTACCTGGACAACAGCGTGAAGGCGCTGGCGATTGACGGCGTCCAGGCGACGGTGGTCAACGCGATGAGCGGTGAGTACCCGGTCGTCCGACCGCTGAACATGATCACCAAGGGCGAGCCCACGGGGCTGGCCAAGGCCTTCCTGGACTTCATCATGAGCGACGAGGGCCAGGAGATCGTGGCTGAGGACTACATCCCGGTCAAATAGGCCCCTGCTTGACCCTGGGTTTGAGGTGCGGCGTGCATCTGTGCATGCCGCCCCTTTTCTTTTCTGGAGTCGAGTTGCCCTACGCTTAACCCCATCTTGACTGTGCCTTAACACGTTGTTAAATCGCGATTAAAGCCCGTCTGCTATGCTGATAAGGGATGGGGTTTCCGGTGTTCTATCATCTTTTTTGCTGCCGCGATGTTTGTACCGTCAGCATAGCTACCTCTCTGGTGCAAGGCGTGACAGGCTGCTCGACACCCTTGCCTCCGGTGCTTTTCGAAAGGCGCGCTTTCTGCGAGAAAAGAGCATGCTCCGTTCTGTGCTGACATTTCTCTACCGACGTTGGCGGATACGCTCCCTCGGTGCCAAGGCTATGGTGCCCAGCCTAACGCTGATCATGCTTTCCCTAATCGTAAGCACGATCGTCTTCGCAGGCGGAAACTACCTAACGCGCCGACGGCTCTTGGAGCAGCAGGTAAGCGACGAAGCGGATGACGTGATCGAGACGCTCAACCAGCGAGTTGCGGACTTGTCGGACGCTGGACTCGTCCTTGCCAGCGACGTCGACGTTGTCCGTGGGCTTCAGGGGGCGTCGGAAAGCGCTCGGAGTGCGCTCGACAGTCACGTCCGGGCTGTGCAGGACCGCTTTGATCTGGTACTTGTGCATATCTATGGCCAAGGCGGGCCGGCACAGGCTGATCTTGTGCTTTCAAGCACGTGTATTGACGCCTCGGCAACCTCATCACTCCTGAATATGGCCGAGCCAGGCACGCCGGTTGCGAGAGTGGTGGACGACCACTTGCTTCTGCTAGGTCGAGCCCCGGCAGTAGGGGAAGCTGGTACGGTGGTGGTGGGCATCGATCTGGAGACAGAGCTGAAGCAGATGCAATCCAAACATCGACTTTCCGCGGACCTTGGGTTGTCGCTCCGCGGCACAAACGTGGGCACGGGTGATGGTCTGCCATTTGATGTTCAGGCCGGCTGGGTGGATGGTCAGTACTGTCTGACCCGAGCGATTACGTTAGGAGCCACGCCTGCTGAGCTTCTCTTGGTGCGCCCAGGGGGCGACATCGGCTCAGGCCGTTTGCACGCTGGAAGGGTGACCCGCGCTGCTCTCTTCGCCATGGTGGGGGGCACGCTCTTCGCTGCTTTGTTGCTGTGTGTTGTCACCGTCATGGTGATTCGCTCGGTGGAACGGCCCATTCGCACCGTCTCGGCAGCGGCGGAGGCTGTGGGGCAGGGCGATCTGGAGCAGGAGGTGCAGCTTACGCCCAGCCCCCTGACGATTGGGGAGGGCGACGAGCTTGGTCTGCTCGTGGATGCCTTCAATGGGATAACTGACAATCTACGTCATAGGTATGTGGATCTCGAGGCCCAGGTCGAGGCGCGCTCCGCAGGCTTGTCGATCGCTGCAGAGGTCGCTCAGGCCGTTTCCTCCAGCTTGGAGCTGGACGTCATTCTGCGCCAGTCGGCAGAGATCATGAAGAGGCGCCTGGGGCGTGTGTGTCCTGGCGTCTATCACGTGGGTATCTTCCTCGTCGAGGAGGGTTCCGACATCGTCCTCTTGAGAGAGGTGGCGAGCGATGCACGGAACGATCTGGCTGGAAGGAGCGTTTGGATTCCTATGGGTTCCAAGTCGCCGGTGGGTCTTGCCGTGGCGACTGAGCGGTCAATGGTCATTCAGAACGTGAAGGTGACGTCCACGCACCTCGAGCCACCGCTGCTCATGGACACCTATTCGGCGGTGGCGGTGCCCCTGTTGATTGGTGACAGGCTGATCGGCGTTCTGGATGTGCAGAGCAGGCAGCCCAGTGCATTCGGGTCAGATGCCATTCAGTTGATCAACACGCTTGGCAATCAGATTGCGACTGCGGTGCACAACGCCCGGTTGTACCGTCAGCAGTGCCAGGCTGCTGAGCGTGGGGTGGCGTTGAATCAACTCAATAAGATAACGAGTCATGACACTGTCTAACCCGTCGACTGGGGAGCGTGTCGGTTATTGTACTGTTGGAGTGTTCACCCATGGAAGTTCCACTTATTCTTGTGACTAACGATGATGGCATCGATTCCTCCGGATTGTGGGCCGTGGCAGAGGCGGTTCTGCCGCTCGGAGAGGTGCTGGTGGTTGCCCCAGATCGCCAATGGTCTGGCGGCGGGCGGTCCATGCCCCGGGATGTGACGGGCAGGCTCCAACCCGCTTCAAGGGAGATCAGCGGAATGCACGTGACTGGGTTTGCTGTCGATGCCAGCCCCGCGCTGGCCGTGGATCACGGCGTGATTGAGCTCGCCCCAAGGCGCCCGGCGCTCGTTGTCTCCGGTATCAATTTCGGAGCGAATCTGGGCATTGAGGTGACCATCTCTGGCACTGTGGGGGCCGCGTTGGAAGCAAGTGCCTTTGGAATTCCGACGCTGGCTGTCTCTCTGGAGATGGATGCCGACCATCACCTGACGGGAGATGCGAGGACCGATTACGCGGCTTCGAGAGCGTTCGTCCGCTACTTCGCGGGGCTGCTGCTCGCAGATCGCCTGCCAGGCGATGTGGACGTGCTCAACGTTAACATCCCGGCCGGTGCCACGCCGCAGACATCCTGGCGAATGGCGCGGCTTTCCCGTCATCGCTATTTCCTGCCGGTCCCTCCGGACCGGGCCAGCGGTGAGGGGCGTCCGGGCTATCGGTTGATCGAGAACGTGGGGCAGGCTGAGCCCGGGTCCGATATTCACACGCTGTTGATCGATCGTATGGTGTCGGTGACGCCCCTTTCACTGGATCTGACCTCGCGCGTACCTCTGGACGTGGGGGATTGGCAGCTTTCGGATATCCCTGCCTCTGAATCGCTGGAGCATGTGTCCCGGCTGTTTGGCCAGCCAGCCATCTCCTCCGATGCGTCGCGAAGCAACGGCCGTTCTGGCTTGTCCCCTGTGGTGCTGGACGCTGAGGTAAGTCTCGCGTCGTGAGGGCCTTGCCTAAGATGGCAATCCCTGTGGAAGGCGAGCAGTGCGTCGTCCGGATGGGCATTAACACGGTGTTAACAAATCGTTAATCTTCCCTGAAAGCCACTGTGGTAGTATGAAAAGTCGGCAATAGGTCCATAAGGAGTCACCTGTGCCGTCATAGGCCCGCCCACGCGGGCTAGTTGCGGTTTATTGGATGTCGTCAAGGCTAGAAATCGGCTGGCGGAGGCTAGTATGTTAAGGAAGGTAAGAGGGATCCTGGAGGTCATTGAGTACCTGGATCCGACAGGGCAGGAGATCGTTCATCGTGTGCCGGAGGAGGGCTCGGGTGAGATCGTGCTTGGCTCACAATGCGTTGTCCGCGAGAACCAGGTGGCCGTCTTCTTTCGCGATGGTCGTGCCCTCGATATGCTTGGGCCGGGTCGCCATACGCTGACCACGCTCAACATTCCGCTACTCGTCAACTACCTGAAGATACCGTTCGGGAGCAAGAGCCCGTTCCGAGCCGAGGTGGTCTTCGTCAATGTCAAGGACTACGTCGATCTGGCCTGGCAGTCGCCGAAACCGCTGGCCTTCCGCGACGACGACCTGGGTGTGGTGCGGCTCGGAACCCAAGGGAAGTACGCGTTCCAGGTGGGGCGGCCACAGCTCTTTGTCAATCAGATTGTGGGCACCCAGGGGCTCTACCGGACCGATAACATCACCGGTTACCTTCAGGATATTCTGATCAGCAAGTTCGCCGATCTGTTGGGCGAGGTCGAGACCAACCTGCTGGATCTGCCCGCCATGTACGACGAGCTGGGGGGCGGGCTCCGCGCGAAGGCCTCCGATGACTTCGAGGCCATGGGGCTTTTGCTCAAGGCAGTGTACGTCACCGCCATCAGCGTGCCCGAGGAGGTTGAGAAGGCGCTTGACGAGCGTGCTCAGATCGGGGCTATCGGGGATATGCAGGCCTATATGCAGTTCAAGGCGGCCCGCGCGCTGGGTGATGCGGCTCAGGCGGGCAGCGGGGGAGAGGGTTCCATGGCTGGCCTCGGCGTTGGTCTGGGCGCTGGCGTAGGTCTCGGGACGGCGATGGCTAGCGCCATTGGCCAGTCCATGCAGCGAACCATGGGATCTGAGCCGGTCTCCGGTCAAGTGCATGGGGCGGGGGCGACGCAGACTGGGGGCGTGGAGCAAGGATTCGCAAGCCTGAGGAATCTTGTGGCGCAGCAGCTGACGTTGACCGCTGAGCAGAGAGAGGAAGCCCAGGCCGCGCTCGATAGGTTGTTCGCCGAGCTTACGTCGTCCACGTCCACCATGGACGACGTCAAGGCCGCGCGTCAGGCTCTGACGCAGAGCTTTCCCTGGCTGGCAGAACCGGTCGGGGCGCTGCTCACTACGCCGGCAGGGCTTCAGATGCTTGGCCAGATAGCGGCTCGGTCGATGTGATATGCCATCTACACCACGTCTGAACTGGATTATTGTCATCATCTATACGTTAGCGACCATCGGTGTGCTTGTCGCTGTGTTTGTCTCGCCCGCGTTTAGGGGCCTGGCCTACGCGCCGCTTCGAGACCTCATCGTCCCCCCTCCTCAGCCGATCATCGTCGACTTGCTCTACTCTACGGAGAAAGCGGCCTGGATCAACGAAGCGGTGAGCCGTTTCCAGGCTTCCGGCACACGGGTGGACGGCCGTCCGATTCAGCTGGAGCTCAGCAAGTCCGGGTCGCGGGAGATGTACCTGGCGGTGCTGGATGGGGACGCTCAGCCTGATCTGATCAGTCCGGCCAGCATGCTCCAGATATCGTTGCTCCAGGATCTCTCTGCGGCCCGCACGGATAGGTTCGATGCACCGGTGGTCGACCGCACGAAGTCAGAGACCTGTCGGCCTGTCCTGAACACGCCCGTGGTGCTCGTCGCCTGGAAGAATCGCGCCGATGTTCTCTGGGGAGACAGTCCCGACGGCGAACTGTGGCTGCGCCTGCACGACGCGGTCACTAAAGAGACGTGGAACGCTTACGGGCATCCGGAATGGGGGTTCATCAAGTTTGGCCAGACGAACCCACTCAAGTCCAACAGCGGCTTTCAGACCTTCCTACTGATGACGTACAACTACGCCGGCAAGACCAGCGGTCTCTCCAACGACTATGTCCTGGACTCCGACTACCAGGATTGGTATCGTGAGTTTGGGCGGAACGTCACGAAGTTCGGCGACAGCACCGGTACGTTTATGGAGGAGATCGTGGCCTACGGGCCAAGCCGGTACGACATCGTCGCTGTCTATGAGGCCACGGCGATAGAGCACATTGAGAACGCTGTGGCGCGTTATGGCTCAAGCTACGGGGGGTTGCGGGTCATCTATCCGCCGGTGACGTCGCTCAGCGATCACCCTTTCTGTGTGTTGCAGGCGGACTGGGTGACGCCCGAGGAGGCGCGGGCAGCCCAGGTCTTTCTGGATTTTCTCACCAGCCGGGAGATACAGCAGTTGGCCCTTCGGCACGGATTCCGCCCCGTCCATGACACCATTTCGTTGGACGAGGCTGGCAGTCCCTTCCCGCGCTACGAGGCGAACGGGGTGCAACTGGGCCTGCCTGACGAGGTTGAGGTGCCGCCGGGCAACGTATTGAACACGATGTTGGAGTTCTGGGCGCGCAATGTGGAGCCGTAGGAAGGGCCGATATCGGCTGGGCGCGTCTCAAGACACAAAGGACGCCAAGAGCCCCCAGTGTCGATGTGGGCACTGGTGGTTTTCCAAGAGGAATGGAGATATGAAAAGACGCCTGATGAACCTAGTGCTGACGCTCACCGTGCTGTCCGCGCTGCTTGTGGCGTGCAGCGGGGCGATACCCCTGCCGGGTGGCAAGACGGTGTCCATCAGTATGGTCTACGGCTCGGAGAAGGAGGCGTGGCTTGTGCCCTTGATCGAGGCGTTCAACGCCGAGGGATACGAGACGGGGGACGGTGCCACCATTGTGGTTGAGGCGACGCCGATGGGCTCCATCGTTTCGGGCGATAGCATCGTGGATGGTACGCTGCAGCCCACGGTGTGGAGCCCCGCTTCCTCGGCCTACGTGCCGGTGGCCAACATGAATTGGCGGCAGAAGCACGGCGAGGCTCTGGTGGTCGGTGAGCCGAATGATCTGGTGCTCAGCCCGGTGGTCGTGGCTATGTGGCGACCGATGGCGGAAGCGCTGGGCTGGCCCGAGGAGTCTCTGGGCTGGGCCGACATTGCCGAGCTGGCCACCTCTGACGAGGGGTGGGCCGCCTACGGCTACCCGGAGTGGGGTTCCTTCAAGTTTGGCCACACCCATCCCGACTTTAGCAACAGCGGCATCATCGCGGTGATCGCCGAAGCCTACGCGGCCGCAGGTAAGCAGCGGAATCTCACCTTGTCGGATCTGGAGGACCCAGCGCTGAAGGCCTTCATGACCGACGTTGAAAGCAGCATCATCCACTATGGGGAGAGCACGGGTTTCTTCGCCACCCGGATGTTCGAGCGCGGGCCGTCTTACCTCAGCGCGGCCGTGATGTATGAGAATCTGATCGCGGCGCAGGAGGCCAAGCGGCTCAATGGGGAGAGCAACCAACCGCCGGTGGTTGCCATCTATCCCAAGGAGGGCACGCCCTGGAGCAATCACCCCTACATCATCCTGAATGCCCCGTGGGTCAGTGACGAGCAGCACGAGGCCGCCGAGGTCTTCGAGGATTTCCTCTTGGCGGAGCCTCAGCAGCGCAAGTCGGTCGAGTACGGCTTCCGCCCCGCGGATCCGTCGCTGGCGCTTGGCTCCCCGCTCGATCTGGAGCATGGTGTGGACCCCACCGAGCCAAAGACCATCCTGGAGGTCCCACCGGCGGAGGTGATTGTCGGGATTCAAGAGCTCTGGCGGGCCGAGGTGAAGAAGCCTGTGGACGTGGTGGTGGTGATGGACACCTCAGGCAGCATGGAGGGCAAGAAGATCTCGTCGGCGCGATCCAGCTTGATTGACTTCATCGATCTGATGGATGATCGGGATCGCTTGGAGGTGATCCTGTTCAGCGACGAGATGATCACGCTGACCGACTTGTCGCCTCTCGGCGAGAAGCGCCAAGACGTTCGCAACCGTGTCTCCGGCGTCATTGAGGGAGGGGATACGAAGCTCTATTCGGCCATCGAGTTTGCGTATGAGGAGTTAGAGGCCAAAGGAGACCCGGACCACATCCGTGCCGTCGTGGCCCTCACAGATGGCAAGGACACGGCCTCAACGATAACCCTGCCGCAGTTGGTCGAGATGATCGGGGCGCAAAGCGAGAGCGGCGACGCCACGAAGATCTTCACCATCGCCTTTGGCCGAGCAGCCGACCGCGACGTGTTGCAGCGCATCGCCGAGATCACGGGGGGCAAGCAGTATGACAGTGACCCTGAGACCATAGATGAGATCTATGCTGAGATCGCCACGTTCTTCTAACGGGGTTCTCTCCGGTGTCCCCGTTCGCGCGTCATTCGGCGAAGTCGGACGGACGGTTGGTCAGCACGATGGTCCTGCATCGCGCACCGCAAAGGATAGCCTATGACGACCCGTTCCCCATTTCTGACAGGTTTGATGCATCCCATCAACCTCCTGTTCTTGGCGCTCACTGTGTTCGCTGGCCTTGTCTCGGCCTGGTGGCTCCTTCCTATAGGCCTGGTCCTCTGGTTGATCATGGTCATCAACGTGGCACGTGATCCGTCGCTGCGTTTCAGCCATCAGATGCAGCGGCGTAAACCGCTCGCTCAGCGGTTCCAGGACTGCTTCGACCGGCTGGAGCGGACGCAGGTGAGCATTTTCAACAGCTTGGCCTCCGCTTCTCCTCCGGTGCGGCGCGTGATGCAGCCAGTGCATGTGGAGGTCAAGCGCGTGGTCGATGAGGCCCATGCCCTTTGCCGGCGTATGACGACGCTGGAGAACTACCGTCTCGTCACTCAGTCGCAGACTGACATGGAGGCCGAGTTGCGCGACCTCAATGAGATCATTGAGAAGAGCGAGGATGTGCTGACTCGGCAGGAGTATGAGGAGTCCCGTCAGGCGCTGAGGAGGCGCGCCGAGAAGCTGACGCTGGTCTCCACCCAGCTTGATCGCGTCGAGGCGCAGCTGGTGAGCCTGTCGAATGAGATGAGCGGAGTGATGACGGAGATCGTGCGGCTACAGGCCATCGGGGCGGCGGCGGCGAAGCATCATGTACCCGCTCTTGTGGAGAAGCTGCAGGAGGAGACGTCGCAGCTTCGGGAGTTCGAGCGCAATGCGGCTGAGGTGTGAGGCATCGACGTTGCGTTCGAGCTTTGATGATTTTCGCTTCGCTTGAGAGAATGCGTATGGGGCTCAGATCACAGTCTTTGTCGGGTCCAAAGATGCGTCTTGGGCCCATCAGGCGGGTCGTGGGCCTGGCAGGAGTATCACGTGACCGTAGGTACGAAAGGATGATATATGAGAAAGATCATTGACGCAGGCATCAGGTATGTGCTCTTGTTGAGCGCACTGGTGTCAGTCTTCGTCGTCTTCCTGATTCTGTTGTTCACACTGCGCGAGGGTCTGCCGGCCTTCCGGGAGATTGGGGTGATCCCCATGCTGACCGGGACGGTATGGCGACCACAGCAGGGTCAGCTAGGGATCCTCTCCATGATCGCTGGCTCAATCCTCGTCACCATCGGGGCGGTCGTGTTGGGAGTTCCTCTGGCTATGGGCGGGGCGATCTTCCTCGCCGAGGTGGCCCCACCGGCAGTGCGGGAGCTGGTTCGCCCCGCGGTGGAGTTGCTGGCTGGCATCCCGTCGGTGGTCTATGGCCTCTTCGGCATGGTCGTTCTGGTGCCGGCGGTGCGACGGACGTTTTCTGTTTCGGGTAACTCCGGCTTCGGTTTGCTCGCCGCTTCCATGGTGTTGGCCGTGATGGTTTTGCCCACCATCACGAATATCGCTGAGGATGCCATACGCGCTGTGCCGCGGGACTACAAGGAGGGCTCTCTGGCCCTCGGCGCCACGCGCTGGCAGACCATCGCTCGCGTGACACTGCCTGCGGCCCGATCTGGCATCATCGCGGCCATCATCCTGGGCGTCGGTCGGGCGCTGGGAGAGACAATGGCGATGATCATGGTCATCGGCAACTCGATACGCATGCCACGCCCCCTGGGCGACAATCCCTTGACGCTCTTCCTGAGTCAGGCGCGCACGCTGACTGGAAACGTCGCTGTGGAGATCAAGTACGCCACCGGATTGCATGAGGACGCGCTCTTCGCCACCGGTGTCGTGTTGTTTGTGCTCATCATGATTGTGAATGGATCGGCAAGGCTTCTGATTAGACGAGGAGGAGCGACATGAGCAACGGAGCAGCCAGTTCGGAAAGCATGACACGTGAGGACGTCACGCTTGCCAGCCTCCTGCGGCTGGCCATGGCCAGAGACCAGACGACGTCGCGTGACCAGGTCAACCTGGCGCGGCGTCATCTGGTTCAGCGTGTGGCGTTTGGCTTGCTGTGGCTGTCTGGTATGGCCGCCGTCGCCGTCCTGCTCTCTGTGGTGGGTTACGTCGTGGTGCAGGGCGCCAAGGTGCTTGACTGGGAATTCCTCTCCACACCGCCGGCCGGGGGGTTGGCTGCGTCCGACGTTGGGGGCATGTCCACAACGATCGTGTCGACCATCTATCTGGTCTTCTGGGTCATCGTTATCGCTGGACCGCTGGGGGTCTTGGCGGCCATCTATCTGGTGGAGTACGCCGAGGAGATGGAAGGGGGCAAGGGGTTGATCCCCGCGCTTGTCGGTGTGGTTCGCTTCGCAGTGGAGATCCTGGCGGGGGTGCCTTCTATTATCTTTGGTCTCTTTGGCTATGCCCTGTTTGTCTCCGCCGTGGCGCTGGGATGGAGCTTCGGCCTGCGCTCGGCGGCTGTGACCGGGGCATGTCTAGTGCTGCCCGTCATCATCCGGGCCAGCGAGGAGGCCATTCGCGCCGTGCCTCGTTCCTATCGAGAGGCAAGCCTGGCCTTGGGTGCGACTAAGTGGCAAACGGCGTGGAAGGTGGTGCTGCCGGCCGCGGCGCCGGGGATCATCACTGGGATCGTGCTCAGCGTGGGACGCGTGGTGAGCGAGACGGCGGTCTTCTTCGTCACCTTCGGCGGTACCGTCCGCGCCCCGGACTCCCTGTTTGACCTGAGCTCTCCGGGACGTTCGATGGCGCTTCACGTCTATTATCTGGCGATGGAGACCCGTGCTTTCGACAAGGCGATGGGTACGGGCGCTGTGCTGATCTTGACGATTATCTTGATCAACTTGGTGATCAACGTGGTTTCGCGACGTCTAACTTCGAAGCTGAGGGGGGGATAGATGGAGTTTGAGGACGTAAAGCTGGAGACAAAATCTTACAACATGTACTACGGTCGCTTTCAGGCCTTGCGGGACGTCGACATACAGATCCCGCGCAACGCTATCACGGCCATCATCGGCCCGTCCGGTTGTGGCAAGAGCACGTTTCTTCGCACGTTCAACCGCATGAACGATCTTATCTCGGGTACCAGGGTCGAGGGAGAGGTCACCATTGATGACAATAACGTCTTTGAAATGGACCCGGTGGAGCTGCGGTATTGCGTGGGCATGGTCTTTCAGAGGCCGAATCCGTTCCCCAAGTCCATCTTTGACAACGTGGCCTATGGCCCCCGATCGCACGGGGTCCGCGACCGAGCTGAGTTGGCCGAGATTGTGGAACGCAGCCTGCGGGAAGCTGTTCTCTGGGATGAGGTCGAGGACGACCTGAACAAATCCGGATTGGCCCTCTCGGGCGGGCAGCAGCAGCGTCTCTGCATCGCTCGTGCCCTGGCCGTTGATCCGGACGTGATCTTGATGGACGAGCCGGCCTCGGCGCTTGATCCTGTCGCGACGCTGAAGATAGAGGAGCTGATCCAACAGCTGAAGATGGACTATACCATCATCATCGTCACGCACAACATGCAGCAGGCTGCCCGAGCTTCGGATTACACGGCGTTCTTCATGATGGCCGAGGACCGGGCCGGCTACTTGGTGGAGCATGGCCCCACGGATCAGATCTTCACCAACCCACAGGAAGAGACGACCGAGCGCTACATTACCGGCAGGTTTGGCTAGGAGGGATGAGATGGCAAAGAAGCCAAGGGTTCTGTTCCTATGTGTCGAGAACCGTGCGCGCAGCCAGATGGCCGAGGCGCTCTTGCGAAAGCACGCGGGTGACGAGTTCGAGGTCTTCAGCGCGGGCTTCGAACCGTCGTCCATTCATCCCTACGTCTACAAGGTGATGGAGGAAGTGGGGCTGGATCTGGAGGGCCAACGCAGCAAGGGGGTCGACGAGTTCTTCAACAAAGTCTACTTCGGGATCCTCATCACCGTCTGTGAGAAGGCCGAGGAGAGATGCCCAACCTTCCCCGGCCTTGGCGAGCGTCATTACTGGCCGATCGAGGATCCGGTGGCAGTGGAAGAGGCTGAGGAGGAGAAACTGGCTGCGTTCCGTAGAGCGCGTGACCAGATCGAGCGGCATATCCTGAATTGGTTGGAGAGTCGGAGGACACGAGATGTGACTCCCTCCCAGGAGAAAGCGGGCGGAGGTGCGTGATGGGTAAGCGGAGCGTCCTCTTCCTGTGCACCGGGAACTCGTGTCGCAGCCAGATGGCTGAGGGGCTGGTCAACCACATCTTGGACGATCGCTGGGAGGGTTTCTCCGCCGGAACGGAACCATCCGGCTACGTCCATCCACTGGCCATCAAGGCGATGATGGAACTCGACATCGACATATCAGACCAGCGGTCCAAGTCCGTGGACGAGTTCCGCGATGCCGATCTCGACGTCGTGATCACGGTCTGCGACGACGCGGCCGAGAACTGCCCTCTTTGGCTTGGATCGGGGCACGTTCATCACATAGGCTTCCCTGATCCTGCCGACGCCTCGGGCAGCGAGGAGGAGCGACTGGCGGTCTTTCGTCGAGTTCGAAACGGTCTGCGCCGCGAGGTTTTTCGTTGTTTAGAGCACATAGACGATACAGCCATGAAAGGGGAGGCTAATAGTGCCGCGTGAGAGTTTTGATCGAGAGCTGCAGAGGCTGCAGGACGCTGTCCTGACGCTGGGGAGTCGGGTGGAGAACGCTATCATCGATTCGGTGAAGAGCCTGAAGGATCGGGATACTGAAGCCGCGCGAGATATCATCGCTCAGGATCGGCTCATCAACGAGAAGCGCTTTGAGCTCGAGGCTGATGCTCTGGCCTTGATCGCCACGCAGCAGCCCATAGCGCGCGATCTTCGCATGATCGCTGCTGTACTGGATATCACCTCTGAGCTAGAGCGGATCGGCGATTATGCTAAGGGCATCGCCCGCATTCACCTGATGATTGGCGGTCAGCCGTTCATCAAGCCCCTGATACACCTCCCAGCCATGGCGGACAAGGCGAGCGACATGTTGCACCAATCCCTGGAGGCCTTCGCCCGCGGCGACACGGCTTTGGCCCGGGCCATCCCAGATGAGGATGATGTGGTGGATGCGCTCTATAATCGGGTCTACCGGGAGCTGCTCGAACTGATTATGGCGGACGCCAGCAGGATCGACCAAGCGAACTATCTGTTGTGGGCGGCGCACAATCTGGAGCGGGCTGCGGATCGCGTGACCAATATCTGCGAGCGCGTGATCTTCACCGTCACGGGTGAGATGGTGGAGATGGATATGGAGGAGACGGGGGTCGAGAGCATTGGATGACGCTCGCTGAACGGGCTCTCATTCGTTGATTCCTCTTGCACAAGCCCCACCGATCCAGGTGGGGCTTCTTTTTTGACCTCCAGGCAGCCGTTCTCCCGCGGCCCACTGCGTTGAGGAGCGCTCCTCGCGCAGCACGGAGATATCTCCGGCACCGCGTTGTGTTTCTGTGGTGCTCGGACCCCCTGGCCAAGGCCCTCGTGTCTACAGAGCAGGCACAATTGCTCTGCGTCCCTCGGCTCCAGGGCAATCGCATATGGAAAGGAGAGAACGCTTAGAATTCCGAAGTTTGCAGGATAGCCTGCTTCTAAAGGCATCCCGCCCAGAATGCGCGCAACGCTCGGGACGAATACTCGGCCGAAACTTCGGAATTCTGGTCAAATGCGATTGCCCTGCCCTCGGCTCCATTCCGACTTGACACAGAAGGCTCCCTGTGATACAAATGCCAAGCGCCGGGGAAGCTTCGTCTTCGCCCGGTCTTCCAACCATGGATTGTTTGTCTGTTGCTAAGGGACGAGTTGAGCTCAACGTCTTCCCACGCCGGCGTCTTCTGGCAGCCGGCTTGTTCTTGCTTACCATCATGGCCGTGCTTGGCGGCTGCGGACGCTATCAGCAGGCGCTTTCAAGAGTCTGGGGAGACCGCCGGCAGGACTTGGACCGAGCTCACGCGGCCGCTGAAACAATCGAGAACAAGGGCTCCGATACGCTGGTCAACCTGGCGCTTGCCTGGGCGGAGCGGTACATGGGGCTGTACCCAGATGTGCGTATCTCCGTCACGGGTGGGGGATCGGGCACCGGCATTGCAGCCCTGATCAACGGCACGGTCGACATCGCCAACGCGTCCCGCCAGATGAAGCCAGAGGAGATCGAGGCCGCTGGGGCCAATGGCATCTCACCGGTCGAGTTCGTGGTAGCCAGGGACGCCATTGCCGTCGTGGTCCATCCCTCGAACCCAGTGGACGCGCTCACTTTCCAGCAGATCTCCGACATCTACACCGGGAAAATCACCAATTGGCAAGAGGTGGGCGGCGAGGATCGTCCAATTGTGCTCCTCTCCCGAGAATCGAACTCCGGGACCTACGTCTACTTCTTGGAGAACGTCGTGCGTATGGGCGATGAGAGGAATGACTTGCTCTTTTCCCCGGGCACGCTGCTCATGCCCTCCTCGGAGGGTATTACGTCTGAGGTCAGCCAGAATCCTAACGCCATCGGCTATGATGGGCTAGGCTACGTAACCCCGGAGCAGAAGGTAGTGGTCGTGGCTCGCGATGCCGATGGGCCTTATGTGTCGCCCTCGGTAGAGACGGTCAACGATGGTTCTTACCCCATCTCGCGCCCCCTCTACATGTACACCGCGGGGGAGCCAACCGGACAGATAGAGACCTACTTGGAATGGGTGAGAGGCGAAGGACAGATACTGGTGCCAGAGATCGGCTTCGTTCCTCTCCGGTGAAAAGGTGGTTGATCTGAGAGACCCCGCCCTATCCGGCGCGCTTCCCAGTTTGAGTTGGGGGCTCGACCTTGATTGAAGAGAGTGGATTGACGGACGGCAAAGCTCGCTGGGCCGAGTTTGTCATCGAAGCTCTCATTCGCGTCCTTGGCTTTTCGGCCATCGGGTTTGTCACCCTGATCTTCGTCTTCCTGATGCGAGAGGGTGTGCCAGCCTTCTTTGAGGTGCGACTGGCCAATTTCTTCGGCACGCGCTGGTATCCCACGTTTGATCTCTTCGGCACGTTGCCGTTGATCCTGGGCTCGTTGCTGGTGACCGTGACAGCTATTGCCCTCGCCCTTCCACTGGGGGTGGTGACGGCCGTCTTCGTGCGTGAGGTGGCGCCGGACTGGGCGCGAGAGGCGCTTAAGCCGATGATCGAGGTCCTGGCTGGCATTCCGTCCGTCGTGCTGGGTTTCTTCGGGATGACGCTTTTGGCGCCCTTCGTCAGGGTGCGCCTGGGCGCTCCCACCGGTCTGACTGCGTTCACCGGGGCGCTGATCCTCGCCTACATGTCTCTACCCACCGTTATCAGCGTGGCCGAGGATGCGCTGGATGCGGTGCCCAAGTCCTACCGGGACGGTGCCCGGGCGATGGGTGCCACGGAATGGCAGACGATCTGGCGTGTGGTGGTGCCAGCCGCGCGGTCGGGTATCGTTACAGCAGTGATGCTGGGACTGGGGCGTGCCATAGGTGAAACGATGGCCGTGATGTTGGTCACGGGGAATGCTGCCCGCATGCCTGTTACCCTCGACTCCCTGTTCCGTCCTGCTCGTACAATGACGGCCACCGTGGCGGCGGAGATGGGCGAGGTGGCACAGGGCAGCGTTCATTATCACGTTCTGTTTGGCATAGGGCTCATTCTCTTCGTGTTGACCTTCCTCGTCAATCTCACCGCCGCTGTGACGATATTCCAGAAGCGGCGACGCGGGGGCCTGCGATGATGGACCGGTATCGCGTACAGCGGTGGGGTTTCATCCTCCTCGGTGTTGTGACTGTCATTGTGGTCGTCCCCATCCTCTTCGTCATCGGTGCTATTGCCGTTAAGGGGATGGGTGCCATTGACTGGGAGTTTCTCAGTGCAATGCCTCGCGACGGGATGAGGGCGGGAGGTATCTTCCCAGCTATCGTCGGCACGCTCTGGCTGACGCTGGGCACAGCGTTAGTTGCCATCCCGATTGGGGTGGGGGGCGCCATCTATCTGGCGGAGTATGCCCGTGACAACTTGCTCACCCGGGCGATCCGACTGGCGATCATCAACCTGGCAGGGGTCCCTTCAGTGGTGTACGGTCTGTTCGGGCTGGGGCTGTTTGTGCTCTTCCTACAGTTTGGCACCTCAATCGTCGCGGGTTCGTTCACGCTGGCCATTATGACTCTGCCAATCATCATCAGCACCACCGAAGAAGCTCTGCGTGCCGTACCCGCCGAGTTCCGCACTGTCAATGCCAGCCTGGGCGGCACGCGTTGGCAGGGTATCCGCCACATTGTCCTGCCCCAGGCTATGCCCGGGATTATCACCGGAGTTATCCTCGGCTTGCTTCGAGCCGCCGGGGAGACGGCGCCTATCTTGTTCACCGTGGCTGCCTTTTTTCTGCCGCGCTTGCCCCAGTCGCCTCTTGATCAGACCATGGCGCTGCCTTATCATCTCTACGTCATCAGCACCCAGGTTCCCGGTATGCCGGAGGAGAATCAATACGGCACGGCTTTGGTGCTGCTGGTCCTGGTCCTCTCGTTGAACGTCGTGGCGACCATCGTTCGCAGCTACTATCGCGGGCGTCGGGAATGGTGACCAAAGCACGTGAGCTCGCCGGGGGGCACGAGGGCGAGGACCAGATGCTCCGGGTCATGGGAGTGGGTATCTTTCCCTTGTCTGGTCTCTATTGTGGGTTCTTAACCCTTTCCTGAAACTTATGTCGAATGAGGCTGAACCTAAGATTCGCATCGAGAGCGTCAGCTATTTCTACGGTGATAAGCAGGCGCTGAAGGATGTATCCCTCGACGTGCCAGCGAACGCTATTACAGTCCTGTTCGGGCCGGCCGGGGGCGGGAAGACGACCCTGCTCCGCCTGATCAACCGTTTGAACGACATCGTGGACGGCACGCACATGACGGGACGAATCCTCCTGGATGGACAGGATGTCTACGCTCCTGAGGTCGACCCTCCTACTTTGAGACGTCTGGTAGGGATGGTCTTTGCCCTGCCCCTCCCGGTGCCTGGCACTGTCCGTGAGAACGTGATCTACGGTCCCAGGCTGGCGGGCGTTCACGACCGCACGGAGCAGGATGAGATTGTGATACGTAGCCTCAAGCAGGCGGCTCTTTGGGACGAGGTGTGGGATCGTCTGGACCAACCGGCTAGCGAGCTCTCCGGAGGGCAGCAGCAGCGGTTGTGCATCGCCCGGAGCCTGGCCCTAGCACCCGATGTACTGCTCCTCGACGAACCTACCTCCGGTCTTGATCCTATTTCGACGAGCAAGGTGGAAGCCACTCTGGAGGAGCTGAAGGAGGACTATACTATCGTCATTGTCCCTCACAGCATCCAGCAGGCCGCCCGCATAGCCGACCGTGCTGCCTTTTTCTTGATGGGGGAGATGATCGAATACCGCTCCGGCGAAGAGATCTTCTTCAATCCCCGTGAGAAACAGACCGAGGATTACATCACAGGTCGGTTTGGATAGGCAAGCATGATGGAGAAAATCAGGGTCGAGGACCTTGACTTCTACTACGGCGACAAACAAGCCTTGAGCGATGTCTCGATCGCCATCAGGGATTGTGAGATCACCGCTCTGATTGGGCCTTCTGGTTGTGGCAAGTCGACGTTTCTGCGCTGCCTGGACCGTATGAACGATAGCATCCCCAACACGCGCCTTGAGGGAGAGGTTCTTCTGGATGGGCGGGACATTTACGCTCCGGATACCGACGTCGTCGATCTGCGCCGTCGGGTGGGGATGGTGTTTCAGCGTCCTAACCCGTTTCCCAAGTCGATCTACGACAACGTGGCCTTTGGCCCCCGCATTCTAGGTTTTGATGCGGATCAGGATTTGGATGAAATCGTAGAGCAGAGTCTACGAGGTGCTGCTTTGTGGGAGGAGGTGTGGGAGGATCTCCATCAAGATGCCCTCAGTCTTTCCCTTGGCGAGCAGCAACGGCTCTGCATCGCACGCGCGATCGCCGTGAAACCGGAGGTCATCCTGATGGATGAGCCTTGTTCGGCCCTGGATCCTATCGCCACGCTGAAGATTGAGGAGCTGATACGCGAACTGAAGAGTGACTACTGTATCATCATCGTGACCCACAATATGCAGCAGGCAGCGCGGGTCTCGGAAAGGACGGGGTTGTTCTGGCTGGGTGAGCTGGTCGAGTTCAACGATACGGAGGTGATCTTCACCAACCCCAGCCGGGAGCTGACGGAGGACTACATCACCGGTCGGGCAGGGTAGTCCTGCACCTTGCGTATAACCAGGCTTGCCTGACGCGAAACGAGGAAAGGAGTCACTACTTGGAACCGAAGATCCTCACGATTGCACTTGCTCAAATGGATGTCCCCCAAGGCTGTCCCGAGGCCAACCTGGCGCGCGCACGCGCCTTCGCTGCTCAGGCCCATGAGGCCGAAGCAGACCTGCTTCTGCTGCCGGAGTTGTGGCTCCACGGCTATGATCTGGAGCGGGCGGCAGACTGGGCCGCCCCGCTTGGCGAGGGGGGCTTCGCCCAGATGGCCTCTATGGCGCGCGAGTTCAGGATCCATCTCGCCGGTTCTATCCTGGAACGTCACGAGGATGGGGTTTCCAACACCGCGGTGCTCTACGATCCCAGCGGCGAGCTGTTGGGGTCCTATCGCAAGATGCACCTCTTCCGCTTGATGCAGGAGCATCACTATCTGACGCCCGGGACGCACGCCACGATCTGCGACACACCGTGGGGGCCAACTGGCCTGGGCATCTGCTACGATCTCCGCTTTCCCGAGCTCTTCCGCACTATGGCTCTGGCCGGCGCGAAGCTCTTCGTGATACCGGCGCAGTGGCCGGTGAAGCGACTTGAGGCCTGGCTGCTGCTGGCGCGAGCGCGTGCGGCCGAGAATGAGCTCATCGTCGCGGCCTGCAACCGTGTGGGAAGCGACGGAGATGTCTCCTTCCCTGGTCGCTCCATCGTGGTGGATCCCTGGGGGAACACCATTTTCGAAGCTGACGACCAGGAGCGCCTGGTGATCGCCCAGGCTGACCTGCGCGAGATCGAGAAGGCGCGCCGCTATCTCACGGTCTACAAGGACCGCCGCCCGGCGGCCTACGTCGTCAAGTAGTGTCACAGGAGCGTCCCCATGAATGATGCGTACTCTGCAGTTCTTGAGAAGGCCGCAGCCATCGCGCACGAAGCAGGCGACATCGTGGCCCGTGATTTCCCGTGTGGCTCCCTCGATCACGTTCGTTTCAAGAGCTCCGTCAACCCGGTGACGGAGACCGATAACGCTGCCGAAGCGTTGATTCGCGATCGTCTGCAGGACATCTTCCCGGGCCATCGGATCCTGGCTGAGGAGGGGGGCGGCGACGCGTGGCGCGAGCCGGGTGTGCCTATCTGGTTGGTCGACCCCCTGGATGGCACCAACAACTTCGCCCATGGCTTCCCTCAGGTCGGTGTCTCCTTGGCCCTACTTGAGGACAGACAGCCTGTTGTGGGCGTGATCTACGATCCGCTGCGAGAGGAGACGTTTAGCGCGACGGCTGGGGGTGGCGCTAAGCTGAATGGTGAGCCGATTCACGTCACCGATGTGGAGGAGCTGCCGGACGCCTTCCTGGTCACCGGCTTTCCCTACGACCGACGCGCTGCGCTGGATAATAACGTCGAACGTCTCGACCACTTCCTCCGTCGGAGTCAAGGGGTGCGCCGGGCCGGGGCAGCCGTGCTCGATCTCTCCTACGTTGCCTGTGGACGGTTTGACGGCTTCTGGGAGATCGGCCTTCACCCGTGGGACGTGGCCGCAGGGATCCTGATCGTGCGAGAGGCTGGCGGCACCGCAACTAACTTTGCGGGTGGCCCCAACTGTGTCTCCGGAGAACGCATTGTCGTCTCTAATGGTCATATTCATGGACAGATGCTGGATGTAATTCGGGATGGTGCGGCGGCGCCTCTTCCCGAGCCTGTGGAGGCAACAGACGGGTAGGGAGAGCGGGCGGAGGCTCGTTGTTACTGGCGCAAATCGTGGATTTGTGGCACAATAACAGGTTGGAGCCAGGAAGCCATACGCGTGAGCGTGGTACGTCGATAGCGGCTCACTTCGTTCTTGGGGTTGGCCGGCAGGATGTGTGTTGAGCACGGGCCCGATCTGTGACTGGGCCAGTGTTTTATGTTGAAGTGGACAAAGCACGGGTGATGCTTCTGTAGGGTATGTTTACAAGTAAAGGAGACAACACTATGGCACAATTGACTGAGATTCGGTGGCATGGTCGAGGAGGGCAGGGCGTGGTTACCGCTGGTGAGCTGCTGGCCGAGACCGCGCTGGACAGCGGCCAGTACTTCCAGGCCTTCCCCGACTATGGGCCAGAACGCATGGGGGCGCCCATCCGCGCCTTCACCCGGCTCAGCCCGGAGCCGATCACCATCCACTCACAGGTTGAGGAACCCGATGTCGTCCTGGTGCTCGATCCCACGCTGTTGGGGGCGGTGCCGGTGACCGAGGGCCTCAAGGCAGATGGCGTCCTGTTGGTCAACACGGCGATGAGCCCGGCCGAGGTGCGCGAGAAGCTCGGTTTCTCTGAGGGCCGGGTCTTCACCGTCGACGCGAGTCACATCGCCATTGACGAGATGGGGCGGGAGATCACGAACACCCCCATGCTGGGAGTGTTTGCCAAGGCTACTGGCCTCATGAGTCTGGATGACCTGGCGGAGAAGATTCGGGAGTGGTTTGGCGCGAAGCTGTCACAGAAGGCCGTTGAGGCAAACGTTCGCGCCCTGAGGCGTGCGGCCGATGAGGCGGAAGAAGGATAAAGGAGACTAACGTTATGTCAGAGTTGAAGGGCTGGAAAGAGATTCCCATCGGTGGGATGATCTTGGAGGCAGGCAACGCCGAAGCGTACGAAACCGGCGATTGGCGGGCTTTTCGACCCGTTTTTGGCGAGGCCGAGTGCATCAACTGCTTCCAGTGCTGGTTGAACTGTCCTGATTCCAGCATTCTGGTTGACGCCGAGAACGAGGCGATGGTCGGTTTTGACCTGAAGCACTGCAAGGGATGTGGCATCTGTGCTTCGGTCTGCCCGGTCAATGCAAGGGTGCGCAGGAAGGCTGAAGAGGAGCTGGAGAAGGACGATCCTCGTCTTTGCATTCGTATGATCGAGGAAGGGAAGTTCCAGGAGGCAGGCGATGAGTAAATTCGAAGCATTGGATGGCAACGCGGCTGTCGCTACAGCGATGCGTCAGATCAACCCGGACGTGGTGGCGGCCTATCCCATCACGCCGCAGACGGCCACGGTGCAGACCTTCTCCGAATTCGTGAACGATGGGCTGGTCGACACTGAGTTTGTGACGGTGGAGAGCGAGCACAGTGCGATGAGCGCCTGTGTGGGCGCGTCGGCGGCTGGCGCGCGGGTGATGACCGCTACCGCCGCCAACGGGCTGGCGCTGATGTGGGAGATTGTCTATATTGCCGCGTCCTCGCGCTTGCCCATCGTGATGAGCCTGGTCAACCGCGCGCTCTCCGGGCCGATCAATATCCATCCCGACCACTCGGACGTGATGGGCATGCGAGACAGCGGCTGGATCATCCTTATGTCCGAGAACGGTCAGGAGGCGTACGACAACATCATCCAGGCCATACGCATCGGCGAGCATGCCGACGTTCTGCTGCCCGTTGCGGTCTGTCAGGATGGTTTCATCACTGGGCACGGTCTGGAGCGGGTGGAGATCTATGATGATGCCGAGGTGCAGGACTTCATCGGCACGTACGAGCCTCAGTGGCCTCTGTTGGATCTGGGTAACCCCAAGACCTATGGTCCGTTGGATTTCTATGACTACTACTACGAGCACAAGCGCCAGCAGATTGAAGGGATGGATAACGCCAAGCCCGTGATCTTGGAGGTGGCCAAGACGTTTAACGAGCGTTTTGATCGCGATTACGGCCTCTTCGAGGCCTATCGCCTGGAAGATGCTGATGTGGCAGTCGTCGTCGCGAACTCCACAGCCGGCACGGTCAAGACCGTCGTCGATCAGCTACGGGACGAGGGGCTTAAGGTTGGTATGCTGAAGATCCGGCTCTTCCGGCCCTTCCCGGCCGAGGAGCTGGCACAGGCCCTGAGTCATCTGGAGGTAGTGGCGGTGATGGATCGCTCCGTCTCCTTTGGCGCGATGCATAACGCCGGTCCTCTCTATCTTGAGCTGCTGGCGGCGTTGGCGGCTCACGGTGTGGGCATACCTATGACGGATTACGTCTATGGCCTTGGCGGGCGCGACATCCTGCCCCGAGAGATCGAACGGGTCTTCCGCGAGGCCTTCGATGTGGCGGAGACCGGGCAGGTGGAGCGCAAAGTGACGTACTTGAGCGTGCGAGAGTGAGGAGTCTACTATGGCGACGAGATTGACACCTAAAGAGCTAGCGAAGAAACCGGAGCGCCTCGCACCTGGGCATCGACTCTGTGCTGGCTGTGGCGCTTCGATTATTGTGCGACAGCAGATGGCGGCGATCGACGATCCCGTGGTCCTGGCCAACGCCACGGGCTGTCTGGAGGTGGCCACCACTATCTACCCCTACACGGCTTGGCGCGTGCCCTGGATCCACAACGCGTTTGAGAACGCGGCTTCAACCATCAGCGGCGTCGAGGCGGCCTACCGATCCATGGTGCGACAGGGGAAGATTGAGGATCAGAACGTCAAGTTCATCGCCTATGGCGGTGACGGCGGGACGTACGATATCGGGCTGCAGGCCCTCTCCGGGGCGGTCGAGCGCGGGCACCAGTTCCTGTACGTCTGCTACGACAACGGGGCGTATATGAACACGGGCATCCAGCGTTCGAGTGCCACGCCCTTCGGTGCGCACACAACCACCTCGCCGGCCGGCAAGGTGATTCCCGGTAAGCAGCAGTTCCGCAAGGATCTGACCAGGATCATGGCGGCTCACGACATACCCTACGTGGCCCAGGCCGCGCCCAGTAAGTGGCGCGATCTGATGGAGAAGACGCGCAAGGCCGTCAACTGTGGTGGGCCGGCGTTTATGAACGTTCTCTCCTCCTGCAACCGCGGCTGGCGGCATGGCACGGATGAGACCATCGAAGTGACGCAGCTGGCGGTGGACACCTGCTACTGGCCGCTTTACGAGGTTGAGGACGGTGAGTGGCACCTAAGCTACAAGCCGCGGGAGAAGCTGCCGGTGGAGAAGTGGCTGGAGCGGCAGGGTCGCTTCCGCCACCTCTTCAAGCCGCAGAATCGACACCTGATCGGCGAGATGCAGGCGGAGGTCGACCGGCGCTGGGAGGAGCTGCTGGAGCGGTGCGGCGAGGCCTAGCGGCCTTGTGACCACGTCGACACATTGTGTCGACGTGGTCACAGATGCATTTCCATCGCCCCGTGGCATTCAGGCCACGGGGCGCTTTTCTGTTCAAAATCCTGTGACCATAATACCCCACATCACGTGATGGTTGAACGTTGCTCTTCCGAGTTCGAGATGCCCGCGCATCTGTCCACGCGCAGCATCCTGAGCACCTGGTGGCCGCTGGCTCTAAGCTGGCTCTTGATGGCCGCTGAAGGGCCTGCGTTGAGCGCGGTGGCGGCCCGGCTGCCTCATCCAGAGATCAACCTGGCGGCTTTCGGTGGCGTGGTCTACCCCCTGGCGCTCATCATCGAGGCCCCAATCATCATGCTTCTCTCTGCCTCGACCGCTTTGAGCAGGGATTGGGACTCCTACCAGAAGCTCAAGCGCTTCACCATGCTGATGGGGGCAATCCTGACCGTCATCCACGTGCTGGTGGCCTTCACTCCGCTCTATGACGTCGTGGTTGTCCAGCTGATCCGCCCTCCGGAGGAGATCGTTGAGCCAGCCCGCATGGGCCTGATGATCATGGTCCCTTGGTCTTGGGCCATCGGCTATCGCCGCTTCAAGCAGGGCGTCCTGATCCGCTTCGGTCACTCGCGGGCCGTTGGTCTGGGTACGCTGGTGCGGCTCGGCGCGGACGGGATCGTGCTGGTGACGGGGTATCTGATCGGAACGATTCCCGGCGCCGTGGTGGCCGCGGCAGCGCTCGCCGTGGGCGTCACAGCTGAGGCGATCTACGCCGGGCTGCGCGCCCAGGGCGTGATACAGAGCCAGCTGAGAGGGGCACCGGCGGTTGAGGAGCCCCTCACGCTGCACTCTTTCGTCGATTTCTACACCCCCCTGGCGATGACGTCCCTGCTTCGCCTGTTGGCAGAACCGTTGAGCAGCGCGGCCCTGAGCCGGATGCCGAGGGCTTTGGACTCGTTGGCGGTCTGGTCTATCGTCACTGGGTTCATCTTCCTGCTGCGGAGTTTCGGGATGGCCTATAGCGAGGTGGTCATTGCCCTATTGGACGAGCCCCGCTCGTCGCGCGGCCTGCGTCGCTTCATGATCGCGTTGACCGGCGTGGTGACTGTCCTGTTGTTGGTCATGGCGGGGACGCCGATGTCGATGGTCTGGTTCGAGCGTGTTACGGGGCTGCGTACCGAGCTGGCTCTCTTCTCTCGCCGGGCGCTCTGGGTCGCGCTGCTGATGCCCGGCATAAACGTGCTGCAGAGCTGGTATCAGGGCCTGCTGGTCTACAGTCGCCGCACGCGCGGCGTCACGGAGGCGGTGGCGATCTACCTCGTCATCAGCAGCGCGCTCCTTGTGGGTGGCGTGATGCGGGACCGTATCCCGGGGCTCTACGTAGCTCTGGGTGCGATCAGCGTGGGGCGGCTGATCCAGACCATCTGGCTCTGGTACCGCAGTCGATCGGCGATGGAGAGGGTGGAGCGGCGCGACGAGGGCGCCGCTGCGCTTCAAGCGGTTGATGTCTGTGCCCGGTAAATGATATCGTCGGGGGGATCAGATTGCGGGAGTCCCCTCTTGCCCTACTCGCCATAGCGCTCGTAGATCTTGCGCCTGACCAGGCAGGAACAGATATGGGAGTATTCGAAGGCGACGTCGTAAGGGTAGTACGTCTGTGTCGTCCTCTTCACGAAGAGCACGTTGCTGACGTAGTCCCGAACAGGGCAGATAACGTCCTCGTCGCCTGACAGGCCAGCAAAACCACGCCAGCACTTGTCGGTCCTCTGGCGGGTCTCCTCAGATACCTCACGCTTCACTTTCAGTCTCCCTCCTCCTCTGGACCCGATAACTCGCTTGCCCGCCTGATTCGACGGCTCCTCCCGCCCCTTGCTCTACCTGCAGCTTCGTGTCGGTTTGTGATTGAAAGTGATGGAATACCATCAAGAACGCGCAAAAACCTGCAGTTGACTATTGACAAATGGACCTGAACATGATAGACTAGTCAGTGTGAATGAACCCACTCATCCCACGCTGACGGTCGAGAGACGCGACGCCATTGCCGATCTGGTGGTGCGGGAAGGCGCTGCCCGGGTGTCAGAGCTGGCGGAGCAATTCAACGTCAGCCCTGCGACGGTCCGGCGCGATCTGGAGGCATTGGAGGATCGCGGGACGGTGAAGCGGGTCCATGGTGGCGCTGTGGCCCTCGACAGGGATCGGAAGGTCTCCCCTGCTTCCCGGTCCCATAAGCCCTCTCCCTCTCGGTCTGCGAAGGTCGTGCGGATCGGCCAGGCCGTGGCGGAGATGATCGAAGAGGGCGAGACGGTCTTCCTGGGCCCAGGGGTGTTGCCCCTTGAGGTTGCCCGAAGCCTGGATGCTCACGCCGGGGTCACGGTCGTCACCAACGGGCTCGAGATCGCTCACTGGTTGGCAACGCACACAAGGCATCGTCTGATCATCACCGGGGGTCAGATTGAGGGCCGCGATCTGGCATTGGTGGGGCAGTTGACCCGCGATGCGCTTACGAGCTTGCGAGCCGATCGCGTGATCCTGGAGCTGGGTGGCATAAGCGCCGTTGAAGGATTGACGCACGACAGCATTCCTCAAGCGGAGATCGCGCAGATATTGATGGAGACCGGGTCGAGCATCGTGGTCGTGGTCTCCCCGGAGCGAGTGGGGTGTGTGGCGGCGGCCCGCGTGGCACCGTTGACCAACGCAGATGTCGTGGTGACGGCCCGGGAGGCACCTTCGGCCTATCTGTGGGATCTGAGCGAGGTAGGTCTAGAGGTTGTTTTGGCATAGGGGGCTGAGGCCGGGGCTGCTCAGCCCTGGTCAGATAAGTTTCATGAGAAAGGAGTCAATCAGATGGCGAGCGTAACCTACAAGCACGTGACGAAGCGGTTCGGCGATGTCGTGGCGGTCAACGACCTCGACATCCATATTGAGGATAAGGAGTTCTTGGTCTTCGTTGGCCCCTCGGGCTGCGGCAAGTCGACCAGCTTGCGGCTCCTGGCCGGCTTGGATGAGATCAATGAGGGCGAGATTCTGATCGGCGATCGCATGGTCAACGACGTGCCGCCTAAGGATCGAGACATCGCGATGGTCTTCCAGTCCTACGCGCTGTACCCGCACATGGACGTGTACGACAACATGGCCTTTGGCCTGAAGCTCCGTGGCACCCCGAAGCAGGAGATCCAGCAGCGGGTGGAGAAGGCTGCGGACATCCTGGGCATCCACAGCCTGCTGGATCGAAAGCCGAAACAGCTCTCAGGTGGTCAGCGGCAGCGCGTGGCTGTGGGGCGTGCTATCGTTCGAGAGCCGAACGTCTTCCTAATGGACGAGCCTCTATCCAACCTGGACGCCAAGCTGCGCGTCCAGGCCCGTGCCGAGATCAGCAAGCTCCATCAGCGCCTGGAGACGACCTTCATCTACGTGACCCACGACCAGGTCGAGGCGATGACGATGGGGACTCGTATCGCTGTGCTCAACGATGGCATCCTGCAGCAGATCGACACGCCGCAGAATCTCTACGACTATCCGGCCAACATCTTCGTGGCGGGCTTCATCGGCAGCCCGGCGATGAACTTCTTTGACGGCGAGCTGGTCGAGCGGGATGGCAGGATCGCTGTGGACACGAAGAGGTTCCTGCTGGACATTCCCGAGGATCAAGAGGACGTGTACCGACAGCATTTGGGCAAGGAGATCGTCCTCGGGGTACGTCCGGAGAATATCCATGATCCGGATTTCGCGCCTCCGGATATCTCTGCGCAGTTGGTAGAGGCCGAGGTAGACGTGATCGAGCTAATGGGGGATGAGGTTGTGGTCTACCTGAATGCAGAGGGTGTGGAGTTCTTGGGGCGCTTCGATCCCCGCACAGACATCACGGTGGGCAAGATGATCAACGCCGCGTTCAACATGGACCGCATGCACATCTTCGACAAGGTGACGGAGAAGGCGATTCGGTGACACGAAGGACGCAGAAACACGAAGAGCACGGAAGACGAAGGGCACGAAAGCAGGAAGGGTGCGAAGGCGTGAGGGGGAAGAGGAGCGATCATGGCTGATCTGGAACTGATGAGCAGTCTGGCGGAGGACGAAGAGACGAAGATTGTCCTGATTGTGTTGGACGGGCTCGGCGGACTGCCGATGATGCCTGAGGGGCTCACGGAGTTGGAGGCTGCCCACACGCCAAACCTGGATGCGTTGGCAGCGCGCTCGATCTGCGGCTTGAGCACGTCAGTGGGTCCCGGTATAACCCCAGGCAGTGGACCTGGTCACCTCAGCCTGTTCGGCTACGATCCGGTTGAGTGCCTGGTCAAGCGCGGCGTGCTATCGGCCCTGGGGATCGGTTTCGACCTGCAGCCGGGTGATCTTGCGGCACGGGGTAACTTCTGCAGCGTCGACCCGGAGACAGGCGCCATCACTGATCGGCGCGCGGGGCGAATCTCCTCTGAGTTGGGCGCTCGGCTGTGCGAGAAAGTGAGTCAGGTTCAGCTGCCCGAGGTGGGCCGGGTCTTTGTCGAGCCGGTCAAGGAGTATCGCTTTGCGCTGATCCTCCGCGGTTCAGGCCTGGAGGATGGGCTCACGGACACCGACCCTCAGGAGACCGGCGTGCCGCCACTGCCGGTCGAAGCGACGCGTCCAGAGGCAGAGGAGACTGCGGAGTTGGTCAACACGTGGCTGGACAAGGCGCGCGAGGTGCTCGCTGCCGATGCCAAGGAGAACGACCATCCGGCCAACAGCTGCAACTTGCGCGGCCTCTCCAAGGAGCCCGGGCTGCGCAAGATGCCCGATATCTACAAGCTGCGCTGCGGTGGCATTGCCACGTATCCGATGTATCGCGGCGTGGCCAAGCTCTTGGGGATGGATGTTCTGCCCACCGGCAATGCCATTGAGGACGAGGTCGAAACGTTGAGGGAGAACTGGGACAGCTATGACTACTTCTTCTTCCACGTCAAGAAGACCGACAGCCGGGGTGAGGATGGTGACTTCGACGCAAAGGCAGCCGTGATCGAGCACTTCGACCAGGTCCTGCCGGATATCCTGGCCCTTGATCCCGATGTCGTGATCGTCACGGGTGACCATTCGACGCCCGCGCTCTTGAAGTCCCACAGTTGGCACGAACTGCCGGTGCTCCTCTGGTCCCGGTACGTCTGCCGTGACAGCGCCACGACGTTCGGCGAGCGACCCTGTATGGGGGGCGGACTTGGTCACATCAATCACGTGGACTTGATGCCGCTTGCCATGGCCCACGCGCGTAGATTGGCTAAATACGGAGCTTGATCGCTGAGTCCGGGCGCGGCGATTGGTCAGGAGGTCGAGACATGGAGCCGCTGGTCACGGGGGCTCACGAGCTGGGCATAGGGCTCAGTGATCGGCATCTGGTGGCTTTTGAAACCTGCTATGAGGAGCTGGTGGCGTGGAACCAACGGTTCAACCTGACGGCGATCACCGATTGGAAGGGGGTGCTGATCCGCCACTTCCTCGATTCGCTGTCCTGCCTGAAGGCCATTCCTGAGAGGGAGCTAGCAGCCGGCGCTCGGGTGATCGACGTTGGAACGGGGGCTGGCTACCCAGGGATACCGCTTAAGATCGTCTGTCCCGGCATGCGGTTGACGCTCCTGGAAGCGACCCACAAGAAGGTGACCTTTCTGGAGCATCTGATTGATCGGCTGGCGCTGGAGCACGTGCAGGCTATTCACGCTCGATCCGAGCAGTTGGGGCAGGATCCGGCGTACCGTGAGCAGTACGATTGGGCGATAGCGCGCGCGGTGGCGAAGATACCGACGTTGGCGGAGTACCTGCTTCCTCTGACGCGCGTTGGAGGTGCGATGCTGGCCCAGAAAGGCGAAGATGCGGCGGCCGAGGTGCAAGAGGCGGAAAGCGCGATCTCCACGTTGGGGGGGCAGGTGCGTCAGCTTGTGCGAGTTGAGCTGCGCGGGCTGGCCGAGACGCGCTACCTCGTGGTCGTGAAGAAGGTGGCGCCATCGCCGGAGAAGTATCCTCGTCGGCCTGGCATGCCCAAGAAACGACCGTTAGAGTAGGGCTGAGAGGGGCTGGTCATGCACGATTGTCCTCGACCAGCCCCCCTTTCACCTCCCAGGTCGCTGCTTGCTCCAGGAATGGGGCGCTGAACATATCCGGGTCGGTGGCTGTGAGAATGGTCTGCTCCACCTCGTCCACGTGGTCCAACAGGTAAGCGCGGCGGTTCTTGTCCAGCTCTGCCAGCACCTCGTCGAGCAGAAGAACGGGGGGCTCCTGCGTCCGCTCGTGCATCCATCTCAGTTCGGCGAGCTTAAGGGATAGCACCGCCGTTCGCTGCTGACCTCGCGAGCCGTAAGTGCCCAGATCGACCTCGTGTGTTCCAAGCGCGGGGCTGCCAGCGATGAAGCGCACCTCATCCCGGTGGGGCCCGAAGGTGGTCACCCCGCGCGCGATCTCCTCCGACCGGCGCTCGATCAAGGCTTGTTGATAGACCTCGGTCAGGCGCTTGAAGTCGACCTCTTCGGGGGGCTTCATGGCCCTGGGTAGGTCCATCCCCGCCTGAGCCTTCAAGGCGGGCGGTGTGGCCGAGTCGAAGTTCGGGACGTAGTCAAGCCGGAGCCACTCTTGGGCTCCAGTGAGGTGCTCGTGGATGCGCTTGACACGCCCTGAGAGGTCGTCGAGGAGCGCGTGTCGGCGGCTGGCGATGATGACGCCGTTCCGCGCCAGGGCTCTCTCGAAAGGCGCCAACTGAGCCGGATTTCCCCCCTCATCTCGCACGTGGCGCAGCGCTGCGTTGCGCTGACGCAGGGCCTTGGTGTAGCGGCTCAGAGCCTCGCTGTATCGCTCGTCTACCTGCGATAGGGCATCGTTCATGTATCGCCGCCGCCTGGAAGGCGATCCGGCGACCAGGTCGACGTTCTGAGGTGTGAAGAGCACCACGTTGAGCTTCCCACTCAGCTTCGATTGGCGCTTCTGTGCCCGGTCGATGCGGACGGTCTTCTGCAGGCGCGTGGTGCCATTCGACAGGCTGCGTTTCTCCAGGGCGATCTCCAGCTCGATGGTTCGGTTCCGCCGCTCGACTTCCGCCCAGACGCGTGCATAGGGAAGGCCCTCCGCCTCGGCCTGCCAGCGGATCAGCTCTCGGTCGGAGGCAGCCAGTGGCGAAGAGCCAGCCGCGAGGAGGTAGATTGCCTCCAGGAGGCTCGTCTTGCCCTGGGCGTTGCCGCCGTAGAGAAGGAGAGGTCTTTCCGGTAGGGTCAGTTCCAGGCGTGCGTAGTTGCGGAAGTTGGTCAGGCTGAGGTAGCGGATGTGCATGTCCCTAGTCGGCAGTCAACAGGACCGCCCTGCGTCGTGGATCAGGCCTTGGCCTCCATGGCCGTCAGAGCGCGAGCGATGCGGGCGGCGACGCGGGCGTTGTTGACCAGCAGAGCTTCGTTGGCGCGTCGGGCCCTTCCATCGGTCAGCGTGACGATCCGCGCCAGGAGGAAGGGTGTCACCTCCTTGCCCCTGACACCCGCCTGTTCGGCCTCCACGGTCGCCTGGGAGATGGCCCCCTCTGCCTGTTGCCTAGAGAGGGCCGCGGGTTTGGGGACTGGGACGCAGATCAGAAGCGCAGCCGGAAGATCAAGGTCATCCCTCGCCCGTGCCAGCCGGGCCACTTCATCCGGTTTGTCCAGGGTGACGTCGACCTCGAGGCCGGATCGCCGGCTGTAGAAGGCCGGAAACGCGTTCGTGCCGTAGCCTGCCACTGGGACCCCTTCCGTCTCCAGATGTTCCGAGGTGCGCGGCAGGTCGAGGATCGCCTTGGCCCCCGAGCATACCACAGTGAGAGGGATCGACCCCAGCGCCTTCAGATCGGCGGAGACGTCCTCCGGGTGACCGCGATGCACGCCGCCGATGCCGCCTGTGGCGAAGACTTCAATGCCGGCGAGATGGGCCAGGTGCATGGTCGCCGCGACGGTCGTGCCGCCTGTCCTGGCTTGGGCCAGCGCGATGGGCAGGTCCCGCAGGCTGATCTTGCAGGGTGGCTCGGTGAAGGGCGTTGCTTCGCTTCCCTCGGAGTCGGGGGGGGAGGCGAGACGAGCCAGCTCGTCATCCGTGAGCCCGATCCGGGGCTCTCCTTCCAGCACGGCGATGGTGGCTGGGATGGCACCTTCCTCGCGAACTGCGGTTTGGATGCGTTGGGCGGCCTCCAGATTGGCAGGATAGCTGAAGCCGTGCGTGATGAGGGCCGATTCGAGGGCGACCACCGGCCGCTTCAGCGCAAGCGCTTCTGCGATGGCTGGCTTGACGTGCGGGGATGTCACGGCTATGCCTCCCCCAAGAGCTGCGCACCCAGCTGTGCATATACCGCCGCAGCCGAGTAGACGTCTTCCAGGCGGATGTGCTCATCGGCGGTATGAGCTAGCTCCTCCATGCCCGGTCCGAAGCCCACGGTGGGGATGCTGGCTTCGCCGGCTGTGTAGACCCCTTCCGTGGAGAAGCCCCAGCGGGTGATCCGGGGGCGGCGTTTGAGCTGCGCCTGGGCGGCCCGCACGGTGGCTGCAACGAGTGGGTGGTCGCCGGCGATTACCCAGGCTGGATAGAACGCCCGCATCTGGCACGCATAGCCCGTATAGCTGGTCACCCGATGCTCGGTGACCTCGACCTCGGCATTGACGCTCTCGCGTGCGATAACGCGCTGCACCTCAGACAGCGCTTTGGTCTCATTCTCGCCCAGCGTCAGTCGGCGATCGATGATCAGTGCGCAGCGGTCGGGCACAGCGTTGCGGCTGACTGCGCTCGACGAGATGTCGGTCACGGCAAGGTTGCCTGGGCCGAGGAATTCATCCTCTCCAAGCTGCTCCGCCAGTAGCTCGAGTCCGAAGACGAGCCGCGCCGCGATGTAGATGGCATTCTCGCCCAGTTGAGGGCTGGCAGCATGGGCTGACGTGCCGTGCGCGACCACGCGCATCTCCAATCGCCCACGCTGGCCGCGGCTCACGTTCAGATCGGTCGGCTCGCCCAGCACCACCCAGTCGGGGCGCAGGCCGCTCTCCTCCATCAGTACACGCGTACCGAGGCCCTCACACGCCTCCTCCTGGACGACGCAGGCGACCACCAGGTTGCCGTTCAACGGTATCTCCATATCCTGGAGCAGCTTGGCACCGTAGACCATGGCTGCCAGGCCGCCCTTCATGTCGCACGAGCCGAGCCCATAGAGGACACCGTCGTGCACTTCGGCCTCAAACGGATCGTGGGTCCACGACTCCCGCGCGCTGACGCGTACAGTGTCCATGTGGGCATTGAGCATCAGCGTTGGCCCCTCTGCGGGGCCGATGCGGCCGATAACGTTCCCGATGGGATCGACGCGGACGTCGGCAAAGCCGAGCTCCTCCATCTCTTGGACGATCCGTTCCGCCACCATGTGCTCTTCCGACGAGGGACTGGGTGTGCGGACCAGATCGCGAAGAAAGCCCAACAGGCTAGCCCGATCGCGAGGGTGCAGTCCCAATGATTTCATGGTTCGATCTGCATGTCGCACGTCTTCTGGTTAGTGTACAGTTAGATGATACTACGAGTTGGATAGACAGACAAGTTGCGGCTTGATCCTCGGGCGCGCTGACTTGACATGGGCGGCTCCTGTGCTACTATAGCTGTTGCTAATTGAGTTGGGATAGATCTTGCGAGTGGAATCGAATGCACCCTCCAGCCCAGGTGCAGGCATCGGCTTGGCGCATTCAGCGCATGTCGGTCGCGCTTCTTGGTCGAGGCCGCAGTCGGGTGGTTGGAGGGTGCTTTTTTGGTTAGACATGCTTTAGCGATATAGGAGTTAGGAAGATGGAAGACGGTTACTTGAGAATTGTTCCCCTGGGAGGCCTAGGGGAGGTTGGTAAGAACATGATGAGTTTTGAGTATGGTGGGCACATGCTGATCGTGGATGTGGGTATGATGTTCCCGACCACGGGTATGCTGGGCATCGACTACATCCTGCCGGACTGGGACTACCTGCGAGATAAGAAGGATCAGATACGTGCGGTGGTCATCACTCACGGTCACATGGATCATATCGGGGCGCTTTCCCACTTCTTGGAGGAGTTCAACGTTCCGGTGTACGCCACGCGTCTGACGCGAGGTCTGATTGAGGTCCAGCTTTCACAGCGGAACATGTTGAATAAGGTTACGCTACATACGATGTCGCCTCGCGATGCGTTTGAGATAGGCCCGTTCCAGATTGAGCCCTATCATGTCTGCCACTCGATCCCGGACACGGTGGGAATGGGGATCACGACGCCGGAGGGCCTGATCGTGCACAGCGGCGACTTCAAGTTCGACCACACACCGGTGGATGGTTGGCCCACGGATTACGCCAAGCTGGCCGAGTTCACGGGGCGCGGAGTTTTGGCGCTGCTATCGGACAGCACGAACGCGGACACGCCTGGCAAGACATCCTCGGAGGCGGCGCTCTACGATGCGTTTCATCAGATTATGCGTGAGGCTCCGGGACGGCTGATCGTGGCCACGTTTGCTTCGCTGATATCGCGCGTTCAGCAGGTGGTGGATGTGGCGGCGGAGCACAACCGGAAGTTTGCAGTCGCGGGCAGGAGTATGGTCAACAACACGGCGATGGCCCGCGAGCTGGGCTACCTCGACATCCCGGATGAGATGATGGTAGAGCTGCACGAGGTAGACCGCCTGCCACCTGACGAGGTGGTGATTATGGCCACAGGCGCTCAGGGTGAGCCGATGGCGGTGCTGAATCGTCTGGCCACGGGGCGCCACTACACCTTGAGCATACAGAAGGACGACACGGTGGTGCTCTCCTCGCACACCATTCCGGGCAACGAGGAGATGATCCACGGGGTGATCAATCGTCTGTTCCAGAAGGGAGCTGACGTCTACTACGATCCAGTGGCGGACGTGCACGTCTCAGGTCACGCCAGCCAGGAGGAGCAGAAGACACTGATCAACATGCTGCAGCCGCGGTATTTCGTGCCCATCCACGGGGAGGTGCGCCATCTAAAGCAGCATGCTAAGATTGCACGCTCTCTCGGGATACCGGAGGAGAATATCGCCGCGGTCGAGAACGGTCACACGCTGGACTTCAAGGATGGGAGGATGAGGATCGGCGAACGCGTGCCCGGAGGCTACGTGTACGTGGATGGCACCCTGGTGGGCGAGATCGGTCCCAGGGTGATGCGCCAGCGGGGCGAGTTGGGAGAAGCGGGATTCGTGACGGCGGTGGTGCCCTTCAACCCGCGGACAGGGCGGGCGAGCGGGCAGCCACGGATCATCACGAGGGGCTTCGTGTTCAAGCCTGAGGCGAAGGATTTGCTGACGAGGGCTCAGGACGTGGTTCGGTCAGCGGCCATGGTCAGCCCGGGGACGAAACCTGCCGATGTTGAGAGGAGCATCGAGGATGCTCTGTCGAACTTCTTTCATCGCGAGACGAGGCGCGATCCTGTGGTGACGGCGGCGGTGGTCGATATCACGTGATGTAGCCGTTGCATAATCGATGTCTTCGTCTGATCTCCCGAGGAAGGTCGAGCGGCTGCGCCGACTGGTCCGGTCGCTGGAAGGCGTTGGCGTGGCCTATTCGGGCGGCGTCGACAGCACGCTGCTGCTGGCGGTGTGCCGGGAGGAGCTGGGTGTCGATGACACGCTGGCCCTCACCATCACGTCACCCATGACGGCAGCCGTGGAGGGGGAGCGGGCTTCGCGGCTCGCGGAGCAGCTTGGAGCCAGGCACCGCGTCGTGGAGCTGGATCTACTTGACCGCTCCGAGGTGGCCGTCAACCGCCTCGATCGCTGCTATCACTGCAAGCGGGCCATGTTCTCGCATCTGTTGAAGGTCGCGAGATCTGAGGGGCTCGACTCCCTGGTCCGCGGGGCGAACGTCGACGATCAGGGTGACTACCGGCCCGGGATGAGGGCCGCCGAGGAGCTGGGCGTCCACGCGCCCCTGCTGGAGGCGGGTTTCACAAAGGCGGACGTGCGGGCTGTGTCGCGCGAGATAGAGCTTCCCACGTGGGATCTCCCCTCCATGGCATGCCTCGCCTCTCGTGTTCCCTATGGCACGCCATTGACGCCCCAGGTGCTGGAGCGCATCGAAGCCGCAGAGTCGACGCTGCGGCGACAGCTTTCACTACGGCAGCTCCGCGTGCGTGACCATTTCCCGGTTGCTCGGATTGAGGTCCTGGAGGAGGATATCGTGCGTTTGTCGCGAGCTGACGTCCGCGCGGATGCGGTTGATGCCCTGCGCGCCTTGGGCTATCGCTACGTGACCCTCGATCTACAGGGGTTTCGCAGCGGGAGCATGAATGAGGTTTGACCTGGGGACGTACGTAGCTAAGTCAGCGTGCGACGCACCTGCTTCAATCCGGCAGGTCCTTCACGTCGGGCAGCAATCCCATCTCGCCCAGCCGCTTGACGATCTGAGACGAATCCTGCCGGCGAACCAGGGCTGCCGTCGGGCCGATTCGCTCCTCGATGAGGCGGGATAGGCGCGGGGAGGAGATGATCTGATCCATCAGCTCTTTGTTGGAGGGCGTCTGGAGAAGAATCACGCGTCCCAAGCGAGCCTCTGTCCCGTGCATATCCCACCTTCTCAGTGCTTTCTCCACTGGGCGGGGAAGAGGTGCTTCGATGATCTCCTGCATGAACTCCAGCACCCGCCTGACGGAGATGCCCTGCTTGCGTGCGCGCTCCAGAGAGGCCGGCGTCAGGCGATAGGTGAAGCGCTCCCCGGTTTGGACCCATTCGGCCACGCGGGCGAGCTGAAAGCGTTCGTAGCGGCGGTGAGCTGACACGGAAACGCAGAAGCTGGATCGCAGGCGGGCTGGCGACGGCTCGGGCCGGGACGGTGGATCTGTCACATCGAGGAAAGCTGCCCCGGCTCGGCTGATGCGAAAGACTTGGGTTGGTTGGTCGCTTTCCCCTGCTCCGAGGTGGATGAGGCCAAGCCAGGCCATCGGTCTGGTGATCAGGTAGCGGATCAACCGGCCCTCGACGTCGTCCCAGCTCTCGAAGCCTGAGAGGTAGTCGCCAGTCTCCTGGTCCCTGATGTACCATGTGTCGTAGTCGCCGGCGGGTCGCTGAAAGTCGGGGTCGACCCGCTTGATGGCGGCGACAAACGCATCGAGCTCGTACCATTCGGTCGGGTCAGCGTGACTCAGATGGCGGAGGACGGCCTGCCGTGCCAGCACGGGGTCGTTCCGCCAGGCTCCTGTGTCTTCGGGTTGAAGCGCGGGGACGTGGAAGAGGTCGTTCCACGTCGGGTCATCCCGCCAGGTCTCGGTCAGGGCGCAGCGCTGACGGAAGGTGGGGCTCTGGAGCCAGGTCGTGACGGTGTCGGGGTCCAGGCGTAAGGGGCCCGCTTCGTCGCCGACCATCCATCCGCTGCTGGCGGCCAGGTGGCGCAGAAACGCAAAGCGCTCTTGATCCTGAACGTGGAAGCGCGATAGCAGGCGTTGCTCGTGTCGGCCTGACCAGCGCTTGTCGCTCCTCAGCCGCGGTCGCTCGTTCTGCACATAGGCCAGCAGTGTACAAGCGTCGTCGAGCAGCCGGTCCTCGCCCGAAAGGACAGCTTCGGGGGCAGCCACCGGTTCGAGCGAGATGGTGGGTTGGGTGGCGTGCGGCGCTGGGAGATGCTTGCGCAGCTCAGGTGGGACAGAGAGGGCCTCATAGGCGCCGTCGGGACCCTGTTCAAAGCTCTGGAAGAGGAAGCCATGATACCAGAGACCCTCAGCAGGCGAGACGGGATCCTCCCAGGGGCGCTCACGCTCCATGCGAGCCGGGCCCATGGTGCGGATCTCACCCCAATCCCTGGCGAAGACCAGCCGCGGCGTGTGACCGTCGGAAGCAAGCAGCTGCTGCAGGGCCTGGCGCTGGTCGTCCGGCAGTCGCGCGCGGGCTCGCTGGATGGCCTGGGGATTGGCCATAGCCTTGGTCAGCTCAAGCGCTACATCCCGTTGCCGACTCGTGGTCAGCGGGATCTCCCAGAAGCGGGCGATGGCGCGCAGGCGCACCAGGTATGTATCCAGCAGGCTTTGGCGAAGGCGTGGCATCGTGTCGCTATTATACAATGGGAGATGAGGAATGAACAGGTGCAGGGCTGCACGTGCAGGGCTGCACATGCAGCTTGGCAGATCGCGGGCCTGCATATGCAGCTTGGCAGAATCGCGACGGGGGACTATAATCCTTGACTGAGGCCCAATACCGTTGATGATGAGGAGTTATTCGATGAACGACGATCTACGACCGATGAAAGCGCCGCGAGACGATGGCGGTGCCATTCTGGCTTGGCTCAAAGATGCCGTGCGGCAGTTGCGCCTGGCTTGGCGGCTGTTTCTGGATCGTCGGGTGCCGCTGTGGACGAAGATCGTGCCTCCGACGGCGCTGGCCTATGTCCTCTCTCCCATAGACATTCTCTCGGACTTCCCCCCGATGGGGCTCAACCAGCTGGATGACGTGGCCGTCTTCCTGTTGGGCATCAAGCTGTTCATCGAGCTGGCGCCACCCGAGGTGGTGCGTGAGCACCTGGTGGACCTCGGCGCGCGGATCGAGGAGTGGCGCGTGGTGGATGAGGATGAGCCCACCGTGGTGGATGGCCAGTACGAGATTCGAGGGCCAGAGGAGCGCGAGAGGGAGAGCTGAGTCCCGCGGACTACTTCACAGTCGGATAGAGGGTGAGATTCGCCCTTTCCGACCTATTTGGTGGGGGGGTTTGAGGCGTATGTCGAGCCTTGGCGGAGCGTGGGCCGCGAGCAGCAGGTCGGATCGGGGGTTCTTCGGCGAGGTCCTTCTCGTTGATCTCTCCCGAGGCACTATCGAGATCAAGGAGATCGCTCCAGCTGTCTACCGGCAGGTGATGGGCGGTTACGGGCTTGGGGTGCGCTTATTGTACGATTGGATGCCACCCGGGGCCGATCCGCTAGGGCCCGAGAATATCCTCGGTTTCATCCCTGGCCTACTCACCGGTGCGGGTGTCCTGTTCGGCGGGCGTTTCATGGTCGTGGGGAAGTCACCTCTGACCGGTGGCTGGGGGGATTCCAACTGCGGTGGCCATTTCGGTTCTCTGCTGCGCGCCACTGGTGTCGACGGGCTCTTCTTCACTGGTATCTCCGACGAGCCTGTCTATATGGTGGTCGATGGGGAGCACGGGGATAGACGGCATCCCTGGGCGCTCAGGGACGCGCGGCATCTGTGGGGGCTGGAGACTAGAGAGACGGAGCGGCGACTCAAGGACGAGATAGGCCGCGGTGCTCACGTCATGTCCATCGGCCCAGCGGGGGAGCATCGGTCGCTCATTGCTGCCATCATCACGGATGGGGGGCGCGCTGCAGCGCGCTCGGGCCTCGCTGCTGTCATGGGGGCCAAGCGGCTGAAGGCCGTCGTCGTGCGTGGTCAAGAGCGCCTTCCGATCCACGATAAGGAAGCGGTGAAGCAGCTCAACCGCGAGTACGGTCGGATCTTCAAGACGGAGAATCGCTCTCCATTCTCACCGCTTCTCTTCGGTATGACCAAGACCCTTGCTCCTCTGATCCAGTGGCTGCGTCTGAAGCCATCTGGTCCTGTCGATGCGATCATTCATCTGTACCGCAAGTATGGCACCTGCGGCGCCACCGCCTTCACGGCGGAGGTGGGGGACGCGCCGGTCTGGAACTGGCGCGGGGTTGCGATTCGCGACTTCCCGCTCAGCCACAGCACGAAGATCAGCGATGAGGCTGTGATCGAGCATCAGGTGCGGAGCTACCACTGTCGCTACTGCCCTGTAGGATGCGGCGGCATCGTGCAGCTTGAGGACGAGGGGTGCACGAGGGTAGAAGGTGACCCTGAGAAAGGGGGTGCCCCTCGGAGGGAAGCCCACAAGCCGGAGTATGAGACGCTGGCTGCCTTCGGACCTCTGCTTCTCAACGACGATCTGGAGTCCATCTTCAAGGTCAACGACTTGTGCGACCGGTTCGGGCTGGACACGATCTCCACCGGGGCAACGGTTGCTTTCGCCATCGAGTGCGCGGAGCATGGGCTGATCGACGCGTCGTTGGGCGATGGCTTGACTCTGTCGTGGGGGAGCGCAGAGGCGATTGTGGAGTTGGTTAGGCGGATTGCGCATCGAGACGGCATCGGCGATCTGTTGGCCGACGGTGTCATGCGCGCGTCCGAACGCATTGGCGGGGAGCCAGAGACGTCTGAGGCTTTCGCTATGCACGCTGGCGGGCAGGAGCTGCCGATGCACGATGCTCGCTACGAACCGGTGCTGGGGCTAGCCTACGTGGTTGATCCCACCCCGGGGCGGCACAACACAGCCAACAGTGGCCTGATCGACATAGAGGCAATGCGAGAGATTCTGGAGCTCAAGGGGCTCTCCTTGTCGGGCCGCTATGAGTACGATAAGAAGGGAACGGAGTTCGCGCTGCTCAATCGCTATCTCCAGGTGGTGAACTGCGCCGGATTGTGCATGTTCTCGCTCATCATGGGCCGGCCGCCGGTGCGAGCGTGGATCAATGCAGTCACCGGTTGGGATCTGAACCTGCAGGAGTTGCTACGCGTAGGCCACCGAGTGCAGGTGCTTCGCCATGTCTTCAACCTGCGTGAGGGTATCCGCCTTGATGACATCTCCCTGCCGGCTCGTGCCAGTGGACATCCGCCGCTTGAGAAAGGACCTCTGCGCGGGATCTCCCTCGATATGGAAGCGATGAAGCAGGATTACTTCCGGGCCATGGGCTACGACGCGGACGGAGTACCCACGCGTGACGTGCTCCATTCGCTGGGATTGACTCAGGTTGTGACTGAGGTGTCCCTTCAGCAGGCGATCTGAGGGTACGATGCCGGGTTGTCTCGATTCCGGCTCCGTTCTTAGGACGGCATAACTGAGGAAAGGGGGTCAAGATGTCTAGGACGCCGGGTACTGATGTCTCTGAGTATCAGGGTGAGATCAACTGGAGGAGGGTTGCGGCTGCAGGGTATCGCTTCGCGATCATCCGCGCCACCCTGGGCAACTATGATACAGACGTCAGGTTTTACGTCAACTGGGACGGAGCCAGGGAGGCTGGCCTACTGGTTTCGGCGTATCACGTCGTAGCGCCGGAGAGACCAGCCGACTCTCAGATAGAACGCCTCTTCGACGTCCTTGATGGTCGATCACCCGATCTGCCCCTGGTGCTGGACGTCGAGCTGAGACGTGAGATCGGCCCCGAGGGTATCACAGCTTGCGTTGGGAAGTGCGCGGACCTGGTTGAGGAGAAGGAAGGCCGGAAACCCATGATCTACACGGCCATCTGGTTCTGGAACTACAACGTTCTGGATGATCCGAATTGGGCGGACTACGATCTCTGGGTTGCCAATTACGGGGTTGATGCGCCCTCGCTGCCGCGCGGCTGGGACGACTGGATGATCTGGCAGTATTCGGAGGAGGGCCAGGTGCCGGGGATCGCTGGCCCCACGCTTCTCGATTGGTTCAACGGAAGCTATGATGAGCTGGTGGACTACGCTGGCGGCGAGCCTGTGGTGGATGAGATGCCGCTGGCGGGGCTCAAGGCCCGCGTCGCGGTGGAGAAGCTCAATCTGCGCAGTGGGCCTGGGATGAACTACGGGGATGTGGGTGACCTGCACGAGGGAGATCTGGTGAACGTCGTCACTCTATCCGGAGAGGATATCTGGATACAGGTTGAGCCGGGGAAGTGGGCGCCCTTCAGATGGCGAGGTAAGCGGTATATGGAGCTTGAATAGACTGTTTTGAGGGCTTTCACCTGCGATCATTGCGTCGTGTCGCTGCCGGCAGGCCATCGGTTCCCCATGGAGAAGTATCGTCTCCTCCGTGAGGCCGTGGCGGAGAGCGGGCTGATACCGCCGGAGGATCTCGTCGTGCCCGAACCGGTCACGGATGAGCAGATCCTTCGGGTCCATAGCCGCGCCTATCTGGAGAAGATCAAGAGGGGGCGGCTGACGGACAGGGAGGCACGGCGCATAGGCTTCCCGTGGTCGCCCCAGCTTGTCAGGCGTACTCGGTGCTCCGTTGGCGGAACAATCGCTGCTTCTCGGGTTGCTCTTCGGGATGGCCTGGCCGTGAACCTGGCTGGTGGTACCCACCACGCGTTTCGTGACCACGGTCAGGGCTACTGTATCTTCAACGACAGCGTGATAGCGGTCCGCGCGATGCAGGCTGAGGGGAGGCTTGGTTCCGTAGCAGCGCTCGCTGCCGTCATCCTTGATGGTGACGTCCATCAGGGGAATGGCACGGCCTCGATCGCGGCCGACGATCCGACCATCTTTACCCTCTCCGTGCACAGCGAGCGCAATTTCCCCTTACGAAAGGAGCAGAGCGACCTGGATATCGGTCTGGAGGACGGGGCCGGTGATATCGCCTATCTGGATGCCTGGGATTCGGGCGTGCGGCGGGCCCTGGAGCTCTCTGGGGCTGATCTGGTCATCTACCTTGCCGGTGCTGATCCTTATTGGGATGATCGGCTGGGGCGTCTGGCTGTGAGCAAGTCCGGCCTGGCCGAGAGGGATCGACTGGTCTACGAGCTGTGTGGGCGGGCCGGTATCCCGGTGGCAACGGTGATGGGGGGTGGCTACGCGCGTCGCGTGGAGGACACGGTCCAGATCCACCTGCAGACCGTAAGGACCGCTGTTGAGGCCGCGGCGCGACTGTCGCAGCAGCGCGCCCTGCGTTGAGTGATCGCGAGGTCCGGATGCCAGAGCTCGCTTGTGAAGGCAGGCTCTGTGCGTACATGACAAAGACGTGTTCTGCGGTTTTCTAACAAATCCTTGACAAACGATGTGTAATGTGCTATATTTAGAGATGTAAACGAAGCTGATTGCCATAGTAACAGGAGGGCCTGAGATGGACGTGAACAAGAAGCTGCAGTGTATCAATATGATGGACTACGTGGGGGATTGGGCGGAGTGGCGCAAGAACCTGCGGAGGGCGGTGAGCGTGGGCAAGAAGGTCGGCATGTCCGAGGAGGAGATCGAGGCGCTAGCAACCCAGATTGGCGATTTCCTAGCGGAGAAAGTCTGTCCTGCGACACCGGAGGAGGAGCTGCTCAGGGAGATGTGGGGCGTGGCAACACCTGAGGAGCGTAAGACGATCGCCGGACTGATGGTGAAACTATCTGAGTAGAGGGTCCAAGAAGAGGGTTGTCGGTAGCGCGGTTCGGGCGGTGGTCCCGCCAGAGGCCGCGCTTTTTTGTTGAAGGGAAAGGAGCAAGCTGATGGACGCAGCGCAGAGGACTGCTATGGTTTGGGGCGCCAGCGGTGGCATTGGTGCAGCGCTGGTGAAACACTTGCTTGATCAAGAGTGGGCGGTTCTGAGCGTGGCTCGGGATCCGGGTTCGGTGACGTATCTCACGTCAGAGGTGATCGCAGCTGATGTGGAGGATCCGGACAGCGTCCGGCGAGCTGTGGAGCGGGCGCGGGAGCTCGTTGACGAGGTGGACCTGTGGATCTACGCCATCGGCGATATCGCGTCGGTGAAGATCGATCAGATGTCATTGGGTGACTGGGAGCGGATGCTCGCGGCGAATCTGACCGGTGCCTATCTGGCGGCACATCACAGCCTGTCTCTTCTTGCTTCCGATGCTCACATGGTCTTCCTCGGCGCTGTCAGCGAGCGGCTTAGGCTGCCCGGCCTTGGGGCTTACGCCTCCGCCAAGGCGGGGTTGGAGGCGTTCGTCGATGTGCTGCGCAAGGAACAGCGGGGGCGCCACGTGACGGTGGTGCGGCCGAAAGCGGTGGAGACAGAGCTGTGGGGGAAGGTGCCTTTCAGCGTGCCCCACGGAGCGATGAAGCCCACGGATTTGGCCGAGCGCGTTCTGCAGGCCTACGAGGAGGAGCACAGCGGGGCGTTGAATCTGTGAGTCTCAGTAGGTCCAAGATCGCTCCAAGGGGATCGCGGGTCAACGCAGTGACCCAGATCCCCTTGTGGCATAAACCGTTCGGCAGGTTCTGGTTTGACGTCCCATCTCTTTGCTGATACAATGGGCAGCGCACTGAATAAGGAGGAGGTTCCCCATGCCTGCGGTCGCTGGTTCGAAGGGTGAGGTCGTCCAGTCACCCAAACAGCCTATCTCTACCTCGAACGGCGGCCGGGCGCGCCATCTTGTCCTTGTCTTGGGTGACCAGTTAGACGCTGGATCCGCGGCATTCGATGGTTTCGACCGTCAGGCTGACGTGGTCTGGATGGCCGAGGTGGCTGAGGAAGCCGAGCACGTCTGGACGACCAAACCGCACATCGCTATCTTCCTCAGCAGCATGCGCCATTTCCGCGATAGGCTGCGGGCGAACGGTTTCTCCGTCGACTACCGTGAGATGGACGATGGCAGCGTTGACCGTGGGAATGGGCCACGTGCCCGTAGCAGTCTCGGAGCCGAACTCCGCCGCGCGGTGGAGGCGTGGCAGCCGGAGCGGGTCATTGTGGTACAGCCGGGTGAGTGGCGTGTCCAGGAGCACCTGCGCGATGCCGCTGAGCAGGCCGGGGTGCCGCTGGAGATTCGACCGGATCGCCACTTTCTCTGTCCCACGGAGGTGTTTGAGGAGTATGCCGAGGGGCGCAAGCGGCTGGTCATGGCGACCTTCTACCGGGAGATGCGGCGTCGTAAGGGCATCTTGATGGACGATGACGAGCCGGTCGGCGATGCGTGGAGCTACGATGACCAGAATCGGGAGTCCTTTGGAAGAAAAGGGCCCGGTGACGTGTCGGCTCCAATAGGGTTTGAGCCGGACGCCGTCACGCGTGAGGTGCTTGATCTGGTTGTGGAACGTTTCCACGATCACCCCGGGGGGCTGGAGCACTTCGACTGGCCGGTGACGCCAGAGCAGGCGCAGGAGGCCTTGGCCGACTTCGTGGGACACCGCCTGCCGAGTTTCGGCTCGTACCAGGACGCCATGTGGACGGGTGAGCCGTACCTCTACCACTCGCGCCTATCCGCTGCCCTGAATTTGAAGCTGCTGGACCCTCGTGAGGCGCTGAAGGCCGCTGAGAGAGCCTACGTCCAGGGCCCAGCGCCGCTCAATGCCGTCGAGGGTTTCATCCGGCAGGTCCTCGGCTGGCGGGAGTACGTGCGTGGCATCTACTGGCGTCACATGCCGGAGTACGGGGAGCAGAATGCCCTGGGTGCCGACCTGCCTTTGCCGGCGTTCTACTGGACCGGCGAGACCGACATGGCCTGCCTGCGCCACGCCATTCAACAGACCCTGGACTACGGCTACGCCCACCACATCCAGCGGCTGATGGTGACTGGGTTGTTTGCACTGCTGCTGGGAGTCGAGCCTCAGCAGGTTCACGAGTGGTATCTTGCCGTCTACGTCGATGCAGTCGAGTGGGTGGAGCTGCCGAATACGCTGGGGATGTCGCAGTTCGCCGATGGAGGCCTGATGGCCACCAAGCCCTACTGTGCCAGTGGCAAGTACATCGACCGCATGAGTAACTACTGCGGGAATCGAGGTGGGCGGGGACGTCGAGCGTCCCCAGGCGGCTGCCGCTATGATCCAGGTTTGAGGTTTAGCACTGACCAGCCTGGCGGTGGGGAGGCCTGCCCCTTCACCACGCTCTACTGGGATTTCCTGATGCGGCACCAGGAGCGCTTTGGTGAGAATCCGCGCATGGGGCTGCAGCTCTACAACCTGAGGAGAATTGATGAGCATGAAAAGCGGGCTATACGACGGCAGGCGGATCGGGTGCGGGCGCAGGTCGTGGCCAGTGGGGATGGGCGGCGTCCTGGGGGATGAACGCTATCTCAGGGACCGGCGGATCGCGGATCTGTCGGGAGCCGGAGGGGGAGATCGGGAGCGGGAAGGGGAAGCCGGGAGCGGGAAGGGGGAGATGAGGCTGTGATTCAGGGCGAGCGCGTTCAGTTCTTGAACGATGAAGAAGTCTCTGGCGCCAGCGGGTACGTGCTCTACTGGATGCAACGTGCACAGCGGGCCACAATGAACCACGCACTGGAGTTCGCCGTCCGTGAGGCGAACCAACGTGGTCTCCCCCTGCTGGCCGTGTTTGGTATCACGCAGCGCTTCCCAGAGGCGAACACCCGATCCTACGCCTTCATGTTGGAGGGGCTACGAGAGACGAAGCAAGCCCTGGCTGAACGGGGTATCCAGCTGGTGGTGCGATTGCAGCCGCCGGTGGAGGCTGTGGTCGACGTGGCATCGGTGCTTGCTAGCCCGCCGGCGCTGGTGGTGGTCGACCGTGGCTATCTGCGCGTTGAGCGGCGCTGGCGGGAGCGGGCGGCGAGGCGACTCTCCTGCCCCCTGGTCCAGGTGGAGAGCGACGTCATCGTGCCGGTGGAGACGACGGCTACAGGGGCTACCGCTTCGGAGAAGGAGGAGTACGCCGCCTATACCATCCGGCCCAAGATCCACAAGCATCTCGACGCGTTTCTGGTTCCGCTGGAGGAGACGGCGCTGCAGCGAGACTCGCTTGGGTTTTCCTTGGACGGCATCCGTCTGGACGCTATTGGGGTTATGCTGGACCGCATGCGCATCAACCGCAGCGCAGAGAGGGTCGATACCTATCATGGCGGCAGCTCACAGGCCCGGATGCTACTGGACGATTTTATCGCCCACAAGCTGGACCACTACGCCGAGGAACGCAACGACCCCAGCCAGGATTACCTCTCCCACATGAGCCCCTATCTTCACTTTGGCCAGATCTCTCCTCTGGAGATCGCCCTCCGAGTGCGAGGGGCCAAGCCCACCGGGGTCGACGTGGGGCAGGAGAATGGGGATGGACAGCATGCAAAGGAGGCCTATCTGGAGGAGCTTATCGTCCGGCGCGAGCTGAGCATGAACTTCTGTGCCTTCAATCCCGACTATGATTCGCTGGCCTGCCTGCCCGGCTGGGCGAGGGAGACGTTGGACGAGCACGCCGATGATCGACGCGAGTACGTGTATGACCGGGAGGCGTTCGAGGCGGCGCAGACGCACGACCCGTACTGGAACGCGGCGCAGCGTGAGATGATGCTGACCGGCAAGATGCACGGCTACATGCGGATGTATTGGGGGAAGAAGATCCTGGAGTGGACGCCCAGCCCCGAGGAGGGTTTCCGCATCGCACTGGAGCTGAACAACCGTTATGAGCTCGATGGGCGCGATCCCAACAGCTTCACGGGAGTAGCTTGGTGCTTCGGCAAGCACGACCGTGCCTGGGCCGAGCGCCAGGTGTACGGCAAGGCGCGCTACATGAGCGCCAGCGGCCTGGAGCGAAAGTTTGACATCGACGCCTACGTGCAGAAGGTGGAGGGGCTAGCGGAATCGTCGCTGCGCTCGGGCCAGGGGGGGATGACATGAGCAACAGGGTCGACAGGCGAGATCGTCCGGGCACCATCGCTACGCTCGACGAGATGACCGGCAGGGAATCTCTCGCCGTATCCACCCTGCGAGAGTTGTTCGCCCATCAACGGCTAGCTGTGCTGGCAACGCGGGAGGAAGATGGTCAGCCCTATGCCAACCTGATGGCCTTTGTGGTCAGCGATGATCTGAAGACGCTTCTGTTGGTGACGGGCCGCGCTACCCGCAAGTATGCTAATCTAAGTGCAGAATCACGCGTGGCGCTTCTGATCGACAGCCGCTCTCATAAGCCGTCGGATATCCACGAAGCTGTGGCTGTGACGGTCCTCGGTGATGCTGAGGAAGTGACCGACTTGGAGCGAGATCGTCTGATGCCAACCTATGTCGCTAAACACCCTAACATGAAGGAGTTCGCCTCGTCCCCCTCCTGTGCTCTGTTCCGAGTGCATGTGAGGAGCTACTACCTGGTGCGTCGCTTCCAAGAGGTCACCGAAGTCCACGTGCGAAGATGACCTGGGTGCTTTCTCTTCTGCAGATCGGACCTGACGATCAGCCAAGGGTTGGTGGCAAGTGTTTCGCCCTGGCCAAGATGGCACGAGAGGCGACAGGCGAGACTGACCAGGTACCCGGTGGGGTCTCGGTCCCCGAGACAGTTTGCATCTCGGCTCAGGCCTACCGAGATTACGTCGCTGCTACCGGGCTTCGAGAGCGCATTATGCTGGAACTTGGCCGAAAGGATTTCAGCGATATGCGCTGGGAGGAGCTTTGGGACGCCTCACTGCGCATTCGCAACATGTTCCTCAGGACGCCCATACCTGGCGATCTCGCCACGACACTTGCTGGCGATCTTGAGGCACGTTTTGGTGGAGAGGCCGTGGTCGTTCGCTCTTCGGCACCGGGTGAGGATTCAGATACAGTGTCCTTTGCCGGATTGCACGAGTCGTTCGTCAATGTGACAGGGATCGAGCGTATCCTGGAGCACGTCCGATTGGTCTGGGCCTCACTTTGGTCGGACGCAGCCTTGCTCTACCGGCGAGACCTGGGGCTGGATCTGGCGAGCAGCACGATGGCTGTTGTGGTGCAGGAGTTGGTGAAAGGAGATCGCTCTGGTGTCGTGTTCAGCCGGAGTCCAAATGACGACTCACAGGCTGTGATTGAGTCGGTTTACGGGCTCAATCAAGGGCTCGTGGATGGCACAGTGGAGCCGGATCGGTGGATCGTCGATCGGGCCACCGGGGAGGTGCTGTCCCACGTCTCCCCCTCCCACGATCAAATGCTTGTCACGGGGCCCCAGAGCGTTCATCTGCAGCCGTTGCTGGAGGAGCTGTCCTCCCTCCCTCCTTTGACAGCCGAAGAGGTGACCGAGGTGTTTGACTGTTCCCGGCGCCTGGAGGCCCTCTTCGGAGGACCCCAGGATGTTGAATGGACGTGGGGCGACGAGGGGCTGATTGTGCTCCAGTCCCGCCCGATCACGACGCTGGCGGGTGGGGACCCTGACGATGAGCGGCGGTGGTATCTGAGCCTGCGGAGGAGCTTCGAGAATCTCCAGTCGCTGCGGGACAAGATTGAGGGCGAGCTGATTCCGGGCATGATTGAGGAGGCTGATGTCCTGGCAGAGCAGCCGGTGAACCACCTGTCCGATGAGGACTTGGCCGCGGAGATCGACCGTCGGCAGGCGATCTACGACGCGTGGGTCGATGTATATTGGGATGAGTTTATTCCCTTTGCTCACGGCATAAGGCTGTTTGGTCAAGTCTATAACGATGCGCTTCATCCCGACGACCCCTATGCCTTTATGGACTTGCTGGGGGGCACCGAGATGGCGAGCGTGGCCAGGAATCGTGCTCTCGAGCAGATGGCGGCCACAGTCCGGGATGACGCCCAACTGGCGGACGCGCTGCGCGAGCGGTTGGCCCATCGTGAAAACGTGGAGATTGACAAAGCATTCCAGCACCGCGTGAACGACTTCGTGAGTCGCTTTGGAGATCTCTCCTGTGCGATGACGGGGGGCGCGCGATGCACTGGGGGTTCTGAGCCGTTGATAAGAATCCTGCTGGAGATGGCAGGCCACCCGAGAGCCCTTGACCGACGGTCACCGCGACACGTCGAAGGCCAATCTCGATGGCCCCGGGCCGTGATGCGCGACGAATTCCTTGATCAGTTCGAGGGGCAAGAGAGGGAACGGGCCGCCGAGTTACTCGATCTGGCTCGCACCAGCTACCAGTTACGCGATGACGACAACATCTATTTGGGCCGGATCGAGGCTGAGGTGCTGGTTGCCGTCGAGGAGGGCCGACGGCGGTTGGAGAGGCAGCGCGGCCCAGGTGCAGGCTGGGAGGACGTTGAGGCGTCCCAGGCGGAGACGCCCGGGGCCGATGTGGCACGAGCGCTCCGCAATCCTGACTTCGTGCCCGAGACGTCTTTGGAGGAGGAGACAGAGGACGATTTTGTGATCAGGGCGCGCCAGCTCATCGGGCAGCCGGCCGGCCCAGGTGTGGCCCAGGGGTCAGCCCGTGTTGTCATTTCTCAGGGTGACCTTACGGCGTTCGAACATGGTGAGATACTGGTCTGTGACGCCGTCGATCCCAACATGACGTTTGTGGTGCCGTTGGCGGCCGCTGTTGTGGAGCGCCGGGGAGGGATGCTGATTCACGGCGCGATTATCGCCAGGGAGTACGGGTTACCGTGTGTCACCGGCATCCCTGACGCCACGTCGTCGATTCGTACTGGAGATACAATAACGGTCGATGGGCACCTGGGCATCGTCACGATCGGGAAGCGGAGAGGGGGTCCAGCGGATGACGGCTAGATCTCGTGTACAAAGAGCAGGCTCTCTTCGACGGGCTGGGGCAGGCAGGAGGTAGCGTGGGTATTGCACAGGCTTGGGCGGATGCCTGGACAAAGCTGCAGGAGATGATCTCTGGTTTCTTCAGTGCGTTGCCGCAGATCGTGTTGTCAATCATCGTCTTTGGGCTCTTCTACGTCGCTGCCGGCTGGATCAAGGCGGCCGTCAAGCGGGTGGCACAGGCCGCGGAGCTGACTACTGGAGCCGAGATGGTCCTGGGTCGACTTGCCCGGTGGTTGGTCATTGGGGTGGGCTTGCTCGTCGCGTTGACCGTCGCGGTGGAGAGCTTCGAACCAGGGCAGCTCATCCAGCTGCTGGGCATCGGCAGTGTGGCGATCGGCTTTGCTTTCCACGACATTCTGCAGAACTTCCTGGCCGGCATTCTGCTTCTGCTGACCGAGCCGTTCGAAATCGGGGATCAGATCGTCGTCAACCAGTTTGAAGGCACGGTGGAGAACGTGGAGACGCGGGCAACCACCATCAAGACCTACGACGGGCGCCGGGTGGTGATTCCGAACGCTCATCTCTTCACGGAGTCGGTGATCGTCAACACGGCGTTCCCCGTGCGGCGGGCGGAGTACCAGGTTGGCATCGGCTTCGGCGATGATATCACCAAGGCTATGCGTTTGATCCTGGAGGCGATGGAGGAGGTGGACGGCGTCTTGGAGCGTCCGGCCCCCGATGTCCTGGTGGCCGAGCTGGGCGATTTCAGCGTCAACTTTCGTGCGCGCTGGTGGACCGACTCGGTCCGATCGAACGTGTTGCAGATCCAGAGCGAGGTCATCGCCAGGATCAAGGAGAGCCTCCTGGCGCATGGCATTGACCTGCCGTTCCCGACGCAGCAGGTGCTGTTCCACGATCAGACCGAGGTCACCGACGGGGACCGCTTGCGCCAGCGGGAGGGCTGGCCGGCCGGTGAGGGGCCGACTCCCGAGCCGCGCCGGGCCGGGGTCTCCCTCAGCCTCTTGGCGCGGGCGCTGATGGATCGGGAGGTGAATCAAGAGGATATGGCCCATCCACGTGATCCTTCCGAACCAGGAGCCGAGGGGGTGTGAGGTGAAGGGTAGGAGAGAGAGGCGAAGTGGCTGGCTGACCGGGGGCATAGCTGGTTCGGGGGGATGGACGGCATCCCGAGGATGGACGGCATCCCTTGGCATAGGCATGGTGGTAGCTGTGCTCCTGTTGCTGCAGTCTCTGGTGGCCGCGAGCAGGCCATCGTCCGCACGGCTGGCGCGGGCAGGTCGTGAGCCGCCGGTCGCGGCGCCGTTCTCAAAGCATGTGGCCTCTGCAGGCTGGCAGACGGTCTTCAGCGAGACGTTTGAGAGCGGCATTGGATCCGGCTGGATCGTGACCGACACCAGCGCTTCGGACGGTGGGCTGTACCTGTGGGGAACAAGCCCCTTTACGTACGTCAGCGGAGGAAGCAGCGCGTGGTGCGCGGGTGGAGGTGACGATACCGGCGGTCTCTACATGGACAGCATGGATGCGTGGCTCGTCTCCGACCCGATCACGCTAGGTGAATCCGGCTCCCACGTCTGGGACGCTGAGGTGCGATTCGCCTGGTGGCTGGACACGCGCTCCGCTGATGACGGTGGAGGCCGAGCCCTGGGCGTTCAATCCGTCCGGCAGGTCAGCTCTCCACCCCCGTCAGGCGATTGGTTCGGGTGGGGGATCCTGACGGATGTGGCTGACCTGGAGAGGGGGTGGCCGCGCGAGGCCCAGTTGGCGTACGTCTCTGGAACGACGCCGGGATGGATGCGGGGTTCACTCCCTCTGGGTCATCTTCTGCCTCTCAGTGAGGGTGTGACGCGCACCGTGCGGATCGTATTTCGCTTCGTGAGCGACGACGACGGCGCCGTGGGGCGGGGTGCCTTCGTCGATGACGTGGTGCTGCGGGTCAATCACGGTCACGAGGTGGCGCTCCCGCTGGTGGTGCGAGATATCCCGCCCACCCTGACACCAACCCCGACCCCAACCCCGACGCCCACTCCCACGCCGACGCCGTCCTCCATCTTGCAGAACGGGAGCTTTGAGGAGGGATGGTACGATATTGCTCCTAATAGACAAGTGCCGAATGACTGGGTGTGGCAATGGTTGGACGGAGAGACCGTGCACGGAAGCCATGGGGATGTGGTCGCTCCGGAGACCAATGTCAAGCACAAAGATCAATTGCCGCTTGATGAGCAGGATCTCTTCGTTCTGGACGGATCTTACTGCGTTAAGGTCTTCACCTCGGATGCGCCCATTTACGCGGCTCTGTCCCAGGACCTGAGCGGTCTTGAGGTCGGGCGTCACTACCGCTTCACGGCGCCAGTCTACGTTGACGTCTATGGCTGGGATGATGGGAAGGTCCCCCCGTCAGATCGTTGGGCTGCCGAGGTACGGCTCGGGGTTGCACCCACGGGAGCGATGTGGCCCGACAAGGGGGCTATCTCTTATAGCGGTTGGTGGAATGGTGACAACACCTCTGGCTTCTATCTGTCGTACCACGAGTTCAGCTTCGATTTCACCGCGACCGAATCGGAAATGACGGTCTACGTCGAGGTATTCGGTAAGTGGGGGCTGGATAACAACGGGTTCTTCATGGACGACCTTCAGCTGCTCTCTTTGCCCTGAGGTGAGCCCAAGGTCGGGGGGGGCGAGGTGACGTTCGGAGGGTGCAACTGATGATTGGTGCATCGGGCGGCGTGGAGTAAGAGAAGCGATGGGAAGACGCGGTGGCGGGCCAGGCGTTTGGTTAGCCCCAATCCTGGCGTTCAGCCTGCTGGTCGTGGCGTTCGCGCTGCTCCAGTCTCTCGCAGGGGGGCTGGCGTCGGCGCGCGGGCCGGCTCGTGTCTCCCTGGCGCCCCAGGGCCCCGAAACGGCGATCGGTGTGCACTCCTCGATGGTGGATCTGGAGGGGGTCTCGGCAGGATGGGAGACGGTCTTCGGCGAGACGTTCGAGACCGGTATAGGGCCGAGCTGGATCGTCACCGACGCGAGCGCTGTAGATGGCGGCGAGTATACGTGGGGCGCGGGTAGGTTCGAGCCCACCAGCCCCATCACCGCGGCCTGGTGCGTGGGCGGTGGCGCCGACGGGATCGGCTTGACGGCTGGTGTGGATGATTATCCCGAACACGTCGACTCCTGGCTGATCCACGGTCCCGTCGAGTTGGGCGGCGCCTGGGACGCCTATGTCCGTTTCCGATGGTGGATGGGAGGGAGCCGGGGTAGTCAGATCAGCCCGCGCGATGGCGGGGCGGGGATCCAGAAGGTCCAGGGGGTGGATCACGCGCCCGAACGGGGCGACTGGCTCGGCTGGTGCGTCCTGACCGATCCGACTGAGCTGGAGAGCGCCCGATGCACCTACGTGTCCAGCGCCGCTGGGGGATGGATGCTCGGGGTCATACCCCTCGATGCCTATCTCGGCGCGACCGAGGAAGTCACAGACACCGTTTGGATCGGTTTCCACTTCGTCAGCGATGGCGATGGTCGCGCGGGGCAGGGTGCCTTCGTGGACGACGTCGCGTTACGTGTGAATTGGGGCTACCGAGTTTTTCTCCCGTTGGTGTGGAAAGCTACGTCCGAGCCGATGCCCGGGCCCACGAATCTCCTGGCGAACGGTGATTTTGAGGAGTACGAGACCTTCCATCGCGTCCTGATCCTCCCCGCCGGTGACGATCCGAGGGAGGAGGATGGGGAGGGCATCTTCACGCATCCCTATTGGCTGACGTGGTACGATCACGACTCTCCGACCTGGCACCCGGTCCAGGTGCTGGGCCTGGCGGACGCTCCGGACCACGTGAGGGAGCAGCGCGTCCGACAGGGTGAAAACGCTGTGGAGCTGTTCACCTCGTACCGCAAGCACCACGCGGGGTTCCTGCAGCAAGTCGAGGTGGAGCCGGGCACGCGCCTGCGACTGGAGGCGTGGGCTCACGCCTGGTCGAACAACGGTGGTGGCCCGCCCGACCAAGAGGAGGATCAGGGGTGGAGTGAAGGCGCGGGATACGATTGCTTCTACGCCGAAGAAGGGGACGAGGGGGTGACCGACGGTCTGGAGAACATCGTGCTCTCGATAGGCATCGATCCAACGGGTGGCGTCAACCCGCACGCTGACACGGTCCAATGGGGTACCGGTGCCCACATCTACAACTGTTATCACCAGGTTCCGGCGGTGGAGGTCGAGGCCCAGAGACGCAAGGTGACGATCTTCCTCCGCTCTCGGGTGCTATGGCCCTTCATACACAACCACGCTTATTGGGATGACGTCAGCCTGATCGATGTCGATGGTGATCTCACTGGGAGGGCGTGGCCGTATCCCCTGGTCGCCGAAGGCAGCAAGGTGGGGGTTCACGGCATACACGAGAGCCCGGTGCTGGATTACGTGGATGGGTCGGAGGCGAATGACGTCTCCTACGCTGTCGTCAAGGCCGTCGATGATGTCGGGTGGCTATCCGATGTCAAGGAGGCCCATCCAGAAACCGTCACCGTGGCTCGAGTGACGTCGCCCCTCGAAGGGTGCCCCAGGGTGGGGGAGCCTTCGACGGACCTGGATGAGATGGCGAACGCGTTGATGTCCTTCATCCTGAACGAGGTCTCGCTGGATCCCAGCCTGCGGAAGACGGTGGACTACTGGGAAGTGATCAACGAACCTGATCCACCAGAGGTCGAGGGATATCCCCGTCTGGCCGAGCTGATGATCAAGTGTATGGAGAAGGCCGAGGTGAATGGCCTCAGGCTGGCACTGTTCGCCTTCAACAACGGTACCCCCGAGTGGCACGAGATGGAGGGCATGGTGGAAACGGGCGTGTTTGGCCGCGCCAGGGAGGGCGGCCATATACTGGCAGCCCATGAGGGGGTGGCATGGCCCGGCGAGCCCATCGATCTGTGGTGGGGGCAGGCAATCCCCGGTGCTCCTGAGGTTCCAGGGGCCGGGCTGCTCTGCTTCCGGTGTCGATTCCTCTACCATCTTCTCCAGGAACGGAACGAGGTCATCCCTCTGTTCATCAGTGAGTGGTACGGCGACCGGTACGAACAAGACGGAGGAACGCCCCAGGACGTGGTGGAGGCGGTGCGCTGGTATGACGGACTGGCCGCGGAGGACTACTGGATGCTGGGGCTGTGCCCTTTCACGGTAGGTCCGACATCTGAGTGGGAGAACAAGGCCGACTACACGTTCGCCTATCCTGCCCTGGTTGACTACATGAGGGAGGTCAAGGATCGAGAGAACGCTCTGCCGCCCGGTTACTCTGGAACGGACTACATGGAGCGCTATGGCGACTGGCGGCGATAGAGCCTGGGGTTGCCGGTGAATCTTCTCCAAGCCCTATTTCTGGGGGTGATGCAGGGTGCCACCGAGTTTCTGCCTGTGAGCAGCTCTGGGCATCTGGTGCTGGTCCCCTGGCTGCTCGGCTGGCACTCGCCAGGATTGGCCTTCGACGCCGTGGTTCACTGGGGCACGGCATTGGCCGTCATCGTCTATTTCTGGCGGGAGTGGGTCGCGCTCGTGCGCGCGGCGGGTCTCTCGCTGGGGAGGCTTGTCCTGAGAGCAGGCAAAGGAGGTCGGCGCCAGCTGCTCCACTTGCTGGAACATGCTCTCACTGGGGGGGAGGGCAGCAGCCGAGCCTTGCTGGCCTGGTTGATTCTCTTGGGCACCGTGCCCGGCGTCCTGGTTGGCTATTTTCTGGAGGATTTCTTCGAGGGCATGTTTGCGCGTCCTACGGCCGCTGCAGGCTTTCTCTTGGTCACGGCGGCCCTGCTGACGACCTCCGAGCGCATGGGGCGTCGCGAGCGCAGCCTGGATGACCTCGGCTGGCTTGACGCCCTGATCGTTGGGGTGGGGCAGGCGTTGGCGATTCTCCCCGGGATCTCTCGCTCTGGCGCCACGATCGCGGCCGGGCTGGCACGCGGTATGAAGCGGGAGCCGGCCGCCCATTTCAGCTTCCTCCTCGCGACCCCTATCATCCTTGGCGCTGGCTTGCTCAAAGTGGTGGAGCTGGGTCGCATGGGGGGGTTAGTGACAGAGGCCCCGGTGCTGATCGCTGGCTTCGTGGCTGCCGCCCTGGTGGGCCTGGGCTGCATTCATTTCCTGCTCAGGTATCTCCAGCGCCGACGTCTCTACCCGTTTGCCGTCTACTGTGCGCTCGTTGGCGTCTTATCCTTGTTTGTGTCAGCAGTACGGTAGCGGTGCTGTTGAGCTGCTCGGCCCCTGTTTGCGCAGCTATTGGAGGTCCAAGATGACATCGAACGAGGTTCCGGGCCCCGCTTACCGCGTTCAGACTCGCCGGCTGGTGTTGCGCTGCTGGGAGCCGACTGACGCGGCAGCGCTCAAGGCCGCGATCGACGTAAGCCTGGAGCATCTCCGTCCCTGGATGCCCTGGGCCGAGCACGAGCCGGAGGATCTGCAGGCGAAGATCGAACGGCTTCGCCGCTGGCGCGGCAAGTTCGATCTTGGGCAGGACTTCGTCTATGGTCTCTTCAGCCCCAACGAGAAGGTCGTGCTTGGAAGCAGCGGTCTGCATACCCGGGTAGGCGAGAGGGCGCGCGAGATTGGGTACTGGATCCATGCCGATCACGTCAACCAGGGGCTAGCGACGGAGGTGTCGGCGGCACTGACCACGGTCGCCTTCGAGATCGATGAGGTGGTCCGCGTTGAGATACACTGCGATCCCAAGAACGTACGCAGCGCCGCCATACCCCGGAAGCTGGGATTCCTCCACGAAGCGACGCTCCGCCATAGGTTGACTAACGCCGAGGGGGAGTGGCGGGATTCGATGATCTGGACGCTGCTGGCAGAGGAGTACGAGGCGAGTAGGGCGCGGGAAGCAAGGATTGAGGCGTATGACGCGATCGGCCGGAGAATCCTCTAACTGTTCTCGGCGGGCAGACTAGCGTGACCTTGATGGGCGGTTGTTCGCGTCGGAGATGCGGGGTATAATTCCTCCCATGTGCTTTGACACCTTTTCGCACGATGGGTTCCAGTCAGCAAATGCAGCTTCCCCACTTTAAACTAGAACGATACTTCGCCCGATTCGAGTTCGACGTGGAGCACCTGCTCTGCTGCTCGGACTGCGAGTCGATGGCGGTCGAGGACCTGCTGGCCCTCGAGCCGGACGCGGGGGAGCGATTTCGAGAGCAGTGGCTGGGCTACACTGAGTCACAGGGAAGCCCGTCGCTACGACGCGAGATCAGCCGACTCTACTGTACGATCTCGCCGGAGCACGTGCTGGTGCACAGCGGCGCGGAGGAGGCGATCTTCCTCTTCATGCACGCCCTGCTCCGAGAGGGTGACCACGTCATCGTGCATTGGCCCTGCTACCAGTCGTTGGCCGCTGTCGCTGCCAGCATCGGATGCCGGGTCACGCGCTGGGAGGCTCGTGAGGAACGCGGCTGGGCGCTGGATCTGGACGAGCTGAGGGGCCTCCTTCGCTCCAATACCAAGGCTATCGTCATCAACCTGCCTCACAACCCGACGGGCTATCTCATGCCGCGGGAGCAATTTGCTGCGGTGGTGGAGATTGCGCGTTCCCACGGCATCACGCTCTTTTCTGATGAGGTCTACCGTGAGTCGGAGTATACGGCGGGGGATCGGCTGCCGGCCGCCTGCGATCTCGACGGGCACGCGGTCTCCTTGGGGGTGATGTCGAAGACGTACGGCCTGGCGGGGCTGCGCATTGGCTGGATCGCCACCCGCAACGCGGCCGTCTACGAGCGAATGGCAGCATTTAAGGACTACACCACCATCTGCAACAGCGCACCGAGTGAGTTCCTGGCGGAGTTGGCCCTGCGCCATCGCCAGAGGCTGATCGAGCGGAACGTGGGCATCATCCTCGACAACCTGGCGCTGCTGGACGGTTTCTTCGAGCGACATGCCCGAACCTTCGCCTGGCAGAGGCCAAAGGCCGGGCCGATTGCGTTCCCTCGTCTGCGGGACGGCGATAGTGAGGTCTTCTGCCAGCGGCTGGTGAGAGAGGCCGGTGTGTTGCTGCTTCCTGGTGCTGTCTTTGACGATGAGGGCGACCATGTCCGCATTGGGTTCGGGCGCCGGGACGCGCCTGAGGCATTAGCTCGATTGGAGGCGTTTCTGCGTTCGTAGCTGAGCAGGATGGTGCTCAGCTTGTGCCGGAAATATCTCTAATGGAGAGAGAAAAGGAGAGTCGATGGACGTCTTGAACCTCTCTGAGATTGAGAGCCGGGCACTGCTTGAGGGTGCTGAGGCCCGTTTTGTGCACGCTGAGACGATGACCGTCGCCTACTGGGACTTCGAGCCTGGCGTGCCCTTGCCTGAGCACGCTCACCCTCACGAACAGGTCACGAACGTGATCGAGGGGGAGTTCGATCTGACCGTGGATGGGAGGACGACGCGTCTCGAAGCCGGTTCCGTGGCCGTCATCCCGCCGAACGCCGTTCATGCCGGGCGGGCGTTGACCTCGTGCCGCATCATCGACGTCTTCCATCCGGTGCGCGAGGACTATCGATGATGTCCAGCTCGCGGCGCGCCAACGGCACCTCCGAAGGGCTCTGCCGTTGGATATCTTCCATGCCCTTGCTGCTGGTCGCCTCCGTCATCCTGTTGTCTGGGCCTGCGTGCGCGCCTCAGCCCCTTATCGTCACCAGAGAGCCGACCGAGCTGCACGTGGTGGCTGCCGATTCCTGCGCGACGCTTCTGCAAGACGTGGCCTCGGCCTATGAGACAGCTCACCCGTGGGTGACGGTGACGTCTGAGGTGCTCAACAACGCCCTGGCCGTGAACGCTCTGGTGGAAGGGGAGGCGGACCTGGCGCTGCTCTCGTGGGGCTCTGTGGACGAGGGGAAGGCATCGCTGTGGATGGAGCCCTTTGCCCGCGATGGCGTGGCCGTGATTGTGCCCCATACGTTGTCCTTCTCGGAGATGGGGCTGGCGCAGCTCCGTGAGATCTTCCGCGGACGCCTGCAGGAGCGGCAAGGGGTGGTGCTCATTGTCGTCAGCCGAGAGGACGGCTCCGGCACGCGGGCTGCCTTCGAGAGCATCGTCCTCGACGGTGAGGATACGACGCTCAACGCCGTGTTGATGCCCTCGAGCGAGGCTGTGGTTGAGTACGTGGCGAGCACGCCTGGTGCCATTGGCTACGTGTCGACGCGCTGCCTAGGGACGCCGTCTGTCCCCCATGACCGGGTGCGTGCGCTGCCCATCGAGGGCGTTTTGCCGACGGAGCGAACTGTCGAAGCTGGGCGTTACCCGCTTTGGCGGGAGCTTCACCTGGCAAGCAGCGGCGAGCCGGCGGGAGAGGCCCGCCAGTTTGCCCAGTGGCTGCTGACAAAAGGTGTGGCAGGCGGATACCGAGTCACAGTGGAACAGTAAATAGGTGGAGTAGGAGGTCGAGCGATGGACGTTGAGAGTGGGAACAAGAGACATCCCGGGGATAAAAGACATCCCCGGGATAAACGACATCCCCGAGATCTAGGGGATCTAGAGCAGGTGCGGGAGCGATGGAAGGAGACGACGCTCCAGGAGACGCTCAGCCGGTATCCGGAGCGGGCCGATGCGTTTATCACGGCCTCGGGCGAGCCCGTGCAGCGGCTCTATACGCCGCTGGATGTGGACGCAGCGGCGTCTGGGGATGCGAGCGCATATCAGGAGAGGCTTGGCTTCCCCGGCGAGTACCCGTTCACCCGCGGGATCCACGCCACGATGTACCGCGGGAGGCTGTGGACGATGCGCATGTTCGCGGGGTTCGGCACGGCCGAGGAGACGAACAAGCGCTTCCGATACCTGCTTGAGCAAGGTCAGACAGGCTTGTCGGTGGCCTTCGATCTGCCGACGCTGATGGGGTACGATGCCGACGCGCCCGAGGCCGAGGGCGAGTTCGGCAAGTGTGGCGTGGCCATCTCCTCGCTTCGCGACATGGAGGTGCTCTTCGACCGCATTCCGTTGGATAAAGTGACCACCTCGATGACCATCAACAGCCCGGCTGCGGTGATATGGGCCATGTACATCGCCGCTGCCGAGAAGCAAGGTGTGCCTATGCACAAGCTCGGGGGTACGATCCAGAACGATATCCTTAAGGAGTACATCGCGCAGAAGGAGTATATCTTCCCGCCAGAGCCCTCCATGCGTTTGGTCACGGACACCATCGAGTTCGGCAGCGAGCATCTGCCCCGCTGGAACACGATCTCCATCTCGGGGTATCACATCCGCGAGGCTGGCTCGACGGCTGCGCAGGAGTTGGCCTTCACACTGGCGGATGGGATGGAGTACGTCCGCTGGGCGCTCGATCGCGGGCTCGACGTGGATGCTTTTGCGCCTCGGCTTTCCTTCTTCTTCAACTGCCACAACGATTTCCTGGAGGAGATCGCCAAGTTCCGGGCTTCGCGCCGCATCTGGGCGCGAGAGATGCGCGAGACCTTTGACGCCAAGGACGAGCGTTCCTGGTGGATGCGCTTTCATACGCAGACCGCTGGCTGCTCGCTCACGGCGCAGCAGCCGGAGATCAACATCGTGCGGGTGGCTATTCAGGCCCTCGCAGCCGTGCTGGGCGGCACCCAGTCGCTGCACACCAACAGCATGGATGAGGCCCTGGCGCTTCCCAGCGAGCACGCCGTCACCATTGCTCTGCGCACCCAGCACATCATCGCCCACGAGAGCGGGATCACCAACACCGTCGACCCGCTGGCCGGCTCCTATGCTGTGGAGGCACTCACCGATCGAATGGAGGAGCAGGTCTACGACACCTTCCACCAGATCGAGGCCCTCGGAGGCGTGATACCCGCTATCGAGCAGGGCTTCTTCCAGCAGGAGATCGCCGATGCCGCCTACCGCTACCAGCGTGAGATTGACGAGAGGAAGCGCGTGGTCGTTGGCGTCAATCAGTACCAAGAGAAAGAACCCCCCAACGTTCCCATCTTGCACCAGGACCCGCAGGGATATGAGAAGCAATGCGCATGCCTGCAGAGGGTGCGAGAGGAGCGTGACAACGGCGCGGTGGGACAGGCACTGGATCGGCTGCGCATCGCGGCCAACGGCACCGAGAACACGATGCCGTACATTCTAGAGGCCGTGCGCGCCTACGCCACGGTACAGGAGGTCATGGACGTCTTCCGAGACGTCTTCGGGCTCTATCGGGAGCCCATGGTGATCTAGCTGTGGCTTGCCTACTTGTCCATGATGGTTGACAGTTCGTACAGGTTTTTGTCAAGCTCCTTCTGATAGGCCACGGCTTCCTCCAGGGGGATGAGGTGGAAGTCGCTGTTCAGCCAGCCGATCATCTCGCCGGAGTTGCCGTTGATCAGTTGCCTGACCGCCTTGGCCCCCAGCCGGGTGGCCAGAATGCGGTCGAAAGCGCTTGGCGATCCACCCCGTTGAACGTGGCCCAAGCGGGTGACGCGGACTGAGAAGCCCAGTTCCTCCTTTCGTTCACGCAGCTTCTTGGCTATCTGCTCCGTGCCCGGTTGCCACCCCTCGGCCACCACGATGATGGCGTGCGCTTTGCCGCGGATGTAGGAGTCCTCGACCGTCTGGGCCACCTCCTCCAGCGTGGTCTCGACCTCTGGGCAGAGCACCAGCTCGGCGCCGCCCGCCAGACCGCTGGCCAGGGCCAGATACCCTGAGTTTCGGCCCATCGTCTCGATCAAGAAAGCTCGGTTGTGGGAGGAAGCCGTGTCCTTGATCTTGTCGATGGCGCTGACGATAGTGTTCAATGCCGTGTCGACGCCGATGGAGATGTCCGTGCCGTTGATGTCGTTGTCGATCGTGCTGGGAATGCCAACGACGGGGAAGCCCAAGCGATGAAGCTCCAGCGCCCCGGTGAGAGATCCATTGCCTCCGATGACGACCAGACCATCGATGTCGAATCGGTTCAGGGTCCGCAGTGCCTTTCTTCTCCCCTGAGGCTCCATAAACTCCGGAGCCCGGGCCGTGCCCAAGACGGTGCCTCCACGGCCAAGAATGCCCCCCACAGATCGGGCATCCATCTCGTCGATCTCTCCTCCAATCAGGCCCGCGTAGCCGCGGTGGATGCCCAGAGCTTCCAGGCCCTCGTGGACTGCCATACGCACCACAGCGCGGATGCAGGGGTTGAGGCCGGGATTGTCGCCGCCGCTGGTGAGAACGCCTATCCGTTCCATTGTAGTCTCCTAGAGAGATCGTGGCTCAAGGCCTAGGAGATATCCGAATCGAGACTTGAATTCGTCGAGGGAGAGCTTGGTATTTCTTGCCATCTTCGTGAGAAGGTCCTCATTCTCGGCGTCTTCCGGTTTCAGGCGAATCATGAGCTTGTAGGCTGAACGATAGATGAAGGAGTTAAGATTGACCTTCCTTACCTCCGTACGTCCCGTCTCCGGATCCAACATCTCGTTGAACGGGATCGGCACCACGCGCGTTCCCTGAACCGTCACCGTCGCATTGGTGCCGCCCTCCAGCAGGAAAGCGGCAGCTGCCTCTCCCAGGCTGCGTGTGTAGTCAATGTCGAACGCAACAGGATCGGTACAGCGAAGCTCGTACCCCAGGTCCTTGCTGGTGATGCGGGTCGGGACATCCAGCTTCTCCAGCTCGCTGTCCAGCTCGTGCTTCAGGATGTCGGAGAAGTTGATCTCAGACAGGTGGACGTTGCCAAAGGCGTCGCGTTCCACGTAATCCAGCTCTCGCAGATCCTGGTGGGACATGTGCTCCATCACGCCCTCGGAGACGAGGGCCACCCCGTAGGGCTTGTCGTCCGCCATCCGCTTGAGGATCGACGCGATGAGGATGTCGATCACCTCTTGCATGCGGATCGTGCGTCCCTCCCACTCCTCGGGGATCAGGGTGAGCGTCGCCCCAGAGCTCTTCCCGATGCCAAGTGCCAGGTGACCCGTCTTGCGGCCCATCGTCACCACCACGAACCAGCGCTGCCCCGTCAGCGCCTCCTCCATCACGCTCATCGTGATCTGCGTCCCCACCTCTCGCGCTGTCTCGTAGCCGAACGTGTTGATCTCCTCAGGGAGCGGGAGGTCATTGTCGATCGTCTTCGGCGCGTGCGCCACGTGGATGTCCGCCCCCATGTGCTCCTGGGCGTAACGCGCCACGCGATAGGCCGCGTATGCCGTGTCGTCACCGCCGATGACCAGAACGTAGCCCACGTCCGCATCCATCAGCACCTCGCCGCAGAGCCGGAGTGATTCCTCCTCCTGCGTGGGGTTCGCCCGCGACGTGCGCAGGATGGACCCCCCTTTGAGATAGATGCGGCTCACATCGTCAATGGAGAGCGGCTTGGCCACCAGCTCCCCCTCCATCAGGTGCTTGAACCCATCGTAGAAGCCGACCACCTCATAGCCACGCGTGCGGGCTTCGATCGTGGCTGAATGAATCACCCCGTTGATACCGGGAGCTGGGCCACCGCTGACGATAAGCCCGAGCCTCTTCCTACGTGCGTCGTTTGCACCCGGTGCGTTGTTCATCCTACGTGCGTCGTCTGCACCCTTCGACTTGTTGGTCACAATCTCCTCCTCAGTGAATGGTTAGGGAATCTTGGACTTGCACGCCCTGTTTCCCGACGAGAGCTTCAAGATCTTGAAGCAACTCGGGGCAGCATGACGTAGCTTGGTTTGGGAATCTCAATTCTACGCCCCCCCCCGAATCCTTGGCCAGATGGATGACGAAATGATCCCGGGGGTGTTGCCTATCCCCGGGGTGCTGCCTATCCCCGCTGTCATAGCTGGTCAGCAGGTCATAGATCTCGCGCAGTCTTCGCTTGTCCTCAGCTTGCTCCCCTGTGCGTCGAAGTGTGATGCGGACGGTACGAGGCCCGTTTGCTGACCCTTGTGGACGGTGCCTGGCACTTGCTGTCAGTGCCTGGCACCTGGGCGCGCCGAGCTCCTTACCGCTATCGCTCTGAGCAGCCAGCTTGACGTCTTCAGGGCGCTTAACCCAGCTGCACAGCAGGCTGGGCTCGTCACGTCGACTGGAGTCGACCTTGCCGTTGACGACCACGATCTCCTCCGGCTGCCACACTTTCTTCGTCTCGCTCCAGACGCTGGGGAAGACGACCACGTCGCAGCTGCCCTGCATGTCCTCGAGCGTCACGAAGGCCATCTCGTTGCCCTTCTTCGTGATGTGGCGGTAGATCCGCTGTATCATCCCGGCGACGGTCACCTGCTGTCCGTTTCGCTCCTCCCCCAGCGTGCCCAACGAGCCCGAGAGAACGTCGTCCAGACGGGTCATCACCCGCGTGAGGGGGTGCTCGGAGACGTAGATACCGACCAACTCCCTCTCCCAGGCAAGGATCTCCTTTCTGGGGATGTTGGGCACCTCGCCGGCCGGGGGCAGGATCGTCTCGTCGGCGGCCAGGTGGACGCCCGTGGCGTCGCTGAACATGCTGAGCTGCCCCGCGTCCTGAGCTTGATGGTAACTGGCGCTTAGCCCGATGAGGCGATCGACAACGGGGAGCAGCTGTGCGCGCTTTCCGAATGGCCGCAGCGTCCCCACTTGGACCAGGCTCTCCAGGGCGCGCCGATTGACCTGCCGCAGGTCGACCCTGTGGCAGAAATCGTCGAGGTTCTCAAAGGGTCCCCCGCTCCGGCGGGCGGCCAGAATGGCCTCAACCGGTCCCTCTCCCACGTTTTTCACTGCTCCCATGCCGAAGCGGATGGCGGACGATGGGTCGTCTTTCGACCTATCGTCTTTCTCTTCGATGGTGAACCCAAGGCCGGAGATGTTGACGTCAGGCGGGAGCACCTCGATATCCATCCGTCGACATTCGTCGATGAAGCGACTCACCTTGTCGGTGTTGTTTCGCTCGACAGTCAGCAGGGCGGTCATATACTCGACCGGATATTTCGCTTTGAGATGGGCGGTCTGGCAGGTGAGGACTGCGTAGTCGGCAGCGTGGCTCTTGTTGAAGCCGTACCGCGCGAAGTACTCGATGTCGTCGAAGATGGCCTCGGCTGTCTCGCGAGGTATGCCGGACCGCTCCATCGCCCCCTCGATGAACGTGGCGCGATGCTTGAGCAGCGCCTTCCTCTTCTTCTTGCCCACCGCTCTGCGGACCAGATCCGCCTCGCCAGCCGTGTACCCCGCGATGTCCGTCAGGATCCGGATGATCTGCTCCTGATAGACGATGATGCCGAAGGTCTCCTCAAGGATCGGTTCCAGGCTGGGGTGCCGGTATTCCACCGGCTTCTCGCCGTGCAGGCGGTCGATGTAGTCGTCGATGTACTCCATCGGGCCGGGGCGGTAGAGGCTGATGGCCGCGATCACGTGCTCAAACCGCCTGGGCTGCATCTTCATCAGCGTTCGCCGCATGCCCTGGCCCTCGACCTGGAAGACGCCCATCACGTCACCTCGGGAGAGGAGGTCGTAGATTACAGGTTCGTCACGGGGGATGGTGAGCAGGTCCAGGTCCACACCGTGTCGCTCCTCGATCAGCTCACAGGCGACGCGCATCACGGTGAGAGTGGCAAGGCCCAGGAAGTCGACCTTGAGCAGGCCCAACTCCTCGGCCTCCGACATGGTGTACTGGGTGACCTTGCCGATCTGGTCGTCGCTGCTGCCGCTCGTGGGGCGTCGCAGTGGCGTATACTTGACCAGGGGTTGGTCGGAGACGATGACGCCTGCAGCGTGGGTGCTGGCGTGACGGATGTTGCCCTCCACGCCACGGGCCGTGTCGATCAGCCGCTGAATGTGCTCCTGCTCCTGGTACTGGGCGCGCAGATCGGGGACCGTCTTGAGGGCCTGGTCGAGCTTCACGCCGGGGCCGCCAGGCACGAGGCGCGCGATGCGATCCACCTCCGAAAGAGGGTAGTCGAGCGCTCGCCCGGTATCGCGGATGGCGGCCTTGGCCCCCATCGTCCCGAAGGTGATGATCTGGGCCACCTGGTCCTGCCCGTACCTGTCGATGGTGTAGCGGATGAGATCATCCCGCTGGTCATCGGGGTAGTCAAGATCGATATCGGGCATGGTGACGCGGCCCTGGTTCAGGAAGCGCTCGAAGATCAGGTTCTGTTCCAGCGGCTCCAGATTCGTGATGTAGAGGCTGTAGGCGACGATAGAGCTGGCGCCCGACCCGCGCACGTTCCACCAGATGTCCTGTTCGCGGGAGAAGCGGCACAAGTCCCAGACGATGAGGAAATAGGTGTCGAAGCCCATACGATGGATCACGTCCAGCTCGTACTCCAGCCTCGCCTGGATCTCTGGCGTGACCTGATCGTAGCGCTCTCGCAGCCCCTTTTCGCACAGATGCCGGAGGTAGGATTGCGCGTCGTAGCCGGCAGGGACCTCAAAGATCGGCAAGTGATAGTGGCCGAAGGCGAGCTGGACGTTGCAGCGCTCCGCGATCTCCAGCGTGTTGCTCAACGCCTGCGGCGCTTCGGGGAAGAGAGCGGTCATCTCTTCAGCGCTCTTGAGGTAGTAGCTCTCGCCATCCATCCGCATGCGGTCGGGCTCGGTGATTGTCTTTCCGGTCTGGATGCAGAGGAGCACGTCGTGGATCGAGGCCTGATCACGCCGGGCGTAGTGCACGTCGTTTGTGGCCACCAGCGGCACGTTGAACCGGTCGCTGAAGGCCAGCAGGTGGCGATTGACCTCTACCAGCTCGGGGATGTCGTGATCCTGCAGCTCTAAGTAGTAGCGGCCCTTGAACGTGTCTCGATACCAGGCGACAACCTCGCGGGCCCTGTCGGTCTGTCCCTTCTTGATGCAGCGGGCAAGCTCGGAGGAGCCGCAGCCGGAAAGGGCGATCAGGCCCTGGTTATGCGCCTCCAGCACCTCTCGATCCACGCGAGGTTTGTAGTAGAAGCCCTCCAGCTGGGCGATGGTCGCGAGGCGCATCAGGTTGTGGTAGCCGGTGTTATCCTGGGCCAACAGAACCAGGTGATAGGGGCTGCGGTCGCGCCGTGGGTCCCGATCCTCGCGTCCCTGGGCTGCCACGTAGGCTTCCATCCCGATGATGGGCTTGATGCCCGTGGCTTTGCACGCCTTGTAGAATCGGACAGCGCCGTACATGGTGCCGTGGTCGGTCAGGGCCAGGGCGGGCATGTCCAGCTCGACAGCGCGCTCGGCCAGCCCACGGCAGCTGCTGAGGCCGTCGAGGAGTGAGTATTCACTATGGACGTGGAGATGCACGAAGTCACTCATCGAAAACGTATTATACCATATCGGCATGGTTTAGGATAGATTGACAGATTGCCCACAGGCCGTCTATGTGCCAG
>CAZNRX010000003.1:0-123615 GCA_964575455.1 uncultured Anaerolineales bacterium | reverse complement strand
GAGGATATGCAGCTGCCACGCTCTACGGAGAGCGCGAGCTGGGAGGTCTGAACGTGCTATACGTGCTGAACGATCGCCCCTCCACCTACGACCTGCCGGAGAATCCTCGCGTGGCCACCGGCACTGTATGGGGGAAATGGTTGGCTGGCGTGGCGACCGCCGGGTTGCTGGCCGCGATGCCGCTATGGATCCTGTTCAAACGCAAGGACGCATTGGCCGCTGAGACGATCACGGAAGAGGAGGCCTAAACATGGAATGGACATGGCCCGTCATTATCGACCTGTGGGCCGCCGGGATCGCTGGCGGAACCTATTTCGCTGCGTTCTTAGCTGACCGCCTAAGTGGAGGGCGCTATCGGGACGCCAAGCGGGTCGCGGTAGCCCTGGGCGTGCCAGCCGCCGCGCTGGGCGTCCTTATGCTGGTGATCGAGCTGGGACATTCTTTTCGGTCCTGGCATCTGTTCGTGCGGTTCCTGCCGCTCTCGCCGATGTCTATCGGGAGCTGGGTGCTTTTCCTGTGGTTGTCGCTGGCTGTCGTGCTGTTCCTGACCTGGTGGGCTGAGAGCCTATCGGATAGACGCCTAAGCGGAAGCCTGGCTTCAGTCATTCAGTTTTTCCAGAGGCTCGAGCCGGTGTCGGGGTTGCTGGAATGGATCGAGTTTGCGCTCTCTATCCTGCTAGCCACCTACACAGGCGTGCTGCTCAGCGCAACGAGTCACGCACTCTGGGCCAACACGTACTTGCTTCCGGTGCTGTTTGTCAGCTCGGCCGTCGCTAGCGGTGTCGCGGCACTGACGCTGGTCGGCTCTTTGGGCATGCCTCAGGTCGGCGCCTCGTTGTTGAGCAAGCTTCGTAGGGCAGGGAGCGTGATGTGGGTAGTGGAGATTCTGGCGCTTGCAGGCCTGTTAATCCTGAGCACTGCTGAACTCCCCCCCGTGACTTTCACGCTCGGTCTCAGTTCATCGTTCTCAGGAAGCACACTCGAGGCAGCTCGCTCGGTGAACCAGCTGGTCCTTGGTTCTCTGAGCTTCCCCTTCTGGGTTGGCGTCGTTCTGATCGGCTTCGTACTCCCTCTGAGTGTGGAGTTCAGCCTGCTCGTGCGCGGCATCAAGAAGGCTCCACGTGGCCTAGTTGCCCTGCTCAGCCTGATGGTCCTGACAGGCAGGCTTATCCTGCGCGCTGTCATCGTCTTCGCCGGGCAGATGTAATACATCTCACAATGCGACATATCGCCAAGAGGCCCAGCGCCACCGCGCTGGGCCTCTTGGCATGTGGAGAGCAAAGGCCGCTTCTTGCGGATTCATCCCCCGCTGGACAATGGCGAAATAGACCCTGGCCAAACCGAGGATGTAGTTATCGACGGCTTCAGGCGAGTGGAAGACTTCGCGAGCAATGGTCGGAGTCAACTTGCCCTCCAGATACGCCTTGCGGCAGATGATCCGCTTGTGGGAGACAGTGCGTCCCATGTCGTGGACATTGCCGCGTCGAGGCACGACCTCGCCCGTTTCAGCCTCGTACTCGCGGATCAGTCCGGCCATACGAGCAGCACTGTGGCTGAACAAGACAGCCATGTCTGTGCAGCTCAGGACACCGCCCTGGGCATAGGCGTCATTCGCGGCGCGTACCAAGGCACGCTGAAGCACCCGGGGCCTCTTGACGCCGCTCCGCAGGTCTTCGATATCTTGCTGGTTAGCGACGGTGATCACCACAGGCACCTGACGGGTTTCGCTCATCGGCTTACGCCAGCTTGGACGCTCGTCCACAGCCACAGCCTGCCAGACCGTCTGTCCGGGCTTCAGTCGCCCGCGCTCAATGCGATAGGTGTCGACCAACGTCAGCAACTTATCCACGAACAACTCGATCACCCAGGGCCCGCCCAGGCGGGGAAACTCCCGTGAGATGAAACGGGTGAGCGTTTGGCGTAGGGTTTGGCCGCCTGGGGCCGATATACCACTTCGCGATAGGGAGTTTGCGACTGAGTCATCGCGCTGCCCCCCTTTTTCGCTGTGGAAGCGCCAGTTTCGCCTTTCAATTGTTAACACCGACACTGGTGGAGAAGGATGAGGAACAGGGGCTGCAAGTAGAGATCCACGCTGCTGACCATGGCTATGATGACACGGAGAATCACTACCTGCTGGAGACGAAGGGGATGCATGCGGCCATCATCCTGAATGACTATCGGACGCAGAAGAAGGACAAGAACAAGGAAGTCTGGATCAAGCTGAAGAAGACCCGGGAGTATGAAGCGGGGAAGAGGCAGGGAGACGTGTGCCACAGCAAGCCTGGAAGAGGTAAACAGCCCGGAGCAGGGCCCGAAATGGGCTCCATCCAGCCGTTCACAGCTACTGAGCGGCCGTTCTGAGGTCCGAAAACCTCCCCTCACGGCCGTATTGACCTTCATCAGCCCGCTTTTCAACACTCTCGATCGTCCATTTGCTTTTGATAGGCGGTCGTGATAGAATATATTCCGATTGAGCATGTTAGATAATGGTGCACCCTCCTCATCCCGCGCAGCGAAGATAGAGAAAGTAGACGAGGCCATGCGTGTCGAAGTGGAGCTCTATGGACTTCCCAGACTCATAGCAGGGAAGAGAGAAATTACGTTGAGGCTTAAGGACCGGGCGACCTTCCGAGATGTTGTGCGAGCCCTGGTCCGCCAGTATCCTGATATGGTCGGAGACGTCGTCCAGGCCGACGGCGAGACGATGCACCCCCCCAACATCCTCAACCTGGACGGAAGGCGCATGATTCACCCCCACCAGATGGACGAAGCCCTTAGTGACGGTGACCGTATCATACTGATGTCTATGTCAGCAGGAGGTTAAGTGATGCAAGGCTACAGTGGAAGAATTCTGCACATCGACTTGACTGATCGCAAGACGTGGGTCGAGTCGAAACCCGAGGAGTGGTACAAGACCTACATTGGCGGCGTCTCAATGGCAACCCGACTCTGTTGGGAGAACATTGAGCCGGGCTGCGATCCGCTATCTCCGGGGAACCCGATCTGTATCGCCAATGGTCTCTTCGCCGGCACCCCCGTGCCGGTGGGAGGGAAGTATGGGATGGCCTCTAAGTCCCCGCTGACCGGATTCATCGGCGATAGCCTGTCGAGCAGCTGGTTCACAGTCTCGATGAAGCGGGCGCGGTGGGACGGGATCGTCATTCACGGAACCAGCGAAGATTGGGTCAGAGTCTTCGTCGACGACGACAAGATCGAGTTCCACGACGCCTCCGATCTGATTGGCTTGACCACCACGGAGGCGGAGGACACGATTCGGGAGATGTTCGGCGATGACCAGGTACGGTCTGCTGTTATCGGACCGGCCGGCGAGAACCTGTCGCGTATCGCCAATGTGAGCAACGACGGTCGTAAGGCAGGCCGCACGGGCCACGGCGCGGTGTGGGGTTCCAAGAAACTGAAGGCGCTTTCTGTGCGCGGGACGAACGGCGTCCAGGTAGCCGATCCCGAGAAGCTGCTGGAGCTGTCATACGATATTCTTCAAGCGGCGCAGGGACCGCACACTCAGAAGTATCGAATCCTTGGCACCTCGTCGAACGTGCTGAACATGAACAAGTTGGGATTGCTGCCGACCAGAAACTACCAGGAGGGCGTGTTCGAGGACGCCGAAATGGTCAGCGGCGAGTACCTGCACGAGCATTACAAGGAGAAGACCATCGCCTGCGCTCAATGCCCCATCGCGTGCGAGCAGGTCGGCTACGTGAAAGAGGGGCCTTACGCCCCTGCGATGGGACACGTTGAGTACGAATCTCTCTACGCTCTCTCATCGAACTGCGGCGTTAGCGATATGGAAGCCTCAATCAAGGCCATTGTAAACTGCAACGAGCTGGGCATGGACACGATGAGTACCGGCGTGACCATCAGCTGGGCTATGGAGTGTTACGAGCGGGGTATCTTCTCGCAGGAAGACTTCGCGTGCGAGCGGTACCCGGAGGGCTTCGAGGCGAACTTCGGTAACGGTATGGCAATGGTGAGGTTGACCGAGATGATCGCCCACCGCGATGGCTATGTGGGAGATCTGCTGGCCGAAGGAACCAGACGCGCCAGCGCCAGACTGGACGAGGAGCGAGGCACTGAGAGCTATAAGTGGGCGATGAACATAAAGGGTCTGGAAACGCCGGGGTACGACGCCCGAGCGCTGAAGACGTTTGCTGTAGGACTAGCAGCGGGAACGCGCGGTGGGTGTCACAACCGGACGGCGGCTTACGACCCCGACATCAAAGGGCGGGTAGACCGCTTTACCGTTGACGAGACCCGGGGAGAGCTGGCCAAGAGCACTGAGGAGTACGCGGCTGTGTACGACACGCTGCCCTTGTGCAAGTTCATCCGACGCTGCTTCACCGGAAAGGCGGATCGCGCAGGAGCCTGGCCAGCCATCGCCAAGCTGATCAACGCCACGACAGGCTGGGACTTCGACTATGATGCCGTGGATTTAATCGGCGAGCGGGCCCATACGATAAAGAAGGCCTTCAACATCCGCGAGGGCTGGACGCGAGAGGATGACGACTTGCCCTATCGCTGGAAGCACGAACCGATGACGAAAGGCGTCTCGGCCGGCCATATCGTCACCGATGAAGAGTTGGAATACCTGAAGGATCTCTATTACGAGGCCAAAGGCTGGACAGAGGAAGGTTTGATCCCCCAGGAGAAGTTAGTGGAATTGGGGATGGAAGATGTCGCAGAAGAGATTGGTGTATAGGAGATTGCAATGCCTCTTCCTTCAACTTCGAAGTACCAGTACATAGCGTGTGATCCCGAGAAGTGTGTCGGCTGCCAGATATGCGAGTACGTTTGCTCGTACAACAAGACAGGCGAGTTCAACACGTTCCGCAGCCGGATTCGCACCGTGCGGGAGCACAAGATTCTGATGACGGCGGTGGCCTGCCGTACGTGCGAGGATGCACCGTGCGTGATCGCCTGTCCCCGCGATGCACTAACGCAGGATCCGGACACCGGCGTGATCCGCGTGGACGCTGGGCGCTGTGATGGGTGCGCCTGGTGCATTGAGGCGTGCGACTTCGGCGCCATCTCCATCAACCCCCGGACCAAGCTGGCGGAGATCTGCGACCTCTGTGAGGACGAAGAGGACGGTCCACAGTGCGTCAAGTGGTGCCCAAAGGAAGCCCTCGAGCTGACCGTTTCCGATCGGAGAGCTCAGCGGACTCGGCGCAAGCGGGCGATCGAGGAAGTCCTCAGACGGTGAGTTAAGGCTGAATCCGCGAACGGTCTAGAAAAGAGTCAATCGTCAGGCGCGGTTGTGTCACTGGGAGCGCGGTTAGGAGGAGTACCAGTGGTGCATCCGCGCCTGACGGTGCAGGTTTCAAGGGGTAGAGAGCAGGTTTGAGCGGGGAGACGCTCAGACCCGATACGTTCTTTTCAGGAGGATAGTATGGCAGGAGATAACGGAAACGAAGAAGTGCGCACCGGCGTATACGTGTGTCACTGCGGTAGCAACATCGCCGGGGTTATCGATCCGAAAGACGTGGTGGAGTACGCGGCGACACTTCCCGGTGTGGTCCGAGCGGTCGATACCTCCTATGCCTGTGCGGACAGCGGTCAGACTCTCATCAGAGAGGACATCGAAAAGTACGGCCTGAACCGGGTCGTGGTGTCGGCCTGCTCCGTACGGATGCACGAGCCGACCTTCCGCGCGGTCGTCGCGGAGGCGGGGCTGAACCCATTCTTGATGGAGATGGCTAACATCCGCGAGCAGTGCACGTGGGCCCATGGCCACGACGAAGCCGGGGCGCTGGAGAAGGCGAAGAGCCTGACGGCGGCAGCCGTGGCAAAGGCTCGGTTCCTGACACCGCTGGACATGATCAAGGTACCGGTCACGAAGCGCGCTATGGTCATCGGCGGCGGCGTAGCGGGCATCAGCACGGCCCTGGACCTGGGCGATCAGGGCATCGAGACGATCCTAGTCGAAAAGGAGCCTACCATCGGAGGGGTGATGGCGCAGCTGAATAAAACCTTCCCCACGATGGACTGTAGCATATGAATACTCGCCCCAAAGATGGTTGACGCGTCGCGTCACCCGAAGGTAGATGTGAGAACGTTCACGGAAGTGGAGCGAGTTGAAGGATTCGTCGGCAATTTCAAAGTCCAGCTGCGCGAGAAGTCGCGGTACGTTTACGAGGACCGCTGCAACGGCTGCGGCGAATGTGCAGAAGTGTGCCCAATCGAGGTTCCCAACACCTTCGAGCTGACCCTGGCCCCCCGAAGAGCCATCGACGTACCTATGAGCCAATCGGTGCCCCTGGTCTACAACGTTGATATGGACTCCTGCATCGAATGCTACAAGTGCGTTGAGGCGTGCGGCGAACTGGATGCGATCGACTTCAGCATGGAGGACAAGCTCGTCTGGGAGGACGTGGGTTCAATCGTCGTGGCGACGGGCTTCGATCACTTCGATCCCACGGTGATGTCGGAGTATGGCTACGGTCGTTTCCCTAACGTGATCACGGCCATCGAGATGGAGCGGCTCAACAACTCGGCTGGTCCGACGGCCGGAGAGCTGATCCGGCCGAGCGACGGTGAGATTCCCGAGCGCCTGGCCATCATCAACTGCGTTGGCTCGCGCGACAAACGATTCAACCCGTCATGCTCCAATTTCTGCTGTATGTACGCGATTAAGAACGCCGTTCTGCTCAAGCAGACCTATCCCGACATCGACCTCAGCGTCTACTACATCGACATCCGGACGCCGTCCAAGGGATATGAGGAGTTCTACAACCGCGCGCGCGAGATGGGCATTCGCTTCATCCAGGGTCGCCCGGGACTGATCACCGAGGACCCCGATACCGGCAACCTGTTTGTGGAATCGGAGGATAGAGACCTGGGCCGGGTCACCGAGCGCGAGTACGACATGGTGATGCTGAACCAGGCCGCTGTGCCTCAGCCTGACGTCGACTCGATCAGCTCCGTGCTCAATATCGCCCAGAGCCCTGGAGGGTGGTTCATGGAGTATCACCCGAAACTTCGGCCGCTCGACACGCCGACCGATGGCGTGTTCCTGGCCGGCGCTTGTCAGGGGCCGAAGGACATCCCCTCCAGCGTGGCGCAGGGATCGGGCGCGGCTGCACGAGCTGGACGCGTGATCCACTCCGACGAGTGGGAGATCGAGCCGGTGATCGCCGCTGTGTGGGAGGACCGCTGCATCAGCGCAAAGGGTAAGAAGTGCGGCCTATGTGCGCAGGCGTGCCCCTACGGCGCGATTGAATACGAAGAAGGGAAGGTGCCTAACATCGTCACCGCCAAGTGTCACGGCTGCGGCGGGTGCGTGGCAGAGTGCCCCCACAACGCAATGACCCAGCTTCACTTCACCGATGCTCAGATCCTGGCGCAGATGCAGACCTTGCTGGCCAATAAGCCGGAGGAGAAGATCCTGGCCTTCCGCTGCCACTGGTGTTCTTACGGCGGCGCGGACCTGGCCGGGGTCAGTCACTTCGAGTACTCGTCCAACGAGCGCGGTCTGCGGGTGATGTGCTCCGCGCGCCTGGATGCGGACTTCATCTACGAGGCGTTCCGCCTCGGAGCGGGAGCAGTTCTCTTCTCCGGCTGCCATGAGCAGGACTGTCACTACATCACGGGCCAGCGCGTCGGCGCGCACCGGGCAAAGCGTCTTTTGAAACGCTTCGAGCGGATGGGCATGACGCCTGGACGGTTCCGTGTAGAATGGATCAGCGCAGCCGAGGGTGAGAAGTACGCCCGGGTGATCAACGAGATGCAAGAGGTGCTGGATTCAATCCCCAGAGAAGAACTGCTGGAGGAGATCGAGGAGTTGCGACCTCAGATGGCGAAGAGAGCTCGGCGCATGCGCGAGGCACCGTTGATCAATGAGGCATCCGACTTCGCAGAGGAAATCGCGGAGGCGCATAGGGCCAGAGAGCCAGAAGCGGTGTAGCATCACGGGGGCCATGACGACTTGAGGGTCCCTTCTTTTGCAACAGACGACGGTAGGAGAATGCTTAATGGGAGATCACAATTCTCAAACTCAATCGTTCGCTGACCAGGTCCGTGCCATCCCCGGTGGGGAGCATCTCGAGAGGTGCTACTCGTGCGGGACGTGTGTCAGCAAGTGCATGATTCAACAGAAGGTCGAGCCGGAGTATAATCCTCGCCGCCTGCTGCGCATGGTGATGATGGATATGCGCGAGGAGGCGTTCGAGAGTCCAACGACGTGGCTCTGCTCCGCCTGCGACCTCTGCTATCCCGCCTGCCCCCAGGAGATCCATATATCGGAGGTCATCGGCGCGGTCAAACAGCTGGCCGTCGAGGCTGGTTATGAGTCACCGCTGGAGACGGTCTCGGTGGATGAGTCGCTCTGCTCCGGCTGCGGCATCTGCGTGATGTCCTGCCCGTATGAGGCACCCCATCTGGTGGAGAAAGAGGTCGACGGCGTGATGGACCGTTTCTCCGAGGTGGATGCCAACGCCTGTATGGGATGCGGTATCTGCGTAGCGGCGTGTCCGATGGGGGCCATCGCACGGCCCGGTGTCGCAAACAAGGATGTTCGAGGACAGCTCGACTTCCCCAGACGGAATGGTGCACCACGGATGGTCGCTTTCGTGTGTGACTGGTGCCTTCGGGCAGATGCAGACGTGGCGCTTCTGGAGAGTTACCCGGACAATGTGCAGGTGGTGCATATTCCCTGCACCGGACGCATCGACCCGGAGATGGCGCTTATGGCGCTGGACTCGGACATTGACGGCGTGCTGGTCTGCGGCTGCGCACCCGGTGAGTGTCACTACCAGCGCGGCACCGTAGTCAGCAGCTGCAAGATCGGGCTGTTGAACCGGGCCCTGGAGCAGATGAACATGGCCGACGGTCGGGTGCGCTTCGTACAGATCGGCACTCAGGACCGCGGCCGTATCCACAGCGAGGTTGACGACATGTTGGAGCACCTGGTAGGCCGGAAGGAGGCAGCGTGATGGCGAGCGCAAAGCCCAAACTCGCATTCTACTGGGCGGCCAGCTGCGGCGGGTGCGAGATCACGATCACCGAGTTGGGGATGCGGCTTATTGCAACGGGGGAGAAGGTCGATATCGTCTTCTGGCCCTGCTTGATGGACTTCAAGTACAGCGACGTAGAGGCGCTGGAAGACGGTGAGATCGACGTATGCTTCTTCAACGGGGCGATTCGCTCCAGTGAGAACGAGCACATAGCGCGGCTGATGCGGCAGAAGTCGAAGGTCCTGGTCTCCTTCGGGGCTTGCTCGCACACCGGAGGCATCCCGGGTCTGGCGAACTTCTACGATGCCGAGTCGATCCTGGAGCGAGTCTACGATACCGCTCCGTCGGTGGACGATTCGCGTGGGACCCGCCCCACCCCGTCGGTCGAGATGCCAGAGGGCACGATCGAGATTCCCACGTTCTACGATCAGGTCTTGACGCTGGATCAGACGGTGGATGTGGACTACTTCATGCCCGGCTGTCCGCCGGTGGCCGACCAGGTGTGGAAGGTCTTCCAGACGATCTTGAATGGAGGACTGCCGGAGCGAGGGGCCACGATCGGCGCCGACGCCAAGACGAACTGCGACGTCTGTCCTCGAGAGAAGGGAGAGGGGGGATTCCGCGTGAAGGAATGGAAGCGGCCGCACGAGGTCGAGCTTGACCCCGAGGTCTGTTTTTTGGCGCAGGGTGTCATCTGCTGTGGACCGGTCACCCGAGCGGGGTGCGGACTGCCTTGTATCAACGGCAATATGCCCTGCCGCGGCTGCTACGGGCCGCCGGAGGGGGTCGTCGATCAAGGCACGAAGTTGCTCAGTGCGATCGGCGCGCTGATCGACACCGACGATCCAGAAGCCGTGGGACAGATCATGGATACGGTTGTCGATCCGGCCGGGCTCAGCTACCGGTTCGGATTGGCAAACTCTCTCCTTAGCGCGTTGAAATACGGAAAGAATTCTGAAGAGGACGAAGTATGAGCCAGAAGATTAGCATAGACCCCATTACCCGCCTGGAGGGCCACGGCCGGATCGATCTCTTCCTCAACGGGGACGGAGAGCTGGCTAACGCCTATCTGGTGATCCCCGAGTTGCGCGGATTCGAGAAGTTCTGCGAGGGCCGTCCGGTGGAGGAGATGCCGCGCATCACGCAGCGCATCTGCGGTGTGTGTCCACTGGCACACCACGTGGCTGCCGCCAAGGCAGGCGATGCCGTGTACCATGTCGATCCACCACCAGCGGCCAAGAAGCTGCGCGAGCTGCTGTACGCGTCTTTCTTCGTCGCCGATCACGCTACGCACTTCTATGCGCTGGCAGCACCCGACTTCGTCGTAGGTCCCGACGCGCCGAAGGCCCAGCGCAACCTGCTGGGCGTGGTGCAGAAAGTCGGCCAGGATGCCGGGGCACGTGTCGTGCAGCTTCTGCAGGAGAATCACGAGATCGCGAACATCGTGGCCGGCCGCTACATCCACTCGGCGAGCTGCATCCCGGGTGGAATGAGTAAGCCCATCACCGAGGATGAACGGAAGCGCATTGTCGAGATCGCCGAGTGCTCGGTGGAAACGGCCCAGTTCTCGCTCCAGTTGTTCGACGAGGTGGTATTACAGAACCAGGCCTATGTCGACATGATCCTGAGTGACGCATTTGCCCACGAGACCTACTATATGGGGCTGGTTGACGACAACGACCAGGTCAACTTCTACGACGGTCAGGTGCGCGTGGTCGGCCCGGACAGCAAGGAGCTCCTCAGGTACAGCCCGCACGAATACCTGGACGTGGTGGCAGAGCACGTTGAGCCCTGGACCTATCTGAAGTTCCCATATCTGAAGCAGATAGGGTGGAAGGGTTTCGTCGACGGTCCCGATAGCGGCGTCTATCGGGCCACGCCATTGAGCCGACTGAACGCGGCCGACGGTATGGCCACGCCCAAGGCGCAGGCTGAATACGAGCGCTTCTACGATACACTGGGCGGAAAGCCGGTGCACGCGACGTTGGCTACTCACTGGGCACGGCTGATCGAGCTGTTGTACGCCGCGGAGCGCACGCTTGAGCTGGCCGAGGATCCGGAGATCACCAGCAAGGAGATTCGGACAATCCCGACCGAAACGCCCGACGAGGGTGTGGGCATCGTCGAGGCCCCACGGGGCACCCTGACCCATCACTACGTCACGGACGAAAACGGGCTGCTCGAAGAAGTCAACCTGATCGTCGGCACGACCAACAACTACGCTGCCATCAGCATGTCGATCAAGAAAGCGGCTCAAGACCTGGTGCGCGCCGGACAGCTTGTCGACGATGGCATACTGAACAAGATTGAGATGGCGTTTCGAGCATACGATCCATGCTTCGGCTGCGCAACGCATACGCTGCCAGGTCAGATGCCAATGATTGTGCGGCTCTACGACGAAGAGCAGGAATTGGTGGAGGAGATCCGTCGGGACTAGGAGAGGGTATGGCTAGACGAGGAAGAACGATAAAGCAGACTAGCGAGCGCGCGATCACGCTCAAACGTGCTATGGTCACGCGCCATTATGTGATGGAGTGGGACCTGGAGCGGTGCGTGGGTTGTGAGCTTGGGCCCTTGGTCTGCCCCAAGGAGGCCGTGCAGCACGTGCCGGGGTCGATCGAGAACGGTCGGCTGGCGGAGAAGCCAGGCGTGGACATCGACGAGGACGCGTGCGTGCTCTGTGGTATGTGCGAGGTCGTGTGCCCGAAGAACGCTATCACCCTGACCATCAACGGAGAGCGTGAGAATCCGGTTCTGGCGTACGATGCATTCCCAGAGTTGATCCAGTCGACGATCTTCCGCGAGGATCGGTTTGATTGGGGCAGGAAAGACTTCGTCATCGACAACTGCCCCACAAACGTGATCAGCTACGATGAAGAGGAAGAGACACTGGTCGTCGATGACGAGCACTGCATCCGCTGCCGTCAGTGCGAGGTCGCAAGCGACGGCGCCTTCTCGGTCACGCAGCCCTGGCAAGGTCGCGTCGAACTGCACCGTGATCAATGCGTGGAGGGATGCCTCGCATGTGCCGACATCTGTCCAACGCGTGCGCTGTATGTTGACCAGGAGAGCGGGGACTTGGCCTTGGCGGACTACTACTGCATCCAATGCGGCGCCTGTATGCAAGTGTGCCCCGTCGAGCCAGCGTACGAGGAAGAGACGGTCACGGTTGAGTCTTACGGCGTGAGCAAGACGGTGGCCCACCAGCAGATCGTGAACCGCGACGAGTTGCCCATCTGGGTGGAGCGGTGGCGCGTCCGTCACAACCCGATCCAGAGCGCGGCCTGGATCGAGGCGCTGGCCAAGATGGCTGACGATAGGGCCGGCGTGCTGGAGATCGATAAGAAGCGGGCGCTTAGGCGGCGCGACTTGCTGAAGGCTCTGGCAGGCGCTGCGACATTCCTCGACTTGGAAGAAGAGGATTAGCTCTGCCGACCACGAGGGAGAGGCAAGCGAAGGCACCCCCCAGCAGAATCAGCGAAGGCCAGCATCTGAGAAAGCGCAAGTGCAAAAGACACGGCGCGTGGGAGCACGACCAGCGATCCCTGCCCGTAGCCACAGAACCTTCCTCAGGCTCGCAGCAGCTGGCACGCTCACTGAGCACGGCTGCTGCTGCGGCCTGTAGATCGCTTATGCACACCGCTCGTCCACCACACGGTGTCCAGCCCAGGGACCCCAATCTCGGTCAAGTCTGAGAAAGGAGCGAAGGACAGGGGCTCCTTGAAGCACCATGCAGAGTTCAAGTGAGGACGGCAAGGAGAGACGAGGGTCTGCCTAGAGCGACCGAATCCCCTCGCGCGCAGTAGAGTTGACGCCTCCGTTGCTGGCAGAGGTATCAGATTGAGAAGATCATATGATTGCTACTGGTACAGTGATTAACGTCGTGACAGTCTTGCTTGGGGGCACCCTTGGCACAGTGCTCGGCAGTCGCCTGCCGGGAAGGATGCGCGAGACCATCATGCACGCCCTGGGGCTGCTGACCATGGTGATCGGCTTCCAGCTATCGTTGGAGACGGAGAATATCCTGATCATCCTGGGCAGCCTGCTGCTGGGAGGGCTTCTGGGAGAGCTGCTGCGCATTGAGAGGGGAATCGACCAGGTTGGTCAGTGGCTGGAGCGGCGGACCGGGGGCGAGGCGGCATCCACCGACTCTACCACTGGCGCGGCGACGTTCAGCCACGCCTTTCTCACCGCCAGCCTGGTCTTCTGTGTGGGCCCGATGACGATTCTGGGCTCGATCCAGGATGGCCTGACCGGGGACTACACCCTGCTGGCGGTCAAGTCGACGATGGACGGCTTCGCCAGCCTGGCCTTCGCCTCGACGCTGGGGCCGGGCGTAATCTCCTCGGCGCTGACCGTGCTGGTCTACCAGGGAGCGCTGACGCTGGGCGCGGGCTGGGCTGACGCCGTCCTCACCGATCCGATGGTAGCGGAGATGACGGCCACAGGCGGGGTGCTGATGCTGGCGCTGGGGCTGGGACTGCTGGAGATCAAGAAGATCCGCGTTGGCAACTTACTCCCGGCCATTGCCATCGCCCCGATCATCGTGGCTGTGGTCGGGTGGCTGGGTGGCTAGCAGGGCCACTCCACACGGGACGCCCAGCATCGTGCAGGTCAAGGATACCAATCGACTGCAACGTACCACATTAGGCTGGAAAGCCAGCTCCTCTTACGCTATAATAGGGCATAGCGCTGGGAGGAGAGGGCTGACGCGTCGGGTCCATCTCTCGTCCATAGGTTCTTGAGATGATTGGCGAGTGAGCAGCGGGCTGCCACCATCTTGACTGGAGTTTGGGGGGGCGAAGAAGCATGAACGATCAGTTTGACCTTTGGGAGAAACCCGGTTCGGCGACCTCTATGATCGCGGGCTGGTATCAGTGGGCCGACGCAGGTGAGGTCTCCTCAGGGCTCCCTCACTATCTGATCGACAGAACCGAGGCACGCCAGATCGGGGAGTTGGACCCGCACGGGTACTATCTGTTCCAATTCCCCGGGACCCACGATCTGCTGAGGCCAATGGTGACGCTCGACGAGGGGTATCGCCTGGCCCTGGAGCAACGGAGGAACGCCTTCTACATCTCTCAGAACGAGGGGACCCGATTCTTCATCTTCGTCGGCGACGAGCCCCACATGAACGTGGAGCGGTACAGCGAGGTGTTCCTCGATGCGGTGGAACGCCTGGGCGTGGAGCGGGTCGCCATCGTGGCCGGGGTCAACGGGCCCATGCCCTACGATAAGGACCGAGAGATCTCCTGTGTCTACAGCTTGCCAGAGATGAAGGAGGAAATGGAGGGGTACGCGGTCAGGCTTTCCAACTATGAAGGAGGAGCGACGATCGGCGTCTACCTGGCCGATCGCGCCGAGGAGCGCGGCATGGAACTGGTGACCTTCTACGCCATGGTCCCGGCGTACGATTTCTCTCGGGCGTCGTCGGGCATTCAGCGGGTCTCGGCCGAGGAGGACTACAAAGCCTGGTACGATCTGATGCGGCGCCTCGACTACATGTTCGGCCTGGACCTGGACCTCTCGGACCTTGAGGAGCGAAGTGCAGAGCTGGTCGCGGCCTGGGAGTCACGGATCACACAACTTAAGAAGAAGATGCCGCGCGTGGTTGAAGACTACATGAAGGAAGTGAACGAGGAGTTCTCGGAGCAGACCTTCGACCCCCTCGGTCAGGCGTGGGAGGACGCGCTGGGCGACATCTTCGACGACGCCGAGGACATGAGCCTCTCGGCTTGATAGAGATGGTCGGTGCGGAAACCGGCACGCACTTGGAGCGGTGAGGCCGATATCCGCAGCGATGAGAGACCCGTCTGTCCATTTGACTTCTGGCACATGTGTGCTAGCATGTTGCTGTAGTATGAAGTGAGTGGATGCGCAGCAAACGGAAGACTGTCCAGGCTTGCGGATGCCGGGCGGTCTTTCTTTTTGCAGCCAATGCACTTCATGAGACGTAAGCTATAGCAGAAAAGGAGTAACAATGTTCGATATGGAAGAGCAGAACGAGGTTGACGTGCAAGTAGACGCCGAAGAGCAAAGCGTCGCTGAAGCTGAGATGGAAGAGGAGACCTTCCAGACCCAGGCAGAGGAAGAAGAGACCTTTGAGGTCGAGGCCGGGGTAGAGGCAGAGGAAGAAGAGACCTTTGAGGTCGAGGCCGAGGTAGAGGCAGAGGAAGAAGATGTCACCGAGGTCGAGGCTGAGGAATCGGGCGAAGCCGAGGAGGCGGGTGAGAAGATTGAAGGAACCGTCAAGTGGTTCAGCAATCCCAAGGGCTACGGCTTCATCTCCCGTGAGGGAGGAGAGGACGTCTTCGTCCATTACTCTGCCATCCAGGGCTCCGGGTTCCGCTCGCTGAGCGCCGGTGAGCGCGTTGAGTTCATCGTCAAGGCGAGCGACAAAGGCCCGCGAGCAGCCCAGGTCCGATCCCTGGAGTCAGACTTCGGCTCGGGTTGGCTGTAGTAACCTCAAGCTGATCGTCTAGCTGAGACCACCGACCGCACAGCTCATCCGCAGGCTGTGCGGTTTTTTGCATGCATAGCTCGGACCATCGTGACGTGATGAAATCGAAGACGGGAAGGCGGCCTGCCCACCCCGTCAGGGTGACGTTCGTCGTCCTGCTCACGGGTGTGGCGTGTCTGGCAGGGGCGATCCTGGCTATCAACGCATCCCCGCACCTGTTGCTTACGCTTTTAGGATTCGAGCAACGAGGCCCCGTGACAGCCGCGCCCTCTGCGGAACCAGCGCCGCTCACCCTGGACGGTGCTTCCCTCGATCACGTCGATCTGGCATTGCCGCCCCAGGTCGTTGAACCGCTGAAGATGGCTCCTGCCGACACGGGTAAAGGGCAGCTGCCCTGTAATTCGCTGTTCGGCGACGCTTCGACGCCAGGCATAACCAGGTACCTGCTCTGCATCGACGAGGAGGGCGTGAACGAGCTCCTATGGACGCTGGTCTTCCACGAGGGCCTAGGCAACGGCCGCTACCGGAACGTCACGATAGACCTCCAGCCCGGGGGGTTGATCGCCTACGCCGACGTCTATCTCGGCATCCGCTGGCAGCGCATGGGCTTGCTGCTGCTTCAGGATGGGGAAAAGCTGGCATGGTCCCCGAGCGGCGTTGCACTGAATGGGGAACTCTACGCCATGCCGGGATCCAGATCCCTGGCACGGCTGCTTCTTCCAGGAGGGCGTCAGGCACAGAGCGCCCTCCACGCTTTGACCATCGTGGGGCCTCTACCAGGGGAGGCCCGTGTCGATGTGGCCCGCTTTCACCAAGACCGCCTTCAAATTCTGGCCCAGGCCACGTACGCCATGCACACGCTACCGGACACCGGATGGCGAGCGGTGGAGCGAGGTGTGGAGCTGCGCGAAATCAACGTCGCCGCAGGAGCGGGGCGACCTACGGAGCGACTGTCGATCGTTCGCCTGAACCCCGCAGAGATCGAGATCCGTGTCGACTACGATCCAAGCCGTCCAAAGACGATCTCAGCGTGGGGCGCCACATCGGACGCCCTGCTGGTGGTCAGCGGCAGCTACTTCGCGCCCGAAAGCGAGGGGAAGCAAGAGACGATCGGCCTGCTCATCAGCGATGGACAGCGCTTCGGCACGCCGCTCCAAGACCACGCCGGCATGCTGGCCGTGACGCGGGCCGGCGAGGTGAGCATCCGCTGGCTGCGGCGTCGGCCCTATGATCCAGAGGAGCCCCTGACCCAGGCGATGCAATCGTTCCCCGTGCTGGTGAAGCCGGGCGGGGTAATGGGGTTCCCCGCCGAGGCCGACGACGGCGCACCGGCTCGCCGCACGGTGATAGCGCAGGACGTTGAAGGCCGTATCCTGTTCGCGGTAGCGCCGCGCGGTATGCTCAGTCTGCACGACCTGGCTGTCTTCCTGGCCGACTCCGATCTGGTCATCGATGTGGCGCTCAATCTGGACGGTGGGGGATCCACCGGTATGTGGCTGACGGCCACCGGCGTGCAGGTTGAGATCGACTCCTTCACGCCGGTCCCCTCGGTGATCACAGTGGAGAGGCGCTAGGCCGGACCGGGTTGACCGCCGATTGACCACATGAAAAGGCAAACGTATAATCATCAGGACACGTGTGATTCATCGACGGCTCCGAAAGCGCGGCCCAGGTAGAAGAGCACTCAGGAGGTATCCGATGCAAATCGCAACCATCGAAGTGGTCCCCATAGATCTAGGTCTGCGCCTGCCCTACCGTACTGCCTATCACGCCGAGGCGATTGAGAGCATCACCGCAGTCTTCATAAGGGTCGAGACGAAGCAGGGACGCGAAGCCTGGGGCTGCGCCGCCTTCGATCCCAATATCACGGGGGAGACGAGGGAAGCGGTGGTGGCGGCCTGTCAATCCTGCGCGGAACGCGCCAGAGACCTGAATCCGCTGAACACCGAGTTCGCGCTCGACGAGCTATCCAGACTGACCGAGGAGACGCCGTCGGCTCTGTGCGCCTTCGACCTGGCGTTCCACGACCTGCTCGGCCTGGCTGCCGACATGCCCCTCTACCGCCTGCTGGGCGGCTATCGGCGCCGTATTCAGACCTCCATCACCATCAGCATCGCGGAGGTCGACGCGTCCGTGGCGCTGGCCCGCAGGCGAGCCGCGCAAGGCTTCCGCATCCTCAAGGTCAAGGGAGGACTCGATCCAGAGAAGGACGTGCGACGCGTGCGTGCCATCAACGCTGCCCTACCGAGCCTCATACTGCGCCTGGATGCCGACCAGGGTTACACGGTTCAGCAGGCGCTGGACGTGGCGCGAGCCCTCGAGGGCAAGCTGGAGATGTTGGAGCAGCCCACGCCCGCCGAAGACCTGGACGGCCTCCGTCAGGTCACCAAGCGGAGTCCGGTGCCGATCCTGGCCGACGAGAGCGTGAGCCAGCCGCCCTCGGCCCTGGAGGTGGCCAAGCTCCGGGCTGCCGATGGGATGAGCATCAAGCTGACCGCTTGCGGGGGTCTGCGCTGCGCACGCCAGATCGACACCATCGCCCGCGTTGCGCGGATGAACACAATGGTCAGCTGCGTGAACCAGCCGGCGCTGCTGACGGCGGCTGGGCTCTCCTTTGCCCTGAGCAGTCGCAACGTCGAGTACGGGGATCTGGACGGACACTTCGACTTGATCGACGATCCCACGCTGCCCGGCTTCCGCGTGGAGGAGGGGTGGTTGATCGCCAGGGACGTGCCGGGGCTGGGGTGCACGGTTGAGCTCTAGGCACGCGCGTCGAGCAACTCCGGAATCTTCTGGAAATCGTCCTCCATCACGCTGCGCAGCGATCCCCGGTAGAGCGCCGCCGCGGGGTGGTAGAGCGGCAGGTAGATCGTACCATCGAGACGCCGCGGTTGCCCATGGATGTCCGAGATACGCCCGTCGGAGAAGAAGTGCTCCATCGCAAACCGCCCAAGCGTCACAACCAGGCGGGGCTGGATGATCTCCAGTTGTCGGTCCAAATAGGGCGCACAGGCCCGCACCTCGGTGACATAGGGATCGCGATTGGATGGAGGGCGGCACTTGACCACGTTGGTGATGAAAACCCCCTCACAATCCCAGCCGATACCCTCCAGAAGCTGATCCAAGTACCGGCCGGACCGACCGACAAAAGGAAGCCCCTGTTCGTCCTCACGGGCCCCCGGCCCCTCTCCCAGGAGAAAGACATCAGCGCTCACGGGTCCCGATCCTGGCACTGCGTTCGTCCGACTCTCGTGGAGCTTGCAGCGCGTGCAACTGCGGATCTGGAAGGCAACCCTGTCCAGTTCCGCCTCTCTCTCTTCGATAGTCATCATAGATATCCCCGTTGGAAGCGGTCAACGCAGAGGCATCCAGGCTTCGGCGTCGAGTGAAGAACTGGGATTGAGTAAACGCTTGCGGCTCTCATCCTACCCGCTAGAAGGCGCCGAGCTGGCACTGGCCGATGCGGATCTCAAGTCTCTCAGCAGCGTTCGCCACGTGGGTCTTGGGTAGGTCGAACCGATTGGCGATGGCCCACGCCACGGCACACGGCAGGCGCCCCACGATCAGCCCCTCCCGGATGGCCTGCTCAAGCTCCGGCGACAGCTCCTCGGCCGCATGGACAATGCGCTCCTCACCGTCGTATCCGAACAGGCCCAACTGGCAATGATAGAGCTGCAAGCCTAACGCGTCGGCCATCTCTCCGACCTTCAATGGATTGACGGCCAACTCCTCGGCGATGCGAAAAGCCGCACCACAGCTCAGCTTACCCTCTCGGGCTCGCTCCTGAACAGCGTCAGCGATTTTATCCTTCATCATCCCTTACTCCCCTATTTGTAGTCGGTCACCTGGTGGGGATGTCGTCCCCAGCCGAGAGAACGGCCTCCTGGACAGATCCTAGAGCTGCCACAGCTCCGTCTGAGGCTCGCACAGGTACTCGGCCCCGTCCGTCGTGACCAAGACATCCTCCTCACATCCGATGTAGCCATAGCCCGGCACCGAGATACCAAGCTCGATGGCGAACGTGTTGCCAACCTCGACCACCCGTTCCACCGAATCACCGTACCGTTCCCAACGCGGCCCGAGGACCGTCGCGCCATCATGAGCCGTCCGCCCGACGTGGTGACCGAAGGCATGCATGTACTCGGCATAGCCAGCCTGGGTCAGCGTGTGACGCGCTACCTGATCGACCTCCCAGCCCCGCGCACCTGGCCGCAAGGCCTCCCGCCCGGCCTCCAGGGCCTTACGAGCGGCCTCCCATCCGGCCAGGACCTCCGGCGGCAGCTGCGACTCCCCTTCCTCCGGCAGATACCACGAACGCTGAAGGTCGGAGACGAAGCCGTCCTTTCGCACACCGAAGTCGGCCTGCAGCAACTGACCCGGTCGCAGGACGTGATCCCCCGGTATGGCGTGGCCAACAGCTGAATCCGGCCCTGCCGTCACAGTTGGGCAATGGTCCGCTCCCCAGGCCAACCCCATTCCCTCCTCAGCAGCGAGCTCCTTGAACATCTGGGCCACCTCGCGCTCCGTCAGGCCGGGCCGGATCGACCGCCCCACTCGACGGAAGATCTCCTCCGCGGCTCGCACGGCGGATCGCACCCTTGCGATCTCCGTGGGTGACTTGCGACCGCGCAGAGCGGCGATCACCTCATCGGCGGAGGTCAGGCAATCGACAAAGGTAGTTCCCTGAAGCATGTCATCCAGGAGCTGGAACATCCCGTGCGTCAGGCCGTCAGCTGCGGGATCACTGCGCGAGAAGTTGATGGCTATCTGGCGGGGATCCAGCCGGGAGAGTTCGTCGCGCAGAGCCTCCTGGATCGACTGGTCGTAGCTCAGGACAGTCGAATAGCCTCCGACTCGCTCGACATTCTCCACGTCGAATCGCCCTACGATGGCCACCTTCTCGCCCGTACGGCTGATCATCAACGCCGATGGCCAGGTCAGCTCAAATCCCAACACCAGCTCCAGACAGGGGTCCGAGACCTGCGTCGTCTCGCGCACGAAGGTCAACCAGAGATCGACGTCCTTCTCCCTCAGGATCTCTACGGCCTGGTCCAACTTCTCGTTCGTCAACACGGCGTCAGACATGGGTTTCTCCTTCGGGGCTGGCTACTCCCCGACGATATGATCGTACAGGGCCGACAACTCCTCCTCGGAGTAGAAGTAAATGACCAGGCGACCTCCCTCGCCCCGACGCTTCAGGCTTACCTTGGTGCTCAGTGCCTCGCGGAACTGGGATTCCAGCGCCTGCATAGCAGGTGAGGGAGCAGGCTTGGGCTCGCTCTGCTCTCCGTCCTGCCCGGTCAGCCGGCGCACCAACTCCTCCGTCTGTCGGACATTCAAGCCACGCTTCAGGACGGTCTTAAGCGCAGCAGCCTGCGCCTCGTCCCGCTCCAACCCGAGGAGGGCCCGGGCGTGCCCCTCGCTTATGCGCTCCTCGAGCAGAGCCTCGCGCACGGCTCGAGCTGCCTTGAGGAGCCGCAACGTATTGGAGACCGCCGTGCGACTCTTGCCCACGCGCTGGGCGATCTGTCCCTGCGTCAAGCCGAACGTCTCGGCCAACTGCTCGAAGGCCATGGCCTCCTCCAAGGGGTTCAGGTCGGATCGCTGGAGATTCTCCACCAGGGCCAACTCCAACATCTCGCTAGGCGCCACGTCCTTGACAAGAACAGGCACTCTGGCGAGGCCGGCCACACGCGCCGCTCGCCAGCGGCGCTCGCCCGCGATCAACTGGTAGCCATCGGCAACCTCGGTGACCACTAGAGGCTGGATGATGCCATGTTCCTCAATGGAAGCGGCGAGCTCCAACAGGTCTTGCTCTCGAATGGGCGATCGCGGCTGATGAGGGTTGGGCGTGATGGCAGCGAGCGGGACCTCAAGCACACCGCGCCTGGCATCGGCCTCCTCGGCATCAGCGGCGGGGATCAGCGAATTGAGCCCTTTACCCAGTCCTATCCTGCGTGGTGACATAGCTTACCTCCGCAACCAGCCATACTGTGACCACCGACTCATGCCGGCCAAAAGAGCAGTCCCCCGCTCGTTCGACGCAACGACCCCGATTGACCGGGACACCTCCACGGCACGCGCTTGCCGGATCAACGAAGGATCCGACAGGTTTCTCCTCCCGTCCAGGCCCTCAGCTGCCCGAGGCAGACAGACGACCATCGCCGATCAGTAACTCGACAGCCAGCGCCTCATAAGCCTCGGCCCCGGCCGAGCGCGGGGCATGAAGGTTGATGGGCACACCAAAGCTTGGTGCCTCACTCAGGCGAACGCTGCGAGGAATGATAGCATCGAAGACGCGCTTCCGAAAGTGGCGCCTCACTTCAGCGACGACCTGCTCCGAAAGATTGGTGCGCGCATCGTACATGGTCATGACCAGGCCGCGCAGCGTCAGCTCTGGATTCAGGGCCTGGCGCACCAACCTGATCACACGCGCCAACTGGGAGAGCCCCTCCAGAGCGAGGTACTCGCACTGCACCGGGATGATCACACCGCTGGTAGCGGCTGTGAGCCCACTCACGGTCAGGATCCCCAGACTGGGAGGACAGTCGATGAGCACGTAGTCATAGAGCTGGCCCTCGGTGAGAGCCTCCAGGGCCATACGAAGGCGATGCTCTCGCCGCGGCATATCGACCAACTCCACGGTCGCGCCGGCCAGATCGGGCGAGGCTGGCGCCAGCTCAAGTCCGGTCTGGTCGACAGATCGCAGAATGCGGGTGAAGGGCACGTCGTCGACCAAGACGTCATAGGTGGAGGGAGAGACAGAAAGCTTCTCAATCCCCAGCGAAGAGGTGGCATTCGCCTGCGGATCGATATCGACCAGAAGGACACGCTGGCCTTGCTCGACAAGATAAGCACCCAGGTTGACGGCGGTGGTGGTCTTTCCAACGCCACCCTTCTGGTTAGCCAGCGCGTAGATGATGGACATCGTCTCCCTTGCCTCTCAGCGTAGCTCGCCTACAGTGAGCGACCTCCCCCTTCAGCGGCGTACCGAAGAGCCCCGACCGGGCTACGGATCGAGCAGCGGTGCAGTTGGCAAAGCGTGCAGCCGTCCAAGCGTCGTGCCCTCGCTGCAGGGCGTAGAACAGAGATGCAGCAAAGACATCACCCGCGCCAGTAGAGTCCACCTCATCCACGCGTGGAGCCGGAAAGTGGCGAACATCCCCATGCGCAAAGACCGTGCAACCCGCCGCGCCCTGGGTCAGGGCCAGACAGCGCGTCTGATGCGCGTATTCAGCCGCCACGGACCTGTCCCCGCCGACGTCCTCCTCGCTCAACACGACTGCGTCAGCGTGAGGGAGCAGCCGTCCAGCTTCCTCCCATCGGCGGCGGCCGACGTATCCTGCATCATCCCACTGTCGCATCCACCCCTGGGGGGTCATGCCGACGAATGTCTCTCCAAAGCTGCTCGCCAGGGTCGGATCACACTCCCTGGCCACGGGGCCGATGTGAACGAGCCGGGCTTGCCAATCAGAAGGCACCGCCTCAAGCCCCAGAGGACTGGCGACGGTGTGGATCACCTGCCTCCGTCCTGACCCTGTGTAGATGTTCTCAAAGGTGGTCGACGTTTGAGCGAGACGACGCGCGATCAGAACGTCGTTCAACGCCTCGCTCAGGTCGAGGTCGGCGTCCACACTCGTGACAACCCCAACACGGCATCCCAAGGCCCGCGCCGTGTGCGCGGCATAGGCCGCCGTCCCCCCAAGGGTGAAGGACGACCCCGCCAAGTCGCGCGTGACGTGACCGATGACCAGATAGTCCAATGGCGGCATTGACCCGTCAACCCTGTCGAGGCAGCCCAGCTCGTGACGGGCGACGTGCCCAGCGCTGGGAAGCGACTATGTATACCTCAAGCCCGTCCTGAACGCCGCTCAAGGGAAAGGCTCACGCCAGAAATAGACGGCGAGAAACCTGTCAGGCCTAAGACAATGGCCTCTGATCCACCCACGCTCCCCTGACTCGGCGGACGGGGAGCGGGTTTTCGGCCGAGATCGCTCGGCGCTTCACTCCTTCGGAACGATAGTGACGCGTCTCCGGTCCCCCTCGTAGATGCTCTCCGTCGTCACGCGTGAATCATCATACAGAGCCACGTGGACGACCCGACGCTCGTGTGGGGGCATCGGCTGCAGGATCACGGTGCGATCGGTATCCACCGCCTGGTTTGCCATGCGATGGGCCAGATCGCGAAGTCGCTCAGCGCGCTGCGCCTTATAACCCTCGACATCCACCACAACGTGGACCCATCCCTGCATCTTTCGCCCAACCAGCAGACGCACGAGGTGCTGCAGAGCGTTCAGGACCTCTCCGTCGGACCCAATAAGCATATCGGTGCCCGACCCGGCGACATCCACCACCAACGGGGGCACTTCCTCATCGCTTGGACCCGGCTCAGCGCGCTCCACCTCGACTCGGGCATCGCCCAGCCCCATGGCATCCAACAGCCCCTCGGCTACCCCCCGAGTCACCCGGATCTTCTCTTCCTCCTCGGTCGGCGCCGGCTCCTCGGCCTGAGCCTCCGGGGGAGCCTCTCGCTCGGGCACAGGTTCCTTCGCGTCAAGCGAGGCCGATGGGGGAGTGGGTTTTGGTTGGGGTTCAGGTTCGGGTCTGGTTTGGGGTTGGGGACGGGGCTTGCGCTCCTTGGCTGAGGTTACCTTGATACGAACTCGAGCTGCCCGCGCGCCGAGGCCGAACATACCCTGGCGGCCCTCATCCAATACCTCGACCTCCACCGCATCGCGGGGAAGATCGAGACGCGTCAGGCCCGCGGCGATCGCCGCATCAACATCCTTTCCGGCAACTTCTATCATTGATTTCTGTTGTGACATCTACAATGCTCCTCAACAAATATGAAAACAAGGCAGCTACTTCCTCGGGCGTCTCTTAGGCACGAGGTCCTTCTCTCCATTCTCCTCACGATCCATGCGGATGAAGTAGTACTGAGCCATACCAAACATGTTGGAGATAATGAAGTAGATGGAGAGACCTGTGGCGTACTGCAGAGAGATGAATCCAAACATCAGGGGCATCATGACCTGCATCTGACTCATCATCTCCGCCTGCGAACCACCATCGCTGGCGCCGCCAGGGGCCAGCAGCTTTTGCTGAAGCCACGAGGTAGCGAAGACGAGGACGGGCAGCCCATATGACCACCACTGGGCCATGCTGGGGGGTTGGCCCAGATCCATCCCCAGAAACGTGCTCTGAAGTGGCACAAGACCGGTCAGGCTCGGCAGCCACTTGTCGATGAAGATCTGTCCGGAGAACTGGAAAAGCTGAAGAGGCGTGGAAGGGACACAGAATATGATAGCCCGGTAGAGGGCGATCATAATGGGCAACTGAATCAGCAGAGGTAGACATCCCCCGGCAGGGTTGACGCCCGCTTCTCTCCACAGCCCCATCTGTTTCTGGGCAAGCTTCTCCTGATCGTCCCCGTATTTCTCGCGCAGCTTCTCAATCTCGGGCTGAAGCTCCTGCATCTTCTGTGCTGATCGCTGCTGGCTAAGCGTCAAAGGAAGGATCAGCAACCGGGTGAGGACCGTCAGGGCAGCGATTGCCAGGACTGTCTGATGACCCAGGTATTGGTACAGGAACAGCAGTACGTTGGCTAACGGGTAAATGATGAAATCTAACATGTCAACTTCTTATCCTAGCCTTCTTCTGGTAGGGGGAAGGCCCAGGCCTCACGTCCTTCCTCCGTCTGCAGGGCTCGTATGCGAGGGGTGCCGCTGATAAGCGACTGGTAGACTAACGAATCGTCCACGACCGGATCGGAAAGCCCGCGTCCCTCAGCGGGCCTCGACCAGTTCACGAAGCCGTCAGTGGTGTCGAGCGCGTAAACCGTGCCGCTCTCCGTGCTGACGAACAGCTGATCGCCATCCTCGCTGATAGCAGCGCCGGCTCGCACCGAGACAGGCTGGTTCTTATCCGTGATGAGGGATTGGAGCAGCTGATCCTCCCCGCTCTCCGCGTCGAAAGCGTAGACCCGCCCCTTCACGTCCACCGCGTAGACGGTATCCCCGTGAATGGCGGGGCTCCCCCAGAACCAGTCCTCACCCTCGAAGCGCCAGCGTTCAGTACCCGCCTCAGCATCGATCGCGTAGAACGCGTTGTTGAAAGCGCCGATGTAGAGCGTGCCGTCCTTCAGCACCGGCCTGCTGGCAAAGGCCCCTTTCCTCTGGAACGCCCACTTGACATCGCCGGTGTCCAGATCGAGCGCATACAGCTTCCGGTCCATCGAACCAACGTAGACCGTGTCTGAGACAATGAGGGGCGTGGACCAGACTCTATGGCCCGTCTCAAAGGTCCACTGGAGCGAGCCCCTCTCGCGATCCAGGGCATAGACGTTGCCGTCTCCGTTCCCGATGACGAACAGGTTGTCACCCAGAGCGCCTCCCTCAACGTACATCCCCGTGGCGCCCTCAAAACGCCAGAGTTCCTCTCCGTTCTCCGCATCAAGCGCCCAGACGATGCTCTTCCGCTGGCTGAAGAATCCACCCGTCGTAAGCTGTGAAGCAAAGAAGACCTGTTCTGCTTCATTGACGGCGGGAGCGGCGTAGAAGAGACCCTGATTGTCCTCATCCGGATTCCGGGGGAAGGTCCAAAGCGTCTCCCCGCTAGTTGCGTCCACTGCGCGGGCCTGCTGCAGATCCGCCACGTACAGCCTGTCGCCAACGGCGGTCAGGCCAGTCCAACTCGTCGCTCTGACGCCGCCGGCACAGCCACTCGCAGACAGAAGAAGCGCTGCCAACATCGCAAGCACGACAAGCCGGCGCTTTGTCAAAACTTCATTCAATGATCTATCCTCCAGGTTAGGGGGCCGCCGTCTGCCGACCCAGAAGTCATCGTCTCTGATGCAGCGTCACATCATATGGGACGAATTGCCAAACTCGTGTGAACAGGAGATCCCAGTGGATGCGCTCTGTGGTGTGTCGAGATCGGGCACAGGGTCATACCCGCCGGGGTTCAGGGGATGACAGCGAGCGATGCGCTTGACAGCCAGCCAGCCACCGCGCCAAGCTCCGTAGCGGAGGATGGCCTCGTAGCTGTACTGAGAACAGGAAGGGTAGAAGCGACAGGAAGGAGGCAACACCCGAGATAGGGTGGATTGGTAGAGGCGAATGAGCCCCAACAGGATAACCTTCATATTCTTCTTGTCTTCTAGGCCCAAAACGCAACACCCGCTGGGCGTGGAACGAGGGAACCACCTCGTCCCGCTCGCGACTCCGGGTATTACGTCAATCAAGTTCTTATCCAGGCGCTAGGATTGACTCCGCTGAAAGAAGGCTTTCGATGGGCGTTGACAGTAGGTGCCAGGCACTGGCCTAGCTTGGCACGCTTGCTTGATGGCGGCTTCGCCAACTGCCAGGCACCGTGTGCACCCTTTTTTCAGTAGAGCCAGGATTGATCGCTTCACAATCCCACCCGGTTGAGCAAAGAGGCCAGCGCCCTTTCGACCTCTATCTCCTTCACCTCGACGAGCTTCGGGCGGGCGATCAACATCATATCCCAGCCCTTGTTCTCAAACTCCGGGTAGAGATGGCGCGCGGCTTCTCGCAAGAGACGCTTCGCTCGATTGCGCTTCACCGCGCTGCCCACCTTGCGGCTCGCCGTGACGCCAACACGGCTGAGCCCCAGGTCATTTGGACGAACGATCACCACCAGCAGAGGATGTGCCCACGACTTGCCTTTGTCATAAACCCGTCTTACGTCGCTGCTTCGTCGGAGTCGGATGCTCCGCTCCATCACTTGGTGTCTCCAGCGTACCCCGGACCGATCAACCGTGCACCGAGGTCACGTGGGCGGTGGTTAGCTTCCCTTCCAGTTTCTCTTCTTCGATTCAGGCTTACCAACACTCAGTTGGCTGCGCCCCTTCTTTCGGCGTCGCTTGAGGATCTTCCGCCCGCTCTTGTTCGATCTCCTCGCAAGGAAACCATGAGTGCGTTTTCGCTTCCGTTTCTTCGGTTGATAGGTTCGCTTCGGCATGTCCTCCTCCTTACACCAACTCAAACAACGTCCACCCAGCGGGCTATAGACTCATCGTCCACGAGCTTAGCGCCATAAAAGCACTCCCACGCCCGCATCTGGTGGCGTGGGAGCAAAACTCGCCCGCGGATAGACGCCAATTACAGAACTCAGTCACGTATTATACCTTGATGAACATAAGCGGTCAAATCTGCTGCATCGCGGTCAATTGACAGGACGTGCAAGGCCCCTATAATTGTGCCAGAATCGGCTATGCAAATTGGCATTGACGCGCGCATTGCGCACTATTCCCGCGGAGGGATCCGCAGTTATGTCGTCCATCTGCTCACAGCATTGGCTGAGCTAGATGGAGATGCAGATTACCACATTCTACGCAGCCGCAAGGGCCATGACATCCTGCCGGCGCACGCCGACTTCCGCCACGTTGCCTGCTGGACACCTTCCCATCATCGCCTTGAACGCTGGACGCTGGGGATCGAGATAGCTCGTCTGGGACTGGATCTACTCCACAGCCCCGATTTCATCCCGCCCGCTTTCGGCTATCATCGTTCCGTGGTCACGGTTCACGACCTGAATTTTCTCTACTATCCGCGCTTTCTGACCAGCAAGAGCCGTCGTTACTACAATGAGCAGATTGAGTGGGCGGTCGAACGCGCCGATCACATCTTAGCCGACTCACAGGCTACACAGGCCGACCTGGTGTCGCTCCTGGACGTCGCGTCCGACAAGATCACCGTCGTCCACCTCGCTGCTGATCGATCCTTCCGCCCCCTGCCAGAGTCGGCTGCACGTGATGTGGCTGCCCAGTACCATCTGGAGCCAGGCTTCCTGCTCTTCGTGGGCACCCTAGAGCCCAGGAAGAACGTGCCTGGCCTGCTGCTCGCGTATCGGATGCTGCTCACCCAGAAGGTGACCGACGAGCCCTTGGTCCTTGTCGGCGGCAAGGGCTGGTTGTACGAGGAGATCTTCGATCGGGTTCAGGCGTTGGACCTCCACGATCACGTCTGCTTCCTGCACGGTGTGCCCGATGCGGATCTTCCAGGCATGTACAGCGCTGCCAGCGTGCTGGCGATGCCCTCATTCTACGAGGGGTTTGGCCTGCCGGCTCTGGAAGCGATGTCCTGCGGCACCCCGGTCGTGGCCGCTGATCGAGCCTCCCTGCCAGAGGTCGTGGGAGAAGCCGGGTTGCTGGTGGATCCTGAAGACCCTGAGGGCCTCTGTGAAGCGCTGAAGCGCGTCTTGACGGATGACGCCGAAAGGGAGCGCATGCGGAAGGCCGGTCTGGAGCAAGCGGAGGCCTTCAGCTGGGAGTGCGTGGCTCAAGAGACCCGGGCGGTTTACGAGGACGTGCTGAGCTGATGCGTATCCTGTTCCTGACGCCCCAGCTCCCTTTCCCCCCAGAGAAGGGAACCGCCCTCCGCAACTGGGGGCTCATACAAGGACTGGCGGAACGTCACGAGCTGAGCCTGCTATCGTTCCGCGAACCGGGACAAGACGTCGGCTTCGCACCGCCCCTGGCCAGGGCCTGTGAGCGCATTATAACCGTGCCTCAGCCAGAGCGTTCATTCCGGGAACGGGTATGGGACATGCTCGCCACTAGACAGCCGGATATGGCGCTGCGATTGGCGTCGAGCGCCTATGAGCGGCAGCTGAGGGATTGGCTGGCGGAGAGCGCCTTCGATGTGGTGCAGATCGAAGGCATTGAGCTGGCGCCCTACCTGGACACCATCAGGGCTGCCCCTCAAGAGGCCCTGGTCGTCTTCGACGACCACAACTGCGAGTATCTGCTTCAACAGCGCACCTTCCTGACCGACCTGTACTCGCCGATCTGCTGGCCGGGGGCAGCATACTCCTTTGTACAATGGCAGCGACTGCGTCGTTACGAGGCGGCAATCTGCCGGCGCGCCGACGAGGTGTTGGCCGTCTCTGAGGCGGACGCAGAAGCGCTGAGCAAGCTGACGCCTGAGATCAACGTCACTGTGATCCCCAACGGCATCGACACGCGGGCCTACCGCCCCGCAACAGGCGGAGCAGGTGCATCAAGCAAGACACTGGTGTTCACAGGAACGATGGACTTCCGACCCAACGTCGACGCTGTGCTGTGGTTTGCACGGCAAGCACTGCCGCTGATACAGGCCGAGGTGTCTGACGTCCGTTTTCTCGTCGTCGGACAGCAACCACATCGACGTCTCGATCCCCTGAGAGAGGATCCCGCCATAACCCTGACCGGCTGGGTGGAAGACGTACGCCCCTATTTCGCAGATGCAACGGTCTACGTGGCTCCACTGCGTATGGGGGGCGGGACGCGACTCAAGCTGCTGGAGGCGATGGCCATGGGCAGGCCAATCATCGCCACGTCATTGGGGGCAGAGGGGTATCCGGTGAAGGATGGGCGCGAACTGATCCTGGCGGATACGCCGGCAGCTTTTGCCGAGGGGGTGATCTCTCTGTTGCATGATAAGGAACGCCGTGCCGAATTGGGACGGACGGCCCGGGCTTTTGTGGAGGAGCAGTACGACTGGCGCGCGATTGTGCCGCAGGTGGAGAACGTCTACACCAGCTAGCCGATCAAGAGACAAAAAAGACCGCCGAAGCCATCAGCGGTCTTTCTGTTCTTCCGACGAGATTGATCAAGCAGGTATCAGCTCCTTGCCCCCCTCCGGCGCCTCCTCCTCTTCGCCTTCGCGGACGGCGAACCCACCATCCTCAACGTCCACCAGCACTTTGCTGCCCTCCGCGAAGGTGTTCGCCAAGATCGCATCGGACAGGGGGTCCTCGACCTGGTTCTGTATCACCCTCCGCAACGGCCGCGCTCCATACTCCTCGCTGTACCCCTTCTTGGCCAATAAGGCCTTAGCGTCCTCGGTCACTTCCATCCGCAGATCACATTCTGCCAACCGCTCACGAACCTTATTCAGCTCCAGATCGACGATGTTGGCAATATCCTCCTTCGTGAGCGCGTGGAAGACGACGACCTTATCGACGCGGTTGAGGAACTCGGGACGGAACGTGCGCTTGAGCCGCTCAAGCAATTTGTCACGCATCTCTTCATAGTCCGAGTAGCCAGCGGAGCCGCCCGCAGGGGTGGAAAAACCCAAGCTCGTTTGACGCTTGATCAACTGCGCCCCTACGTTGGACGTCATCACGATGACACTATTGCTGAAGTCCACCTTTCGTCCTCGGGCGTCCGAGAGCTGTCCCTCCTCCATGATCTGAAGCAACATATTGAAGGCCTCGGGGTGTGCTTTCTCAATCTCGTCCAGAACGACGATGGAGTACGGGCGGCGACGGATCGTCTCGGTGAGCTGTCCCGCATCGTCATAGCCCACATATCCGGGGGGGGCGCCCACCAGACGAGCGACGTTGTGGCGCTCCATGAACTCAGACATATCCAGCTGGATTAGGGCCTCCTCGCTGCCGAACATGAACTCGGCCAGCGCCTTGGTCAGCTCCGTCTTGCCCACCCCCGTAGGACCGAGGAAGATGAAGGAGCCGATGGGGCGCCGAGGGTCCTTCAACCCCGCACGCGCGCGCCGAACCGCCTTGGCGATCGCTGTGACCGCCTCATCCTGCCCCACGATACGCTCGTGGATAGCGTCCTCCATCTCCAACAGGCGCTCCTGCTCCTCGTTGTGCAGCTGGGTGACAGGGATGCCGGTCCACATAGCGACCACCTCGGCGATGTCCTCGGGCTCGACGGCGACGCCATCTCTGAGGAAACTGGTCCTGCGATCAGCTCGGATAACCTCCAACTCCTCTTGCAGATCAAGCTCTCGATCCCGCAGAGCAGAAGCCTCCTCATACCGCTGTTCATCAATGGCTTGCTCTTTGGCCTCCTTGACTTCCTTCAGGTCGCCGAAAATCTCCCGCAGGTTCTGGGCGTGAGGTGTCTTGTACATGCGAACGCGGGAGGCCCCCTCATCGATCAAGTCGATTGCCTTGTCCGGCAGATACCGGTCGGTTATGTAGCGGGTGGAGAGCTGGGCGGCAGCCTCCAGGGCCTCATCCGTGATGTGCAACTGATGGTGCTGCTCATAGGGCTCCCGGATCCCCCGCAGGATCTTGATCGTCTCGTCCACTGTCGGCTCTTCGACCATAATTGGCTGGAAGCGCCGCTCCAACGCCGCATCTGACTCAATGTGCTTCCGGTATTCGCCCAGCGTGGTGGCGCCTATGCACTGAAGCTGTCCCCGAGCCAGGGCGGGTTTGAGGATGTTGGCCGCGTCCATAGATGAGCCAGCCGAGCCGGCCCCGACCAACATGTGCAGCTCGTCAATGAACAGGATACAGTCGCTCTCCTTGAGCTCGTCCAAGACCTTCTTGAGGCGTTCCTCAAACTGACCGCGATACATCGTCCCAGCGACCAGGGACCCAATATCAAACTGTAACAGACGTCTGTCCAGTAAAGGTTCCGGCACCTCGCCAGTGACAATCCGCTGCGCCAGGCCCTCGACGATGGCAGTCTTGCCGACGCCGGGCTCCCCAATGAGGGCCGGATTGTTCTTCGTTCTACGAGCCAGGATCTGGACCACTCGCTCAATCTCCTGCCGGCGCCCGATCACAGGATCGAGCTTGTGCTCCTCAGCCAGGGCAGTGAGATCAACGGCCAGCTTATCGGTCGTGGGGGTGCCCGACGACTGGCGCTCCTTCTTCCGCCCCGCAAAGACTGGTTCTTGCTGCAATACCTGGTCGGTGTAGCGGCGGACCTGGTCATCCGTCACCCCCATGCGCTTGAGGATATCAACTGCGGTACCGTCGCCCTGGCGGACAAGCCCCAGCAATATGTGATGCGTGTCAATGCGAGCCGCTCCCTGATGTTGCGCCTCCTCTTTAGCCAGCTCTAGCACGTGTTGGGTACGTGGGGTCAGATCGAGATCCTGCTTGAGCAGAGACGTGCGCTGGCGCATTGCGCTGAGTCGCTCAACCCAATGCTCCACATCACCAGATTGAAGGCCCAGCTGGTGCAGCACCTGGCTAGCCGTGCCTGCTTCCTCGTGCAAAAGCCCCAACAAGAGATGCTCGGTGCCGATCCGAGCATGCCGCATCCGCTTGGCCTCCTGCTGGGCTAATTTCAATACCCTCCGCGCAGCACTGGTAAAGTATTTCATCAGCTTATCCATAGCTCTAAACTCCACGCTTTGATTCCGCGGTAGCGATGGGATCTACGGTGTTCGTGCATTTCCTAACTAAGACAATAAGGCAGGTTGATTAGAATTATAGAGCGTTTGATGATTAGCCGCAAGTTAGAAGGGATAAGAACGGTATACGAGTCCTGTGAGCGACGGCTGCTTGTCAGGTAGAGTTGTGTTGTGTAAAATGGGGCCAAGGTACGTGGATCCTAATCGTGCGCCCACGTCCTCTGTGATAGGCCAACAGATCAAGGAGGGGAGAACCCAGTGGAGGAGCTTAAACGGCGTATTCAGATCGAAGGCAGAAACCTGGGACGAGGTATCCTGAAGGTCGATAGCTTCATCAATCATCAAATCGACCCAGCCTTTATGATCCGAGTCGGACGCGAGATGGCAGATCGCTTCGCCGACGAGGACATCAATAAAGTCCTCACGGCAGAGATCTCCGGGATCGCCCCGGCGCTCGCCACAGGACAGGCCCTGGGAGTACCCGTCGTCTATGCTCGCAAGACGAGACCGGTCACCATGACAGGCCCTGTCTTCGTCGAGGTCGCCCCTTCCCACACCAAGGGGCGTGACGTATTTCTCATGGTCTCCACAGAGTTCCTGGGTCCCGGTGACCGCGTGCTCGTGGTCGACGATTTCCTGGCCACAGGGGCGACCATCTCGGCACTCGTGCGTCTCGTGAGACACGCCGAGGCCGAGCTGGTCGGCATCGGTACGGTGGTTGAGAAGGCCTTCGAGGGGGGGCGAGAGGACTTGGAAGCCTTCGGCACGCCCATCGTCTCGCTCGCCGTCGTCACCGACATGAGGGACGGGGAGATCACTGTAGCCTAGTCAGGGCGCACTGATCCCAACCGGAACGGAGGGGATAACGTGAATCGTGACGCGATCGCCGTCCTCGATTTCGGCTCGCAGTACACTCAACTGATCGCGCGACGGGTGCGCGAGGCGAACGTCTATTGCGAACTGTTCCCCTGGGACGCCCCACCCGAGGACGTGATGAGCCTGGATCCACGAGGCTTCATCCTATCCGGCGGACCGTCCAGTGTCTACGCTCAAAACGCACCCCAGCTACCGGCCTACGTGCTGAGACGGGGGATACCCGTGCTAGGCATCTGCTACGGCATGCAACTGCTGGCTCATCATCTTGGCGGGCACGTGACAGGCGCCGTCAAGCAGGAATACGGCTCGGCGACCGTCGAGTTGGTCGATTCGACCGCTTCGCTATTCTCCGGTCTGCAACCGGCACCGACACATCTGCAGGTCTGGATGTCGCACGGCGATCGGATCGAGGCACTGCCGGCCGGCTTCGACGTCCTGGCGCGCAGCGTCAACGCACCCGTCGCTGCCATGGGGGATGCGGAGCGCGAGCTCTATGGCCTGCAATTCCATCCCGAGGTGGTGCACACAGACCTTGGCAGCGACATCCTGCGCAATTTCGCCATTGACGTGTGCGGCTGCACACCGGACTGGACGCCGACGTCGTTCATCGAGCAGGCCGTGGAGGCGATACGGGAACAGGTGGGCGAGAGGCAGGTGATCTGCGGCCTCAGCGGCGGCGTCGACTCCTCGGTAACGGCCACCCTCGTCAATCGTGCGGTTGGGGATCAGCTGACGTGCGTCTTCGTCAACTCTGGGCTGCTCCGGCAAGGCGAGCCTGAACAAGTGGTACACACGTTTCGAGATCATTTGGGTATGCAGCTGATACCGGTGGACGCCACCGAGACCTTTCTCGATGCGCTGAGCGGCGTAACGGATCCTGAGCGTAAGCGCCGCATCATCGGAGAGCGCTTCATCCGCGTCTTCGAAGAGGTAGCAGAACGGCGAGACGATCCTCGTTTCCTGGCGCAGGGCACGCTATACCCAGACGTGATCGAGAGCCGGGGGCCCGAACGACAGGCAGCCGCGCGCATCAAGACCCACCACAACGTAGGCGGCCTGCCCGAGGATATGGACTTCGAGCTGATCGAGCCGCTGCGTTACCTGTTCAAAGATGAGGTGCGGGCGGTGGGGAAGAAGCTGGGCTTGCCCGATGAGATCGTCTGGCGACAACCGTTCCCGGGGCCAGGGCTCGCGGTGCGCATCATCGGTGAGGTGACCTGGGAAGGTCTGGAGACGCTACGCGACGCAGACGCCATCATGCTGGAAGAACTAGGCCATGCGGGGCTGCTGCGAGAAGCGTTGGACGAAGCAGCGTCCCGCGACCTATCAGGACACGTACAGCAGGCCTTCGCCGTCCTTCTACCCATACGGAGTGTCGGGGTCATGGGCGACGAGCGGACGTACCGGCACGTCATCGCCCTCCGTGCTGTGACGACGGAGGATTTCATGACGGCTGACTGGGCGCGCCTGGAGCACAGCTTGCTGGCGCGCATCAGCAACCGAATCGTGAACGAAGTGTCGGGGATCAACCGCGTGGTTTACGACATAACGTCCAAACCTCCCGCGACCATAGAATGGGAGTGAAAGCCGAGATGTCAGACATGAGACGCGCCGTCCCTGTCGCCGAATCCCCGATCGAGTCGATGGTCGCCGTGCTCCGTGTCGCGAATGGCGCCGCTCTAGAAGACGCCGCCCCCTTCGCGGGGGTATTGACCCCACCTGTCAGGGTGAAGCGAGGCAGAGAAGGTGAGAGGCTCTTCTTCCTCTTCAGCCCGGCCGGCAAGGCCCTTCCCGATCTGTGTGGCAAGCTTCGTGATATCGTGAGACAGACGTACTGGTCGGCCTCGGGCAGCGTGACGGCGGCGCTGCGACGATCGGCCTCTGTGGCCAATCGCTATCTCTTTGAGCATAACCTGAACGCCGATCGCTCCGAGCGATGCTATGGGGGACTCGCGTGCGCTGTCCTTCGCGACAGAGATGTCTTCCTTCTTCAGGCGGGTCCCGTCTGGTCCTGCGTCCTCCAGGAGGAACGGCTCAGGTGTTTTCCTCGTGGAGAGAAGCTGGCCCACATGGGCATCGGCCCGCTCGCCGACGCACGACTCCATCACGTTTTTGCAGGTGTGGGCGACACGCTCCTGCTAGCCCCCTACAAGCTGCTCCGAGGCGCGGGCCAAGAAGGGCTTCGCGTTGATGCCGACGTCATCAAACGCGTCCTTTCTCTGGGCGACGTTGTTGACGTCGCGGCCGGATTGGAGCAGGTGGGCAGCGATGACTTTGCCGCTCTTGTCGCCCGCTGGGAGCCCGCCGCAGAGGGAAGAGCAGCGCGGGCTCAGAAGCTGCCTCAGACGAGGCGCTCGGAGGAACCCTCCCCGCCCTCAGCGGAAACAGTGAGCCAGCGCAAGGTACCCACTCAGGTCAGGCGAGAACCCCGGAGGGCCGACCGGTGGGCACCGGAAAAGGAGGAGAGCAGCGGGACACGGCTGCCAACTCGGGAGCGAAGACGCCGCTTCAGGGAAGTCTGGCTCGACCTGGGGCGGAGATTGAAGCATGGATTGCAGCAGGTGGGCAACGCACTCAGCTACGTGTGGCACGGCTTCGCCGCTGTAGGCGCCGGCCTAATCGCTCTCGGCAAGTGGCTGGGCGGCGCGATCGCCACCACGTTTCGCAGCATGCTTCCTGGATCGGAGCGGAGTGCCCATCGCCGCACCCCTCATCACCCTCCACCCGCGGAGAACCGCACGGTCACCATGGCCATCGCCGTCGCCATCCCTATCGTGATCCTTGCCGTGGTGCTGATCGCCTATCGCGAATTCGCGGCAGAATCGCGCCTTCAGGGGATGATACTTCGAGCCAAGGAGCAAATTGCTCTGGCACAGGCCGCTGAAGACGGCTCCGAAGTGGCCCGTGGCCACTGGGAGCAAGCTCTGGAGCAGGCCGAAGCCGCTGTCAGGCTCCAGCCAGGCGATCCCTCGATCCAGACGCTGCGAGACCAGGCCCGGGAGTCGCTCGATCGGTTTGATGGCATCGAGCGCATAGCCCTTACCAAGCTGGGCGGCTTTGGCTCAAGAAACCTGGGGCGCCACTTAATCCTTCACGATCAGACGCTCTTCGTGCTAGATTCCGAGGAGGACTGGGTGGCCCAAGCGGGTATCGACGACGTCGAGCAGGAGGAGACAGGCGGCGAGGGAGAAGAGAATCAGCCGCCCGTCTTGATGCACACAGGACAGCGGGTCGGCGGGGAGGATATCGGCCCCCTGGTCGACGCTGCTTGGGTCGACGGAGAGGGGGGACGGCAGTCCAGTGTGCTCCTGGTTCTAGCGGAAGGGGGTCAGCTGATCAGCTATGACCCCGCGTGGCGAAGCGAAAGCGGAGCGCCACAGCTCTCGCTCCTAGAGCTGAACTCGCCCCCTCCCGGTCGACCTATAGCAGTGGGGTCCTATCAGGGGCGATTCTACGTCCTGGACGCCGCTGAGGGAACGGGCCAGATCTGGCGGTACAGACCTCAGGGGAACGCCTATCCCAACCAACCTGAGCCCTACTTCGCTGACTCTCCCCCCGAGGGCCTGGAGCAAGCATTCGACATGGCTATCGATGGCCACATTTACATTCTATACCAGGATGGGAGCGTAAAGAAGTTCCTGGGAGGCGAGTTGCAGCAGTTTGAGATTCAAGGTATCCCTGAGAGCCTGGGAGAGATCGCCGGGTTTGCGGTGGATCCGGAGGGGGACGGCACCGTCTACATCGCCGATCGAGGCCATGATCGCATCGTCGTGTTAGGTCCCGGCGGACGTTTCCAATCGCAGTTACGCGCAGAGCCACCGCTAACGTCGCTGGAGGCGTTGGCTGTCAACCAGGCGGAGGGGTATCTCTACGTGCTCGCCGCCGGCCAAGTCTACGCGGCAGCGCTGCCATAAGGCGACGGGTGCAGACGAGCTGCCATGGAACCCGATATGGGCCTTGAAGGCTTTGTGGGACAACGTGTGGCCAAGCAGAGATCAACCCGGGGCAACCCATCGGCAGCCGTGCGATTGCCTCTGGCACCCGCCCGTGCTATAATGAATGAGACATGTCGGCTGACCTTCTGACGTGCACCACGTGAAGCGTATGATCTCAGCGCTCTTGCGCTTCACCCGGAGCCGGAAGGTCAGTTTCTGTTGTCAGCAACTCAGGGACCTTTGGAGGTAGCGCGTTTTGCAGAGTGAAGGGAAGCGACTGGGTCCACGCAGTGATCCGCAATCGATCAACATGGTTCAGAGATTATTCACCGCTGGCTTGATCGTGCTTTTTCTCACCATCTCCGTCGTGGCGGGGGTCTTCGTCTTCGACCAGGTACGGCAGTATATCGCAGCTTCGGACTCCCCCCCTCCCTTCAGCTCGGGGCCGGTTAGCACCGAGCCGGGCACGCCAACCCCGGACCTGACGAGTTCGGGCCTGGTGTGGAAGGGCAAGGAACGCGTCAACATCCTCGTCCTGGGGATCGACCGGCGCGCGGGTGAAGAGGGCGCCTTTCGGACCGACACGATGTTGGTCCTGACGCTTGATCCAGTGACGAAGACCGGAGGCGTGCTGTCCATCCCCCGCGACCTCTGGGTGCCGATCCCCGGGTACGGCAACGAGCGCATCAACGCAGCCCACGTCTTCGGCCAGCGAGACGACTACCCCGGGGGTGGTCCTGCACTCGCCGCCAAGACGGTGGAGAGCAATCTGGGCATTCGCATTCACTACTACGCGCGCATTGATTTCAAGGCATTTGTGGAGCTTGTGGATCGGATCGGCGGGATCGACATCTACGTAGAGGAGGAGATCGACGACCCAACGTATCCCTCTCACGACCCGGCCGATCCCTACGGCTACGATCCCCTATATATCGAGCCAGGTCAACACCATTTCGACGGTGAGATGGCCCTCAAGTACGCCCGAACGCGTTGCACGGCCAGATCTGACTTCGACCGGGCTGACCGCCAGCAGAAGGTACTCAAGGCGATCTTCGAGAAGGTGACACGCCTGGATATGCTGCCCACGTTGGTCGCCCAGGCGCCTCAGATGTGGCGCACGCTTCAGGATTCCGTGGACGCCAACCTGAAGCTCGATCAGATCATCGCTCTGGCACGCCTGGCGAGCGAGGTCGATCCGGATGACATCCGCTTCGGCGCCATCGATGAGGAGTACACAGTACCCTACGAAACAGAGGACGGCGCAGAGGTGTTGTACCTGCTTCGGGACAAGATGCGAGAACTGAGAGACGAGCTTTTCACCACGGAGTCGGGCTCCGATGAAGAGCCCGAGGAGGGCACCCAGTTAGAGGAAGAAGACGCGTCCATTGAGGTCCTGAACGGGACACTGACGACGGGATTGGCCGCCGACGTAACGGAGCGTCTTCGTGAGCAGGATCTGAACGTGGCTCGCACGGGAAACGCCGATCAACAGGACGTTGAGGAATCCCTGGTGATTGCCCACACGGATAAACCTTATACCGCTCAGTATATCGCCGACCTACTGGATCTTCCTGAGTCGGCCGTGGTGCAGGGTTCGGACCCCGCAGCCGAATTCGATATATCGGTGATTCTTGGTGCCGATTACCGTCCTCCGGAGTAGAAGGGGAGAGGATCGTGGAGAAGCTTCTGATCGAAGGTGGACATCCGATCTCTGGGACACTCGTCCCAAGTGGGAACAAGAACGCGGCGCTGCCGTTGCTGGCGGCATGCCTGCTGACAGATGAACCCGTCACGCTGCGGAATATGCCCAACATCGGGGATATCCATACGATGGGCGAGATCCTGGCCGACATCGGGGTGGACGTGAAGCAGCTCGACCCCCACACCTGGCGGATCCACGCAGAAGACGTTCGTACGAACAGGCTGAGCCCAGACCTGTTCAGCCGAATTCGAGGTTCGATCACCCTGGCGGGTCCGATGATCGCTCGAACGGGCTCTGTTCACATGCCCCGACCGGGTGGAGACGTCATCGGGCGTCGGCGGGTGGACACCCACTTCCTGGCCTTGAACGCACTGGGAGCCAAGGTGGTCAGCAATTTCTCCTTCTGTCTCAAGTGCGACCAACTTAAGGGCGCTGACATTCTGCTTGACGAAGCCAGCGTGACCGGCACGGAGAACACGATCATGGCCGCGGTGCTTGCGAAGGGCACTACCGTGATCCGTCATGCAGCCTGCGAACCTCACGTGCAGGACCTGTGCCACATGCTTTGTCAGTTCGGAGCAGAGATCGAGGGCATTGGATCCAACACACTGACAATCCAGGGCGTCGATCGGCTGAGCGGGGGAGAGTTCTCCGTCGGTCCAGACTATATGGAGACCGGCAGCTATATTGCCCTGGCCGCGGTGACCGGAGGCGAGCTGCTGATCAAGGGGGCCGCCCCGCAGCATCTCCGCATGATTAGGCTGGTCTTCGATCGACTGGGAGTCACGTTCGAGGCTCGCGGGAACGACATTTTCATACCCGCGGACCAGCCACTGACCATCACGCCGGATGTGGGGGGCGCGATTCCGACCATCAAGGATGCCCCTTGGCCAGCCTTCCCTGCCGACTTGATGAGCATCGCCATCGTGGTGGCATCCCAGGCGGAAGGCACGGTGTTGGTTCACGAGAAGATGTTTGAGAGCCGCCTCTACTTCGTCGATCAACTGATCGCCATGGGAGCACGGATCATCCTTTGCGACCCGCACCGATGTGTCGTGCAAGGCCCCTCGCGCCTGCACGGAGAGGAGGTGAGCAGCCCGGACATCCGCGCCGGCATGGCGCTTCTCATCGCGGCCCTTTGCGCTGACGGGCAGAGCCTCATTCGGAACATCCGCCAGATCGACCGTGGCTACGAGTGCATCGATGAGAAGTTGACCTCGCTGGGAGCCGAGGTGAGACGCATTTGTGCGTAGCCGGCTCACCAGCAAGATGATCTGTGGACGATGCACTCCCCCAGGGCGCACGCCCGTTCTCGCCATGCGTCGTCAGGAGCGGTTGGGACCCGCCCTCCGAATCAGCATAAGCTTTCCATCAGGTAAGCGTAAGTTTCACGTCAAGCAGCCCGGGATGGGGTGTGCTATACTTACTATTGAGTCAGGGGCGGTTTCTCTTCTTCTCCTCCTTTTGGCGAGGGCCGGGGTTTGTTACCCCGGCTCTCTGTATGTATATGAAGGGCCGGCGAATGGTTTGCCGGCCCTTCTTGTCTGTTTGGGCGTTGAATGAGCAGAGACGAACACCAGATAGCCAAGGCCGCGACGCTGGTCATGGCGTTCTTCGTCCTGAGCCGTCTGTTGGGATTGGGACGGCAGATCATCATTGGTGCGCTGTTTGGCACCAGCGGGAATCTCGACGCCTATTTGGCTGCGAATCGCATCACCGAGACCGTGTTCCTCGTCGTCGCGGGCGGCGCGCTGGGCTCGGCCTTCATCCCCACGTTCGCGGATCACCTGGCGCGGGAAGACCATAACGGCGCTTGGGAGCTAGCCTCGGCCGTGGTCAACCTGGTGCTGATTGTGATGACGGTCATCGTCGGGTTGATCGCTCTCTTCTCTCCCGCGCTAGTGCGCACAGTCATCGCGCCCGGCTTCGACCCATCACTCCAAAGGCTGACAGTGCGCCTGCTGCGCCTGATGTTGGTCACGCCCATTGTCTTCGGCGTAAGCGGCATCGTGATGGCAGCGTTGAACGCCCACCAGCATTTCCTCCTGCCCGCCCTCGCACCGTCGATCTATAACCTCTCGATCATCGGTGGTGCGGTGATACTAGGCCCGAGACTGGGCGTGGTCGGCATGGCCGTCGGCGTCGTCGCGGGATCGGCCCTCCATCTGCTGGTGCAGGTGCCTCAGCTGATCCGCTACGGGGCTCGCTACGTCCCGGGCTTGGGCTTGGGGAACCCGAGCGTGCGTGAGGTGGGACGGCTGATGGCTCCGCGCGTGCTGGGCACCGCGGTTGCCCAGCTCAACCTGGTGGTCAACAACCGGTTTGCCACCAGGATGGGAGAGGGGGCGGTGTCGGCCATTAACTTCGCCTGGATGTTGATGCTGCTGCCGCAGGGCGTCTTCGCCCAGGCCATAGGCACGGCAGCGTTCCCCACCTTTGCGGAGCAAGCGGCCCGAGGTGAGCGTGAGAAGATGCAGCAGGCGCTCTCGTCCACGTTGAGAGGGATTTTCTTTCTGAGCATTCCTGCGACCGTCGGTCTGATAGCGGTGGGCAGGCCTACGGTGAGCCTGCTCTTCGAGCGCGGGGCCTTTGAGTCGGGTTCGACTCAGGCGGTCGCCTGGGCGCTATCCTTCTTCGCGCTCGGCCTGGTGGGACACGCTGGCTTAGAAATCGTCGCGCGCGCCTTCTATGCCCTTCACGACACGTTCACACCGGTCTGGGTGGGAGCGGCAACGATGGTCCTCAACGTGGCGCTCAGCTTGACCCTGCCCACTGTGTTCGCGTCAGCCGACCTGCAGCCCTTCGGCGGCCTAGCGCTGGCCAACTCAGTCGCGACGCTTCTGGAGTTCGCAGTGCTGCTGGTTCTCATCCGACAACAACTGAATGGCCTACAAGGGCGACGGATGGCAAGGGCAATCATCAAGAGTGTTCTGGCAGCGCTGGTTATGGGGGCCGTGCTGATGGGATGGCAAGCTGCCCTGCCCAACGCAGGGGCACTGATCCACGGGGGCGGAGGCATTGTGGTGGGGCTGGGCACGTACCTGGCCGCGGCTCACCTGCTGCGATCCGAAGAACTGCAGGTTATGGCTCGACTCGTTCGCCGACGGTGAGTAGAGCTGCTATCCCTCAACCTGAAAAGGTCTGTCGCCCTCCGGCGTTATCTGCTCGATCTTGAGCTCTGCTTCCTCTAGCTTCCGGCTGCAGGCTGCAGCCAACGCCTGCCCCCGCTCGAAAAGCGTCAAGCTGTCCTCCAGCGCAAGCTGGTCAGCCTCTAGTCTGCTGACGATCTGCTCCAGCTCGGCGAGCGCTTCCTCAAACGTCATCTCTTCGACGTCACCCATTGGTACACTTCTCCTTCACGGAAGGCGGGGCTTGGCCAGAATCTCCATGACTCGGAGATCGAAGAACTGCTGTGCATTGACCGGTTTCAGGAGAAGGGAGGTATCGGCCCCCCTACCGGTACCGGCGACGGCGATGCAGGGATCGCCAGCCGACACTAGACCGGCGTCAGCCGCCATCAAGGAGATCTCGACACAAACCTTCATGCCCTCACCAAAGGTGCGAAGGGTGTAGGCGACGATCTCGTCGGTGAGATAAGTGCCGAGCTTCTTGCGCACGGCTCGGTTGACCCCGCCGAAGGCGTGCTGGCAGGTGAGGATCGTGGCACCAGCGGTCTCGATAACTGCTCGATTCTCCTCCGTCAGCTGCTGCACGTTGGGCTCGGCAAAGCCAGTGGAGTGGGAGACGACGATCAGATCGCAAGCCTGGAACAGCTCAGCAGCCTGAGCACCGGTCCATCCCCGCGTACTGGCCACCAGGATCGTATCGATGTCAATCTCATGGGCTCGTTGAGCGGCGATCTCCAGCGTTCGTGCCGTGTTCTCTGGGCCAGGTCTCTCGAAATAGACGGTCCCAACAACAACTTCAGACACAGCTTCCTCCTTGTCGTCCTCAATGCCTCAAATGGCGCGATCGGCTCATCTCTGCCGCCCTCAGGCCCGCCAGCCACGCACGCGCAGATCGCAGCGAGGCTGCTGTCATACAGCCTCTGCCTCGAACTCGCCATCGGCGACGCGGATGTCGAGCCCATCACCCGGTGTGACCTGCTCCACAGACCGGACGACGGCATCAGTCTTGCGACTCCGGACAATGGCGTATCCCCTCTCCAGCGTGCCTATTGGGCTGACTCCCATCAACCGCCCGACCAACCCATCCAGCCGTTCGCGGCGCAGGCCAAGCTCGTGGTTAGCGGCCTTCTCAGCTCGGCGCATCAAGTCGTCGATTCGCTGACGTGCCTGCACCAGCTTAGTCATAGGAGATAGGTGCTTCAGCGCCCGAACGTGGTCAGTCAAACGCCATCGCCGCTCCTCAACACCGCCACGCAGTGCGCCGGTCAAAGCGGCGGTCAAGTCCTCAAGTCGTTTGTCGATCTCCGCTTGATCGGGCACCGCCAGCTCGGCCGCCGCCGACGGTGTCGGCGCACGTCGATCAGCAGCGAAGTCGGCCAGCGAGAAGTCAGTCTCATGGCCCACGCCACATATCACAGGAATGCGCGAGGCGGCAACGGCCCGCGCCACCCGTTCGTCGTTGAAGGCCCAGAGCTCCTCCAGGCTGCCACCGCCTCGCGACACGACGATGACGTCGACGTCTTCTCGCTCATTGAGCCGGTTGATCGCGTCCACGATCTGGGGAGGTGCTGCCTCCCCCTGCACCAGGGTCGGTGAGAGCAGGACGTTCGTCAACGGAAAACGGCGACGCAAGACGTTCAATATGTCGCGCAGCGCAGCGGCCTTGGGAGAAGTGACGACGCCAATGCAGCGGGGAAAGGGAGGAAGTGAGCGCTTCCGTTCGGGTGCGAATAGACCCTCCTCCTCCAGTCGAGCCTTAAGGCGCTCAAACTGGAGATAGAGATCCCCCACCCCGGCTGGGCGAATCTGATCGACGTATAGCTGGTAGAGGCCCCGGGCCTCGTAGACACCGACGCGGCCATGGCTCAGCACCTGATCCCCATCCGCTGGCAGGTAGCTCTGTCGATTGGCGTCGCTGCGCCACATCACGCATCTTATTTGTGCTCCAGCGTCCTTGAGCGTGAAGTAACAGTGACCGGAAGAGGCTCTGGTGAAGTTGGAGACCTCCGCCTCCAACCAGAGATCGCCCAATGCAGAATCGTCGGCGATGAGCCGGCGGATGTGAGCCGTGAGCTGGCTCACAGTGTACGGCTCAGAGTAGGTGGAGGCAAAGAAGCTAAGCTGTTCAAACATAGGAGCTTTCACGCGTGCGGCAGCCGTGGCGCCAGAAGCAGGATCACGGTCAACGCCAGGCCAGCACCTGCCAGGCGAATATGAGAATCATCGTCACGCCGATGGAAAACTGCACGCCAACAGAGAGGAAATAGCCGACCAGCCAGCCGCCGACCACCTTAAGGGTCTTGTGCCAGTCTCTACGCTGATACCACTCGACCAGAACGAGACCGGCAATAGCACCGAGGAAAGCCCCGGGGACAGCCCCGATACCGAGGAAGATGAAACCGACCGCGGCCCCCAGCACGCCCAGCACCATCCCCGCCAGCAAAGACCAGTTGGATGCACCACTGGCCTTGGCGCTAGCCTGGCTCATCAAGAACTCAGCGCCAAACCCCAGTGCGCCCAAAGCGGTGAGAACGATGAAGGTGATGGGATCGATAGCGGCGAAACCCTCTGCGACAGCGTAGATAAGGATCACAAACCAGATGAAGACGATGTCGGGAAGAATCGGCAGCAGGACACCAAACAGACCGATGACCATCGCCACCAGCGCGATCCAAAACACCCACATCGGCAGTCCCATTCCCCCTCCAACAAAGTCAAATCGGCCCGTTGGGGCCGATTGTTCGAGAAGTATGGGCCGTGCAGGAATCGAACCCGCGACCCTGGGCTTAAAAGGCCCCTGCTCTACCAACTGAGCTAACGGCCCACGCTAGGCAGTATAACACGTGCAACAGGCGTTGTCAACTTCCGCGATCGCGGGAAATCCCATAGTGACTTGACAACAAGTCACTACTGCGCTAGAATGCGTAGCAATCGGTTCCGGTTCTATCTTCTCACATTCCTGAGGATGATTTGCGGTATCGGCGCTATGATTGACACCGCCCTTACGAGATCACAAGATAGGCTGGACGTTTTTCTCTTCAACAGACTGACCAATAGCTGGATCTTTGACAAGGAAGCTCCACAGCCGGACTTTGACCACGGTGGTAGGCGGCATCCCTTGGCGCACCGGCAGGTGTGTTGGCCCATTCAAATCGTTGTTAAGTAACAATAGGAGAACAGCAATGAAAGAACGACTGCAGAAGCTCCCGCGATATTGGATCAGTCTGGTCATCCTCATTGTCAGCCTGATGCCTGCTAGCTACGCGCTGGCGCGAACCTCAGTTCCAGCGCCCACGTTCGAGAGTCCAACGGACACGCCGACTCCCCCTCCGGGCGGTATCCTGGGTTATCACACCGTGCAGTCAGGAGAGACCCTCTACTGCATCGCACGGGCCTACGGCGTCGACCCATGGGCTATAGCCTCGACGAACGGCATCGTGAACCCGAACCTGATCTACCCCGGGGCCGTTCTGGCGATTCCCAACGTGCCCAAGTCTCTGCCGGCAGGTCGGGTTTGCCCGCGCCAGTTTAACGGCGGGACGCCTCCCACGAGTTGTCGCTGGTATCACTCGGTAGTGAGCGGGGATAATCTCTATCGCATCTCGCTACACTATGGTGTGAGCATGTATGCGATAGCAGAGGCGAATGGCATCACCAACCTGAATCTGATCTTTGTGGGACAGACCCTCTGCATCCCCTAGATCGGCGGAACAGATTCCCGGGCCTCAGCAATTGCGCGAGGCCCGGGAGCAAAGCGCTTCAAGTCTAAGGCCACTCGGGTTCCCGGGCATGGTCATGTCAGGGCGTGACTGACGCGGGATGGTGGGTTTCGCCCCCCTGCGTGCGGCTGTGCCAGTGTTGACGCCAGAGGGGCCATCCGGTTCACGGGGACGTCATCTATCCCTGAGCCACCTCTAGGGTCACGTCGATAGCCCTGTCGATATCCGCGTCATCAATTCCGTAGTGCGTGACCGCGCGGAAGCGCCCGCCGCCGCGGCTATTCACCAACACGCCCTGCTCCCCCAGCTCTGATTCTACCTTCTCCGGCGCTTTCGACGCATCCTCCCCGGCGGCGCAGGACACCTGGAAATAGAGGATGTTCGTCGTCACCGGCGCGACCTCTATGCCAGGTGCACTCGCTAACCCCTCGGCCAAGCGCTTTGCTCGGGCATGATCCTCCTCCAGCCTATCCGTCATCTGTTCAAGGGCAAGAACACCAGCAGCAGCGATAATACCTGCCTGCCGCATCCCGCCGCCCACCACCTTCCGCGCGCGTCGGGCCTCTGTGATGAAGTCGGCGCTCCCGCAGACCATTGAGCCCACCGGCGCACTCAGCCCTTTTGAGAGACAGAACATCACGGAATCGACATCCTGCACGATCTCCTTGACGTCGACGCTAAGGGCGATGGCGGCATTAAAGACGCGAGCGCCGTCCAGATGCACCTTCAGCCCGCGATCATGGGCAAACCCGGCTGCCTCTGTCATATAGGTGACCGGAACCGCCGAGCCGTTACACATATTGTGCGTATTCTCCAGGCAGACCAACTGTGTGCGAGGAAAGTGAGGGTTGTCCGGGCGGATAGCACGCTCAATATCGTCGAGTCGCAGCGTACCGCCATCCTGGTTGGGGACAGGATAGGGCGTGACACCACCCAAGGCGGCCATACCACCCTGCTCGAAGAGGAACGTATGGCTGCGATCACCCAGTATGATCTCGTCACCGCGTCCACAATGCGTGAGAATGGCCACGAGATTCCCCATGGTGCCACTACAGACGAATAAAGCTGCCTCCTTCCCCAGCCTCTCCGCCGACATCGCCTCCAGTTTGTTGACGGTGGGGTCCTCCCCATAGACATCATCACCCACCTCGGCTCGACACATCGCCTCGCGCATAGCGGGCGTCGGCTTGGTCACGGTGTCACTTCGAAGATCGACTGTTCTCATACTTGCCACCTCCAAGAGATCATCCATTGAGCTGTATCGCTGAATCGCCATCGAATTATAGTCCTCCTTCTCACTTGGTCAACAGTATTTGCGATTTGCTTGACCTATCACCACGGTCATCTATAATCCAGTGGCAAAGCACCTGGCGCTTTGTGCGGGGCTGTTCCCTACCGAAGGGAGCGCAGCCCTCGAGTTCGAGGGGGAGAGCGGCTAGACAGGAGGAGTCCCTGCGTGGAAGTGATCTTGACCCACGAGAATGCAGATTTCGACGCCATCGCTAGCCTGCTGGGAGCCAGCAAGCTATTCCCCACCGCTGTACCTGTGTTACCTCGCCGCATCAATCGGAATGGAAGCGCCTTTCTGCAGCTTTATGGCGCCGAACTGCCGTTCGTTCACCCGGATGAGCTGCCACGAGAGACGATTGATCGCGCCATCCTGGTCGATACGCAGAGCCTGACCACCTTGAAGGGCATGGGCTCCGACCTGAGGGTCGACATCATCGACCACCATAGGCTCGACCGGGATCTACCACCAAACTGGACGTTCTCTGGCGAGCCCATAGGGTCCACCACCACCCTCTTGATTGAGGAAATCTCAGCGCGCTTCCTGAAGCTCACCGAGCTCGAGGCGACACTGCTGCTGCTCGGTATCTACGAGGACACCGGATCCCTATCGTACCAGTCGACGACCGTGCGCGACGTGCGGACGGCAGCATGGTTGATGGAGCAAGGGGCGCGGTTGGAGTTGGTGAACGAGTTCCTGCATCACCCGCTCGGGCCAGAGCAGCGCAGTCTCTACGAGCGTTTGTTGAAGGAGAGCGAAACCTACGAGATCGACGGACACACCATCATCGTTGCCGCCGAAAGGGCACCGGGTTTCACAAAGGGGCTGTCGACGCTGGCCCACAAGCTGCGTGACCTGCTCGAACCCTCAGCGCTGTTCATGTTCATCGCGCTCGACGGACGCATTCAACTCGTCGCCCGCAGCACCACCGGTGACATTGACGTCTCCGCCGTGGCAAAGCACTTCGGTGGGGGCGGCCACGCCCGTGCGGCGGCCGCGCTGATCCACGACCGGCAGCTGGAAAACGTGCGGGAAGAACTGCTGGAGATGCTTCCCGACGTGGTCCAACCGGCTGTCACCGTCGCTGAGGTGATGTCGCTGGGCGTGCAGGTGCTGTCGCCTGCGGACACGGTCAGCGACGCGGCTGAGCACATGCGCCGCACTGGCCACGAGGGGTATCCGGTGGTGGAGAACAGCCGAGTGGTTGGCCTAGTGACCCGCCGCGCGGTTGACCGGGCGCAACAGTTCGAGATGAGCGATACATCTGTGACTCAGGTGATGGACGCAGGCAACGTCACCGTGAGCCCGGGAGACTCGGTAGAGTACCTCCAGGAGCTCATGATCGAGAGTGGATGGGGGCAGATTCCGGTGGTGGAGGGGGGGCACGTGGTGGGGGTCGTCACGCGCACCGACCTGATCAGGCTTTGGGGGATGCCAGAGGAGCCATCGCGCCACTTGAGGATCGAGGCGCGCCTTGAGCAAGCGCTATCCGACCCGGTGTTGAATCTGGTACGTCGCATCTCGCGGACGGCGCACGCGATGGACGTTGTGCCCTACTTCGTCGGAGGACTGGTGCGCGACCTGCTGCTGGGTCAACCCATTGTGGACGTGGATATGGTGATTGAGGGAGACGCCATTGCCCTGGCCGATGAGCTCGCTCACACGCTGGGCGGACGGGTGATCGCTCACAGGCGCTTCGGCACGGCCAAGTGGCTTCTGTCCAATGAGGTCTGGGCAAAGGTCACCAACGCTATCTCCCAGGAGGATGAGCTGCCCCCCAGCGTCGACTTCGTCACGGCCCGCACCGAGTTCTACACGCACCCGACCGCACTGCCACAGGTGGCGCAAAGCTCGATCAAGCAGGATCTCCATCGACGGGATTTCACCATCAACACCCTTGCGATCCGGCTCGACCCGGATCATTGGGGAGAGCTCCTCGACTTCTATGGCGGCGAGGAAGACCTGGAAGCGGGCATCATTCGAGTGCTTCACAGCCTCAGCTTCATCGACGATCCCACGCGGATTCTTCGGGCCGCACGACTTGAAAGCCGCCTGGACTTTCACCTCGATCCGCGCAGCGAGGAACTTATCGAGGACGCATTGCCGCTGCTGAAACGTGTCAGTGGCGATCGCATTCGTCACGAACTGGAGCTGATCTTCCGCGAGGATGAACCAGAGCGAGCGCTGTGCCGCCTGGATGAGCTGGCGGCGCTAGCTCACATTCACCGTGGCTTACGCTGCGACGACTGGCTGAAGGCGACGTACCAGGTCTTGCGAGAGCAGTTCGACCCTGGCATCTGGGAGCTGGAACCGGAGGATATGCTCTTCGTCCATCTGGCTGTCTTAGCCTACCGGCTCGACGAACAAGCCACGCAGGTGCTGAGCAAACGACTCAAGCTGAAGCGGGAGGATGAGGAAAACCTGCTGCTGCTGCAAGACCTGCGGCAGCAACTACCTGAGCTCGCGGAACTGGAACGAACGAGCGACATCTATCATCTGCTCAAGCCCTATCCTGCCCGCGTCCTGGCGGTCGTCTGGACCGCCAGCAAAGGGATGTCCTCCATGCCTGGAGCACCCTCTATCCCCAACGACCTCATTCAGGAGCGCCTCTTCCGCTACCAGACAGACTGGCAGTCAGTAGAGGCCGAGCTTACGGGAGACGCCCTGAAGGCCATGGGGTTAGAACCAGGGCCGCTCTTCGGCGAGTTGTTGAAAGCGCTGCGGGATGCACGATTGAATGGAACAGTGAGCACCCGAGACGAGGAGACAGCATTGGTCGAGCAACTGCTGGCCTCCCAGGACTCTCGGAAGGAGGATCAATGACCGATCAGGAGCATAGACGACGCGCCAGGACGCAGAAGGGGCCTCGGCAAACAGAGCTTGTCGAGGGAGATCCACTTCCAATCGAAGGGCGAGAGCTCGTGCCACTGGTGCGCGTCACCAGGCGAGTACAACGGCGAGCTTCTATCTACAGCGACGGTGTCAATGCGCAGGTCTTGGGGCTCGTTCATCTGAGACCGATCGCGATTCTAGATAGAGAAGAAGATGGGCGCGTCCACGAGCGCCATCAGATTCGCAATGGAACGGCGCGTGCCATCGGACGGCTGGCCCTGGCAGCGCTGCTCATTTCGTGCCTGGCCACGATGCTGATCTATCTTGGGCGCAGGTTGATTGACAGGCATTCGCCAGGCCCATCTGCTTGACAACCAATCGGTAGTAGTTATAATGAACGCCAGTAAGATTTTCTTCTAAGGAGAGGACAAATGACCAAAGTCGAGCTGAGAAACGGTGAATCGTTCGAGTCGCTACTGAAGCGCTTCAACAAGCAGGTCCATAGCGACCGCGTACTGTGGGAGGCACGACGTCGCCGCTTCTTTGAGAAGCCCAGCGTGGTCCGAAAGCGCAAACGAGCGGCCAAGCTGCGCAAGAGCCGCCAGCAGACGTTGAAGGACCAGCAGGGTGGCTTCTAGTCAAGGGGGCGTGCCCTATGGCGCTCCCCAGGGATAAAGGGCATCCCGATGGATTTGAAAGAGCAGTTGCAGCAGGATCTCAGAGAAGCGCTACGCGCGGGTGACGAGCGACGTAAGCGCGTCATCCGCATGGCCTTGGCTGAGATCACCAACGCTGAGATTGAGCAAGGCAGGCAGTCTGGCGAGACGGAGCTCGACGAGAGAGACGTCATTGCCGTCCTGCAGAAGCAGGCCAAGCAGCGACAAGAGACCATTGACGAACTGGAGCAAGTAGATCGCCCTGAACTGCTTGCTGAGGAGAAGGAAGAGTTAGCGATCCTGGAGGAGTACCTGCCAGAGCAGCTTTCGCGTGAAGAGATCGTCGACGAAGCTCGGCAGGTCATCGAAGATATCAACGCAACAAGTATGAAGGACATGGGCCCGGTCATGGGCCGGCTAATGTCCAAACTCAAAGGGCAAGTAGACGGCCACATCGTCAACGAAGTGGTCCGCGAGTTGTTGACCAGCCGATAGGTACTCGCTGGCAGGCGAGTCATAGGGGATAGAGACCGTCCCCGAGCATAACAGAGGGAGCGCCTTGGGTGCTCCCTTTTGCTGCTACCTGGACACCTTATGCGCACCAACGACATCAGTAATAACGGAGATAATGGGCAAGGCCGCCTCGCTTCCAGAGCGGGAGCGCAGTCCTCGGCACCACGCCGGGACGAGCGCCGCTGGTGGGCGTGGCTGCGCCTGATCTTGTTGGGCGCAGCCTTGGCGGGCGTGACGACCCTGGTGATCGTTCGCCCCTTGCTGCCAATTGGGCAGGTCATGCTGGAGGTAGGGGATATCGCCCCCGAGACAATCCGGGCACCCTATACCCTGGCGTACGACAGCGCCACTCGCCGGGAGGAGGAGCGCGGGGCAGCCGCCTCCAGGGTTGACCCCATCTACACGTCCCCCCAGGGTGACCTGGCTCGCCAACAACTCGAGCGAGCCCGCGCGGTGCTCGACTATCTGGGGTCGGTTCGAGCTGACCCGCTTGCGTCGACCGCTCAGAAGCGAGCCTGGGTGCTGGCGGTCCCCGAATTGTCCTCCCTCACGCCCGACGTGATTGACACGATGCTCACTATGTCCAATCAGAGCTGGGATCGCGTCCAGTTGGAGACCCTGGCCGTGCTTGGGGAGGTCATGCGGCAGGAAATCCGCGAGGAGAAGATCGGGGAAGCGCGTAGGCGCGTACCCAGGATGATCAGCCTCGACCTTTCCGACGAGGAGTCCGCCGTCGCCACAGCGCTCACCCAGGCCTTCGTGATCTCAAACTCCTTCCTCGACCCTGAAGCCACGGCCGAGGCCCAGAATGAGGCGCGCGAGAATGTCGGCCCCGTCGCCCGTCGGTTTGAGGAGGGCCGGGTGATCGTACGCGAGGGAAATCGTGTCACAGCGCTCGATATCGAGGTGCTGGATCAGTTTGGGCTGCGTCAGCCGCGAACCAAGTGGACCGATCTGGTCGGCGCCGGGGCGCTGTCAATCCTGAGCGTTGCGGGGCTCTATCTCTACTTGGCACGATTCGAGCCCGACGTGGTATGGAAGGGCCAAAGACCTTTCCTTCTGGTCCTACTGACCACGGTCTTTGTTCTCGGTTCCGGGCTCATGGTGCCGTCCGGAGGGGTGCTGCGCTATCTTGCCCCGGCCCCTGCGCTGGCCATGCTGCTCACTGCAACGCTAGGCAGGCATGCAGGGGTGGCATCCGCCGTCTTCCTGGGTGCAATGACTGGCGTGATCGCAGATGGCTCCCTCGACATGGCGATGTACGCTGCAGCGGGCGGCCTGATTGGGGCACTGGCACTCTACCAGGTCGAGCGAATCGGCGAGATGTTTCGGGCCGGCGCCTTTGTGGCTCTCACGCACGCAGGCCTGTTGACCATCTTCCATCTCACCGAAGGTGGCACACTGCCAAGCGAGCTGGCAGCCTCGACACTGGCCGGGGTGGTCAATGGTGGGCTCTCGTCCAGCCTGGCGCTGGGCGCTCTGTTCTTGATTAGCCCCTTGTTCGACATCGTCACAACCATGCGGCTCATCGAGTTGAGCCGACCGGAGCACCCGCTCCTGCAGCGGATGCTGCGCGAGGCCCCAGCTACGTACCATCACAGCCTGATGGTCGCTAACCTGGCCGAGCAGGCTGCCGAGGGCATCGACGCTAACGCTCTGCTCACGCGCGTAGGGGCCTACTATCACGACGTAGGCAAGATCACGCGCCCCTACTTCTTCTCCGAGAATCAGGCCGAGGGGATGAATCCGCACGACCGATTGGACCCCGAGACGAGCGCCGAGGTTATCGTTGGACACGTCACCGATGGACTCAAGCTGGCGCGGCGGTATCGCCTCCCCAGCCAGGTGCGGGCGTTCATACCAGAGCACCATGGCGTGAGTCGAGTGAGCTTCCTCTATCACAAAGCGGTGCAACTAGCTGGGGATGAGGAGCTTGTGAATGAGGACGACTTCCGCTATCCCGGTCGCAAGCCTCAGAGCAAAGAGACCGCTCTAGTGATGCTGGCCGATGGCTGCGAGGCCGCGGTACGGTCCGCTCGCCCGGAGAGCGGTGAGGTGGTGGCGGAGATCGTCGATCACATCATCGATCAGCGCATCGATGATGGCCAGTTGAACGAATCTGGCCTGACCCTGAAGGACATTGAGGTCATTCGACGGGTCTTCGCGTCCGCCTTGAAAGGCACGTTCCACCCGCGGATCAAGTACCCCGGGTCGACGCAGTCACCCGATGCCGGAGATAAGGACCAGGATAAGCGCCATCCCGGGAAGGAACAGCAGCCTGGGGCTGAAGAACAGGTTGCCGAGTCGACAGCGAACGCTTAGAACCATGAGCCTTCATACTGTAGATGTCCAGATCGAGGCGCCCTATCGGTCACGGGTACAGCCCGAGCCACTGCGGCAGGCTGCCGAGGCTACCCTCCAGCATCAGGGCCTTGAGGAGCCGTGCGAGTTGGTGGTGGTCGTGACCACAGATAAGACCCTGCACGAGCTCAACCGACGCCATCGCGGGGTAGATGCCCCCACAGATGTCCTGGCTTTTCCATGCCAGACGAAGGAGGAGGACGCGTTCGTGTTTGTCGACGCGCCCGGCGATCGGGACGATGGAGTCAGCCCACGCTATCTGGGAGACGTCATCATCTCCTTCCCCCGTGCTGAGGCCCAGGCTGTTGAAGCAGAGAATGAGCTGCTGGCAGAGCTACAGTTGCTGGTGGTCCACGGCGTCCTGCATCTGCTGGGGTACGATGATCAGACGGAGCCTGATCGCACTCGTATGTGGCAGGCCCAGCAGGCTGTCCTTGCCGACATGGACGTCGAGGTGCACCTTCCGGACGAAGCATGAAGAGCCGGAACATCATAGAGGCCTTCCGCGTTGCCTTCGCCGGCCTTTGGTACACACTCCGCACACAGCGCAATATGCGCGTCCATCTTACGATCGCTGGCGTTGTGGCTGTCTTGGGGCTATGGCTGAATCTCCCCGCTGACCAATGGGCTATCCTGGCACTGACCAGCGGCCTCGTGCTCGTCAGCGAGATGACCAACACGGTGATAGAGAAGCTGGTGGATCTGGTCTGTCCTGAGTACCATCCATTGGCAAAGATCGTCAAGGATATGATGGCAGGAGCAGTCGTGTTGGCAGCGATTGTCGCCGTCATCGTCGGCCTGCTGATTCTAGGCCCACCGCTGTGGAATGAGCTGATAGGCTGACGTGAGCCCCTGGAGCGAGCGTGGCGGTGCCTCGCACCTGCCGTGCGGGCGAGGCACATGGATCCGTAGATTCGAATACTGTCTATCCCCAACATCAAGGAGGAGCGATTTATGAGTGCACGTAGTCGTGGGACCCAGCCTTCATCGTCGACCAAGAAGATCTACCTCACGCCTGAGGGAGAGGAGGCATTGCGGGAAGAATTGGACGAACTGGTCAACGTGAAACGGCCTGCACTGGCCGAACGGCTGCGCAAGGCGATCGCGCAGGGCGACCTCTCGGAGAACGCCAACTACAAGGCCGCCAAGGAGGAGCAATCCTTCCTGGAGGGGCGGATCCGTGAGATCGAGTCGATGCTGCAAAACGCTGAGATCATCGAGAAGACGGACAACTCCGATGAGGTCTCATTGGGATGCCGGGTCACGGTGGTTGAGGAGGGGAGGGAGAGGCCAGAGACCTTCCGCATCGTGGGCACAGCCGAGGCAGATCCGATCAACGGCAAGGTCTCCCATAAGTCGCCGATGGGAAAGACGCTGCTGGGACACCGGGTGGGGGACGTGGTCACCGTGGAAGCTCCCAGCGGCGTGATCAGCTTTAGAATCACCGACATCGGCTGTGGGTAAGCCGCTTGCCGCTGAAGAGGCACTGAGCAAGCTTCACGACGAGATGCGAGCTTGCCGCCGCTGCAGGGAAGCGGGCCATTCCATCACCCCTGGCGCGGTCTTCTCTGGACCCGTTTCGGCGCGTCTGATGATCGTTGGACAGGCACCTGGTTCGACGGAGTGCGAGACCGGTCGACCGTTCAATGGTCCATCAGGGGAGCGGCTCTTCGACTGGCTGGAACAGGCCGGATGGGACGAAGCATCCTTCCGCGCCACCCACTACATGACGGCCATCACCAAATGCTATCCGGGCAGATCGCCCAACGGGAAAGGCGACCGCGCCCCTACACGTGCCGAACAGAGACTCTGTGGACCATTTCTGGAGCAAGAGCTGACCCTCGTCCAACCGGAGGTCGTCGTGCCAGTCGGCAGCATGGCGGCGCAGCGGTTTCTTGGATCCGTCCGGCTGACCGACGTGGTGGGCACGGTCATCGACGGAGACGAGGATCGGTTAATCGTGCCGCTACCCCATCCGAGCGGGGTCAACTTGTGGCTCAACCGGCAAGAGAACCAAGAGCGCGTGACGCAAGCGCTGGAGCACCTGAGGCAGCTGCGGGAGAGAACCGGGTTGTAGGCTCACGGGGGTAAGGCACCTCGGGGAAAGGGGCGCCCGTGGGCGCCACGCCGAGGAGGCACGCATCCCCTGCTCTTTCCATGCTACATCCGAGGGACGCCCTCACACGGTGAACGACTGATGATCCACATGCAGCAGACGGAGGACCCGTTAAGGACTGGTCCCTTTGGGTTCGATTGGGAGCCGCGGGCCTGCTTGCCGCGGCTGCTTTGGTTCTTCTCTATCCCCCTTACTCACAGGCCAGCGAAGTGGTCGGAACAAGGGAGCTGGAGGGGCAGAATGGCGCTGCGTTAAGGGACTACCTTGCCGCCCATCCGGACAGCTTGCCCGGAAGGCTTCGGGCACTGCACCCGGTGCAGGAATCACGCGAGCACACGCTGTTCCCCGGCTTCGTGTGCCTAGCGCTCACACTGTGGGGCCTGCTGAAGGGGCGCAGGAACTGGTGGAGGATGGGACCCCACCTCTATCTGACACGAGATCAGCCCGCGCTGCTGGAAGGACTGCCGTACGCCCTGCTCTATCGCCACGTTCCCCTCATAGAGGCCATACGCGTTCTGGCGCGCCTCGCTGTGCTCGTGATGCTCAGCCTGACCGTTCTCACAGGCTTCGGAGCTGCGGCGTTGGCAGGCGGGGCCCGCCATCGGCCTGGATCTGGTGCGGACTGATCGCTGTCGGTCTGTTGCTGGACTACGCGGCAGTGCCACTGCCTCTCTCCAGGCCTTCCAGCCGACCAGCAACACTGAATGCCCGCTTTCGGGGGTTGTCCAGAACCGTTGAGCTCACTCAATACGGTCCAGATCCGACAACAAGATGTGGCCACAGACACGCAGGTGGTGGCCGAAGGCTTCGAGTATCCGGCTAAGCCCATCGACGACGATCTGGTGTTGACGCACGCCCACTTCCCTCGTGGAAGGGATCGTACAGCAGGCGATCCCCTCAGCTTGACGCTCTACTGGCGTCGAACGGGCTCCATGGACCAAGAGCTGACCGCGTACGTTCACATCCTGAATCAACAAGGCCTGAAAGGTGGCACAGCTAGACAGCTTGTTGTCGCTCGCGGATGCCGCGCACATGCCCATCCTGGAGCGCTATCTCGTTCCCCTTCCGTGGGACCTGCCACCGGGCAGGTCTGACGTCATGGCAGGCGTCTATGACGCGCAAATGGATCAGGCTATCGGCAAAGGCGCTGGAGCTTGGCGCTGCCGCGCGAGGGTGCGGCGTGACTACAAGGTCTTCACCCACCTGATATTGCAGGACGGCAACATCATGGAGCAACGGGATGGCCAACCACGGGACGGCCGCCATCCACCGTCGTCGTGGCGTCCGGGGGAGATCGTGGTGGCTCGGTATCGCCTGAAGGTGCCGGCCCGTGCCCAGCCAGGCCAGTATGCGCTGGTGACTGGCATGTACGACCCGTCGACCAGGGAGCGCCTGTCGGTCCACGGTGAGGATGGAAGGGGCATACCAGAAGGGCATATCTTGCTCAAAGGCCCGGAGATGACCGAGGTCAGCGGGCAGTAGACGGCCTCTACCCATGCATCGAGAGTGGCCGGATATTACGCACAGACAGCCGAGATGGTGAGTCCATTGGATTCAAGTCGACAGTGCTGAAGAGGTCGTTTCTCGGGGTTCCCACCCTGTAGTGGTCTCTCAAAGGACTCTAGGACTGCTTCGCTTTCCACAAGCACGGAATCTTGCCTCAGGGACTGGCGCTTGTTATAATCCAGTCTGGTCCCGAGCGAACGGCGCGTTTTGTGCGCGAAGTCTTAGTTCGAAGGCCCGTTCAGAGTGCCCAACTACATCCGAAGAGCCGATGGTACTACATCGGGCAAGCCAGTTGACCACTCTAGGCAGCAATCAAGTGAGTGGATCCAGCTGACTCACAATCTCACTCGAAACCGTCGGCCAAGAGGAAGACGCAGAATTGGAAGAACCTAACATCTGTTGTAGCACTAGAAGACCTGGCCGCTCCGGCTTGTTCTTGAGTGTTCTTGATTGTCTCAAGGACACCTTTACACAATGCCTGGGCGGATCAGACCTATGTCGCATTGATGGACTTGACGGCATTTCTCTGTACGTGTTGCTGATCCTTCTGACGGCTTTTGGACTCCGCGTGTTCCATCTTGGTGATCAGCCATTGTGGTGTGACGAGGTCTACAGCGTTGCTGTGGCCCGGCACACCATACCTGAAGTGGCGGGATGGATTTACCGTGATAATCATCCAGCTCTCTATTGGTTCATTCTCTACCCCGTAGTGCATCTGCTGGGTGACGGGGCACTGCTGGTTCGCCTCCCCTCCGCATTGATGGGAACGCTGACTGTAGCCCTCACCTACACAGCTGGCAGACAGATTCTTGGTAGCCGTCGGATAGGGATGTTTGCAGCACTGTGGCTGGCCGTCTCGCCTATTCATGTAGTCTATTCTCAAGAGGCACGGATGTACGCGCCACTCGCCTTGTTCGGCACCGCATCCACGCTCTTTCTCTATCGAAGCGCCTATCAAGGCAAATCGGTGAACTGGACTATGTTTGGTCTGACGGCTGCCGCAACAGCACATAGCCACAACTATGGCCTCCTGCTCGTGGCAGCCCAAGCAGTGTGGGGCGTGATCGTGCTACTATGGCAGAGAGAGAACAGGTTGCTCTGGGGATCAGCGTTGAGCTTAGCCGTATTCGTTGTATCTTATGGCCCGATGATTCCGGCTCTCGTCACGCAAATGCAGATGTCCGTAGGTTCAACAGAGATCGCCAAGTTGTCCAACATAGTGGACTTCTTCGAGGCTTTTGGATCGGGGTTTATGGGTTTCTCTACACCCGGCCTCACACCAGGGCAATTGATAAGGAGGACAGCCGGCCCATCCGCTGCAGCCACTTGGGCACTGGCGCTGTTGGGTTTGCTAGCAAATGGCACAGAAAGCAATGCAGAAAACACTTCCTTGGCCTTCTCCAAAGGGTGTAAAGCTCTGCTTCTAGGAACCTGTTCCGCGTTCCCTGTCGTGTTTGTCTATGGCTATTCAGCTCTCATGCAAAAGGCCGTGTGGCAGATCAGAGGATTCCAGATGGCGCTGGGGTGCTTTGCGTTGTTGATTGGCGCCGGGGTCAGCTCCCTTCGTCCTCGACTATTGCGTTGGGTCACGTGTCTCAGCCTGATGGGAGGTGCTGCTGCGAATCTCTACCCACACTACTTCGACCGTTACAAGTCCACCGTCCCTGACGCCGTTGCCGCCCTAGAAGGGAAGCTAGGTCCTGAAGATATCCTCTTCGTGGCACCGTATTGGACCTGGACACCGTTCCGTTACCACTATCGAGGCGAGGCAGCCGCCGTCGGAGGATGGCAGCAAGGTGATACACTCCATCCTGTAGCCGTTGGGATCGACTACGCAGATCTAGTTGACCCGCAATCGCTGCTCGATATCCAGTCAAACCTGAGCCGGCCAATCATCCCTCCTAGTCAATTCAGACCAGATGACTACGCCCGGGTGTGGGCAGTTGGTCACGGGGCCACCCCCCAACAGATTCTGAAAGTGTTTGGAGACGACATAAGCATTATGCACTATGATGCCGAAAGACGTCACTGGCGGGGGATAGTCTATCCAGCCGGTACGCCTCCGCCTGAGCTTGTGTCGAACGTAAGTACATCCTCCCTACGCTGGGATAATGGTTTGCGGTTGCTAGGCTACACTTGGCAACCATTCCCGGTCGTTGGCCGTGAAGCGAGATTGAGCCTCTTCTGGATCAGCGAACACCCACAGACATGCCCTTCCCGTCTCAAGGTGCAGCTGATAGACAATGATGGGGAGACGGTGCTGGAACGTCAGGAAACAATGCTCTCACTGATGCATGGGCTCCCAGTGACTTCTCTTGGCATCAGATCGGAGTTCCCTACCACCGCCTGGCCAGTCGGAAGCATAATTGTCCAAGATTTGGAGTTTGATATACCACCCGATCTGCCACCGCTTCCCTACCGGGTGAATCTCCAGGTAGTGGATAAGGAAAGCGGTGAGGCTGTGGCTGTTGCTGGTGAGACCATGGGTTCCCTAGACTGTGTCTCTGTTACTCGCCCATTGGAACCGTATAGGCCTGAGGAGATCGCAATGCAACATCGGGAGGCCATCTCTTTCGGTGGGCAGATAGGCCTTCTGGGCTACGACCTACCAAAGGCCTCGCCGCGCCCAGGTCATTACTTGCCAGTTTGGCTCCATTGGAGGGCAAAGGCATCCCCTTCAGTCGACTATGAAGTGCAACTCCGCTTGCTAGGCAGCGATGGTGAACTGGTAACCGAGATACCTCTTTCTCCCCTCAACACCTCATTTCCTACATCAATGTGGCGAAGCGGTGACTTGATCCAGGGGGAATTCACCATCCCTCTGCCACCCGACACGGAGGGTGGGCAGTACAGATTGGCGATCCGTCTGACTGACTCTGAGACACAGGATCCACTGCTAGGTCGACGGCCCTGGGGTCTGCGTTCGCGGGAATGGATCGTGATGGGAAAGGTAAGAGTATTACCCTGGTCACGGCTCAATGAACCACCGGCTATGCAGCACGAAGTAGATGGGGAGTTTGGCAGAGCTGCAGAGCTACTCGGGTACGACTTGACAGGCCGCTCCAGTCCCGGAGAGGAAGTCACCATCACCCTCTATTGGAAGGTCAGGACATCATTGGACAAATCGTACTCCGTGTTCATCCATCTCACCGATGAAACAGGGAAGCCGGTGGCTCAGGCAGATGGAATACCAGGAGAGTGGTTACGTCCCACCACAACTTGGCGGGAAGGCGAGGTCATCATCGATCGGCATACACTGAGATTGCCTCCGAGACTAGCACCGGGAGCTTATCCCCTTTACGTCGGATTCTACCAGCCCGGGGGGCAACGGTCGCCCGTCGTTGTCCGAGGACAGCCCTTGCCGGAGGGTAAATTGCCTTTGGAACACCTTCGGGTGGAAGAGAGCGAATAGAGCTTCGACGAATGGTGATACCATCCGTACATTGAGTACATTGCTCACGAGCATAGGCTTCCGCGAGAACAGCCCGCTGAAACGGATGATGAAACTCATCAGCCGCCATTATACTACATCACTGGAGCTGTTGTTGCTTTCTGATTGGATGCGAATGATGATCTACGAATGGTGCAGACACAGAGATTGCCTTCCTAGCGTTAGCCAGAGCAGGATTCCGGCTGACCAAAAGCCCTTAACTGGGCAAGAGAGGCTTGAGAAGGCGTACAAGGGCCTGAAGTGATCACAAAGAGAGAGCGATATCTCCTCAAGGCCTGAGATTTCGATGGCACTATCTCAACAGAATGAATCAATGAGTAACATGTGCGTTCATTCATTGTCGACAATCATCGCAGCATACCTTCTGCTGGGTGGTCTGTATTCGGTTATGGTGCCTATCTTCGAGGCTCCCGATGAGCGACAGCATTATGGCTACATTCGATACTTGGCCTCGGAACATCATCTGCCGCTTCGAGGAGAGGACTCCTTAGCGGAACATGAGGCCTCTCAACCACCGCTCCATTACACAGTTGCCGCGCTGGGCACGGCCTGGGGAGATCACAGTGCGTTTCCGCCATTGCAGCCCAATAGGTACTACAACAATTACCAGGCTCCCGGCACGGTCAATGACAACAAGAATGTCTTTCTCCATTCCGGGTTTGAGGAGTTCCCCTGGCGCGGGGTGTGGCTGCTGATAGGCGGGATACGACGAGGATACCATTGAGTCGGACTGCTCTGCTGGGTGCCTTGATCGGCTTGGCTACGCTTTCCAAAGCTAGTGCTTTGGCCCTCTTGCCATTGACGCTCGTTGCTATTGGGGTTCACACCTGGGGGGAAGCATTTAAGCCATCCGCTTCTCACCGTCTGAGATCGCTAGTCAAACGCTCGGCCGTTACTCTCGTGACGGCTTCGGCCGTTTGCGGATGGTGGTACGCGCGCAATGGCCTTCTCTATCAAGACCCGCTCGGTTTCCAGGCTCACTTTGAAACCTGGTGGAGGTACGAGGAACCTCTGCCGTTGTCTCGCTTATGGAACCAGTTATGTGGCGTTGCATTGACCTTCTGGGCCGCCTTTGGAATGGGAAACATCCACTTGCCCGCAGTGTTCTACGCTTTCACAACGTCTCTCGTGGCTCTCGCTTTCGTCGGTCTCGTGGTCTGGGTCGTTCAAGCCTGGCAACTACGGAAACGACCTGGAGCGCGCGCATGGCAGCTTACCTCTTCAGCATTCAGCTGTAGGGTCTTCCTTGCCGCTCTCTTGCAATGGATGCAGCTTGTTAAAGCAGCACTGGGACGACTACTCTTCCCTGCCATTGGAGCGGTGACGGTCTTGATGATCTGGGGATTGACTCAGTCGATTTCTTATGTTCTACAGTTGGCTGGCGTTGCTTTAACTTCCCGGCCTCTTATCCTTAACTCTGTGCTCACTGCATTGGTCGTCATCCTCTTCTGCACTGCTGCTGTTGCCCCTTGCCTGGCTATCCGCCCTGCTTATGCTCGTCCGGCCCTTCTCTCCCAGCAAGAAATCGCTGCACGGATGCAAAGCACCGACATCCGGTTTGGCGACAGCGTACACCTGATAGGCTTCCAACTGGGTCGGCACAGTACACATCCTGGGAAGGAGATCGCCATCACGCTGTGCTGGGAAGCCTTGGCACCGACAGAGATGGAATACGCCTATTTCGTCCACCTCCTTGGTCCAAACAACAGCATTGTTGGCGCTCGCAATACCTACCCCGGCCTGGGTCGCTTCCCCACTACCCAATGGACGCCCGGTGATGCTTTTTGTGATGTCGTGCGTGTGCCCGCGGAGAAAGACGCGCCAGTGCCAGCAGTCTATGACGTGGAGATTGGCTACTATGAGCCCGATACCGACAGACGCCTGCCAGCCTATGATTCGGACGGCAGTCCAATGGATCTGGTCATATTGGATCGAATCAGGCTTGTTTCTGAGACGCCACTGACAGCACCAATACCTCACAGGATAGATGCCAATCTAGGGGATCGAGCGAAGCTATTGGGCTATAGTCTTTCTCAGCCCAGGATTCAGAGGTCGGAGCCCCTGACCGTGACTCTCTTCTGGGAAGCCCAAACCTCTATGAAGCACGACCACACGGTCTTCGTTCACCTTGCTCGTGCCGGTGCTGTCCCCTGCACCCAAGACGATAGCAAACCACGGAACGGATCCTACCCAACCCCCTTCTGGAAGACTGGTGAAGTGATCGTCGATGAACATACTCTGCAAATCCCTGAGAGCTTACCCCCCGGCAGCTACCAGCTACTGACGGGAATGTACCTGCCCGATAGCGGCAATCGATTGCTCGCAGCGGACAGCGCCGGCACGCGCTTACCCGAAGATGCAATATCGCTCGCGCGAATGGATCTGCAATGACCTGCTGGACACACTCCCTGACGCGCGAGCGATGCCACTGGCTTGCCGTTGGTCTGCTGTTGGTGCTCTTCGCTCAGCTCGCAACCAGCTCGACGGTCAAGTCCCCGGTCTTCGACGAGCCGCTCCACACGGCGCGGGCCTACTACGTGACGGCGACCGGGAACTGGGACATGCAGGCAGGACACCCCCCGCTTCTCTATCGACTGCTCGGCCCCCTGTTCTGGGCCTTGCCCGAGCGCCCGGCGCCTCAGGAGCTCCCCCGGTCGAATGACCACGTGGAGATGGCCCGCGGCGTTATCCGCGCTCTCGACCGTCCCTGGGACGCTTTAATCTTCCCCCTGCGCGTTATGGTGATGGAACTCACACTGCTGTTGGGGGTGATCCTCTACCGCTGGGCGGGAGAGCGCCACGGAGCCCTCGGCAGCCTGATCGCTCTCTTCGTCTACACGTTCTCCCCCAACATCCTGGCTCATGGACGCCTGGTGACGACAGACCTGGTGCTCACGTGCTTCCTCTTCCTAGCAGTCTACACCTTCCAGCGCCTGATCGTGCGCCCCACGATGGGGACATGCATCGCGGCGGGTCTGTCGCTGGGCCTGGCGCTGGGATCCAAGGCATCGGCTCTGCTGCTCGGCCCGGTGTTCGTCTTGCTGCTGATCTGTCGGCGTGTCGCGTTCGGGCCGCTCCTCTCGAAGAGCCCCGAGTCCTTCAGGCTCTGGCTCCGTCATCTCTCCTCCAGCGTGGCCTGGTTGGCCCTCACGTGGCTACTGGCTTTGATCGTCGTCTGGCTCCTCTACGGGTTCGAGATCGGGCCCTGGGCTCAAGGATGGCCCGCGCTACCCCTCCCGAACTACGTGAGGACCGTGCTCCACGTGGGGGAGCACGGAACAGGAAGAGGACACCCGGCCTTCCTGATGGGGGAGCGGTCGGGAGGGGGCTGGCGCGCGTACTTCCCGATCGCCCTGACCATCAAGACCCCGCTGCCGATCCTGATCGGCGCCCTGGTGGGCACAGTATGGCTGCTGAGGGAGAACCGCTGGTGGGCCTGGCTCACGGGATCCCTGCCAGCAGCTCTGTTCGTGGCGGCGGCCATGTTCTCTTCGTTGAACATCGGGTATCGTCACATCCTACCCGTGGTCCCGTTTCTCATCCTTCTGCTCTCTGCCCTGGCAGAACTGCCCCGTGACGTCATCGGTTCCCGGCGCCGAGTGCCTGTGGCCGCAGTAGGAGGAGGGCTCGCAATCTGGTTGGTCGTGGGCACACTCGGCATCTATCCAGACTACCTGGCCTACTTCAACGTCCTGGTCGGAGGTCCGAGCGGAGGACATCGTTACCTGACGGACTCCAATCTCGACTGGGGACAAGGGCTTAAACAGCTTGGGGACTTTCTGGAGGAGCACGACATCGAAAAGGTGCATCTGAGCTACTTCGGCAACGTGGATCCAGCGGCCTACGACATCCGCTATGAGCCGCTGCCCTCCCACTACTCCATTGGAGAGGTCGAGAGCTTCACGCCCTTTGCACCAGAGCCGGCCATCTACGCGATCAGCGTCACGAATCTGAGCGGACAATTCCTCATCGAGAACCCTAGCGTGCTGGACTGGTTCAACCACCAGGACCCCATCACCAGCATTGGTCATTCGATCAACGTCTACCAGGTCGAGCCGGATACGGCCCCGCCGACGTGGGTGGGGATATGTCGCGCGCCGGGGGCGCCCCTGGACAGCGAGACGTTAGCGCGCCAGGTTGGGCGCGACGATCTGCGCTCCGTCGCCTTCGACTGCCGCAGCAGCTGGGTGTTCGCTGGCGCGGGTGAGCCAGCCTGGTTCGTCGTGCCCGCCACCGACGAGACAGTCGACGTCGTGCCGCCCGCAGGTTCCTGGCGCACTATGTACGAGCAGGAGAACTACGACGGGAAGCTCCTCTTTACCGTATACCGCTGGAACAGCCCCAAAGCTCTCGAAACGCACCTCAATACGCTTCCGACAGCGCCGCCTCTTCCGACCCGCTTTGGTCGTACACTGGTCCTCCTGGGCCACGAAACGGATGGATCGACAGCCAACGGTTCGCAGCGCGGCGTTCGCCTAAGGACCTACTGGCGCGTGCTGGCGCAGCCCACTCGCCCGCTGTCCCTGATGGCCCACCTCGTTAATCCCGAGGGACAACCGATAGCGATTGGCGACGCACTGGACGTCCCGGTCGAGGGGTGGGCACCGGGTGACATCATCATGCAGGAACACCGCTTGGAGCCAGAGTCAGGAGCGACCTTGGAGCATAAAGAGCTCCATGTGGGGGCATACTGGCTGCCCAGCCTGGAGCGGCTTCCGGCCTTCGATAAGAGCCACGACCCACTTCCCGACGACGTGGTCAAGTTGACCAAGGTCGAGGTGGAGACAGCGCGATGAGAGATCAGGAGACCGATCAGGGCATCGCCCAGACATTCATCAGGAAGCCGAGTAGCCTAAGGTTACCTTCTACCTCCGCTCTGAGCCTGCTCATCGTGGTCTATCTCCTTCTGGCCACCGTCTACTCCATCAGCGTGCCAATCCTGGAAGCCCCGGATGAGATGTGGCACTACGCTTACGTGCGCTATCTGGTCAGAGAGCGTCAGCTTCCGCCCTGGGACACCGAGTCTGCCGTGGGGCAGGAGAGCTCCCAGCCCCCGCTCTACTACGCCACAGCGGCGCTGGCGACGGCCTGGACGGACGCCTCGACAGCGTCCTTCCTCGACCGGAATCCGCACTGGGGCTATCCCTCCGCTGGCAGGGTCAACGACAACAAGAACTTGTTCTTCCACCAGAGGGAGGGGGCCGAGGCCTTCCCTTGGCGGGACACCGCGCTGGCCGTGCACCTGGCGCGGCTGGTGAACCTCGTGTTTGGCGCGCTCACGGTCGCGTTCTCGTACCTACTGGCGCGGGAGGTCTTCCAAGAACGTCCCACCCTGGCCGTCTTCGCCACAGCGTGGGTGGCCCTCAACCCACAATTCCTGTTCATCAGCTCCGCTGTCAACAACGACGCGGCGATCAGCGCCTTTTCCACGATGGCCCTCTGGCTGCTTGTGCGCGGGCTACGGCGCGGATACACACTTCGTAGGCTCGTGATACTGGGCGGAGCAGTGGGCCTGGCCACCCTTTCCAAGGTCAGCGCCCTCGCCCTCTTGCCATTCGCCATCCTCGTCATCGGTTTCCGCACCTGGCTCATCGACGACCCAGAGGGGTCCGAAACCTGCGTGGAACCCGGGGATCGACGGGCTCGCCGCTTCACGCGGTTCATCGTCCACTGTTCCCTGTTCGTGGCGCTCGTCTTGGCTGTCAGCGGCTGGTGGTATGGGCGCAATGCCGTGCTGTACGGCGACCCATTTGGCCTGGGGACCCACTTGGAGACCTGGTGGGCTCACGAGGAGCCACTGTCCCCAGCGCAGATATGGGCGCAGCTTCCCAGCATCGAACTCTCATTCTGGGCTGCCTTCGGCTGGGGCAACGTCCACCTGCCCCGGGCCTTCTATGTTATGGTTCGGCTTCTAGCACGTCTCGCCCTGGTCGGGCTGCTCACGTGGGGGCTGCGAGTGTGGCAAGCTGGAGGGCGCCCCGGGCCTCGCGCCTGGTCCCTGGCGCTGTTGACGCTCTGGATTCTGGTGGTGTTCGCTGCCCTCCTACGGTGGATGCAGCTGGTCGAAGCCGCTTTGGGCCGGCTGCTCTTTCCTGCCATCGGGGCCATCGCCGTGCTGATGACCTGGGGCTTGAACCGGCTCTCGTCCTACATCCTGCACAGGGATTTTGTTTATCCCCGGTTACCTCGGACTGCAGATGCTGGCCGATCTGTCCCACGCAGCGGTCTGGTCGTGCTCGGCGTTGGGCTGCTCTGCGTGGCGACAGCCGCCGTCGTCTCCCCCTTCGTCGCTATCAGACCCGCCTACGCCCGACCCCCGCTGCTCTCCGACGAGGAGGTCGCCTCCCGCACGACCCCGACGAACATCCGCTTCGGCGATACGGTGCGACTCGTCGGCTTTAACCTGGAACCAAGGACCGAATCGCCTCAGAGCGCGAGCCCGGGAGAGGAGATCTCCGTGACGCTCTGCTGGAAGGCCAGTGCACCGACAGAAGAGAACTACGCTTACTTCACCCACCTTCTCGGCCCGAACGAGAGTATCGTCGGCGCCCGGGACACCCACCCTGGACTGGGGCGCTTCCCGACCAGCCAGTGGACGCCCGGCGATGCCTTCTGCGACGTCATGCGCGTCCCCGTGGCGGAATGGGCACCAACTCCCGCCGTCTACGATGTCGAAATCGGCTGGTATGACCCGGAGACCGGCGACCGCCTTCCAGCCCACCGTGCTGACGGCTCATCCATCGAGCTGGTCACCCTGGGAAAGATCGAGATCGTGCCCGAGGAGCAGCCGGCCGTGGAGGCCCCGAACCGCGTGCATGCCGACCTGCGGTGCGACGCCCACAATGCAGCTGTAACCCTGCTTGGTTACGAGATAGATGGTGGGGACCCCAAGGTCACCGCAGGGCAGACGATTGACGTCACTCTGTACTGGCAAGCGCGGTCGTCGCTGACTGAGAATTACACCGTTTTCGTCCACCTCGCTGACCCTTCCTTCTCCCCCTACGCGCAGGACGACGGGCAGCCGCGGGATGGCACGTACCCAACTTCCTATTGGGACGCAGGAGAGGCAGTAACCGACACGCATACCCTCCTGGTGCCCAGCGACCTTCCCCAGGGCCGCTACCCGTTGGTCGCCGGCATGTACCTGCTGGAGACGGGTGAAAGGCTGCCGGCCTTCAACATGGAGGGTGAACGACTGGCGATGGATGCAGTGCCGCTGACGGAGGTCGAGGTCTTGCCATGAAGAAGCTCCTGGGTTGTGAGGGACAAGGCCTTGGGGAGCAACTGCGGGCCGAGGGACGTCGCCTATCGCCTCTGGCACGCTGGGCCCTGTTGGGGCTACTGCTCCTGGCTTTCGCGCTGCGCACCCGCGCGCTGGGAGAGCAGGAACTGAGATTTGATGAGGTGGCGAGCTTCTTCATCGCCAACCGCGGCCCCCTGGAGCTGCTGACGTACGTGCGCGGGGCCATCCGTGAGCACCCTCCGCTCTACTACGCGCTGCTGTCCCTGTGGATGCCGTTGGCAGGGAGGAGCGAGTTTGCCATTCGTTTTCTATCGGTCGTTGTCGGCATGGTGACAGTCGCAGCGATCTACTGGGTGTTGAAGCGGTCAGCCCGTCAACCTCTGGCGCTCTTGGGCACCCTGCTCCTGGCGGTTTCCCCGTTCCACATTCGGATCTCACGCGACGCGCGGATGTACGGGCTGCTGACCCTGTGGACGCTGCTGTCTATCCACGCCTTCGTGGCCCTGTTGGGGCGTGAACCCGCACCCGAGCAGAAACAGAGCCGGTCGTCTCCCCCACAATCTCTGAGGGCTCTGTTCAGCGACCTGAGACGGCGCCTGACGACCCCGCGTGACGTATGGGCAGCGTGGGGGCTCTTCTGGCTGGTAACTGGTCTGGGGATGTTCACCCACTACTTCATGGCGTTTGTCCTCTTAGCTGAGGACCTGTATGTACTCCTCACGTGGCGGCGGCACCGGCGCCTGCTGCCCCCGTGGCTGGCCATTCATGCCGCGCTGGGCGGGGCCATGGTGCTCTGGGCCGTTCTCTCTCCGGGCCTGTGGGCGACGCTGATCTCTGTGTGGAACCGAGGGGCGGCGTCTGCGGTGCGTTGGCAGGCACTGGCCCGCGGGCTCAACGGGCTCTACCTGGGAACGACACAGCATCCCAATTGGTACCATCTGGGCTTAGGCCTGATCGTGACAGCCCTCGGCCTGCTGCCCTTCAAGCAGCGAGAGCCATCGCCTGCCCGCAGGCCAGGCCGCGATGGCTTGCTGCGAGGCCTGTTGCTGGGTGTGCCTATCATTGCTGTGCTGGCCCTGCCCGAACGGGTCAGTGGCCGCTATCTGACCCCGGCCCTCCCAGCCTCCATCCTGGCCATGGCTGTGGGGCTGGAAGAGCTCTTCACCTTCCTGAAGGACCGGCTTCGCGCTGGAGTGGATGCGCGCCTGCGCGCGCTTGCCGCTTCCCTCGTGCCCCTGGGATTGCTGGGCGGGCTCTTCTTCGTGGACGTTCAGGCTTATCCAGCCATCTACTCCCGATCAGGCGAGAGCTTCCGCGCCAAGACAGAGTACCTCAACGCGCACGCTCGAGCCGACGACGGCCTCTTGCTTCACGGGCCATGGCAGAACCTGCTGCTCTCCTACTACGACGTGGAGTCATTGAGGGCCTACACGATTCCAATGCGCGACCTCAAGGTGGACGCCAGCCGGGTCGACGCGACGTTGAGCCAGATATTCGAAACGCACGAACGCGTGTGGGTCTCCTACGACTCCGTCGAGCCAGTGGACCCGGACTGGATCGTCTCCCGTTGGCTCCACGAACACGCTCATCAAGCTCTGGCCCGTGGAAGCTTGACGCTCTGCTGCCGAACCCCGGAACGCTTCGACATCCCCGATCCCTCCAGCTCCGAGGGGTCTGTGACCCCGCCCCATCCCCTGGAACGCCTGGACGTCCCCTTTGGGGAACAGCTGGAGCTCATGGGCGTCGCTCTATCGAACACAGAGCTGACAACCGGAGAAGCGGTCCTGCTCCTATCTCAATGGCGCGCGCTTCGGGAGATCCCCCCTGGTTTATCCATGCGTTTGGAGCTGGTCGGGCCCGGCGATCAGGTCTGGGAGCACTATCAGTTCAGCGCGGGGCCGGCCCACGTCACCCCGCAAGCGTGGGACGCAGGTGACATGTTCGTTGAGCGACGAGGTCTGGTGGTGCCTGTCGGAACGCCTCCCGGCGACTACCAGGTGCGTGTGCGTGTGCTATCGCCTGAAGGGGTAGAGTGGCTGCCAGCGGACGGACCGTGCGATGTGGGCGTAGTTCGCGTCCAACATCACGCGCCGCCAACCAAGGAGGCACAGGCGCTGCCCGGGCGCGACGTGCAGGTGGACTTCGAGGGGAGGATCTCGCTGATCGGATATGCGCCCTGGGGGCATGACTTCACCCAGGGGAATCCGCTCCTGTTCGATATCTACTGGCAGGCCTTAGACGCTCCCGATGCGGATTACGAGCTCGAGATCGAGGTGCTACGCAATCACGATTTGGTGATGACCAAGAAGCGTGTCCCACTCGTCGCGGACTGGCGCCCCACCAGCTCCTGGGAGGCTGAGGACGTGCTCAAAGGCCACTATGCGATCCCGCTGCCAACAGACACCCCGGCGGGCCACTACCAGATCCGCCTGGCGGTCATCGCGCCTGATGGCTCATCGCTGACGATGGAGGGGAGCCGAACCCATCAGATCCTCGGGCGTTGGCAGCGAGAGGAACCGCTCTTTGGCACCAGTCTGGTGCTGTTTGGCGGTAAGATCAAGGCCCGAACACGGCGGTATCGCGCACCAGCGATGGATCATCGCGTGGACGTCGTTCTGAGTACGAGCGAGGGAGAGGAGAAGCTGCGTCTGTTAGGGTACGACCTGGCATCCGGCCCGCGGACGGGCATCTCCGTCGAGCCTGGTGGAGCGCTTGAGCTGACGCTCTACTGGAAGACACTGAGCCGCATGGAGCGCGTTTACGCTGTCTTCAATCACATGAGCGGCCCCGATGGAACACCGTTGGCTCAGCAGGATGGCTGGCCGCAGGACGGTGCGTATCATACCAGTCAATGGCTGCCAGGCGAGGTCGTGGAGGACCACTACACCATTCAGGTGCCATCGGACGCCCCAGCGGGCGAGTACCCCCTGCGGGTTGGGATGTACGACGCTGCCACGGGAGAACGCCTTCTCGTGACGGTCGACGGGAAGCCGGTGCCGGAACGGCACGCCGAGCTGACCACGGTCACCGTCGCGAGGTAGACGGCGCCTGATACCTAGGCCGGAAAGGTACGATGCAAGAACGCCAGCGACAATGGCTGAAGCCATCACAACGACGGGACACGGGCCCGCGCACACCTCAAGCCCGAGGAGTCTGGTCTTCCGTGTCTGACCATTGGCCGCTGGTCTCTTGCCTGTCCCTGTACCTGGTCGTCGCCGTCCTCTACGGGGCGACAATCCCCATTTTCGAGACGCCCGACGCCAGCGGACACTACGCCTACATCCACGAGCTAACCGAGGGCCGCGGTCTGCCCGTGCAGGGCGAACCCTCTGGGAGGCGAGTCACCGGCTACGTGGCCAGCCATCCGCCGCTCTATTACGCCCTGTGCGCCGCTCTGACGTTCTGGGTGCCCGACGACGTCGACTTCGGGGAGTGGGCCTGGCATAACCCTCACCAGACGATGGGCGACGCCAGCAGGACGGTCAACAAGAACATCCTGATCCACACCTCGACGGAGCGGTTTCCCTGGCGAGGCACCCCGCTGACGATGCACATCGCTCGCCTGGTCTCCACGCTGCTCGGGGCGCTGGCCGTCGCCGCGACCTACGGGATCGTCGTGGAGCTCTTTCCCAAGCAGCGGTGGCTGGCGTTGGGAGCGACCGCCCTGGCCGCCTTCAACCCTATGTTCGTGTTCACGAGCGCGCGGGTGAGTAACGACGCGGCGGTAACCGCATTTGGCTCGCTCGCGATCTGGGGAGCTGTGCGTCTGGCGGTAAGGGGGCTTTCTCGCAAAGGGCTGATACTGACCGGCGCAGCCCTCGGGCTGGCGGGACTCTCCAAGCTGAGCGGGGGCGTCCTCGCTCCCGCTGTCGCCCTGGCGCTCCTGTTCGACAGCCGCCGCACGTGGCATCAACGATCAGAGCAGCCCTGGCGTCGGCGCCTGATCATGGTCGCCGGGCGCTGGGCATGGGTCGGGCTCACGGCCCTGGTCATCTGCGGCTGGTGGTTCGTGCGCAACGCCGTGCTCTACGGCGAGTGGGCGGGCGTCGACGCGTGGCTCAGCCACACCGCCACCGTGAGAGCAGAACCGATAGGCGTGCTGCGCGTGATCCCCGAGCTCCGTGGGTTGGAGAAGTCCTACTGGGCGATGTTCGGCTGGTTCAACGTGGCCGTGGATCCCGGGATGTATCGATACTGGTGGGCCTTGGTCCGCATTGCCATCATTGGCCTGGGCCTGCTCGTGCTGGACCAATGGACAAGCGAGGATTGGCCCACCCAACGCTTCGCACGCCCAGTGCAGTGGGGGCTGCTGACCGTGATCTGTGCCCTCGTCCTGAACGTGGCATCGGTCTGGCGCTTCATCATGATTGTGCTGGGCGCGCAGGGCCGATACCTGATGCCTGTGGTCGCCCCAATCTCCATCCTTCTGATGATGGGCCTTAGCCGCCTGGTGCCGATAGGGCCGAAGCCCTCACTGCGTCACGTCTTGCTGCGGCCACGCCGCGGGTCACCTCTCCATCGCCGGCTTCAGGCGCTGGCGGTCATCATTGGCGTGACCCAGCTGACGCTAGCCCTGGTCAGCCTGACCCTCTTCATCCTGCCGGCCTATGCGAAGCCGGATACGGTGGAGGAGAGCGGCCTCCCTGAAGAGATGACTCGCCTGGACCTATCGTTCGACGGCACATCCATCAAGCTCCTGGGCGGGCATATCGAGGCAGACAGCGTCCAAGTGGGCGATTCGGTCCCGTTGAGCCTGTACTGGCAGGCGGCAGAGCCCCCGCAGAACGACTACGTCTCGTTCGTCCAGATCCTGGGTCGAGACCTGGAGCCGATCGCTGGCGTGGACTGCTACCCCGGACGAGGCACCTTCCCGCCTACTCTGTGGACGCCAGGGGTGATCTACCGTGATCGCTATAAGCTCCCTCTCGCAGCACGTGCTGAGGCCCCGACCACGGGGATGCTTCATGCGGGGCTTCACAAAGAAGAGGAAGGGCAACCTCTGACAACACGCTCCCCGGACGAAGCGCCGCTGGAGCTGGCGTTGCTGGATCGGATGGCCGTTCACCCCTGCGAGCCCGTCTTCGACGACGTCACCTACCCGATAGGCGCGCGGGTTGGAGAGTCGATCACCCTGGTGGGGTACGATCTCTCATCTGAACACGTGAGCCCCGGCGGCACGCTGACCGTCACCCTGGTCTGGCGCGCGGAGGCCCCGCTGGAGACGGACTACACCGCCTTCGTCCATCTGAGAGACGCAGACGGCGCCTTGGTGAGCCAAAGCGATCATCCGCCGCTGGAGGGGGCCTATCCCACCCCCCTCTGGGCCACCGGCGACGTGGTGCGCGATGACCACCGGCTGGAGGTAGATGACAGCAGCACATCAGGCGCTTGCACGTTGTCGATAGGTATGTACAATTCCACCACAGGGGAACGGCTGCCGGCCTACCGGTGGCAGGCCGCCGAAGGAAAAGAAAGCCGACACTTCAAGAACGACATTATCGTCGCCCATGGACTAACTATCAAATGAATCGACTGAGACTCTCGAACCGAGCATGGTTGGCGTTGATCGTCGCTCTCTACCTCATCATGGGCGTTATCTACAGCCTCGCCACGCCGGTGTTGGAGGCCTCCGACGAGTTCAAGCACTATCCATACGTCCAGTACGTGCAGACGCACCACGACCTGCCCGTGCTCGACCCCCCGACGTGTCTGGAGACACCCTCGAAGTGTCCCTGGCTGCAGGACGGCGGACAGCCTCCCACGTACTACATCCTATTGGCCGCGGCGACGTCCTGGATAGATACCTCGGACCTATCCGACCTGCGTCGGGTGAACTGGCACGCCTTCATCGGCAACCCCGGGCAGGTGTGCAACAAGAACCTCATCATCCACCGTCCAGAGCGAGAAGCGTATCCCTGGGATGGCGCCGTGCTGGCCGTCCACCTGTGTCGCCTGATCACGGTGGTCATAGGTGCCGGCTCGGTCGTGTTGACCTATCTCGCTGTCCGTGAGGTGTTTCCCGACCGGCCTGCCCTGACGCTGGGTGCCATGGCCCTTACGGCTTTCAACCCGATGTTCATCTTCGTCAACGCCTCGGTCAACAACGATGCTATGACGACCTTCGCCGGCTGTCTCAACCTGCTGGTGTTCCTGCGCCTGGCGCGTGATGGGCTCCAGGAGCGCCTCCCCCTCTGGCGCTACGGGCTGGTTGGACTGACCATGGGCCTCTTCCTGTTGACCAAACTGAGCGCCCTGACGGCCCTGATGCTGCTTCCCGTCCTTCTCGCCTGGATCAGCTACCGCCGGTGGAGTTGGCGCCCACTCGTCGTGGGCTTGATCGTCATCGTGGCGGTTGCCGCCCTGATGAGTGGTTGGTGGTTCGCCCGCAACTTGAGGCTCTACGGCGATCTGACCGGGTTGAACGCCTTCATAGAGATCCAAGGGAGGCGCGCGGGGTTCCCCTCGCTGCGGGACTGGGTAGAGGAGTTCGTCACCTTTCGCTGGACCTATTGGGGGCTCTTTGGCGCGGTGAACGTGATGGCGCCAACGTGGGTCTATCGCCTCTTCGACGTGCTTTCACTGGCCGGGTTGATCGGCTTCGGGATCTGGGTGGTGCGAAGCGGTGAGCTCAGGCGTCTGCTCCAGATGCTTCGCACTAAGGCTTCGCTTTGCTCGCTTGGTACGTGCAAAGCACCTTCTCAGCCGTCGCTCTGGTGGATCCCGGCGCTTTGGGGAGCGATCCTTTTCGTCTCCGTCCTGCGCTGGACGTGGATCTTCTACTCCTTCCAGGGCCGTTTTATGTTTCCCAACATCGGTGGCATCAGCGCGCTGCTGATGGTTGGATTGCACCAATGGGTGCCAGCGAAGCATCGCCCTGCGCTGAGCCTTGGCGTCGGCTTGATCGTGCTTGCCATCGCCGCGATGCTCCCCTTCACGTCGATCCTTCCCGCCTACGCGCAGCCTGAGGACCTGAGGCTCTCCGACGTGCCGGAGAGCGCCCGGATCGAGCCCGTGCGCATAGGAGAAGTGGCCCGCGTCGTGGGTTGGGAGCTTGAGGAACAGACCGTACGGCCCGGCGACACTGACGCCTCTGTCGAGCTTGTCGTCTACTGGCAAGCAGTCGCCCCTGACGGAGGAGATTACGTTAGCTTCGCTCACCTGTTGGGGCGGGACCACGAGCTTGTAGGAGAGATCAACCGGCGCCCTGCCTGTGGGATGGTGCCGACGGACCTCTGGCAGTCGGGCGAGGTGTGGCGCGATCCGTATCGCATCCCGGTCGCAGAGGACGCTCGGGCGCCGAGCCGGCTGCGCGTCGAGATCGGCCTGTACGACCCCGAGGCCGAACAGACCCTCGGCACAGTGCAGGTCGGGGAAGCGAAACTGGCTCCGCCTGCGTCGATGCCTGATATCGATCATCCGTTGAACGTAGAGTTGGCCGATGGGGTAACGATGCGTGGGTACGATCTGGCGCCGGCCGAGGTGAGCCCCGGCGAGACCTTCACCGTGACCCTGCATTGGCAGGCGCAGGCAGCGCCCTCCAGGGACTACCAGGTCTTCGTCCACCTGCTGGGACAGGGTCCTGAACCGGTAGCCCAGGGGGATGGCCCCCCGCTGTCGGGCGACTATCCCACCTCGCTGTGGGCGGCCGGTGAGATGATCTCCGATCCACATTCGATAGCACTGCCGACCGATCTACCGGTCGGCCCGTATCGCATCGCGGTGGGGATGTACCGTCTGGACACCATGGAACGACTCCCACGCTCTGATGACGCGGGGACCAGCATCGAGATCCCTTTGACAACGGCGGGAGCAGGGAGTAAGGAGTAGGACGTAGACCAAATGACGAGTCAAGACTGGCTCTACCGCATTTTCACATCCCGCTACCGCTGGCTCTCCGCCCTGGCGACGTTGGTGCTGTGTGCGGTGCTGGCGGTCGTGGTCGGCTTCCTGCTGTCTGAGCTGGGGCCGCTCATCACCGGAGCGGGGGTGGCGGGGCTGTTCCTGGGTGTGTGGATGCTGCAGGACATCGAAGCGGCCTATTGGGCCGTCATCGGCATCGTCTGCCTGCTGCCCTTCGCCTCGTTTCCCTTCGATCTCGGTTTCACCCCCACCCTCCTCGACGCGGCACTGGGGGCGCTCTTCCTGGTCTGGCTGCTCCAGATCGCGGGCGGCGTCCAGGACACGTTCGTCGCCACCCCCCTAGGATTGCCCGTCATCGTGTTCATGCTGTTGGCCGTGGGATCCTTCGTCTTTGGGCTGGGGCACGTCCCGCTGGTCCTCGGATTCCTGCAGACCTACATCCGTCGTTTCGCCGAGATGATGCTCAGCATCGCGCTGTTCTTTCTCGTGGTCAACACCGTACAGGAGGAGGGACGGCTGCGGCGCGTCGTGCGCGCCCTGATTATCGGGGCCTCCGCCTCCGCTGCGCTGGGGGTAGGCCTCTACGTCGTCGGCGATCAGATCTCCTCCGACGTCGTCATCCGTGCGCTGTCGGCCCTGGGACGGATCGGCTACCCCACCGGCCCCGGGGTCCTGCGCTACATCCGAGACAACCCCGAGCTGCCGATGCGAGCCACGTCCACGTCGGTCGACCCCAACGTGCTGGGGAGCCTGCTCAACGTGACGCTGGCCATCAGCGTGCCGCAGCTCTTCGTCCGCCGGCCCATCATCCCCCGTCGCTACCTGGTGCCGATGCTGGGCGTGATGGCGCTCTGCCTTGGGCTTACGATGAGCCGTGGCTCGATGGTGGGTCTGGGGGCCGCATTGATCCTACTGGCCACACTGCGCTATCGCAAGCTCTGGGTCGTCCTGGCGGGCGCCCTGGCGCTGATGCTCCTCCTCCCGCAAACACAGGCCCTCTTATCGCATTTCATCGAGGGGTTCCTAGTCGAGGATCTGGCAACCCAGATGCGTATGGGTGAGTACAAGGATGCCCTGATTCTGGTCCGACGTTACCCGCTGCTGGGCGTTGGCTTTGCCGGTTCCCCAGATATCGACACTTACATCGGCGTCGCCAACCTCTATCTCCTGATCGCCGAGGAGATGGGATTGGTGGGGCTAACGGGCTTCCTCGTGGTGATGGGGGTGATCTTCGTCCGCTTCTGGCGCACAGCGCGTGGTCAGGAGGCCACGCGCAACGGGGGTCTGGAGCCACTGTGGTGGGGGCTGCACGCTGGGCTCGTGGGGGCGCTGACAGGCGGCGTCTTCGATCACTATTTCTTCAACCTCGACTTCCATCACTCGGTCACGCTCTTCTGGCTGGTGGTGGGGCTGGCCACTGCGGCCACGGAGCTGAAAGAGGTGCGTCGCACCGGCGACAGGTGAAACGCACCTTCATTCGCTCCGTTCGTCCAGGCGTGTTATAATTCACTTGTGTTGAGATCGAAGGGCATGGCCGGGCAATGGAGGCCTGGTCTGCCCATACAGCTAGAAGAGGTGGAATACGTTGCCGCAGACTCTCTTTGATCCAAGCCGGCTCGTCGCGTTGGCTGTTCTCTTTCTGACCGGCATGCCCTTTCACGAATGGGCACACGCCTGGGCAGCCCTCCAACTGGGCGATGACACGGCCACCCGGCAGGGACGGCTCACCATCAACCCGCTGGCCCACCTGGATCCGATCGGTGCGCTCTCGTTAGTGATCTTCGGCTTTGGGTGGGGCAAACCCGTGCCGATCAGACCTTACCATTTGCGCGGGGACATGCGGAGGAGTCGCGCGCTGGTGAGCATCGCCGGCCCGCTCTCGAACCTGATACTGGCTATGGTGGCCGCGATTCCCTTTCGACTCGAATGGTTGCCCCCAACCTGGGGAGCGTCGTTGATCAGCCTGCCGCGCATCCTGATGTACCTCATCAGCATCAACCTGAGCTTGATGATCTTCAATCTGATTCCGTTCCCGCCTCTGGATGGCTCTCGGGTCCTGGCGTGGCTGCTGCCGAGGGAGTGGGCGGCCAAGCTGGACCAGCTGGAACGGTTTGGTGGGCCTGGCCTGATGCTAGTCCTGTATCTTCTGTCCAGGCTGGGCGTCATTGGCATGATCACAAGCCCTCTGAGAAACTTCATGTTCCGAGCACTGGGTGTGTACTGACAGGTCAGGAGTAGGTGGAATTCGCAAAAGCTGTTCGCTACCGTGTCGGACAATTCCTGCAGGCGCTGACCGCCCAGCACGCGATTTCGGAACAGAGGCTTAGGAGAGCAGCAGGGATTTTGTCGCCAGAGGCGCGGGCGCTGTTCGTCCAACAGGCGCCGCAGGATCAGCGCCATGCGCTGGCCGTATATGAGACGCTCGTCGAAAGAGGATATACCGACGAGGACCTCCTGACGGCCGCATTGCTGCACGACGTGGGCAAGGCCGCTGCTCAGGCTCACCCATGGCAGCGTGGCCTCTTCGTGCTGGCACAGCGCTTCGCACCGAGGGCGTTGGAAAGCCTGCTTTGGCATGGAAGCGAAAGCCAGAAGGACGCCCCCGTCGGCAAGCACGGAAACTCGCCCTACGCCACCCACGTCAAGCTCGTCACGTATGCCAGGCACGCCGAGATCGGCGCGCGCTGGGCCGAGAAGGCCGGATGCTCGACACTGACTGTCGCGCTGATCCGGCAGCACGAGGTGACCGCGTCGAACCAGCAGTGGCCCGAGACCTGCCGGGCGGAACAGGATCGCTTTCTGGCGGCGCTGCGAGCAGCCGATAGCGTCAACTAGGGCGTAGGGCTGAAGGGCTGAAGATCTTGTACAATCAAAGGAAGTGTGACGATGAGTTCTAACCAGGTGACTGCGTCGAACCGAATTGCGATCATCGGCATTGATCTTATCAGCGCGTCTATCGCTTTTGCGCTGCAGAAGCGCGAAGAGTCCATCGAGCTTATCGGCTACGACGCCGACCGGGCCGTCGCCGATCTGGCGAAGGTGCGAGGCGCCTTTGACGAGGTGCGGCGGAAGCCCGGGCCGGCCTGCGAAGGGGCGGGACTGGTCATCGTCGCCCAGCCATTGGCCGACATCAGGAGCACCTTCGCCGCCATATCATCCCACCTGGAGGACGGGACCGTCGTCACCGACACCGCACGCCTCAAGGCACCAGTGTTGCGCTGGGCGGAGGAGCTTCTCCCAGAGCACGTCTCCTTCGTGGGGGGGCATCTCATCCCCAACCCAGCGATCATCGGCCTGAAGGTTCTGGAGGGCCTGGACGACGCCAGCCCAGATCTGCTGAGAGAAGCGCTCTACTGCTTCACCGCCTCATCCAGCGCATCAGGAGAGGCTGTCGACGTCTGCTCCTGGCTGGCCTACGCCGTTGAAGCCAGCCCTTTCTTCATCGACATGAAGGAACACGACGGCCTACTGGCAGGCATCGAAGGACTGCCTGACTTGCTGACCGTCGCGCTTCTCCGCGCCACCGTCGACACGCCCGGGTGGGAGGAGATGCGGAAGTTCGCCGGACGCCGCTTCGCCACCGCCACGGAAGCTGTCGATGACATCTACACGCATCATCCATCGCTCTTCCTTAACCGAGAGAACATCCTCCACCGTCTTGATGCGCTCATTGAGGAGCTTGTGCATCTGCGCCGTCTGCTGGCTCAGGATGACGAGGACGCTCTGGAGGCAGCGTTGGCCGAGGCTGCCGAGGGTCGGTCGCGCTGGATAAAGCAGCGACAGAAGGGCATGTGGACCAGGGACGCCCTTGACACGGGAAGCGGACCCGGCGCAGCGGGGATAAACGGCATCCCGGGGGTAAACGGCATCCCGAAGCAGCTGGGGCGTATGCTCTTCGGCGATCTGGCATCTCGTCTCTGGCGAGGGGACCCTCGCTCCAGGGACGAATCAGAGGAGAAGTAGCCCCGAGCCTGTCCCAGCCAGAGAAGGCCTGATCCAGCCAGACACCTTGACCGAATCATACCGGATCCTGATGGTCGCTCCCACGTCCTTCTTCTTGGACTACGGCTGTCACGTGCGGATTCTGGAGGAGACACGTGCGCTTCAACGGCTGGGACACCGGGTGACGGTCATCACCTACTATCTGGGGCGCGACCTGCCTGATCTAGAAATCATACGCACCAGGCCAACGCCCTGGCGTTCTGACTACGAGGTCGGCTCCTCGCTTCACAAGATCGCCTTCGACAGCTTTCTCACTTGGACCGGCACCAAGACAGTGTTGCGTCGTGATTTCGATTTGGTCCATGGGCACCTGCACGAAGGGACGCTGATCGGCTACGTGTTGAGCCGGCTCAAGGGCTTGCCGCTCGTGGCCGATCTTCAGGGCAGCATGACGAGCGAGATGGTCGACCATCATTTCCTTGATCCGGACGGCCCCTGGTATCGCTGGGCGCGACTGTTGGAATGGCGCATCGTTCATTTGCCCGACGCCATTGTGACCAGCACGCAGATGACGGCCCATCTGATAGAACAGGACTTCGATTGTAACGATGACCGCGTCTATCCACTGCCTGACTGCGTCAGCCTGGATTTCTTTCGCTCCGACATGCTGACCCAGGAGACCGTGGACAAGCGTCGAGCTGCGTTGGGCATCCCGGGCGATCGGGCTGGGGCGTCATCCATCCCTGTGGTGGCCTATCTGGGGCTTCTGGCCGATTATCAGGGCACGCCCCATCTCTTGCGGGCGGCAAGGCACCTAAAGCAGCGAGATGTACCGTTCCACTTTCTGATCATGGGCTTTCCCAGCGTGGGGCACTACCGGAAGATGGCAGCTGATCTGGGCGTCGCCGACCGCGTGACGTTTACGGGCAAAGTGCCTTATGAGGAGGCCCCGGCTCACCTGGCGCTGGGCGATATCGCCGTGGCACCCAAGCTATCGACCACTGAAGGCGCGGGCAAGATCCTGAACTACATGGCGATGGAACTGCCAACTGTGGCTTTTGACACCCCGATCAGCCGGGAATACCTGGGGCCCCTAGGAACCTACGCAGCACCGGTCGGTGATCCAGCCGCCCTGGCCGAAGCCATCGGAAGCCTTCTGGAGGCACCGACTCGCCGCCGCAATCTTGGTCGAAGGCTTCGCGAGCGTGCCAGTCGGTGCTTCTCATGGGATCAGTCCGGGCGCTACCTGCTCAAGATCTACAGGTCGGTGTTGGATAAGGATTGACGTCCCTACTACGAGCTAGAGGCTGGCCACCCAGCCATAGTCTGAGAGGAAATCAAACATTTATGGGCATTCTCCGCCGTCTGCGAGAGGTATGGAAGTACCGCGAGCTGATACGCAACCTCGTGGTGCGTGACCTCAAGGTTCGCTATCGCAACTCCATCCTGGGCATCGTCTGGTCGTGGGCTAACCCACTGCTCATGATGCTGGTCTTCACGCTAGTCTTCAATTTCCTGTTCATTCGATCGGATCTGCCGCATTATCACGTCTTTCTCCTCTGCGCCCTGCTACCCTGGCAGTTTTTCTCTCAATCGGTCGTGGAGGCCACCAACAGCATCGTGGGTAACGCCCACTTGATCAAGAAAGTCTACTTCCCCCGAGAGATACTACCGCTCTCGATCATCGTGTCGAATCTGGTCAATTTTATCATTGCGCTGCCCGTGTTCTTTGGGCTGGCTATCGTCTCTGGTGCGAGGATCACGCCTTGGGCGTTGCTGCTGCCCATCCCCATCCTGGTACAGGTCCTGTTTGCCCTGGGCATCTGCCTGGCCTTGGCCACGCTCAACGTCTTCTATCGTGACACCCGCATCATCTTGAGCGTCGTGATGCAGGCATGGTTCTTCCTGACGCCGGTTTTCTACCCTATCACACAGATAGGGCAGGAGAAGACGATCCTGGGCCTCACGTTCGACGCTCAACTCTGGCTGCGGCGACTAAACCCTATGGCCTCGGTCATCGCGTCGTATCGCGATCTGCTCTACTGGGGCACCTACACGGGACTCGACTTTCTGCTGCGCACCGCCGTCACCTCGCTGATTGTGCTCGTCATCGGCTATCTTATCTTCCTGCGCTACAGCCCCCGCTTCGGTGAGGAGGTGTAGGGCGTGAGGCGCGAGATTCATCACTTGATGGGTTGACCTATGATAGAACCGAGGGTCTCGATGGGCGCTGGGGGACGGGGCTATCCGTTTGCCGACGTTGTGGTCTTCTCGCCGGCCAAGGCGTCGGAGGAGAGGCCAGCCTTCACCTACGACGTGCCGGAGAGGCTGGACGACCGGGTTAGGGTTGGCTCGTTGGTCGTCGTCCCGTTTGGAAAGCGTCGTCTCTACGGCGTCGTGGTTGCCCTGAGCAATCAGTTCTCGGTGCCGGAGACCCGCCCCATTGAGTCGCTGGTCGATCCCAATCCCGTTCTCTCGCCGGAGCACATCGCCCTGGCCCGCTGGATGCGCGAAGAGTACCTGGCCTCCCTCTATGAGTGCCTAGAGCTGATGCTCCCCCCGGGCTTGGTCGGCCATACCGATATCAAGGTCGCCCTAAGGAGTGAGATGTCCGAGGACGCGTCGGGTGACAGCGTCGACCCGTTTACGTCGTACGCGAACACCGACGCTCAGTCCCAGCTGCTGGTCGTGCTGCGGCGACGCGGCCCGCTGCGAGGAAACCAGTTGGACGCCGCGCTGCCCGGCGTCGATTGGCGAGCGGCCTCCGAGCAACTCGCTCGACGCGATGTGGTGACCCGCGAATCATTCCTCGCACCGCCCCGCGCCCGGCCCAAGCGGGTGGATACCGTGCACTTGGTCCCGGATGTGGACGAGGCCTCGGCGATGGAAGGGCTTACGAGCGACTACTACCCCCCGATCCTGAAGCTCCTCCACGCCGAGAAACACCCTGTACCAGTTCGGCGCGTCTACGATGAGACTGGCTGCAACCGTTATCACCTCAAGATGTTGGAGAAGCGCGGCGTGGTCGCCCTCTCCAGCGAGGAGGTCTGGCGAGACCCGTTGGACGACGACGTCTTCGTTCCGACCACACCGCCGCCGCTCACCTCCGACCAGCAAGAGGTCTGGGACGTGATAAGGGCCGCCATTCAGCGAGCTGGCGAAGCAGCGGAGGTGACTGCATCGACCCATCAGCAAACCAGCGGGTCAGTGAGAGGGTGGGAATCACCAGACCTGGCATCTCCCGTCTTTCTCCTCCACGGGGTGACCGGCTCTGGGAAGACCGAGATCTACCTGCGCGCCGTCGCACAGGTGCTCGAGCAAGGACGGAAGGCCATCATCCTTGTACCGGAGATATCCCTCACACCGCAGACGGTGGCCCGCTTCGCGGGGCGCTTTGCGGAACACGGGGATGAAGAGCATCCCCAGGATGAAGGGGATCCTCAGGATGAACGGCTTCCCAGCTCGCGCGTGGCAGTCCTCCACAGCGCCCTCACCGACGGCGAGCGGTACGACACCTGGCGGCGTGCTCGCGCTGGTCTGATCGACGTGGTGGTCGGCCCTCGGTCCGCGCTGTTCACGCCACTCTCGCCGCTCGGGCTTATCGTCCTGGACGAAGAGCACGATGACAGCTACAAGCAAGAGGCTCCACGTCCCCGTTACCACGCCCGGGATACAGCGCTGCAGCTCGCACGGTTGAGCCATGCAACGGTGATCCTTGGATCTGCCACGCCGAGCTTGACGTCCTATCACCGTGCTGAGCAGGGCTCGACACAGTCACCCAGCAAGTTCGACCTGCAGGAGATGCCCCGTCGCATCATGGGCCACACACGACGCCTCCAGGAGCTCCAGGCCCGCTACCACGTTCCAGACACTCAGTATCAGGCTCTGGACGATGGAGACGAAAGCCGTCCTCAAGCTCGCTATCTGCCGCTGCCGCCGGTGAAGATCGTCGATCTCCGCGCCGAGCTGCGGGCCGGGAACCGTTCCATCTTCAGTCGCACGCTTCAGCGGACCATGGACGAGGCACTGGGCCGCGGCGAACAAGTTATCCTTTTTCTCAACCGGCGCGGGAGCGCCACGTTTGTGCTCTGCCGCGACTGTGGCTACGTGGTGCGTTGCCCACACTGCGACGTGCCACTGACCTATCACACCACAACGGCTAAGACCGTTGCCACAAAGAAGCGCGCTCGCACCCGCTTGATCTGCCATCACTGCAACTACCGCGAGCCCCAGCCCGAACGGTGTCCTCAGTGCGGTGGGAGGCGCATCCGCTACTTCGGCCTGGGCACCGAGCGGGTCGAAAAGGCCGTGCGCGCGCGATGGCCCGAAGCACGGCTGCTGCGTTGGGATCGCGACACGGCGCGGACACATGAGGCGCACAGCAATATCCTGCAGAGGTTCGCCGGCGGGGCTGCCGACGTCCTTGTCGGCACCCAGATGATCACGAAGGGTCTGGATCTCCCGCTGGTCACCGTCGTCGGGGTCATCTCCGCGGATACGGCGCTCAACCTGCCCGACTTTCGGTCCAGCGAGCGCACCTTCCAGCTGCTCGCTCAGGTCGCCGGCCGAGCCGGACGTGGGCTGTTGGGCGGGCGCGTCGTCATCCAGACGTACCACCCAGACCACTACGCCATCGTCGCTGCCTCTAGGCACGACTACGAGGCGTTTGCCGAGCGAGAGCTGGCCTTCCGCCGCGAGCAGGGTTATCCCCCGTACATCCGCCTGGCGAAGCTGATCTACGAGGACACGAATTACTCGCGCGCCCAGGCTAGAGCAAAGGATCTCAGCAGCACACTGCGCGATGCGCTGGCCCACGATGGCCTTCCGGCGACCCATCTGTTGGGGCCAGCACCGCCCTTCTTCGCACGGCTACGGGGCCGCTATCGCTGGCAGATTCTGCTCCGCCATCCGGATCCCCCGGCATTCTTTGCCGACATTCACATCCCAGATGGCTGGCACGTAGAGGTCGATCCGGTGAGCGTGCTTTAGGGGGGCGCTCCATCCCGATGCAGATCTACCTTGATAGCGTTGGCTGCCGACTGAACTGGAGCGAGATCGAGATGCTGGCCCGACAGTTGAGGGCCGGGGGGCACACCATCGTGACCGGGCCCGAGGAGGCCGACATCGTCATCGTCAACACGTGTGCCGTCACCGCTCAGGCCGAGCGCAAGACGCGACACACCATCCGCTCGCTCCATCGCGACAACCCCGACGTTAGGCTCGCCGTGATCGGCTGCTATGCCACCCTGAGGCCGGACGTGTCCGCAGGCTTTGCCGGTGTCTCCTGGGTCATAGCCAATCCCGAGAAGGATCGCACCGTTCAGCGAATCAGCGAAGCGACGAGTTGGCGAAGCAATGGCCTCTGGCAAGAAATAGAGGCCGGTGCAGAGATGCTGCGCACGCGCGCCTTCGTCAAGGTGCAGGACGGCTGCGACAACCACTGCACCTACTGCATCATTCGCTCGCTCCGCGGTCCCTCCCGCAGCCGTCCGCTGGGTGACATTATCGCGGAGATCCAGATGCTCACCGAGGAGGCTGACTGTCGAGAGGTCGTCCTGACCGGAGCGAGCCTTGGGGGCTATGGGTCGACGCAGTCACCCATGTCGACGCAGTCACCCGGGTCGACAGATTCAGCTTACAGTCGGGATCTTGCGGCGCCGCGACGGGCCAGCGGGCCAGCGAGTCAGCGAGCCAGCGACCGGGATCGATCCAACTCCCTTGGGCGGCCCAACTTCGTTGGGCTGGGCACGCTGATTGAGACGATTCTCGCCGAGACCGATATAGCGCGGCTCCGCCTCTCGTCGCTGGAGCCGTGGGACATCGGGGATGCTACCCATCCCCCCGAAACGTTCTTTGAGCTGTGGGACGACCCCCGCTTGTGTCGCCAGATCCACCTGCCGCTTCAGGCCGGGTGTGATGCGACGCTGCGTCGCATGGGCCGTCCGATCACCAAAGAGGCATTCGCCCACCTGGTGGAGACCGCTCGCGCTATGATCCCCGATGTGGCCGTGACGACGGACGTGCTGGTCGGCTTCCCGGGCGAGGATGAAGAGGCGTTCCGTGAGAGCTATGAGTTTGTGAAGCGGATGGCGTTTGCGAAGCTTCACGTCTTCCCCTACTCCCCCCGCCCAGGGACACCCGCCACCAGGCTACCGGAACAGGTGCCTCGCCACGTGCGCGACGCGAGGGCAGAGCAGATGCGGAAGCTGGGAGCGGAGCAGCGACATCGGTTCCAAGCTCGCTTCCTGGACCGTGAGCTGGCGGTGTTGTGGGAGAAACAGTGGCAGGACGGCCGGTGGACCGGCTGGACCGACAATTACATACGAGTCGTCGCGCGGGCCGAAGAGAATTGGGAATGCCTATCCCTGGGTAACACGATCACCAAGGCGCGACTATTGACCTTGAAGAAGGGTTATGTGGAGGGAGAAGTGGTTCTATGAGAACCTGGGTCGACGCAGTCACCTGTAAGGAGAGACGCGAATGACAGACTATCGCATCCGTGAACACCCGATCCTGGAAATTGAGGATGCGGAAACCCTTGAGTTCACGTGGAAGGGGCAGATAATGGTGGGCCACGCGGGCGAGACGATCGCCTCCGCCTTGTTTGCCAACGGGGTGCGCATCTTCGGGCACCATCATAAGGACAGGGCGCCCCAGGGCATCTTCTGCGCCAACGGTCAGTGCGCCCAGTGCCTGGTGATGGCCGATGGCGTGCCTGTCAAGTCGTGTATGACCCCTATCCTGCCAGGCATGCAGGTCGAGCCGATGGAGGGAAAGCCGACCCCTCCCGACGCTGATACGGCACCTGAAACGCACGGGATCAACACGGTCGACGTGGAATGCCTGATCATCGGCGGCGGCCCAGCGGGACTCTCGGCGGCCATTGAGCTGGGTAAGGCCGGCGTACGAACGCTGATCGCGGATGACAAGCACCGCCTGGGCGGCAAGTTGGTGCTTCAGACTCACAAGTTCTTCGGTTCCATCGATGCCTGCTACGCCGGCACACGGGGTATCGACATCGCCGAGAGGCTGGAGCAGGAGGTGCGCGGGTCGACGCGGTCACCCAACTTCGAGAACGTTCGGGTCTGGCTGGACACCGTAGCTCTGGCCGTCTTCTCTGATCGAAAGGTGGGGCTGCTGCGCAACGGGCACTACGTTCTGGTTCGCCCGCACATCCTTCTAGTGGCGACCGGCGCCCGAGAGAAGTCCCTGGCCTTCAAGGGCAACACACTGCCCGGCGTCTACGGCGCCGGTGCCTTCCAGACCCTGGTCAACCGCGACATGGTGAAATCGGCCGACCGCCTGTTCATCGTCGGCGGAGGCAACGTGGGGTTGATCGCGGGCTATCACGCGCTGCAGGCAGAGATCCAGGTGGTGGGATTATGCGAGGCGCTGCCTGAATGCGGCGGCTACAAGGTCCACAAGGACAAGCTGGCCCGCCTGGGCGTCCCGATCTATACCTCCCACACTATCCTGAGCGCCAACGGCGACGAGCAGGTGGAGTCGGTCACCATCGGCCAGATCGATGAGAACTGGCGACCTATCCCCGACACAGATAAGACGTTCGAATGCGACACGGTGCTGATCGCCGTGGGACTTGATCCAGTTGACGAGTTCATCGAAAAGGCCGAGGAGTTTGGCCTTCCAGTCTACGCGGCTGGAGACGCCGAGGAGATAGCGGAGGCATCGGCGGCGATGTTCACCGGGCGCATCCGAGGCCTGGAGGTCGCCAAGGCCCTGGGCCGGGACGTGGGAGAGATCCCACCGGAGTGGCACCGCACCGCCGAGATCCTGAAGTCCAGGCCCGGCGCGGTGGTCACTGAGGATATTCCAGATAAAGACAAGGGGATATTCCCCGTTCTGCACTGCGCCCAGGAGATTCCCTGCAACCCCTGCACCTCCGTCTGCCCCCAGGGTTGCATCATCATAGGGGAGAACGACATCCGCGGCCTCCCGGAGTACACCGGGGAGGGATGTATAGGCTGCGAGCAATGCGTCGCTGTCTGTCCCGGACTGGCCATCACGCTGGTCGACCATCGCGACGATGCGGAGCACCCCACGGTGACCATTCCCTACGAGTTCCCACCGGAGACCATCGAGGCTGGGGATACCGTGACGGTGCTAGATACGGAAGGGAAGGTCCTGGGTAACGTGGAGGTGGTGAAGGTGCGCACGCCCAGATTCGCTGACCGGGCACTTCTGGTGCGGGTGAAGGCGCCACAGGAGATCGCCAAACGCATCGCGGGTATCCGCGTGCAAGATCCCTGGGTGACCGAGTCCCTGGACGAGACCATCGAGCGCATCCAGGACGACGAGATCATCTGCCGCTGCGAACGGGTGACCGCTGGTGAGATCCGGGAACTCATCCGCTCCGGCGTGCGCGACATGAACCACATCAAAGCCGTCACACGGGCCGGCATGGGCGCCTGCGGGGGCAAGACATGCACCACTCTGATCAAACGGATCTTCCGCGAGGAGGGCATCCGTCTCAGCGAGGTCAGGGAGAACACCCAGCGCCCCCTCTTCATAGAGGTGCCTCTGGGGGCGTTCGCCGGGATCGGCGTCGGGGAGAGGCCGGCGGAGGAAGCTCCAGTAACCCACGCCACCGACGTGCACGAGGGCGGCATGTAGGACAACGAGTAGAACCCAGGTTCCTAAGGAGACTTCTATGACCACCAAAATGTATGATGCCGTCGTCATCGGGGCGGGAAGCGTGGGGCTGCCGACAGCCTTCTTCCTGGCGGACGCGGGGCTTCAGCCCCTGGTGATCGACCAGTTCGCCAGCCCCGGCCAGGGTTCGAACAAGGCCGCTATTGGCGGGATTCGAGCCACCCACTCGGCCCCCTCAAAGATCCGATTGTGCCTTGAATCGCTGGAGGTGTTCTCTACATGGGAGGAGCGATATGGGGACGACATCGAATGGCACCGGGGCGGCTACTCCTTCGTAGCCTATCGCGAACGCGAGGAGCAAGCGCTCAAAAACCTGCTGGACATACAGCATGACTTCGGGCTCGACATTCGTTGGCTCGATGGGGACGACTTGCTGGACGTGATACCAGACCTGAACCCGAAGAACCTGATTGGGGGAACCTACTCGCCCGACGACGGGTCTGCATCCCCCCTGCTGAGCGCCCACGCCTTCTACACTCAGGCGGAACGGCTGGGGGCTCGCTTTCACTTCGGCGAGCGTGTCACCGGGATCATCTCTCGTCGAGGTAAAGTTGTGGGCGTGCGCACTGACCAAGGCGGCTACGCAACAGAGACCGTGATCAACGCTGCGGGGCCCTGGGCACGCACGGCTGCTCAGATGGCGGGGCTAGACGTCCCCGTGACCCCCGACAGCCACGAGGCGGGCATCACCGAGCCGGTCAAGCGCTTCTTGGAACCGATGGTGGTGGATCTACGCCCCTCCGCAGGGTCGAAGAACTACTACTTCTACCAGCATGGAACCGGTGCCCTGGTCTTCTGCATCACGCCGGAACCGCCGATCGTGGGAACCAATCGGCGCGAGACATCGGAGTTCCTGCCGATGATCGCCCCGCGGATGGTGGGCCTGATGCCCAAGCTATCGAACATCCGGGTCCGCCGCACGTGGCGTGGACTCTACCCGATGACGCCCGACGGCTTCCCCATCGTGGGCCGCTCACGAGAATTGGAGGGCTACATACTCGCCGTTGGTATGTGTGGGCAGGGCTTCATGCTGGGGCCGGGTGTGGGGTCCTTGCTGTCCAGGGTGGCGCAGGAGGAGCTGACGCCGGAGGATGAGGAGACACTGGAAGAGCTAAATCCGGACCGAGAATTTGGTGGGGAGGAGAAGCTGAAGTAGCCCACAGACGAAGAAACACCATGTCTTTGAGCGACTGTGTCAATCCTACTCGGTAGGGGTAGGAAGTATGAGGGTTGTCCTATCGAAATGAGAGGATTGCACACTTGACACCCCGATATTCTGCGAATATAATCCTGCGTGGTTTTGCCTATACCCCACGCCGATTCAGCCTTCCGCTCAGGGCTGCATAGTTGAGAAGGAGCATCCATGGCCATCCTGGAAGTAGAGGACATACACACTTACTACGGCGATATGCAGGCGTTGTTTGGCGTCTCCCTGCACGTAGAAGACGGGGAGATCGTGACGATGATCGGGGCTAACGGAGCCGGCAAGACGACGACCTTGAAGACAATCAGCGGCCTCCTCGCCCCACGATCTGGCCGCGTGAGGTTCAAAGGCCAGGAGATCCAGGGCACGCCCGCCCATCGACTCGTCACAAAGGGTCTTGTCCTCGTTCCCGATGGTCATCAGGTGTTCCCCACACTGACGGTGATGGAGAACTTGAAGATGGGGGCTATCACTCGCAAGGATCACCGAGCTGTTGAGCGAGACCTGGAGTGGGTATACTCCGTCTTCCCTCGCCTGGAGGAGCGGACGACTCAGATCGCTGGCACCCTCAGCGGTGGTGAGCGACAGATGCTATCCATCGCTCGAGCGTTGATGGCCGACGTTGATCTGCTTCTCCTCGACGAGCCCTCGATGGGTCTGGCCCCCTTCCTCGTGCAGGAGATCTTTGACGTCACACGGAAGCTGAACGTGAAGGGTATGACCATTCTGATCGTTGAGCAGAACGCTCGAATGGCGTTCTCCATCGCCGAGCGCGGCTACGTCATTGAGTCAGGCCGTGTCGTCCTCAAGGGATCAGTCGAGGAGCTCAGAGCGGATCCTCAGGTGAAGGCTGCTTACCTTGGTGGGGACTAGCATCGACGGTCTACCCTGGCGTTGAAGCGCCTCCCCAGTGGGCCACCCATTCTGCAACCTCACACGTGCGCAAATAGGAAGGAGGTGGTGCTGGAATCTGACGTAATAGTGTTGTCATATCTGTTCCACGGTAAGTACCGACGCTTAAGAAAGCGTCAAGTAGAGTCCAAGAGGAGGTTTGAAGTGAAGACGCTGCACAAACTTGTCGCCCTAATGGTGGTTATCGTTCTCTTGCTCCCCACTGCCGCGTGTGGACAACTTGGTGGAGGCGCAGAGGTCACCATCGGTGCCATCTTCCCCCTTACAGGTGCATCGACGCACGAGGGGATCGATGAGCGCCGGGGCGTGGAACTGGCGGTTGAGCAGATCAACGCTGACGGAGGCATCAACGGTCGCGATCTGAAAGTCATCTTCGAGGACAGCGAGTCGCGCCCTGAGGCCGGCACCGACGCCGCTCACAAGCTCATCGACGTGAACAAGGTCCCGGCTACCGTCGGCATCTTCTCCAGCGGCGTGACGCTCCCAGCGGCCGCCTACGCACAGGAGCAGGGCGTGGTCATGGTCAACCCGGGATCCACGTCCCCTAAGTGCGCCGAGGTGGGGGACTACTTCTTCAGCACCATTGGCCTGGATCACCTGATGGGCTCAGAGCAGGCGAACATGGCGCTGGAGGAAGGCTACACCAAGGCCGCTGTCCTGGTGCCGAACAACCCCTTCGGCATCGGGATGGAGGAGTGGATGGTCAAGACGTTTGAAGAGGCGGGCGGCGAGATCACGAGCATCATCGAGTACCCTCTGGCCCAGACAGACTACCGCGCCGAGCTGGAGAGGTTGTTCGACGGCGATCCCGAGGCCATCCTCTACACCGCCTACGGCGAGGAGTCGAAGATCCTGACCAAGCAGGCTATGGAGATGGGCAAGGAAGCCCAATGGATCGGCGGCTACCTGACGATGTGCACCGGCGTTGCCGACCCAGAGACGGTCGAGGGCCACATCGGCCTCGAGCCCGCCTATCACATGCCGGCTGGCGAGGCCTTTACGGAGGCTTTCAAGGAGAAGTTCGGCGAAGAGCCAGGTGGGCCGTTCAGCTACCTAGCCTATGACGCTGCGTGGCTGATCGCGCTCGCTATGCGGGAGGCCGACAGCACCGACGCGGCCGACATCAAGGAGGCCCTACCCAAGGTCGCCAAGGAATACGACGCTGCGACCGGCAAGCTTGAGTTCGATGAGAACGGTCAGCGGCTCGAGCAGCCCTACGATCGACTAATCTACACAGACGGCAAGGTGGAACTCTACAACCAGTAGCAGCGATGACGTGGCAGCGCGCTTCTTTGAGCGCGCTGCCACGTTATGTCTCCGTTCCCCCTGATGATCCTGCCCCTGACCTAAAGGGAGGTCCAAGTGCAGATAACTCAGCTGATATTCAACATCCTGACCCGAGCCAGTGAGCTAGCCCTGATCGGCATCAGCCTCACGCTGGTGTACGATCTCCTCGACTTCGCCAGCTTCGCTCAGAACTCATTTGCCACGCTTGGTGCTTACATCGCCCTTTTGTTCTCCGTGGGCCTCGGCATGAATCTGATCCTGGCCGCCATATTGGCAGTGATCATCACCGGGTTGCTGGGGATGCTCACCGACCGGGCCATCTTCCGCTGGCTGCGGGAGAGCAGCGCGTTCATCCGGATGGTCGCGTCCATCGGCCTAGCACAGGCCATACGCAGCCTCGTCCAGGTGTTCTGGGGCGGCCAGATCAAGGACTACGGCCTGGGTATCCAAGAGCCGCTGCATATCCTAGGAGCGACGGTCACCCCCATCCGTATCCTGATCGTGGTGGTCGCGGGCGTGGCTATGCTGGGCTTCCACATCTTTCTTCATCGCACCAACCTTGGCCGCTCCATCCGCGCTACGTCTGACAACCGCGAGCTGGCCGAGGCAAGCGGCATCGACACCGAGCGCGTCGTGCTCTACGTCTGGTTCCTGGCCTGCGCTTTCGCCGCTATCGGCGGGATCTTGATTGGCCTGGAGACACAGCTCCGCCCCAGCATGGGTCAGGTGATTCTGTTGGCCACCTTCTGTGTCGTCATCCTGGGCGGGATCGGCAACGTCTACGGAGCCATGGTGGGCTCGCTGATCTTCGCCGCAGCCGAGAACATCGGCCTGGCGATCAACATAGGCGGTTTCCAGTTCCCGGTCCGCTATAAGCCTGCTCTTGCGTTTATCGTCCTCATCCTTACCCTTCTCATCCGACCCACCGGTGTGCTGGGAAGAAAGGAGTCATAGCATGTTCGCTTTTCTGATTCACTTCCTGGTCATGACGGGTATCTTCGCCATCGCGGCTCTGAGCCTCAACTTCCAGGTCGGCCTCACCGGCCTGTCGAACTTCGGTCAGGCCGCCTTCATGATGGTTGGGGCCTACACCTCGGCGCTGATGTACATGGCGGGTGCACCCTTTGTCTTTGGGGTGCTGGCCGGGATGGTGATCTCCGCCATCTTCGCCCTCATCATCGCTCTGCCCTCTCATAATCTCAGGTCCGACTACTGGGCTATCGTGAGCATTGCTGCAGCAGAGAGCCTCCGACTGTTCATCAACAACGAGAAATGGCTCGCCGAGGGCCCCTTCGGCCTGCGCGGCATCCCCCGACCGCTATCCTCGCTCTTCGGTGACTCCTACTCGGTCTTCTACTTCTTCTTCGTTCTCGTCTGCCTGGCCCTGGTCTACTTCGCCCTGGAGCGACTCAACGCTGCGCCCTTTGGTCGCGTGCTACGAGGCCTGCGAGAGACAGAGGACCTCATGGAAGCGCTGGGGAAGGATGTCTTCCGGTTCAAGGCAATGGCGATGATCATCGGTGGCCTGGTGGCGGCCCTAGGTGGAAGCCTATACGCCCACTACATCACCTTCGTCAGCCCCGAGACCTTCGCGCCAGCGGTGACCTTCTTGATCTGGACGATGATCATCGTTGGCGGCTCGGGTAATGCCAAGGGGGTTATGGTGGGCGCGCTGGCCATCACGCTGCTCAACACGTCGACGCGGCTTCTAAAGGATTTCCTCTATCTGCCCACGAGCCTGGTGGCGGCTCTGCGTACTCTCTCGATCGGCTTACTGACGATTGCCTTTGTGGTCGCTCGCCCTCAGGGTATCCTTCCGGAGCGAAAGCGGGTGATTTCCTACACGGATGCAGACGCTGAGGGACGTTCAGGAGGAGAGTAGCCTATGTTAAAGGTCAGAGATATCGACAAGGCATTCGGCGGCCTTCAAGCGCTGAAGGACGTCTCCTTAACCGTCGAAGAGGGAACGATCACGGGGCTCATCGGACCTAACGGGTCCGGGAAGACGACGCTGTTCAACGTCATCACCGGGTTCTACGAGAAGGACAAAGGCACAGTCACCTTGCGAGAGGAGTCGATCGGCGACCTGCCTCCTCACAGCATCGCGGATCTTGGCATGGTTCGATCCTTCCAAATCCCTCAGGTGCCGCGAGGGATGACCGTCATGGAGAACATGCTCGTGGCCGGACAAAGCCTGATCGGCGAGAGCCCGATAGCGATCTTTCTGCGCTGGGCCTCCGTTCGCCGTCAGGATAGGGCGATGATTGAGCGGGCCGAGGAGTTGTTAGAGCGGGTGGGGCTCCTCGAACAGCGCAACGAGCTCACCGGGAGCCTCTCCGGTGGCCAAGTCAAGCTGCTGGCGATAGCCCAGACGCTTATGACCGACGCTGACCTGCTGCTGCTGGACGAGCCCACGGCCGGCGTCGACCTGGCCTTGACGGATCAGATCATGGATCTGCTCAAGGACATTCATGCCGAGGGCAAGACGATGATGGTCGTAGAGCACAAGATGCGTGTCATCAGCAACGTCTGCGAGCACGTGTACGTCCTGGACACGGGAAAAGTGATTGCGTCCGGCGAGCCAACGGCTGTCCAGAATGACAAGCGCGTCATTGAGGCCTATCTAGGAACGGAGGAGGCCGTGGGGGGCAAAGAGTGGCGGTGAGGTAGGAACGGCAGGGGCGGCCTTGGCGACGGGTATCGTCTTTGACATCAAGAGATTCTCCATCCACGATGGCCCGGGCATCCGCACCACCGTCTTCCTCAAAGGATGCCCCCTGCGCTGCTGGTGGTGTCACAACCCGGAGGGTCAAGCATCGCAGCCGGAGCTTATTCTCCGGCCAGAGCGCTGTATCGGCTGCGGGGCCTGCCTGGAGGTCTGTGAGTGTGGCGCGATCTTCCAGAATGGGGAGCGAATGGTCACCGATCGGGTCTGCTGCATCAGCTGTGGCGCCTGCGCCGAGGTCTGTTACGCCGAGGCGCGCGAGGTCGTGGGCCGTGAGATGACCGTCGTGGAGGTGATGGACGCGATCGAGCGCGACAGCGCGTTCTACGACCAATCCGGCGGTGGGGTGACCTTCTCAGGAGGCGAGCCCCTGACTCAGCCCATCTTCCTCGGGGAGCTCCTTCGGGCATGCAAAGCGGCGGCCCTGCATACCACCCTGGATACGTGCGGTTTTGCGCACTGGGACGTGGTCGAGAGCGTGCGGGCGGACGTGGATCTGTTTCTGTACGACCTCAAACTGATCGACGACGTGCGTCACCGCGAGGTGACCGGCGCTTCCAATGTGCGCATTCTGGAGAACCTACGGCGACTCTCGCGCAAGGGCCACCGCATCGTCCTGCGCGTGCCTATCATCCCGGGGATCAACGACGACGAGGAGACCGTCCACGCGATCGGGGCCTTCGCCGCCGAGCTGCCGTCTCTGGAGCGCGTCGAGTTGCTGTCTTACCATCGGATTGGGCAGAGCAAATATCGGCAACTGGGAAAGATATGCCCGATGCCAGAGACCGATCCACCGTCCGAGGATCGGATGGCAGAGATCGCGCGAATGCTTGGCTCCCGTGGCGTGTCCGTGTCAGGGGCGACCGATATTTTCAGCCGGTGACTCCACAGTCTGGAGGTGGATCTGTTATGGCGATGAGCGAACGTGTGACCCGCTTGCGGGAGCAGAGCCGCGAAGCAACGCCAACGCTCTCAACTGAGCGGGCGAGGTTGCTGACCGAGTTCTACCGACAGAGCCGAAGGCCAGTCTCGGCGCCGGTGGAGCGCGCGTTGGTTTTTCGACACCTGCTGGAGCACAAGACGATCTGCATCAACGACGGTGAACTGATCGTCGGCGAGAAAGGCCCGGCACCCAAGGCTGCGCCAACTTACCCAGAGCTCTGCTGCCACACCCTGGAGGACCTGGACATTCTCCATTCGCGGGAGAAGATCAGCTTCGCCGTCAGCGAGGGGGCGAGGAAGACCCACGAAGAGACGATCATCCCGTTCTGGCAGGGTCGGTCGATGCGCGACCGCGTCTTCCAGGAGATGACGGAGGCGTGGAAGGAGGCCTACGAGGCCGGCGTCTACACCGAGTTCATGGAGCAACGCTCACCCGGGCACACCGTGCTCGACGACAAGATCTACCACAAAGGGATGCTCGACTTCAAGTGGGAGATCGAGGACCATCTGCAGCGGCTGGACTATCTCAAAGATCCCGAGGCCTACGACAAGCAGGAGGAGCTCAAGGCGATGCGCATCTGCGCCGACGCGCTGATCCGGTTCGCGGAGCGTCACGCCGAGAAGGCAAGCGAGTTGGCAACGCAGACGGACGATCCCAAGCGCCAGCAAGAGCTCGAGCATATCGCCGAGATCTGCACCCGCGTCCCCGCCCACGCCCCCCGCAATTTCTGGGAGGCGCTGCAATACTACTGGTTCGTTCACCTGGGCGTCACCACCGAGCTCAATCCCTGGGACGCCTTCTGCCCTGGTCACCTGGATCAGCACCTCTATCCCTTCTACGAGCAAGGCATCGAGGAAGGCACGCTCACGCGCGGGGAGGCCGAGGAGCTGCTCCAGTGTCTGTGGATCAAGTTCGACAATCAGCCAGCGCCACCCAAGGTCGGTGTCACAGCCCAGGAGAGCAGCACCTACACCGACTTCGTTCAGATCAACCTGGGAGGGCTGAAGCGGGACGGATCCGACGGATCGAACGATCTCTCCCATCTGATGCTGGACGTGATCGCGACGATGCGACAAGTGCAGCCTAACCCCTCCGTTCAGGTCAGCAAGAAGAGCCCCAGGCAGTTTCTCGAGCACGCGGCCCGCGTGGTCCGAGAGGGTATGGGCAAACCGGATCTTTTCAACTGCGACCTGGTCGTCCAGGAGTTGGTCCGGCAGGGCAAGTCGGTCGAGGACGCACGCGCGGGCGGCACCAGCGGCTGCGTCGAGACCGGCGCCTTCGGCAAGGAGAGCTACATCCTGACAGGCTACTTCAACATGCCCAAGGTGCTGGAGATCACGCTCAACAACGGGGTCGATCCGCGTAGCGGCAGGAAGATCGGGCTAGAGACCGGCGATCCTGCTCACTTCGAGACGTTCGACGAGCTGTTCACGGCCTACCGCCGGCAGCTACAGCACTTCATCGACATCAAGATCCGCGGCAATAACGTCATTGAGCGGCTCTACGCACACTACCTGCCCGCGCCATTCCTCTCGCTGCTCACCGACGACTGCATCGCCAAGGGCAAGGACTACCACGCGGGCGGCGCCCGCTACAACAGCAACTACATCCAGGGCGTGGGGTTGGGCACCATGGCCGACGCGCTGACTGCGATCAGGTGCCACGTCTTCGACGAACAGACGCTCACGCCGGGAGAACTCTTGGAAGTGCTACGTGATGACTTCGAGGGCGGAGAAAGGCTGCGCCAGATGCTTCTGAACCGCACGCCGAAGTATGGGAACGACGATGATTACGCCGACGAGATGATGGTCGACGTGTTCGACGCTTACTTCGACACCGTCGACGGCCGTCCGACGCCGCGAGGAGGGACTTATCGCGTCAACATGTTGCCGACCACGGTCCACGTCTACTTCGGCTCGGTTGTCGGCGCCACGCCGGATGGGCGGCGGGCTGGCGCCCCGCTCTCCGAGGGCATCTCGCCTGTGCAGGGCGCGGACCGAAACGGGCCGACAGCGGTGCTCAAATCGGTCACCAAAATGGATCACGTGCGCACTGGCGGCACGCTCCTCAATCAGAAGCTCACGCCGCGACTCTTGGAGGGGGACGACGGGCTGGAGAAGTTCGTCCACCTCGTCCGCACGTTCTTCACGATGGATGGGCACCACGTCCAGTTCAACGTGGTTGACGCGGCCACGCTGCGCGCTGCGCAGGAGAACCCACAACAGTACCGCGATCTGATCGTACGGGTGGCCGGCTACAGCGACTACTTCTGCGACCTGAACAAGGCACTGCAGGACGAGATCATCGCCCGCACGGAGCACCAAGCGTTCTGAGGAAGTTAATAGAGTGCCTCAATCGCGACAGCGGGTTGGGGGACACCTTTATGACCGATAAAGCAGAAACCCGGACGCTCGTCCGGGTTTCTGCCAACTATCTTGAGCTAGGGCCATCAACATCCCGAGGGCGTTGAGCAGCCGCTGCACGTGCTGCAGCCACTCCCCAGGTTGGCCGCGTTCGCCTCACGCACGTCCACGACCTCCACATCAAAATGAAGGGTCTCCCCCGCCAGCGGGTGGTTGAAATCGAGCTTCACGGATTCATCGTCGAGCTTCGCCACGAAAGCCGTCGCCGTTCGTCCCGAGCCATCGGACACCTGGATGGGCATCCCGGGCTCGAGATCGAGGCCCTCCTGGAACGCATCACGGGGGACGACCTGATTGGCCTCCGGATTCCGCTCTCCGTATCCACGGGCGGGTTCCACAACGACATTTCTCTCCTCGCCGATCTCCATGCCGTAGAGCTGCTGCTCCAGGCCCGGAACAATCTGTTGCTGGCCCTGCACGAACTCAATCGGCTCACGATCCTCAGAGCTATCGACGATCTGGCCGTCGTCTAGACGGAGTGTATAGTCAAGGCAGACGAGCATGCCGTCGGAAACTTCTAGGGGCTTCTCTGTCACTGGTATCCTTTGTTCTGACCTAACCGTTATCACTAACGTCCGAGATGGACTCAAGGCCTGCGACACGTCCGCCTTGAGCAGAAAAAAACGCCCAGGCTGAGCACCGGGCGATACACCTTCATCTATGCAGACCTGAACTACTCGACTATAACTATAGGTGAGGCCACCGAATTGTCAAGGCCGTTCCTGCCTTCACGAGTAGGAATCGTATATGAGTCGTCCCAAAATGAACAGCCGAGCCGAAGCTGGCCCCCTTTCGAGCCGTCGGTTGCCAGTATCGGCGGGCGTGCTATACTTCCCTCTCAGAGCTAGGCGACAGCAGACAGGGAGGGGATGCGACCGTGGCACAGGGAGACAGGTTCCAAGAAGTAGCAGAGGAGTTCCGCACCGTTGTTGCCGGGCGGAGCAACATGATCGATGCTGTCTTGCCGCCGCTGGTTTTCCTGCTTCTGAACGCCCTCGTGGGTTTCGCGGTGGCAAGTTGGGGCTCGTTGGCGATGGCCGGCGCACTGGGCGGATACCGCCTCATCCGCGGCCAACCGCTGGGATACGCCCTCGGTGGGCTCGCCGCGACGGGCCTCGCCATCCTGGCCGCGCGGCTCAGCAATCAGGCCGAAGGGTACTTCTTACCCAACCTGATCAACGGGGGCCTCACGACCGTGATCTGCGTGATAAGTGTGATCGTGGGCCGGCCCATCGTGGCCTTGACCAGTCATCTGGCCCGGGGCTGGCCGATGAAATGGTACTGGCACCCGAAGGTACGCCCCGCCTACAGTGAGGTGACGCTGGCCTGGGGGATCTTCTTTGCCCTCCGCCTGGCGCTCCAGTGGTTCCTCTTTCGACGAGGGGAGGCGGTTGTTCTGGGCATCCTCAGCGTCGTCATGGGATGGCCGGCGACGATTGTGCTGCTCGTAGTGAGCTACCTCTATGGCACGTGGCGGCTGCGAAATCTGGGCGGGCCAAGCGTCGAGGAGCTCAAGAAGGACGCCGAACCGCCGTGGGAGGGACAGCAGCGCGGGTTCTAGCGCCCACTTCACGCAGGGCCGAACAGTCTCGTGAGATGGGCACCCGTGCCTGCCGCCTTTGATTCCTATTCGAGGAGAGCTTCATGGGAGAGATTGCCGCACTGGCGACGTCACTCTGTTGGTCACTTAACTCAATTCAGTTCACCTTTGCAGGGCGGCGGGTTGGATCCCGGGTTGTCAATCGCGTTCGACTGGCAATAGCCGTCGTCTTCCTGTCGCTGGCCCACCTGCTGCTTCATGGCAAGCTGTGGCCCGTCCAGGCCGAGCTTCACCGCTGGGGATGGTTGGGGCTTTCAGGGGCGATCGGGCTCATTCTGGGGGATGGATCGCTTTTCCACGCGTTCCTGCTGATCGGACCACGGAAGTCGATGGTATTGATGACGCTCGTTCCGGTCATCAGCACTGTGGCGGCCTGGGTGCTGTTGGGCGAGACGCTGCTCCCCATCGAGATGATAGCCATCCTAATTACCGTGGGGGGCATTGCCTGGGTGGTCTTGGAGAGGGAGCCCGAGCGCCCCGCAGAGGATGGAGACGACAAGGAGCGTACGCGGAATCGCGTCCTGGGAGTGTTGCTCGGAATAGGCGGAGCCACCGGCCAGGCCCTGGGCCTGGTAGCGGCCAAGCGAGGCCTGGTCGGTGATTTCCCGGCGCTCTCCGCCACGGTGATTCGGATGATCGTGGCCGCGGCCATCATCTGGCTACTGACCCTGTTTCGCGGCCAGGTCGGTCCGACCTGGCAGGCGCTCAGAGACAAGCGAACCCGCCTCTTGCTTCTCGGCGGGGCGTTCATTGGGCCGTTCATCGGCGTCTGGCTATCGTTGATCGCAGTCCGTACCGCACCCGTGGGCATCGCATCTACGCTGATGGCGCTGAGCCCCATTATGCTGATCCCTTTTGATCACTGGATCTTCGATGAGACGATCACCACGCGATCCATCGCGGGGACCGTCGTGGCCCTGGGCGGCGCCGCCGTCATCTTCCTCACCTGACGGCGTCTTCTGCATACACAAGGAGTTCCCATGGCGGCATTCCAACCCTTCGAGCTTGAGCGCATCATGTCCGACTGGGAGCAGGCTGTCGACTACAACCTCTCCGAGAGCGGTGCACATCCTGCCGCGCTTCGCGAGCTGCTGGGCGACGGTCTGACTATCGAGGATCTACTGGCGACCGAATTGAGCTATCCTCAGGTCGAGGGCACCCCCGAGCTGCGGAAGCGCATCTCCGCCCTCTATCCTGGCGCCGACCCGGACAACGTGCTCGTCACCGTGGGGTGCGCCGAGGCCAACTTCATCACCGTACAAACGATCCTCCAAAGCGGAGACGAGATGGTGGTGATGGTGCCCAACTACATGCAGGTCTGGGGTATAGGCCGCAACTACGGCTGCCGCGTCAAGACCTTCCACCTGCGGGAGGGGCGCGGCTGGGCACCGGATCTGGACGAGCTGAACGACAAGGTGTCGGACGAGACGAAGCTCATCGCGGTCTGCAACCCGAACAACCCGACCGGCGCCATCCTGACTGAGGAAGAGATGGACGAGATCGTGGTCGCCGCCGACCGCGTTGGGGCCTGGCTTCTGGCCGACGAGGTCTACAGCGGAGCCGAGCGACTAACCGACGAGCAGACCCTCTCCTTCTGGGGGCGCTACGACAGGGTGCTGGCCACGAACAGCCTGAGCAAGGCCTACGGCCTGCCCGGGCTGCGGGTCGGCTGGGTCGTGGCACCCAGGAGCATGCGCGACGCCATCTGGAGACGCCACGAATACACCACCATAACCACCACCATGCTATCGAACAAGCTGGCGGCCGCTGCGCTCTTGCCCGCGGTTCGACCAGGCCTGATGCAGCGGGTGCGCGGCTACATCCGCCGGGGCTACTCCATCCTTGAGGAATGGCTGGCGCGTCATGAGGAGACCTTCAGCCTGGTGCCACCGCAGGCAGCCGCCATCGCCTTCCCTCGCTATCACCTCGACGTGAACTCCAGCGAGCTCGTCGTGCGGCTGATACGGGAGAAGAGCGTCCTGGTCGGGGCCGGCGATCACTTTGGCGTCGACCACCATCTGCGGATCAGCTTCGGCCTCCCCGCGGACTGCCTCCACGCAGCACTGGACCGCATCCGTGAGCTGATCGTTGAGCTGCGCGACGCCTAACCAACGGAGCACGCAACTGCGCGACTTAGCTGTGACGATGCGCGACGTCTACGCAGCCCGCCAGAGAATCAGGGGCATCGCCGTTAGGACACCCTTGATCAACTCGCCCGAGCTGACAGAACGCGTCGGCGCATCCGTCTACTTGAAGCTGGAGAACGTGCAACGCACCGGCGCCTTCAAGATCCGCGGGGCCGCCACCAAGCTGCAGAGCCTCACCAACGCGGAGCGCGAGCGCGGCGTGATCACCGTCTCCAGCGGTAATCACGGGCGGGCTGTGGCATACGTGGCACGGGAGCTCGGCGTTCAGGCTGTGGTCTGTATGTCGACGCGCGTCCCCTCCAACAAGGTGGACGGCATCCGGCGGCTTGGCGCTGAGGTGGTGCTGCACGGAGAGAGCTACGACGAGGCCGAGCGTCACGCTCTAAGGCTGCAAGTCGAGCGCGGGCTGACCATGATACCGCCCTTCGACGATCCGGATATCATCGCCGGGCAGGGCACCGTCGGCCTGGAGATCCTGGATGATCTCCCTGAGGTGGACACCGTCGTCGTGCCCCTTTCGGGAGGCGGGCTGCTGTCGGGCATCGCGGTGGCGCTGAAGTCGGCCGATGCGTCGATTCGGGCCGTCGGTGTGTCGATGGACCGTGCGCCGGTGATGTTCCACAGCCTGAGGGCCGGCCATCCCATTGAGATGGAGGAGGAAGAGACCATCGCCGACGCACTGGCGGGAGGGATCGGGCTGGACAACGCGTACACGTTCCGCATGATCCAAGCAGTCGTGGACGAGACCCTGCTGGTCACGGAGGAGGAGATCACCGAGGCCATGGCCTTCGCCCTGGAAAGACAGCACCTGGTGGTCGAGGGTGGAGGCGCCGTGGCCCTGGCGGCCCTGCTACAGGGCAAGGTCACGAGGCTCGGGGAGAACGTGGTGGTTGTCTTGAGCGGAGGGAACGTGGAAATCTCGCTGCTCCTAGAGATCGCGCAATGTCACGTCGACGTCGAACCCACCGACGGGGTCGGACGACGCTAGGCAAATAGGCTCAGCCTACGCGGTGGCGCCAGGAGCCAGCGCTCGGCCCGTCCCCACTCTGCCCGCAGCCACTTGACCAAGGCGATCTCACCGTTCTGGATCTCCAATCCCGTGATGTACCCGTCGAAGACGCCACTGCCAGCGTTGAAGTACGGCAGATCACCTGCAGCAGCGAATTTCGGCGTGTGCGTGTGGCCGCAGATCACGGTCTGCTTGTGGGCCTCTATCCACTCGGAGACCCGTTGGCGCAGTGTCCCTCGGTTGCGCGATTCCCCCATCGTTGACGCCACGTCGGTGATCCCCAGGTTCTGAATATGACGCCAGACGTGGCGTATGACGAAGCGGGACAGACGGTAGAGGCCGTCGCTCTTGAAGTCGACCTGATGACCGTGGACGACAAAGACCTGCTGCTCGGTGCGGGTGTGCTGCAGAACCAGCCCCTCGTGAGCGGTCAGGCCATCCTTGTTCATCCGGCGGTGCTGGAAGCCTTGAATGTCGTGGTTACCAAAGATCAGATGGAGACGGTTCCTCGCGGCGAAGGTATGCAACAGGTCGAACGTGCGTCGATGGGCACGCTTGACGGCGCTGAGGCGTCGGTTCTGCCAAAGCTCATCACCGTCGCCAACCTCCACATAGGTAAACCCGCGCTGGTAGTAGTGCTGCAGCGCCTGGATGAAGAGATCCTCGTTCTGGGCGAAAGCATCGGCACGGGAGTTGTCGCCCCGGTGGAGGTCGCTGAAGAAGACAAGACGCGAGTTGTTGTCGAATAGGACGGTCTTGGCTGCGTCAAAGGCCTGCGTTAGCCGCCGGTAAGCCCGCGTGCGGAGGGTATTCCGCAGCGCAATGGCCTGCTCCAGCGGAAAGATGTCTAAAGGTATGCTCTCGACGAACGAAGTGGTCAAATCTACGATCCTTCCTGATGACAACTATCCCTCTCTGCTTCGATACGCGCCTGAGCGAAAACGCAGAGAACGCGTCGGCTACAGAGCAAAGGATAGCATGCGTCGTTTAAGGGCTTCCTATCGAAGCGTTAACGTCCTGTTAAGGCTATGTCTCCTGCCCAGCATTGGCAGGCACAAAAAACAACGCCGAATGCTCGGCGTCAGGTGGCATTGTACCAGGTCATCGACTCAGACGCAACGTTACCATCACACTGGCGTCGTGTAACTTGTCCACTTTCGCCCCATGGGATACACTATACACAAGGCACTCAGTCCTGTTGCCAGGCAGCAGGGTGCGAGCCACCCTGGGATAGGCAGGCACGGGCAACGCGCAGCGTCGTATCACGTCTAACTGAGAAACGGAGCAAGAGCGTCGTGTGTGACACGTTAGTCGCCGTCGGAGATGCTACGAATGACGGCTCGGTCATCCTAGCCAAGAACAGCGACCGTGAGCCAAATGAAGCTCACGTGCTGTCCCACGTTCCGCGGGCGAGGCACGAGCCTGGCGCCAAGGTCAGATGCACGTACATTGAGATCCCGCAGGTAGCGGAGACGTACGAGGTGCTACTTTCTCGGCCTTTCTGGCTCTGGGGGTGCGAGATGGGCGTCAACGAGTTCGGGGTCGCTATTGGCAACGAAGCCGTGTTCACGAAGGAGCCATACGACAAGGAACCGGGTCTCATAGGCATGGACTTGATACGTCTGGCGCTGGAGCGCGCCGAGACAGCACGCGGCGCACTGGAGGTCATCGTCAAGCTTCTGGGTGTGTATGGACAAGGAGGCAACTGCGGCTTTCGCCACCAGCTTTACTACCATAACGCGTTCCTCATCGCCGATCCCCAAGAAGCCTGGGTGTTGGAGACGGCGGGCGAGTTCTGGGCTGCCGAGCGTGTCCGCCGCACGAGAAGCATTTCCAACGGCCTAACCATCGGCAGGGAGTGGGATATGGCCTCGCCGGAGCTCGTCGAACATGCCATCCAGAAAGGATGGTGCAAGTCACGATCGGACTTCCACTTCGCTGACTGCTATTCTGATCGCGTCTACACGGCGCTGAACGGCTGTCGAGCTCGGCATCGTCGCTCCATGGAGCTACTTGAGAAGCAGGCCGGAAGCATCACTCCCCGAGCGATGATGAGATTCTTGCGGGATCATGGCCGCCAAGCAAAGGCAGATCCTTACTGGAACCCGGGGCGGGGCTGGCTCATGGAAACGCTTTGCGTGCACGCGGGCTTCGGGCCCACGCGGCCCAGTCAGTCGACCGGCGCGATGGTGGCTCATCTTGCACCCAGCCTCTCGACGTGCTGGATGACTGGCACATCGGCTACCTGCACCAGCATCTTCAAACCAGTCTATCCTAACGGCGCGGGGCTGCCGGACCTCGGGCCTGAGCCGACCGGAACGTACGATCCTGCATCCCTCTGGTGGAGACACGAGGAGCTGCACCGCGAGGTGATACGCGACTACTCGACCCGGCTCCCTCTCTATCAGCAGGAGCGTGATGAATTGGAGGACATGTTTCTGAGAAGGGCGAAAGAGAAGCGGGAGGCCCTACAAGGAGAGCCGCCAGACGGTCCAAAGGCCCCCTCGCAGATCTGTGAACTCGCCGATTTCACAGCTTCTTGCTTCGAGAGCGCGGTGAAAGCCACAGCAAGCTGGGCCGACATGGTCTCAGCCGCCCCTATTGAGCGCCAGCCACCGCTGCCGTTCAGGATAGCCTGGAACTGGTTCAACAGGCAAGCCCGTCTGCCGTAGCGGTCGGCCATCCAGAGCAAGGAACATCTAAGAGACACCACCGGATTACATTGAGGAGGTTCAAACAGTGAAGAATCGCAGACTGCTCATGATACCTGGCCCCATTGAGTTCACGCCGGAGGTGCTCCGGGCGATGGGAATGCCGACCACGAGCCACGTGGCCTCCAACTTCGTCGAGGTCTTCGGCTCGGCGTTGGAGCGACTGCGAGAGGTCTTCCTGGCACCCAGCGCCCAGCCGTTCGTGGTCGCCGGATCGGGCACGCTGGCGATGGACATGGCGGCAGCAAACCTGATCAAGCCGGGAGATGCGGCGCTGGTCGTCAACACGGGGGTCTTCGGCGACCGCTTCGGGGAGATCCTGCAGCGGTATGGCGCCGAGGTGACCCACGTCCGCGCCCCTGTCATCGGCGACGTGCCGCCGCTGGACGAAGTGGAGGCCGCGCTGGAGGCCCCTTCGACGAGCTCGGGACAACGCTACAAGATGATGACGATCACCCAGGTCGACACGTCGACCGCCGTCGCCACCGACGTGAAAGCGCTGGCCGCCCTTGGCCGGGAGCACGACGCCTTGGTCGTGGTCGACGGCGTCTGCTCGGTGGCCGGGGAGGAGCTGCGGCAGGAGGCCTGGGGCGTCGACCTGGCGCTGACCGCCTCGCAGAAAGCGATCGGGGTGCCGCCAGGGTTGGCCCTGGTGGTGGCTGGCCCACGCGCCATGGAGGCATTCCGAACGCGCAAGGCACCGGTGATGAGCTACTACGCCGATTGGACGAAGTGGACGCCGATTATGGAGGCCTACGAAGCTCGCCAGACCGGCTACTTCGGCACACCCCCGGTCAATCTAATCTGGGCGCTCAACGTCAGCCTGGGGCAGATCCTCGAAGAGGGCATGGAGGCGCGCTTTGAGCGTCACAGACGGATGAGCAGAGCGGTCAAGGCGGCTGCCGCGGCCCTGGGAATGGCGCAGGTGCCGGTGAGCGCCAACGTGGCGGCCAACACACTGACGGCGCCCTACTTCCCCGACGGGGTAGACCGCTCGGTGCTCGGCCACATCAGGGAGGCGGGCGTCATCTTGGCCGGGGGACTGCACCCAGAGATCAAGAAGCGCTACTTCCGGATCGGTCACATGGGGGTGGTCAGCGGATCAGATGTCCTGGCTACCATCGGAGCCATAGAGAGCGGGCTGGCGCGGGCGGGGTATGACTTCGACCCCGGAGCGGGTCTCGCGGCCGCACAGGAGGTCCTCGGTTGATGCGTGAAGCGTGATGCGTGATACGACTATGGAGGTCCGGGGCGCCTCTCTGCTGGCTCGTGCTCCACGGCTTTGGGGTCCATAGAAAGCGAGCGAATGTACAACCAGGTAACGATCGACATCGTCGAGGCTCTGCGGCAGATCGTGGGGGAGGATGACGTCTTCACCGAAGCCGAGAGGATGGAACCGTACGCCCATGACGAGACAGTGGGGCTGCGGGCCCAACCCGAGGTGGTGGTGCGGGCCACGTCGGCGGAGCAGATTGCGGAGATTTTGCGGCTGGCCCAGCGGGAACGAGTGCCGGTGACGCCCCGGGGCGCGGGCTACGGCCTGAGTGGTGGGTCGGTACCTGTCCGGGGCGGTATCGTGCTGTCGATGGAGAAGATGAACCGTATCCTGGAGATCGACGAGGAGAACCTCATGGTCAAGGTCGAGCCTGGCGTGATCACCGGCGAGATCCATCGGGCAGTGGAAGAGGTGGGGCTCTTCTATCCGCCCGATCCGGCCAGCCTCGACTCGTGTTCCATCGGTGGGAACGTTGCCGAGAATGCCGGCGGCCCGAGGGCAGTCAAGTACGGCGTGACCCGTCACTTCGTCTGTGGCCTTGAGGCGGTGCTACCGTCTGGCGACATTATCACCTGTGGAGGCAAGCTGGTCAAGAACGTCACCGGCTACGACCTGGTTCAGCTATTGATCGGCTCTGAAGGCACGCTGGCAATCGTGACCAAGATCATCCTGCGGCTCATCCCCCTCCCCCGGGTACAGATCGACCTGCTGGTGCCCTACGATGACTTCCAAGCAGCGGCCGACACCGTTTCCGACATCATCGCCCACCGGATCGTGCCCACCACCATCGAGTTTATGGAGCGGGACAGCATCCTGGCCGTCGAGGAGTTGCTTCAGAAGGAGGTGCCCCACGACGACGCGGCAGCTCATCTGCTGATCCAGCTCGACGGCAAGCGGTGGGAAGAGGTCGATGCGGACCTTGCGGTGGTGGGCGAGGTGTGCCTGGAGCACGGTGCGCGAGACGTGCTGGTGGCCAAGGACAGCCGCAATCGAGATCGTCTGTGGGAAGCACGGCGGTCGATCATCGATGCGCTCAATCACGCCAGCCCAATCAACCACATGGAGGACGTGGTCGTGCCTCGGGCCGAGATCCCGGCCCTGCTCAGGGGCATCAAAGAGATCGCGGGGCGGCACGACGTGCGCATCATCAACTTCGGCCACGCCGGGGACGGCAACGTGCACGTCAACGTGCTCAAGGACGACACACACGACCAGCGCTGAGAGATGCTTGTGCCGATGGTGAGCGAGGAGATCTACCGGCTCACCCTGTCATTGGGAGGGATGATCACGGGCGAGCACGGCATCGGCGCCACGCGTCGCCAGTACCTGCCACTGGCATTGGGGGAGCCTCAGATTGAAGTCATGCGCCGGATCCGGGAGGCGTTCGATCCGAACCAGATCCTGAACCCGAGGAAGATCCTACCATAGGACGATGCGCTACTTCGAGGCCGTGGCCGACCGTGCGCCAGTCGCCTTGGTGCCCTACAACATACCGCAATAAGGAGAACGGTTAGTGTCCCTGATATTCAACTTCAAGGGCTTGGCCCGATTTAGCTACAAGCAGTTTTTCAAGAGCAAAGGCACCCCTTATCGTTTGTCGGCTAAGCGAATCGGTCTTTTGTTGCTCGCCTATCCTCTCTACTCTCTGCTGGAGCTGGTAACGTGGCTGGGGCTCTTGCTCGACGAGGTCCTCTTTCCAGCATATCGAGAGGTGGAGATCAAAGAGCCTGTCTACATCGTGGGCAACCCGCGCAGCGGCACCACGTTCCTCCAGCGCCTGCTGGCTAGGGACGAGAGGACCTTCAACGCGATGCGCACCTGGGAGATGCTCCTCGCCCCATCAATCACCATGCGGAAGGCATTTCGTCTTATATCGCGGCTGGACTGCCGCCTGGGGAGGCCTTTGCACCGATGCCTGGGCATGCTCGAGGAGAGCTGGCAAGAGGACAACGTGGTCCATAGAATCGCATTTCGGGCTCCAGAAGAGGACGAGTATCTGCTGATCCACATCTTCTCCACGTTGAAGATATGGCTGTACGTGGCGATGGTGGACGAGGCCGAGCGATACACGTACTTCGACAGCCGGATGCCAGAGGAGGAGAAGGAGCGCATTATGGCGTTCTACATAAGCTGCCTCCGGCGTCACCTTTACGCCCACGGCGGGAGCGATAAGCACTACCTGGCCAAGAACCCCCACTTCTCCCCCATGGTGGATACGCTCTATGAGTATCTTCCAGATGTCAAGATCATCTATCTGGCGCGGAACCCACTGGACATGATTCCCTCCTACATCAGTCTGAAGGAGGATGAATGGCAGCTTCTGGGCAACCCGGTGGAACCGTACAGCAGCCGCGAGTACGTCCTCGATATGGCTCACCATTGGTACAGCTACCCTCTGGAGCGGCTGGATCGGGCTCCTCAGAACAGCGCCATCGTGGTGGACTTCAATGACCTGGTCACTGACGCCCGAGGTGTGGTGACGGAGATCTACGAACGGTTCGGGCTAGAGCTCAGCCCGGCGTTCGACGAGGTCCTGCGCCGCGTCACCGAAAGAGCGCGCAATCACGAAAGTGAGCACGAGTACTCACTGCAGGAGATGGGATTGACCCCCGATCAGATCGTGAGCGATTACGAGGAGGTCTTTGAGCGCTTCGACTTCGACACCAGAGACGGATGACGCCCCCGGGCAGGGACGACGGGCGGTCGGGCGAACCGTGCCCGGGGCATTCAATCGAGAAACCCACGGTAGGACGGTGGTTGGCACTCGTGAGAGACGTTTCTCAACTGCCAGGCACCCGGACCAAGGGGAGAGGAGATCATGAAAGTCGCTTTCGTATCGTTGTTCAGAAGAGGTTATGGGGGTGGGGAGGGACGCGTCGCCCATGAGCTGGCCCGCCACTTCGCAGAACGCCACAATGTGGTGATGATCTGCCCCTCCGGCCAGACGGGGTTGTTCGAGCAAGATAAAAGCGGACTAAGATACTTCGGGGTCCGAAGCGCAGGGGACGGCGAGTTCCAGATGCCAGCCCTCTCGGCAAAGACGGTGCGTGCCACGTTTGACTTCCTCGATGTCTTCACGCCAGACGTGGTACATGCTCACGAGCCGGCGTTGCTGGGCTTGATCGGCCAGATATGGGCCACGATGCACCGGGTGCCCTTCGTGCATACCAGTCACGTGCTGCCCACGAAGGTGCTGGATTTCGGCGCCACGGACGCCCTGGACATGAAAGTGCTGCAAGGTTCGTTCAGCCAGTCGATCTCGCGCCGCTTGCTGACCGACTTCTACAGCAACTGCGACGCAATCATCGCCCTGAATCAGCCAGCACTGGCCTCGCTGCGTAAGTTTGGCTACGACGGCAGGATCTTCATCATCCCCAATGGGCGAGACCTGGACAAATACGCAAGCTGTGTCAACGCAGATGCGGACGCACCCGAGAAGATGCTCTCCTTCGTCGGCTACCTGAGCGAGCGGAAGAACCAGATCTACTTGATCGAAGCACATCAGCACCTGCCCGATCACTTCAGATTGGTCCTGTTGGGCAAGGCGCTGAAACCAGGATACACAGAGTGGTTAAAGCAGTTCTGCAGAGACCACGACCTGGACAACGTGGCGTTCCCCGGCCAGGTGCCGCATCAGGAGATCCCGTCGTATCTGGAACGAACACACGTCTTCGTCTCGGCCTCAAAGATGGAGGTGCAGAGCCTGGTCGTGATCGAGGCGCTGGCATCGGGCACGCCCGTGGTGGGCCTCTCCAACGAGACGATCGACGAGTTGGTTGACCATAAGGTTGGACGCTGGCTCCCAAAGGATACCACACCGCAGCAGTTCGCGGCGAGCGTCCAGCGCATCTGCACGCTGCCTCGGTCCGAGTACGAGGAGCTTTGCGAGAATGCGCGCGAACGCGTCAGCCATCTCGACTGGTCGAACGTCATCGATCAGACTGTGTCCGCCTATCGAGAACTGATGGAGGAGAAAGCCTCGATCACGGCTGCGGACGAGGAAGAGGGAGCTGTGCTCGCAGATCTCGTCTCCGCGCTGCCCTCCGGCGAGGTCAAGGAGATCCTCACAGAACGCATCGAGATCGCACAGAAGGAGCGAGGGCCTGCAGCGAGGTTCTTGACATCGCTGTCGTTGGGCAAGAAGTGGCAAGCGCTGAAGCGGGTACCCGGCTCGACTTGGCTCCTGGCCGGGGTAACTATCGTGGTCTCCCTGGTCGGCTACTTGTTCATGAAGGGACGGGGAGAGACGAAAGCGGAGTAGACTGGAACAGAGTCAAGAGCAACGTGGTATGGTGCTGAAACAGGTGCTCTCGGCGCGACACGCCGGGAGCCTATCGCCCCGACAGCAAACTCTCGTGGAACGGCCCCCCGACGACAGGGTCTTCCTCGAAGGGCCGTCGGGCGTGGGCAAAACGACCGTGGGCGTGGCTCGACTGCTTCATCTCCTCGACACAGGCGTACTGGCGCGCTCCATCCTGGTCTTCACCCCCCAGCGCACGCTGGGAGCGCCCTATTTTGAGGCGGTGCACAGCCCCCCCGGCGGTGCACGGGGCGAGGTCACCCTGCTGACCCTGGGCGGGCTCGCTCAGCGGATGGTTGACCTCTTCTGGCCCCTGATCGTCGAGGAGGCAGGTTTCGCACGCCCAGAACAACCGCCGACGTTCCTCACGCTCGAGACCGCCCAGTACTACATGGCCCGAGTCGTCCGTCCGCTGCTCACCGAGGGGGCCTTTGAGAGCGTGACCATCAATCGCAACCGGCTCTACAGCCAGATCATCGACAACCTGAACAAGGCCGCTGTGGTCGGCTTTTCCTATACGGAGATCGGCCAGCGGCTCAAAGCCGCCTGGGGGGGCGAACAGAGCCGCAAGCGCATCTACGAGCAAGCCCAGATCTGCGCGAATCGCTTCCGCCGCTACTGTTTAGACCACAACCTGCTCGACTTCTCACTCCAGGTCGAGGTCTTCCTGGAACACCTGTGGACGCGGCCGATCTGCCGCGATTATCTGCTGGAACGATACCGTTACCTCATCGTGGACAACGTCGAAGAGGACGTGCCAGTTGCCCACGACCTGTTGCGAGCATGGATCCCCTCCGCGGCGTCCGCCCTGGTGATCTACGATCGCGCAGCGGGATACCGCCGTTTCCTGGGCGCCGACCCGGAGAGTGGCTATACACTCCGTGATCTCTGCGATGAACACGTGACGTTTGACGCGTCATTTGTCATGCGACCAGAGGTGGAGGCGCTAGGTGAGGCGCTGACCCGAAGCATGAACCGCCTGCCCCTCTCATCCGTGCAGGGGAGGTCGAAGGGCAAGGTCGAACCCTCGCCCCGATCCGGCGACGTGCGGAGAGCACTGGTCTACGAGCCCCACCGTTATCACCCAGAAATGCTGGACTGGGTCACGAAGCAGATCGATACGCTGGTGCACGAACAGAACGTGCCGCCGGGAGAGATCGTCGTCCTGGCCCCATACCTGAGCGACGCGCTTCGCTTCTCGCTGACGAATCGCCTGCAGAGGCGCGAGGTCCCCACCCGCTCTCACAGACCGTCGCGGGCCTTGCGAGAGGAATCGGCCACGCACTGCCTGCTGACGCTGGCCGCCATCGCGCATCCAGCCTGGCGCATCACACCGACGCGCTTCGACGTGGCCTACGCGTTGATGCAGGCCATTGAGGGCATGGACCTGGTGCGGGCCCAGCTGATGGCCGACATCGTCTATCGGGGGGAGGATGGGGTACCCGCGCTCGGATCGTTCGACCGCATCAGGCCCCAGATGCAAGAGCGGTTAACCTTCGTCCTTGGCGAGAGATATGAGGGGCTGCGGGAGTGGATTCAGGCGTACGTCCGCCGCGGCGGGTATGGAAACCCGCCCTACGTTTCGGGGTCTAAAGGGTCTGCCACGCAAGGTTCTCCCAGTGTGGAGCCTCCGAGCGCGGGTGAACCCGATCAAACCGAGCACGCCGGAGACCCTCGGGGTCTGCCGCTCGATCATTTCATGAGCCGACTGTTCGGCGAGGTGCTGTCGCAGCAGGGATATGGCTTCCATCGGGACTTCGACGCCGCCGAGGTAGCCGCCAACTTGATCGAGTCGGTGCGCAAGTTCCGCTGGGTGACTGAAGAGACAGGAGATACGTACGGGCAGGGGAACAGTCACCCGGTCTCGCTGGGGCAAGAGTACGTCGAGATGGTGGAGGAGGGCGTGATCGCTGCTCAGTACATCCGCAGCTGGCAGATCGAACCGGATGACGCCGTGCTCCTGGCACCGGCCTACACGTTCCTCGTCCGCAACCGCCCGGTCGACTATCAGTTCTGGCTCAACGTGGGAGGACGCGGGTGGTGGGAGCGGCTCTACCAGCCCTTGACGCACCCCTACGTCCTCAGCCGACATTGGCCCCCGTCGGGCAGGGAGAATGCGACGTGGATGGACAGCGACGAGGTCGAGGCGCGTGAGGAGGCCATGCACCATCTGGCGCAGGGCCTGATTCGCCGCTGCCGACGTAAAGTCTATCTGGGCCTCAGTGACCTGGGCGAGCAAGGGTATGAGCAGAAGGGGCCCCTGCTGCAGGTGATCCAGCGCGTGCTGAGAGGCCTGCTGACCGAATCGGAGGATTGACGCGTCTCACGTATCGCGTTTCACGACCTATGCCATTTCAACCACGCCCTAATCAACAGGAGGTGCTGGACTACGGGCACTCATGCCCTGGCGGCAAGATGGGCGTCTCCGCCGTGCCCGGCAGCGGCAAGACGGTCACGCTCTCGGCGCTGGCGGCCAAGCTGGTCATGAGCAGCCTGCTGGAGGACGATCAAGAGGTGCTGGTGGTCACCCTGGTCAACTCGGCCGTCGACAACTTCGCCGCCCGGGTAGCCGGTTTCGTCACAGAGCGCGGCCTGCTGCCGCACATCGGGTATCGCGTGCGCACGCTGCATGGCCTGGCCCACGACATCGTGCGCGAGCGACCCGGCTTGGTCGGGCTCTCGGACGACTTCCAGATCGTCGACGAACGGGAGGCGAACCGCATCCGCCAGGACGCAGCGGAGACCTGGCTGCGGAGCCACCCTGACGCCATCGATGATTACCTGGCCCTCGACCTGGACGAGCGGCAGCAGCAGTGGGTGCGGCGGGATCATTGGCCCGATCTGGTGAGCGACATCGCCTACAGCTTCATCAAGCAGGCCAAGGACGACCAGCTCACGCCTGTCGACCTGCGCGAGGATCTCGACCGCTGCCCCCAGACGCTGCCCCTGGCCGAGATGGGCTGGGCCATCTACGCCGACTACCAGCGAGCTCTGGCCTATCGCGGCGCGGTCGACTTCGACGACCTGATAAGGCTGGCTTTGGAAGCCCTGCAGCTCGACGAGGAGCTTCTGGCCCGCCTGCGTCACACGTGGCCCTACGTTCTGGAGGATGAGGCTCAGGACAGCAGCCGTCTGCAACAAGAGATCCTTCAGTTGCTCGCCGGCTCGGGGCAGGGCGAGAGCTGGGTGCGCGTCGGCGATCCCAACCAGGCGATCTACGAGACGTTCACCACGGCCAGCCCCGAGCATCTTCGCGAGTTCTTGGATGAGCCGGACGTTGAGAAGCGTGTGCTGCCCAGCTCCGGCCGCTCGACCCAGAGCATCATCGACCTGGCCAACTTCCTGATCGATTGGACGCAGGAAAAGCATCCGGTCGAAGCGGTTCGAGGAGCCCTCACCGAACCCCACATCGAGCCGACGCCAGCGGACGATCCTCAATCTAACCCGCCCGACGACCCTGACCAAGTGCACATCGTGGGTAAGAAGTTCACGCCCAAGGGCGAGATCGATGCCGTGGTCGACTCCCTGGCGCGCTGGCTGCCAGACCACAAGCAGGAGACCGTGGCCGTCCTGGTCCCGCGCAACCGGCGTGGCTTCCAGGTCGTCAACGAGCTGAAGCGGCGGGACATTGAGGTCGTGGAGCTACTGCGCAGCACCAGGGCCACGCGCGAGACGGCTGGCGCCCTGGGCAACGTGATCAACTACCTGGCCGATCCGGTCTCGCCGACTAAGCTGGCCCGGGTCTATCGGGTGTGGCGGCGCGAGGACCGCGAGGATCCAGAGAGAGAGGAGCGACTTGACGCGGTCGCCAAGGCACTGCGCACGTGCCGACAGGTGGAGGATTTCCTCTGGCCCCGGCTGGGCCGCGATTGGCTGAATGCAATCGAGCTACCCGACAGGTACCTGGGCATTCGCGAGCACCTCGACACCTTTCGCCAATTGGTCCGCCGCTGGCAGGAGGCGACGCTCCTGCCCATCGACCAACTGATCCTGACGCTGGCCCAGGACTTGTTCGAGGAGCCGGTCGACCTGGCCATGGCCCATAAGCTGGCCTCCGTGCTGGGGCGCGTGAGCGAAAGACATCCCGAATGGCACCTGCCGGAGTTGACCGAGGAGCTGGCCGTCATCGCACGCAACGAGCGCCGTTTTCTGGGCCTGAGCGATGAGGACACCCGCTTCGACCCGGAGCGACACAGGGGAAAGGTGGTGGTGGCGACGGTGCACAAAGCGAAAGGGCTGGAGTGGGACCGCGTCTACCTGATGTCGCTCAACAACTACAACTTCCCAGCTGGCCTGCCCCACGACCCGTTCATCGCGGAGAAGTGGTTCGTGCGGGACAGCCTGAACTTGGAAGCAGAAGCGCTGGCGCAGCTGAGGACCGCAATCAAGCAGACGGCCGCGCCCTACGAGGAGGGACCGACCACACAGCAGGCCCGCCTGGACTACGCCGCCGAGCGGATGCGCCTGCTCTACGTGGGGATCACGCGGGCCAAGAAGGCGCTAATCATGACCTGGAACTCCGGCAGGCGCGGTGATCAGCAGCCGGCCGTGCCGTTCACCGCGCTGCGGACGTTCTGGGAGGAGCGCAAAGAGGCCCACCTTCCCTGAAGCATCACTGCTTGCTAGCGTCCCAGTCGCCTTCATTGGGCTCGAAGGAAAAGGTGTTCCCGCAGAAGTAGAGCGAGTAGTCACCCTCCACGCGGTTCTGGTCCTTGAACCTACCGGTGATCGTGTTCTCGTACGATTTGAACCACGGATCTAGCGCCGTGTAGGAGAACTCACCGCCAACGATGTCCAGACAGTCGGGTAGGTCCACGTGGCAGGTGCCGCCATCGAATGGGACCTCCATCTCGAAGTCGCAGACCTGCTGCCCCACCACGTCAAAGGAGACCCAGGGGGAATCACCCTCGTAGTGAACGCCAGGTGGCCGAACAGTGACCGACCGCGTATTGCTCCAGCTGCTATCCAGCTGCTTGCCGCTCCACCAGTTGATGGCTTTCACTCGATAGTAGTACGTTCCCGGCGCCTTGCCGCTGGCATCCCACGATAGGCCCGACCCGCTGTACCGCTCCGTCGGGCTGGAGAAGCCCTGGTTGTCGTCCTCCTGGAGCACGTACTCATCCGCCAGATAAGCCTCTCCCCAGCTCACAGTGTAGTTCCCGTCACCCTCAGGATTGCTGATCGCGTTCAGCACCGGAACGTCCGGAAGCGGCGGATACCGCCTCATCACCAGTGGTAGGTAGACCGGTCCCCCAGCCTCGGCCTCGGTTGTGAAATGCCAGATCTCACCCTCCGTGGAGGCACCGTGGCTGTCGGTGGCCACAACGTACCAGTAGTAGTGCCTGCCGGGTTCCAGCGTGCCTGGATCGCACTGCGAGTCTGGCACGCCGTCGCAGATCAGCTCATGGGGCGGGGTCCCCTCATAGAGCGTCCTGCGGTAGCTGGGATTCATGGAGAAACGACCTACGACTCCTCCCACGACGTAGAGCTTACCGTTGCTGGCTCCGACCACCGCAGGGGACTCGCGGCCGCTTGGTAAGCTGGTCTGTGTCGTCCAGGTGTCGGTCCCCGGATCGTACGCCTCGACCGTGTCGTGCACCACAGGCCCCCCACCTACTACGGACGTCCCCCCGACAGCGTATATCTTGCCGCTGACCATGGCCACCCCCAGGTCATCGCGAGCCGTCGGCATGTCCGTCCGCGTTGCCCAACTGTCCGCTGCCGGGTCATACACTTCCACCCTGGTGATAGCGTTCCCGTCAGATCCCCCAATCGCGTAGATCTTGCCGTCGCTGTCCGCCGCTCCCAGACCGCTGCGCGGCGCCGGCATGCTCGCTCGCGTCGCCCAGGTATCGCTCGCCGGATCGTACGCCTCGACGGCAGCAACCCGGCCACCATCACCGGTTCCTCCAATGGCGTAGATCCTGCCGTTGCTCGCCGCCACCACCGCTGCCCCCGATCGCGCCGTGGGCATGCTCGCTCTGGTCGTCCAGCTGTCCGTTGCCGGGTCGTACGCCTCGACCATCGCCAGATAGTCCGAGCCGTCGTATCCTCCGATAGCATAGACCTTGCCGTTGCTGGCCGCTGCCACGCCTATGCCCGACCGCGCGGTGGGCATACTCGCTCGAATCGTCCAAGTATCCGTCGCCGGGTCGTACTCCTCGACCGTGCTGAGATAGTCCGAGCCGTCATATCCGCCGATAGCGTAGATCTTGCCATTGGTCGCCTCCGCAACCCCGGGGGACCGCGCCGTGGGCATGCTGGCCCGCGTCCTCCAGAGAGCGTCGGCCACAGCCACCGCGGCGGGCTCGACCCTACCCCGGCAGCCTTTCTCCGGGGCGTTGCTCACCACTGGTTGGGGGTATCGCACCTCTGGCTCCCCGTCGGACGGGCCCCAGAGCAGGCTGGGCCGAATGCCACTTCTGGTTGGACTGAAGGGAGCGACGTCATCATCCTCTTGCAGTGAGCGTGTCTCGACCAGGCTGCCGCCGGCCCGGAAGTAGACATCGTAGGTGACGTCATCACCCCCGTCCGGATCACCACCGATCCAGCTGAGGTTCACGTCGAGATCCTGATCCGTGGCGCCGTCCGCTGGCGTCGGGTTGCTGGGCTCGTCAGGTGGGCTGTTGGGCCTTGGGCCCGTAGTGAAGTGCCAGGTGTCACCGGTGGTGATCCCTCCCTTGTCGTCGCTTGCCACAACGTACCAGTAGTACTCGGTGTCGTCCGACAGCGTGCCTGGGTCACAGAACGGCTCGGGGACATCGTCGCACTCAAGCTCATCCGGCGCGCTCTCCTCAGCCTCAAAGTAGACGTCATAAGTGACCGTGTCGCCCGGGTCTGCATCGCCGCCGGTCCAACTCAGGTCGGCTTCGGTGGACACGTCCGTCGCTCCATCCGCTGGCGAAGGATTGTTGGGCGTGTCCGGTGGCGTGTTGGGTGCTTCCCCGCACCGACAGATCCAGTTCACCACGTTCTTAGCAAATCGCTCTCCGTCATACTGGTAGATATCCGGGGTACCGTCCTCGTCCCCATCGTAACTCCTCACGACGGCGCTGTCCCCGAGTGCCACAACCCTTCCGCTTCCGTACTGCGATGCTGCGATCGCCACCGGCCGTCCCACGTCACCGGGAGCCGCCAGCCTCACATCGCCGTAGGTCGACGGATCATCCCACGCGGCGTCCCACGTCCAGAAGCCATTCAAGCTCTCTGTGTCATAGTCGGAGACGTAGAAACCCATGCCTATCTCATCCCCCGGCGACCCTCGTAACTCGCTGGCGCTGAGATCTATGGCTACCTCATGCTGCACGTGACCGCTCGCGGCAGACGTTCCTCCGTTCACACCGGCCGCCGGTTCTACCAGATCGCACTCCTCAGGACCGGATGCGATGCCCCTGAATGCCGTCGATGGGTAGGGAGTGAACTCCCCTACGAAAAGTCCCCCCTCACCGCTTGGGCACGCGTCGTACGTCCACGCACCGTCGCGAGCGCCCGTGGGCTCATCGTCGAATTGGATCAGGATCTGATCGTAGTTGCCAGGGGAGAACGTTGTGTCGTTAGGGTCATCGAAGGCCAGGTATAGCTTCTCTCCGTCATTCTTGAGGTACATCATCACGGTGGAAGCCTCCGCCGAGGCTCTTAAGTCGACCCGCGTCGCCTCGCTCCACTCCCCGGCGGAGATGCGTCCGTCTATCACGGGCGTGCTCGTCGCCCACGACGACGCTAGCGTGTGGCCGCCCCGCGTGTAGCTGTCACCGTCTCCCCACCCGAGCTTCTCTGCCGGTGCATCAACGTCGATCGATGCGCCGACGGCGTACCATAACTCCGTCAGGCCAGCTGTTACAGGGTGATCCGCGAACTCGTGGATCAAGGGGCAAAAGCTAATCCCGAGATAGTTATCGGTCCCATCATAGATGTAATCCTGATCCAGACGCATGCCAAAAGGCTCCAGAATGGGATTGCAGTTGTTGTTCTCAGGTTTGTCGCCACCTTCGCCAAGGACGAACAATCCCCCCCCCGCCTCGACGAAGTCGTGGACCGCCTGAACCTCGTCCTCGGTGAAGGCAATCTCGGGGTCGGCGAGGACGAGCGCGCAGTATCCCGAAAGCGCTGCTGGCGTCAGCGGGCCTGTCTGCAGCTCGTCCATACCATACCCCATCGCTCGGACCTCGTCAGCAAAATCGGCGTAGTTGTCATCGATCGTGTCGAAGTCCTCGGTGTCGTGGGAAGCATCGAAGAGGATGCTGCACTCGATCTCCTCTCCCGTGGTGAACTCCCACGTGTCGCCCGTAGTGGTGGCGTCATGGCTGTCCGTGGCCTCCACGTACCAGTAGTAATGCGTGTTGGCATCCAGCGTGCCGGGGTCACAGGACGTATCGTTGGCATCATCGCAGACCAGGACCCCCGGCGTGCTGTCGTCGGCCTCGAGGTAGACGTCGTAAGTGACGGTATCGCCCGTGTCGGGATCGCCGCCGCTCCAGCTCAGATCGGCGTTGGCTGACACCCCTGTGGCCCCATTTGTTGGCGAAGGATTGCTGGGCCTATTGGGTGGGGCATTGCCCACTTCTTCGCTCGTGCGCAAGCGGATGGTCACGTCATCACCGTAGTCCCCCTCATCGTACCAGGTGCTGCCATCAGGGCTGGTATACGTGCGTTGTGTCTCATGCGGGCCTTCGTCGTCCACGGCGATAGGAAACTCGTAGCTGGTATTGGTGAACCTGACCACCGCAACGATGTCGTCGCTGTCTGTCATAGTCAAGGGCGGGGCCACCGCCACCCCGTGATAGCCAGCTTCGTCGAAGCTGTGATCCAAACTACTCCACAGCAGATTGTCGAGCGTCGTACCGTCAAAGTCATCATAGAGGTAGACATCGACATCGGTAGTCTCGTCCAGAGTGTAGAACTCCACCCGGTCGACGTACGTGTCGCGCGAGGGGATGAACTTGCTCAGGCCCCAGGCGGTCGTGGCGCCGTAGCCTACCGCATTCGTCATGCCGACCTCATTGTAGTACAGGATCCCGCCATCGGGGTCGTAGTCCTGCCAATCGTACACAAAGGAGGAGCTCCGACCGAAGGTACGCGACCCGTACCCAATGGTGAAGTATCCTCCCTCGGCACCATAGCCGCAAGTGCCTCCCCAGTCAGTGCCCCAACTGTTCTTCACGATCCAGCCACCTGTGCCGCCAGCGTGCGTAAGGCTGTCATCCCAGCCGACGATCAGCACCCCGTGGTTCGTACGATCCACCGTTCCGTCGTAGTACAGTGTGTAGGAACCATCGTAGTCTGAGAATTCCTGCCGCCAGAGAGGATCTGAGTCGTCACCTGCGTATATCGAAACATAGACCGGACCGTACGTCTGGATATAGCCCTTCAGCACTTCCGTGTCAGGTGTATCCTGCGATATGTACCTCCAGTTAAGCAATGTCTTGATATACGGGCAGGTGGTCTTGCAGCTGACGTCATTGGCCACGTAGGGATCGCAAGATTCCTGTACGGTGCCTTTTTCGGAGAGCCAACCAGCCATCTCCCAGGCATTGCCTCCACCGCAGCTGGGGTCGTGCCAGGGACACTCCTTGGCGTTGTTCTCAGAGAAGTCATAAGTACCAACGCCGTCAATCTGCAGCATGGATTCGAAGCTGGCGAGGAAGGCAAAAGCGTAGCACGAGCCACAGGCACCTTGATCCTGCACGCGTGTGACCACCTCCTGCTCACGCCAATCGAACTTGCTGGTCAGAGCTGCAGGTCTGACTCCCTGAGGCATGGACTCTCCCTTCAAGTGCGATAAGTCCAGTGCCAACGGCGTGTGGCCTGTGCCAATCGATGGCACCTTCGACAATGGCAGCGTTGGCGCCACTTGACGTAGAGGTTCCTGCGATGGCGGCGGTGTTTCCGACATGGCCAGCTACGCGCTTTCGGAGGACGCGGGCGAAGCGGGGACCTGCGCACCACTGGATGAGAAAGCCGCCAGCAGTGACAAGCAGATCACTACCGCCGACGTCACGTTCAAGACTCGCGTTTTCATGAGATGACTCCTCATATGTGATGCCCAACACGTGAGCAAACTGTTGTACCGGCTGGGGAGGTGAGGGGGTGCAACGATGTGTCTGGAAGAGAGCCTTGTCGGACTACCTTCCCATCGCCATCATTATAGGTCGCGAGGTGAGTAAGTCAAGCGCGATCTCCGGCGCGTTGAGCCGCCAGCGAGCTTGTCGGAGCGGATAGGATCAACTGTAGCAACAGCGTCGACAGACAGCCCGTCTTGACCCGAGCGAACCTATCGGCCTAGCCGTAGTGTTGTGGTCCGCAGTTCCTGCTCGGACCGCTGGGCTTCGTGCGAAGCTGGTGAGGTTCGCGCCATCCCAGGACTGCTGCCCGTGTACTTACGCAGCAGGATATTGTCCACAAACGTGCCTTTGTCGGTGAACTTCAGATCGCTCCTGAAGACAAAAGCGATCCAGACCTCGTCCTCACCCAGCAAGTTACCTAGGTCCGGCACGGCGGTCAGATCAAGCACCTGGCCTGTGGTCCAGCTTGAGTGATTACCACTGACGGAGTGGACACCGTAGTTCGTCCCATCAACGGAAGCTCCCCATGCGAACATGTCCCAGACCGGCTCCGTCCTGCTCCACCAGTCGAACCTCAGCTCGGCCGCGGTAGCATCCGCCAGGCTAAAAGGACCGTAGATCATATAGGCCTCTACATCGGTGGGATAGTCACTGTCACATTCGATGACCGTATCCCCAGCCCCCACGCTCCACGCACTGAAGGAGCCTCCGGAGCTCCTGCAGTCCCGTTTGCCCCAGTAGTAGCGACCGTTCCATGAACGGTTATCGCGAACCTCCCAGGTGCTATTGGGGAAAGCTCCCTCGAAATCCTCGCTGACGATGGTGACCCAATCCTCTGGAGGCGTAGCAGTGGGTGTGGGTGTAGGGCTTGGAGTCGGCGAAGGTGGGGCGCCCGGGGAGGTATACCTCCTCAGAACAAGGGGCAGATAGACGAAGTGATCCAGATTACCCGCCCGCACCCGGAAGCCCCCGTTCAACTGCGCGCTTTGGCCGCCAGGGTCTGGATTGCTCACGATCACGTCCCAGAGCCCGACAGGCGCCTCCGTCAGGTCAAAATCGCAGGTGATCTTCGAGGGATTCACCACCGTCACGTTCGTGGCGTCGATGTCCGATTGGCCCGACTTGCCCAGCTTGACGGTGGCGCCGGACTGGAAGTTGCTGCCGCGCAAGTTGGTGATGTTGACAACGCCGCTGTTCATGCCGCTGGATGGCACGATGCCACTGACCACCGGGGCCGTGGGGCCATCGTTTACGGTCCACCCGAGGTCCTGAAACATGCCAAGGGTGACGTCTCCCGGGCTGTGCACCGACTCCCCAGAGCTGATAGCATAGACCATCAGCTGATTCTCGGTATCGTTGAACGTTTCGTAGTCGAGATGCGAGTAGCTCGATCCGGGCATCCACTTGGGGGGAGTATAGAGCTTGGCAGGCGAACCGCCATTGCCGGCATTCGCATTGGGGCCATCGAAGAAGACGTTGCCGCTGGTCAGGGCGCTTCCCAGGGCAAAGCTGCCGTTGGCATAACTCAGGAGCAGGGTGCCAGAACCGCCGCCTCCTTCCTCCGCAAACCGGTCATACACCGCAGGATGGCTATCCTGCCCCCAGCCCCAGTATCCAAGCGGACCTGACATGATCATTGAGCCCGCAAACCCAAGCCCGTGGCATATTTCGTGGAGCACCACGGATGCGAAATCCGTCTCACCTGCAGGAGGCTCACCATCGGTCCCGAAATACCAGTCGAATCCCCTGCTGTACGCGATGTTCATCTCGGCATCCGCGTCGGAACCATCCCCGTCGTAGTCCTCACCATCATCCTCGTTCAAATCACTTCCACTCAGCGCGTGGGCTAGCGACGCCTGGTACCACGTGCCCGGAACGGGCGCGCCCGGGAAATCTCGATAGTAGCTTGTCGTCCTGCTCGAGCCCAGGATACCCTCACCCAGGTCCGTCCAACACGCATTGATGCTTATGGGCACCGGCGAGTTGACCAGCGATTCCCAGATATCCACCGCATAGCCGAAAGCAGCCTTGGCTTCCGGAGGCCAAGGGTAGCACGTGTAGCCATCCTGGTTTCCACCCTCAACGTAATTGACGGTAATCGTCGCAGTTTGGATGTGCAGCTCAGAGAAGATCCGAGGAGGAGCGATCCGCGCATCAGACGGGGTGGGGTCGTGATACAAGAGTATGGCCGATCCCGGCAGGCTCGATACACGAGAGACCTGGCTCGGCAAGGGTCGACGTTGTGCGCTGCTGGGCGACAAGGCGGCGAACAGCAACAAACAGATCAAGATCGCCATCGACACACACAGGAATCGTGCTTTCATCTGGATTTCTCCTCCACGTCTCACCCTAAAGCGACACCGGAAAACTGGATATGAGGATGGGGGGCAGACGCTAGCTGCAGCGAGAGGAAGATCATAACCGTCAGGACCTGAAGACGATGAGATCTCTGCCCCCTCACGAAGCAGATTCTACTCTAGGGCGACGCAATGTCAAGTCTCATCACGCAGGGGTTTTCGAAGCAGTAAGGGGCTGTAGAGGGGAGGAGGGAGGGGCTGGATGGGGTTGATGGGGCTCGGTGGGCCTGTCAGAGGGGTTGGAAACGAAGCAGGAGCTGCAATGACGTGCCAAAACTGAATGACGGAGGCTGTAAGGAGCTTCCGCAGCAAG
>CAZNRX010000002.1:0-141877 GCA_964575455.1 uncultured Anaerolineales bacterium | reverse complement strand
CAACTCAAATGCAAACTCTAATTATACGATTGTTAACGTGCGGTCAAAGGTCACGATAGGCTATTGAGCTGATTCAGAAACCGGCAAACATGGTGGGACGACGATCGTCAGCGCTGGCCAGCACCTCGCGAAGCGTATCGAGCTCCTCCAACACCTTGCCAGCGCCGCGAGCCACACACGTCATTGAATCCTGGGCCACCCAGGCGCGTATGTTCACCTCTTCGCTCATGCGCTCCGCCAGGCCCTTCAACTGCGAGCTCCCGCCAGCCATACAGATACCGGTCTCCATCAGATCGGAGACCAGCTCCGGCGGCGTCTCGTCCAGCGTGTCGCGGACGGCATCCAGAATGATATCCACCGACCCAGAGAGGGCCTCACGGATCTCGATGCTGCTGATCTCAAGCTCCTCAGGCAGACCGGTCACCAGATTGCGCCCGCGGATCGTCATCGTCATCTCCTCGGGAAGAGGATAGGCCGACCCCACCGCGATCTTCGTCCGCTCCGCCATCCACTCGCCAATGTAGAGGTTGTACTTCTGGCGGGCGTATTGCATGATGTCCGCGTCCATCTCGTCGCCCGCGATGCGCAGGGAGCGGCTGACAACGATACCACCCAGGCAGAACACCCCCACCTCGGTCGTGCCCCCCCCGATATCCACGACCATGACGCCTCGCGCTTCAGTCACCGGCATCCCGGCGCCAATGGCGGCCGCCATAGGCTCCTCGATCAGGAACACCTCCCGAGCCCCAGCGGAGAGGGCCGCATCGTACACCGCGCGCTTCTCAACCTCAGTCACGCCGCTTGGAATACCTACGACAACACGTGGCCTTGGGAAAGGAAGCATGAGCTGGCTGTGCGCCTTCTTGATAAAGTAGCTCAGCATCGCCTCGGTCACCTCGAACTCCGAGATCACGCCGTCCCGCATCGGCCGAATGGCGATGATGTTCTCCGGCGTCCGACCCACCATCTCCTTAGCCTCCGCCCCAATGGCCAGGACCCTCCTCGACTTCCGCTCCACCGCCACCCAAGAGGGCTCGTTGATCACGATCCCCTTCCCTCGCACGTACACGAGCGTATTGGCCGTGCCGAGGTCAATGCCGATGTCGAGCGAAAAAAGACCAAGGAAGGCGTCAATCGGATTGAACACAGATGTCTCCCATACACAAGTAACCGCCCCGGCAGACTTCAGTGTTGAGCACCGGGGCACCTGAGCGCGAATTATACCATGAATCATAGGCAGGGAAAGTCTTTATCTGCAGCCCATTTGTGCTATAATTCGTCCTACAAGTATGCAACTCTATCAGATTCAACTGCCCACTTTCGAGGGACCACTCGATCTCCTGCTGCGCCTCATCGAGCGGGAGGAGCTCGACGTCACCACGGTCGCCCTGGCGCGGGTCACCGATCAGTACCTGGAGCGCCTGGCCGAGCTGGAACAGCGCGAGGCAAGGGATCTGGCGGACTTCCTCGTGGTAGCTGCCAAGCTCGTGCTGATCAAGTCGGCGGCCCTCCTGCCGAGCCCCTCCAGGCCGGATTCCGAACAGGAGACAGAGGACGTGGGACAGGATCTGGTCCACCGCCTCCAGATCTACAAACGCTTCAAGGAGATCGCCGACCTGCTCCACGCACGGGAGGAAAGCGGGCTTCACACCTACATTCGCCTCGCCCCCTCCCCACGGCGCGCGCCCCGGCCAGACCTCAGCGAGGTCTCGCTTCAAGATCTGCTCTCGCTGGCGCAGGAAGCTCTCGACGTGGCATCCGGTCCGCCGGTGGACGAGGTGGTCGCGCCCATCACCGTGACCATTGAGGAGCAGATTGAACACATTGAGCTGGAGCTGGCCCGAAGGCGACAGATCGTCTTCCGCTCACTCCTCTCCCGGGCCACCACCCGCATCGAGGTCATCGTCACGCTGCTGGCCGTGCTGGAGCTGATCAAGCAGGATCGTATCAGCGTCCGACAGGATGCTCTCTTCAGCGAGATCGTCATCCAGAGGCCTACCCACCCCCCGGACGACGCCTTGGCCGAGCCACCCGGTCCAACAGCAGAGCGCCGCTGACGCCCGCCGCATCGATCATCACGTCGACCAGGCTCCCGTGCCGCCCCGGCACGAACGTCTGGTGATACTCGTCGCTCAGGGCGTACAGCAGGGCCATGCCGGCGCTCGCGGCGCGCATCCAAGTGGTGCGGGTCGGGTTTCCACATGGCTCACGGCCGAGCAGCGCTCTCAGGTAGAGCCAGGTCAGGAGGCCATATGCCAGCACGTGCATCGTCTTCTTGAGGAGAAGATCCCATCGCCCTGGGACCGATGGCACCGTCGGCTGCGCCGATACGTAGAAGATCACGCCCATCCACACCAGCGGGGGAAGCCAGCGTTGGAACGGCCCAGGTGACTGGGTCGACGGGCGGGATTTCGCCTTGGGTGACCGCGTCGACCCGGGTGACCGCGTCGACCCAGTCACGTGCCCACCCCGTAGGCACGCTCGACCGCGTCCACCAGCCGCTCCCAGCCAAATCGCTCCCTGACGTCGCAGGCGGCCGCCCGTCCCAGCCGACGCCGCAGCGAGGGATCGCTCAGCACCCGGACGACCGACTCGGCGAACGAGGAGACGTCCCCCGGCTCGACTAGCAGGCCCGTCTCGCCGTCGCGGATGTACTCCCGATTCTGACCCACGGCCTCCGCCACCACGGGTACGCCAGCCACCAGCAGGTCCCCCAGTTTCGCCGCGCACTTCGTGCGGTTGACTAACGTGTCGTCGAAGGGATAGATGGCGACGTCGGCCAAGGCGAAGTAGGCGGGCAGCCGCTCGGAGGGCACCCAACCTGCATAGGTGATATCGGCGGCATCATCTGGCTGGCTCAACCCGGTTTCGGCGGGTCCCGCTTCAGCCGCTTCGCTTCCTTCGCTTACCGAAACCCGCCCTACATGCTCCGCCCCGTCCGATGACGATGAGGGGCGAGCCACCCTCAGGCCCGCATCGGTGACCAGGCGAAACAGCTCCTCCTCCTCGCCAAAGAGCCCCTCGCCCACGACCAGCAGATGGGCTTGCGGCAGGCGCTCCCGTACCCGCCGAAGGACCTCGACGACGCGCGAGACGGGGAACTCAAAGAAGCGCGTATACAGCAGAATGCACGCCCCTGCCGCCCGCTCCCTGTCCCTCTCCTCCCGCCTCTCCCGGACCCCGTTGGGCACGTAGAAGACGCGCTCTGGTGGGACGCCCATGGCCCAGACCAGGCTTTCCAGCGCGCGGCTGGCGACGGTGACGGCATCGGCGTGGGTGAGGCCCCAGCGCTCCTGCCAGGCGAAGAAGCGCCGTTGGAGCACGGTGTAGTCGGCGAGCTTGTTCCAGCCGCCGGGCCCCTCCCAGTCGTCGGCGTCCACGATCAGGCGAGGACGACGGGAGGAGGGAAGGCAGGCCAGGAACCAGTGCGCCAGCCCGCTGTAGGCCTTCGGCTTGAAGAGATGCACCACGTCGGGTCGGAGGGCCAACGCCCTGCGGGCCAGCCGAAGCGCCGTCGCCCCATGGAAGATCCCCGGGATCGACGGCGGCAGGCGGACGTTCTCCACAGCAACCCCATCCTCCTCCCATCGACGCCCGGCATCCTCCGGATTCTGCCACGGGGGAAGGAGGATGGTCACGGTGTGACCACGCGCGACAAGGGCCTTGGCCATGGGCAGCGCCCGCGCGCGCATGGTCCGGCGGGGGCGCATCCCGAACGGGCCCACCATCCCGACGTTCACCGGGCGCCTACCACAACAGCAAGGCCGGCGTCTCCAGGGCCTGGCGGAGATCCCTGAGGAAGCGGGCCGCAGCAGCCCCGTCCACGATGCGGTGGTCAGCGGAGAGCGTCATCCTCATGATCGGGCACACGACCGGGTTCCCGCCGTCATCGGGCACGAACCTCCGGCGAAGCGCCCCAACGGCCAGAATCGCCGCCTCAGGCGGGTTGATGATGGCCGTGAACTGGTCGATCCCGAACGGCCCAAGATTGGAGACCGTGAACGTGCCGCCAGCGACGTCGGACGGCCTCAACCGATGCTCACGAGCACGGGTGGTCAGCTCTCTCACGTCGGCGGCGATCTCGCCCACCCCCTTTCGGTCGGCGTTGTGCACCACCGGGACAATCAAGCCCGTCTCGAGCGCCACCGCCACGCCGACGTTGATCTGGGGGAGAAGATGGATCTCCTCACCCTGCAAGGTGCTGTTCAGCCACGGATGGCCCTCAAGCGTCGACGCCACGGCCTTGACCAGAAGAGCCGTCACGGTGACGCGGGGCGCGCCGGCGGCCTCGGCTTTGACGTTCAGTCGGGCACGGGTCTCCTCAAACGCGCCCATGTCCACGTCGATGGTGAGCGTGATGTGGGGGGCAGTCTGATAGCTCTCTGTCATCCGCTCGGCGATGGTGCGGCGCATGCCCTCGAGAGGCACCACCTCAGCGGTCGGCCCCGGTGCTTCCTCACGCGCCTCCACGAAGGCCCGTACGTCGTCGGCCTGCACCCGCCCCCGCGGCCCGCTGCCGGAGACCGCCGAGAGCTCAACCTGCTCCTCACGGGCGATGCGACGGGCGGCCGGTGTGGCCCGCACCTTCCCCTCCACACCCTCCGCAGGTGACGGCTCGGATGCCTGCAGCGCGGCCTCGACGTCCGACCTGGTGATCCGCCCCTGAGGGCCGCTGCCCTCCAGATCGCTCAGATCGACGCCCCTGACCTCGGCAAGCCGTCTGGTCACCGGCGTCGCCCCAGCCTCTCCGGCCGCCTCGGCCGAGGGCAGCGGCGCCTTGGCCTCTTCGCCTGGCTCCTCCGGCAGATCCTCACCCGGCTCGAGGATATAGGCGATCGTCTCGGTCACGGGAATCCTGTCGCCCCGCCCTCCGCGAAGCCCGGCCAGGATGCCCGAGGCCGGCGCTTCCACCTCCATGGTCACCTTGTCCGTCTCCACCTCCAGCAGGGCCTCGCCCTTTTCGACCTCGTCGCCCTCCTCCCTCAGCCACTGGATGATCGTCGCCCTCTCCTGGGCCATCTCGATCTTAGGCATGATCACGGGCGTTGCCATCTCACACCCTCCCTTCCGCCAGCTCCCGCGCCTTCTCCACGATGTCCTCTGTCTGTGGCACTGTGTTGTACTCCAGGTTGCGATTGTAGGGAATGGGGATATCCAGGCTGGCCAGCCGAACGATGGGCGCGTCCAGGTAATCGAACGCCTCGCTCTCGGCGATGACCGCCGCCAGCTCGCCCCCGAACCCCCCGGTCCTGCAGGCCTCGTGCACGATCAGTACCCGCCCCGTCTTCATCACCGAGCGGACGATCACCCCCTCGTCCAGCGGCTTCAGCGTGCAGGGATCCACCACCTCCACCTCGATCCCCTCATCGGCCAGCCTCTCCGCCGCCTCCAGGGAGCGCTTCACCATGATCGAGGTGGCCACGATGGTCAGGTCCCACCCCTCCCGCTTGACCTCGGACGTACTGATAGGAATCGTGTACGGCTCCTCCGGCACCGGCCCCTCGACGTTGTACAACAGCTTGTGCTCGATGAAGATGACCGGGTTGGGGTCACGGATCGAGGCAATCAGCAGGCCCTTCACGTCATAGGGCGTGCTGGGCATCACCACCTTTAGCCCGGGGACGTGGACGAACCAGTTCTCCAGGCTCTGGGAGTGCTGGGCGGCAGCGCCGGTACCCGACCCGGCCGGCGTGCGGAGCACGAAGGGCACCTCGATCATGCCGCCGAACATGAAGCGCATCTTGGCCGCCTGGTTGACCAGCTGCTCCATGGCGATGGTCGTGAAGTCCATGAACATGATCTCGCCCACCGGTCGCATGCCGGCGATGCCGGCCCCGGTGATGGCGCCCGCGATGCCCAGCTCGCTGATCGGCGTATCCCGAACGCGCTCCTCGCCGAACGCCTCGAGCATGCCCATGGTGACGCCGAAGGCGCCCCCGTAGACCCCCACGTCCTCACCGATGATAAAGACGCGCTCGTCCCGCTCCATCTCCTGCCACAGCGCCTCTCGGACAGCCTTCAAGTATGTCAACTCTCGCATCAGGCGTAAACTCCCTCTTCGATCTCCACCACGTCAGGCTCTGGGCTGCCCTCGGCGAACGCCACCGCCTCGTCTATGGCAGCATAGGCCTCTCGCTCGATCTGATCCGCCTCCTCCTCGGTCAACACGCCCTCGTCAAGCAGCTGCTGACGGAAGCGCTTGATCGGGCACCTCTCCTTCCAGGCCTCGATCTCCTCCTGGGTCCGGTAGCGGTTGACGTCGCTCTTCGAGTGACCGCGCCAGCGATAGGTCACGTTCTCGATCAGCGACGGCCCTTCGCCCGACCGCGCGCGTTGAACGGCCTCGCTCACCGCCCCGTAGACCGCCATCAGGTCGTTGCCGTCCACGGTCCTCCCGGGCATGCCATAGCACACAGCGCGCTCAGAGATCTCCTCGATCGGGAAGGCGTCCTTCACCGACATCGACATGGCGTACTGGTTGTTCTCGCAGACGTAGACCACCGGCAGGTCCCAGATTGAGGCCATGTTCAGCGCCTCGTGGAAGACGCCCAGGTTGGCCGCGCCGTCCCCGAAGAAGCAGAGGATGATCTCCTCCCGCTGCTGCATCTGAAGCCCCAGGCCCACGCCCATGGCCGTGCCAATCCCCCCACCGACCACGCCATTGGCGCCTAGATTGCCGCTCTCGACGTCTGCGATGTGCATCGAGCCGCCGCGCCCACGGCAGTAGCCGGTCTCCTTGCCCAGAAACTCGGCCATCATCGGCTTCAGAACGCCCAACAGGTCCTCAGCGTTGGCGGCCCCCTTGGCGATGGAGTGACCGTGCCCACGGTGGGTGCTGAGAATGAAGTCGTCCGGCTGAAGCGCGGCGATCGACCCGACGGCCGACGCCTCCTCTCCAATGGAGAGGTGCATCGTGCCGTGCACCTTTCCCATGGCATAAAGATCCTCCGCCTTCTCCTCAAAGGCACGAATGGCAACCATCTGGCGGAGAAGGTCTTGTTTCCTCTCGTCACTCAGGGACATACGTGTGATCTCCTTTGTCACCTCTGTCCATCATAGCCAGCACGCCCTTTGCAGCCGCGTCATCGGTCACGAGCACGTCGACGTGCCCCCCGTTCAGGGCGCCGAGAATCGCCCTGAGCTTCGGCCCCCCTCCCGCCACGCCCACCACCGTCCCCACGTCGTCCAGCTCATCCGGCCTGATGCCGACAACGCGTTCGTTGATGGGAACGTCGAGAACGCGCCCTAGGACGTCGTAGTGCCAGCCGCAGATGTCCCCCACGGCCCCCTGCCCTTGCAGCTGACGCAGAGCGTCACGGTCGAGGTATCCGGCCCGCACGAAGCTGGAAAGCTCCGCTTCCGTCGTGCCGATGCCCACCAGAGCCAGATCCGCACGACGGGCAAGATCGAGCGTCTGGCGAATACGCCGTTCCTCAAGCAGCATATCCCGCACCTGGGGATCCTCGACGAGCAAGGGGGCGTGCAGGTTATGGTACCGGCCTCCGTACAGGCTGGCCAGCGACCGGGTCAGGTCCGGCCCGTCTATCTCCGGGTCGTTGGCTCCGGTTGCGCCGATCATCTGCACGACGGTTACTGAGAGCTCGCGCTGGGGCCGAAGGGCCTGAACGGTGCTGTGGATGGCTGTGCCCCAGGAGATGCCCAGGATCGCTCCCTCATCGACGGCGCCCTCAAGGAAGCGGGCGGCCAGCACGCCCAGACCCCGCAGGACGTCCCCATAAGGGCGCTCCCGCCCCACCAGCACCCGGGCTTGTGACAGGTCAAAACGGGAGACGAGATCCCTTTCGAGACGCGAGTCCGTCTTCCAGGGGTAGTGAACCGTGATCTCCACGATGCCCCTCTCCCGGGCCTCGTCGAGGAGACGAGAAACTGTGGAGCGCGAGGTACCGATTCGCCCTGCAATCTCGGCCTGCGTCCACCCATCCTCGTAGTAGAGGGCGGCGACCTCCGCTAGCAGCGCTTTTTCGCTCATCATCAGAATGGCACATCCTTCCACGTGCTGCACCAATGTGCAGAGAGTCTAGCATGGTGAGCGTAAATTGTCAAGCACTCCGCTCGTTTGACACAGGGTCTTCTTCGGAGGTGACCGGCACTTGAGAGGCCCGCTTCAATGCCCAGGCTGGCTTCAAACTGCATCTGCGTCGGGCTTTTCGATGTCTCGGCCCAAGTGCCGGTCACCTTGATGACAAAGCACTGCGTTTGACATTTGGCCAGCGGTAGGGTAGCATGATCGTTGGCCGTGCTAGATGGGGAACTGGCGGTGCCTTGTACCCGCAAACCGCCATAGCGGGATCGAATTCCCTTCCGAGGGTCGAGACTCTTGGGACTGCCGCGGTCCGGAGGCGTTGAGGGCTGGGTCCTGCGCGGCAGGAGCCTCCGAACCCCGTCAGGTCCGGGAGGAAGCAGCGGTAAGGAGTTCTCTCCTGGGCGCCGCAGGGGCGCCTGGCCGGAGCCAAAGGGCCCCGGTAAGCCGGGAGGCCCGATTCGACGAAGGGTGCACGGCCTTTCTATGTTTCTTATCCCATGGAGATACGACCACCTGCCCCACGCAAAGGCTCGCTTCTGATCAAGGCCCTGATGGCCCTTGTCGGCCTGCTGTTGACGGTGGGCTCGCTGGCGGCGGGCTATCGCACCACCCTAATCCCGGTCACGCTGTTGATCAACGACACCCCTCGCCAGCTCCGAACCCACCAGGACACCGTGGCGGCTCTCCTCACGGACGTGGGCATCGAGCTCCATCCTGGGGACAGCATCTCCCCGCGAGTGGAGACGTCGCTCCAGCCTGGCATGACGATTCGACTCCATCAGGTCCGTCCCGTTCGCGTCTCCGTCGATGGGCAGTCTACGACCGTCCAGACCCGCGCCACGTCCGTCAACGAGATCCTGAACGAAGCCAAGGTGACGCTGCGCCCCTACGACGACCTCCGGATTGAGGGCAACCTCCGCGCCAGCACCTCGGAGGGAGAGGTGCCGCGGATCGTCATCCATCGCGCCGTGCCCCTCACGCTGCACGACGAGGACCAGACCACCACACTCCACACCACCGCCCCCACCGTCGGCGAAGCCCTCCATCAGGCCGGGTTGACGCTCTACCTGGCCGACCACGTGCGCCCCGAACTGAGCACGCGGGTCTCCCCCAACATGGAGATCGTCCTGGAGCGCTCGACACCGGTGACTGTGCGGGTGGACGGACGCTCAGTCCGCACACGCACGCACAGGGAGCAGGTCGCTGACGTGTTGGCCGATCTGGGCATCGTGCTCACGGGCGAGGACTACACGAATCCACCGGGCGACGCACCCGTGGCGCCGGAGACCTTCATCGACGTCATTCGCGTCAGCGAGCGTTTTGTGATTCAACAGGAGCCCATTCCCTACGAATCGGTGTGGCGCCCCGATCCCAACCTGGAGATCGACAATCGACAGCTCCTCCAGGAGGGCTCTCCCGGGGTGCGAGAGCGACGCTTCCGCGTCCGCTACGAGAACGGTCAGGAGATATCGCGCACGCTGGAGAACGTATACGTCGCCGTGCCGCCCAAGACCCACATCAGAGGCTACGGCACCAAGATCGTCGTCCGCACGCTCGACACCCCCTCGGGCTCGGTCCAGTACTGGCGCAAGATCCGCATGCTGGCCACCTCCTATTCGGCCTCCACGGCCGGCGTCTCACGGTCAAACCCGCACTACGGGCGCACAGCTACCGGCCTGACGATGCGGAAGGGCATCGTGGCCGTCGACCCGCAGCTGATCGACCTGGGCAGCAAGGTCTACGTTCCCGGCTACGGCGTCGGCCTCGCGGGAGACACGGGGGGCGCCATCAACGGCAAGCGCATCGACCTGGGATACGACGACCACAATCTGGAGCTCTGGTACCGTTGGGTCGACGTCTATCTGCTGACACCCGTGCCTCCAGCGAATCAGATCGACTACACCCTTCCCTAGCCCGACGATGAACGTGCGCCGCCTGCTCCGCCAATGGAACCTGCGCCCGGACAAGGCCCTGGGCCAGAACTTCCTGACCGATCAGACCATCCTCCAGAGGATCGCCGCCGCCGCCGAGCTCACGCCCGACGACGTCGTGCTGGAGATCGGCGCGGGCACGGGGGCATTGACCCAGCATCTGGCGCAGGAGGCGGAACACGTCCTGGCTCTTGAGCTCGATCAGCGGCTGGTGCCGATTCTGGAAAGCGAGCTTTCTCCGTTCGACAACGTCACCCCGATCCAGGGTGACGTGCTGACGCTCGATCCCGTCGCCCTGGTTGCCGACGCCCGCGAGACGCTCGGCGCTTCGCACGTGGGCTACAAGGTGGTCGGCAACCTCCCCTACTACATCACCTCGGCCATCTTGCGGCATCTCCTGGAGGCGGAGCGGAGGCCGGATCTGATGGTCATCACCGTCCAGTACGAGGTGGCGAAACGCATCGCCGCCCGGCCGGGGGACATGAGCCTGCTGGCGGTGAGCGTGCAGTTCTACGGGGAGCCCGAGCTCCTCTTTCGCATCAAGCCCGGTAGCTTCTACCCCTCCCCAGAGGTAGAGTCGGCTGTGCTGCGAGTCGACGTGCGCCCCACGCCCCCCTTGCCCGAGAAGGAGATAGATACCTTCTTCCAGGTGGTGCGTGCCGGCTTCTCCCAGCGCCGCAAGCAGCTCCACAACGCCATCAGCGCCGGGCTGGGGGAGCGAGCCTCCAAGGATGAGGCCGCCGTCAGGTTGGACCAGGCCGGCGTGGATCACCGCCGCCGGGCACAGACCCTCTCCGTCGAGGAGTGGATCGACGTCACTCACGCTATGAAGGACCTGCTCACGCCCTCCTAACCGTCCGGTTTCGACCCAGAAGCGGGGGGTGACACACCCCCCTTGAGCTTGTTCTCCTTGCGCTTGTTCCCCTTGAGCTTGTTCCTCTTGAGCTTGTTCTCCTTGAGCTTGTTCTCCTTGCGCTTGTTCCCCTTGAGCTTGTTCTCCTTGCGCTTGTTCCCCTTGAGCTTGTTCCTCTTGAGCTTGTTCTCCTTGAGCTTGTTCCCCTTGAGCTTGTTCCCCTTGAGCTTGTTCTCCTTGCGCTTGTTCTCCTTGCGCTTGTTCCTCTTGAGGTTGTTCTCCTTGCGCTTGTTCCCCTTGAGCTTGTTCTCCTTGCGCTTGTTCCTCTTGAGCTTGTTCTCCTTGAGGTTGTTCTCCTTGAGGTTGTCTTACGGGGGTGGCACCCCCACCTTCAAGCCTGTGTACCCCACGTATCCGCGCTGGCTCTGAGACCGAACTTGTGGCATGGCGACTGCTGATGTAGAATAGGGATGCAAGCGGGCCTGATCTCGCACCGTGCGTTGTCCAGGCCGTGATCCAACGGGTCAGCCTCGCGCCAAGGCAGGGAGGGACTGTATGTTCTGTCGCCGTTTCTTGTTGCCAGTCGCCGCGTTCATTGGCGTCGTGCTGCTGTGCGGCTGCGGACCGACCACCTCGCCGCCGTCCGCCACCACGACCGGCGTCCTCGAACTAACGAGCGCAGCCTTTGCTCAGGGCGAGATGATTCCGCAGACATACACCTGCGACGGACAGGACATCTCACCCCCGCTCTCCTGGGGCGACCCGCCCGAGGGGACGGAGAGCTTCGCCCTCATCTCCGAAGATCCAGATGCGCCGGTCGGCACCTGGGTCCACTGGGTGCTCTTCAACGTCCCTGCCGACAAGCGCTCCCTTTCTGAAGATGTCCCAGCCGAGGACCAGCTACCCGATGGCGGCCTGCACGGCAGGAACAGATGGAAGCGTCGGGATTATGGCGGGCCCTGCCCCCCGTCGGGAAGCACCCATCGCTACGTCTTCCGGCTCTTCGCACTGGACACGGCGCTCGATCTGGAGGTTGGCGCGACGAAGAAACAGGTACTGAGCGCAATGGACGGCCACGTCCTGGCTCAGGGTGAGCTGACCGGGGAGTACAGCCGCTAGCGCGCTATGTTCCCACTCACAGTCCATCATAGAGCACATCGTTCGAAGCATCCTCCAAGGACGGAACCACACCGTCCTCCGGCAGCGTCGCTGAATACCACAGGAGGCAACCATGTCTGATCGCCAGTACTACGGGAAGGAAGAGGAGAAGGCAGAAAAGGAACGTGGGAAACACGAGAAGGAGGATATGACCTGGGACGAGAAATGGCGCAGGGATCCCGTGAGCGGGGCCGTATGGGCCATCATCCTCGTCTGGGCAGGACTGGTGCTCCTGGCAGACAACCTGGACCTCTTCGCCGCCTGGGAGCTGTTCGATACCTGGGGCCTGATCCTCGCCGGCGCCGGGCTGATCGTGCTCCTGGGGGCAGCCTTCCGGCTTCTGGTGCCCGCCTATCGACGCCCCGTGGGGGGGACCCTCATCTGGGGCGCCATCCTGTTGGGCGTGGGATTGGGCAATCTGGCCAGCGCAGAGATCGCCTGGCCCCTGATCCTGATCGCCATTGGCGTGGGCCTGCTCCTGCGCGGGTTGATTGGCCGTCAGTGACCCACGGCCCGCGACAGGCGCTTAGGGTCTGTAAAAGAACAATTTCCCGCGCAGAGCGCCCCGGGGACGGGGCTTCGAGCACAAAAAGGGGGAAGTCATATTTTTGCGGATCCCTAGTACTACAACGTTAACTTGCCGCAACGGTACCTACAAGTCGTCAACTTAGCGCCAAAACTGCCGATGTCGGCCGGGTTGGATACCTAAAATGCACTGCAAGGAGCTTCTAGTGAGCGCCAAATGGCCTCATTAGGGCGAAATGACGTTGTAGTACTAGTACTACAACGTTAACTTGCCGCAACGGTACCTACAAGTCGTCAACTTAGCGCCAAAACTGCCGATGTCGGCCGGGTTGGATACCTAAAATGCACTGCAAGGAGCTTCTAGTGAGCGCCAAATGGCCTCATTAGGGCGAAATGACGTTGTAGTACTAGAGCCGTCCCAGGTTGAGCGTGGTGAACTCATGCCAGGCGTAGCGCAGCGGCGTCCACCAGCGATCGCGCCCGATGCAGCGGAAAGCGGGCGGGCGGAGGGCCACGATCAGGTCCCCGATCTTGTAGCGCGGCAGGACGGGCGTTGAGACCACCAAGCTGCCCATCTCGCTCGGCTCCATCTCGTGGAGCATCTTGAGCTCGGAGCCTGCTCCCAGCGCCGTTCTCAGGTCGGACGGAGGGCCCACCTCGACCTCGAACAGGAACAGATCGTAGTTCGGCACCCAGGCCCGCCGTTCGTCCCGCTGCTGTCCGAATATGCCCTCGGTCGTGCCGTAGATCTCGCGGATGACGACCGGGCCGTAGAGCGCCCGAAGCGCCGGGCGATAGCGCGTGTTGATGCCGGGCACGCTGCCAAGGGTGACGATCTCCGTCTGCCACAGGTCCTTGGGGTAGACGCCGTGCTTGCGGTGGAGGTAGCGCGCGAACCGAATGGCGGTGGGGGCCACGCCACCGACCAGCGTGACGTTCTGATCCTTGCAGGCCTGATAGGCCAGCTCGAAGCGCGCCTCCCAATCTCGGATCGTCTTCCCTCCGCCTAGTGCGTCGATCTCCTCCTGAGTTGGCGCATTCTGAATCGGCGTGTAGGCGGAGACGTGCTTGACGTAGATCCCGGAGCTGTAGCCGTAAGCCACCTCTCGCTCACCCATCCGGACCGTCCCTACCGTCGAGGGGAAGTTCAGGTTCAGGTTGACGCCCTCGAAGAGGTCGTAGCGTCCGCTGTCGGCCACGTGGTTCATCATCGCTCGTCCGGCGCTGGCGCGCATCATCAGATCGGTGGGCGTCATAGGGATGAACTTCTGCTCGCCCGTGGTACCCCGGGTGATGGCCCAACCGACGGGCTCCTCGTTCAGCAGCAAGTCGATCTCGCCCGCCATCACGCGCTTGATGAGCGGCTCGTACTCCTCGTACGTCGCGACCGGGAAGGCCCGCCGGTAGTCCTCCATCGTCTCGACCTCGGAGGCGCCGTGCTCCGCGCCGTACGTCGTCTCCGCGTATCCCTCCAGCAGACGGGCCAGCACCGCCTCTTGAGCCTCGGCTGGGCTCTGCACCGCTTCGTGCCAGGGCTGCAACATCCCCTCCAACATCATGGCCATACGGGCCGCCATCGCCTCAGCATCCTTCTCCATCATGTTCCAAGCCTCCGCAGTGCAGGCTAATCCTGCAACTCCTATCCACTCAGACGGCCACGACCGTACCGCACAGCTCCGCCTCCACTGGATCGTGAGCGCGCAGATACCGCCGCAACGCCTCGATGGCCGAGACATCCAGATGCTCCCGGCTACTGCCGTACGCCTCCGGCACACCCTGCGTGGTCACGAAGGCGGCCCGGTAGACGTTGTCCGGCTGCACCCGCTCGCCGCCCACGAACAGCTCCTGAATGCGCTGCCCCCTAGGGTTCTCGATCTTGACGTACAGATTGAGCCCCAGACACCGCTTCACGTAGCCCCCCATCTGCCGGTAGGGATCCCGGCTGAAGGTGTGCTCCAGATTCTCCTCCATCATCGTCCACACCTCATCCCCCGTCAGGTCGCAGACCGACACTGGCGGGTCCACCGGAATGACGTTCCACAGATCGTTGAGCTTGATCGGGCCCGGCACGATCGGCGCCCCATAGCGCCACCCGTTGGAGAAGGCCAGCTGGGCACCGGTCAAGTTGAGGAGGCTCTGGAGAAGCAGGTTGTCCATCGTCGCCTCCAGCACCGTGTAGCGGTTGAGGGCCGTGGCGGTGTGCCCCACGACCTGCCGCAGCTCCCGCCGATGGCGCCCCAACGCGCGCTCCACCAGCTCCGCCACCTCCGCATCCGGCTTAATCTCCGGCGTGACCGTGATCAGATCATGGCGAACGTCGACTATGCGGCCGCTCTCGATCTCCAGGTCGAGCCGCCCCACGAACGAGCCATGACAGCCGGACTGGATGACGACCGTGTCACTGACCAACGCCGGCCGGTAGACCCGGTTGTGGGTATGACCGCTGAGCAGCACGTCGATCCCCTGAGAGTGACGGGTACTCCCCACCTCCCAGGCCAGCTTCATCTCCTGCGGGAACCCCAGATGCGAGACCAACACGACCACATCCGCCCCCTCCTCCTCCCGCAGCTGGCGGATGATGCCTGGCAGCTCATCATTCCCCAGCGTAAATCGCACGCCCTCGCTGAACGACGCCGGCATCGTCTTGTCCACGATCGTTGCGGCGATCCCAACCACCCCGACACGCAGCCCGCTGGCCTCCACGACGGTGTAAGGCGGGAAGACCAGCTCTTCGGTCTCCTCATCGTAGCAGTTGATGGCCAACATGGGGTAATCCAGCTGCCCCACGACCTCCTTCAGCTGCGCTGGGCCATACGCAAACTCCCAATGCGCTGTCATCGCGTCGAAGCCCACGGCGTTTAGGATCGGAACCATGGCTGCGCCTTCGGTGGTCACCGCGGCGTGGGTGCCGTGGATCGTATCGCCGCAGTCGAAGGCCAGCACCCGACCCGGATTCTCCTCCCGAGCCTGCTTCAGGATCGCGGCGATCCTGCTGTAGCCACCAGCCATGCGATACGCCGCGTGATCCCCGGCCCAGAAAAGCTCCTGGTGCAGGTCGAGATAGCCGTGGCTGTCGTTGACCTGCAAGATCGTCAGCTCCGACATGGCACCTCCTCATACACCGCCCGCCCCCAATTGTCGCGGTGAAGTATACGGCAGACCAGACCACAAGTCAAAAAGGAACCTGCCAAGCAAGTAGGGCAGGCTCCCGTGAGCTCAGCGCCACCTGGCCCCCCCACCCTCCCCGTTGGACAATATCCGCCATGGGATGTAGAATGTCCTCAAGCCTAGAGCGCCCGGCGACTGACCCCGCTCGCCCCGTCGGGCCGAGCCAGGTCCTGAGGGAGAAGACGTGTCGACCACAGCCACCCGCCTGATCACGCTCATCATGCTTCTGCAGCGCAAGCCGAAGCAGAAGGCGGCCGAGCTGGCCGATCAACTCGGCGTCTCCGTGCGCACCGTCCACCGCTACATCAACGAACTCAACGAGATGGGCATCCCCATCTACTCCGAGCGCGGACCCGACGGCAGGTTCTCGCTGGTGCGGGGCTACAAGCTGCCGCCCCTCGTCTTCATCCCGCAGGAGGCGGTCACCGTCTACCTGGGCACCAGCCTCGTCGAGGAGATCTGGGGTCCGCTCTACGCGGACGCTGCGCGGGGGCTGACCGCCAAGCTGGACCAGCGCCGAGAGGTCGCCTGGGCCCGCCGCACGCTGGTGGCCACCGGCATGCACCGTGCCGACCACGCTCCGCTGGCGCCGCTGCTGGAGAAGCTGCGCCGCGCGGCCCGGGAACGACGCCGCATGACCATGGTCTACCAGAGCCGCAGCCGCTCCGAGCCGCTGGAGCGCGACGTGGACCCCTACGCCCTGGTCCACCGCTAGGGCTGGTGGTACGTGATCGGCCACTGCCGCCTGCGCAACGCTGTGCGCGTCTTCCGCGTCGACCGCATCCAGGAGCTGAGCGTGGGGCGCGAGACTTATCGCATGCCGGATGACTTCGACGTCCACCGCTACCTGGCTCAGGAGTCGTGGTTCCCCCCGCAGTTTCAGGTACGGATGTGGTTATCGCCCCAGGCTGCGCCGGAGGCGCGGGACGAGGATCGGACGTGGGACACGATGGAGGAGGAACCTGATGGGTCGCTGGTCGTCACCTTCGGGGCCACCGACCTGGGCTGGGCCGCCCGGGTGGTGCTGTGGTACGGTCCCGGGGTCGAGGTGCTGGAGCCGGAGGATCTGCGGCGCCGGATGAGCGAGCATGCTCGCACCGTCGCAGCGAAGTACAGCTCCTCTGAGTGACGCTCCCCGCCGTCGCTACCTCCTTCTCCGATCGATCCTCAAATGGCAGTGCTTGTACTTCTTGCCGCTCCCGCACCAACAGGGATCGTTGCGGCCCGGATTGCGACCCCGCCTGGCCCTGCGGGCCGACGTCATCCCCAGACGCTCCGCCAGCTGCTCGGGTGGCGGTAGATCAGGCTTCTCTGCCGGGCGCATGACGGGCATCTGATCCAGGTCCGGCACCAGCTCATGACTCAAAGCGTTGACGGAGCGATGCTCCCCGGCATCGAAGTCGAGTGCGAGCGCGTCGCGCAGGTCGGCCAGCACCTGCGGGTCCACCTCGGGTTTCTGTCTGCGTCGCTCGCCCTGCTCCAGATCATCCAGCCCGTCGCGCAACTGACCGCGCAGGTTCTCCGGGTCGCCCGTCGCTTCGACCAGCTCCAGGCCGCGCCGGGCGGCTTCTGCGCTAGTTTCCGTCAGGCCGAAGCGACCCAGGGTGAAGGTCATCAGATTGTAGATCCAGATGTTGGAAGGATCGTGGCGCAGCAGATCGGCCAGAATCTCCAACCCCGTGTCCGCATCTCCCACCCACAGGTAGGTCTCCGCTACCTCCATCAGTATAGTAACGGCGTTTAAGCCATCGGCAAAACGCAGGTCGTGCGCCAACGATCGCTTGAAGAAATCGACCGCATCGGGATCCCCTCTGGTCCGCAGTTGCTCACCCACGTCGAAGAACATTTCCTCGTACCAGAGCAACGGGCTGGCAAAAGGCGAGTTCAAGCTCTCCTCCAGCGCGGCCCAGGCCATCGCCCAGGAGTCGCGGTGCTTGTTACGATCTCCCAGGCTCTTGGCCATGTCCGCCATGGCGAAAAAGAGCTCCACCATCACAGCGCGAGGCCAGTCGCTCACCGGGCCGAACAGAGGCTCGAACGAGCCATCATAAAGCTTCTCCGGCGGCATGTTGACGAGCCGATCCGCCTCCAGCGACTCGGCGACGATGACGGCAGCCTCCGTCTCGTTGAAGGACCTGACAGAGCTGCCCAGATCGCGCCCGGCGAAGTAGGCCCGCTGGAGCTCATCGATCAACTCCACTGCGACGCACATGTAGCGCGACGTTCCATGCTCAGCATAGGGCAGTCTGACGTCTCTCATATATCCCCTCCAATCTCAACAACGTAGATAACGATCTTTCACAGCTCAAACAGCTAAGGCTTGATCAACCCTAGATACCGGTCGCCCACGACGTGAAGCGCCTTCTCGACCAGGGTGAAGCGCTCCGACAGGGTCTCGAGGACGCCATTGCGCCATCTCGTGCTCCGCAGCCAGCCGGTAGAAGGCCCGTCCGTGGGCCTCGTAGTCATCTCGGCTGGCGACGGTGCAAGCCCGGGCGCGGGGCCGCAGGTCGCCGCTCAGGGGGTACCGATACTCGGCCTCAATGGCGCTAGGGAAGAGCCCCGAGAGGAAGAGACAGACGTCGCCGATCCGGCAGAGCACGGACCGCATCCTGAGGGAAGTTCTCATTCGCCAGGATGCGCATCGCGCTATGCCTCGGTCACTGCAAGGGAGTAGACCCGTTCAGCCTTCAAGACTCGGCTGGCGTAACTGAGGCAAGCGCGGATATCCTCTCGGGTCAAACCTGGGTAGTTGCGCATAATCTCCGCCTCTGTCCATCCCTGAGCCAGGAGGTCGATGACGAACTCCACGGCTAGACGCGTACCCTTCACCGTCGGCTTGCCAGCCAGGATTCCTTCATCAATCACAATTCTGTCTTGCCAATTCATGGTTGCCCCTTCTGTTCCTCAGGCATTGTACACCATCTGAGGTCGCCGTCAACCCAGACCGGTTCGGCGGCACGGCCTTATCATTCTCGCGCTCAAGGTGACCGGCACTTCAACAGACTTCCTGCAGGACGACCGCGTGCCACCCGCGCCTGGCAGTCCAGCCAGAATTGGGGCGTAACGTGGTCTCGAGATCCGAATCCAGACGGAAGATCCGACGTTGTCTGCTCGGCCTCATAGTCCTCAGGGGCCAGCCACGCGATGGGACGATCGCCGACCGTGGTCCTGACGTACAGGTTCCGCTCGAAGGTGAAGTAGGGACAGTCGTCACATTCCTCCTCCCATCTGAGGCAGTTATCGTCACCCTGCGGCGAAGCACAGACCTCGCGGCAGTTGCATTCGTACGCGTATCGACACCGGCCGTTGACCTCGCAGGGCACGATCTCCTCGACGGCCTCCAGCTCCCAGCCGTTCCAGTACTCCTTGAACGAAAGCGCATTGTTGATGGCGGTCGACCACCCCACCCAGCTTGCCAACGGGGCCACAATGATGCTGATGACTGCCATGCCAATGGCCAGCTCAGTCCACGTGATCTGCAGCGGACGGGGCAACCGATCGAGGATCAGCTTGACGCCGATGCCGGCAATCAGCGCAGCGCTCACTGAGAGAACGACCAGACCCAGCATGGACTGGCTCCTCCTCTAGCTACCGGACAGGTCTGCAACTGTGAAGCTACTCCCTGGTCAAATCTATGTGTATCAGGATAGCCCGTACCCGCTGGATGAAGGCCCCTGGCCGAAGCACCGTCACGTCCGGATGTCCCGGCGCGAAATCGTCCACGTTGAAGGTCACGAGCCATTGGCAGCGCTCGCGAATGGCCGCCACCAGGATGGGCAGGTCCTTGGGATCAGCGAGGTCGCCGTACGCTGCCAGCTCCCGTCTCGAGGGGTCCGGAACCACACGAAGCGACCGCTCCACCAGGAGGCGAAACGTCGTGAGAGCATCGGGGATCTTGGCGGCGAGGTTCCGCTCCGCCTCGGTGATCGCCTGGCGAGACGTCACGGCGTCAATCAGCGTGATCTCGCCCATGCGCAGCGTGACCAAACTGGCGCCGTGCCCGCTGGGCGATGCCGATCCCGCGAAGATCACGTCGGCATCGACGAAGACACGAGGCTTACTCCTCGTCGGCATAAGCCTCAGCGTGGTAGCGTTCCCGCTGCTCTCGCAGCCCGGCGAGTAGCTCTTCGGTCGTCAGGCCGGCCTCCAAGCGCAGACGCTCAATCTCCTCCGCCAGCTCAGGCACCAGGCTGACCATCTGGGTGAGCACAAACACCCCGTCCAGATCAACCAGACGGAATGTATCGCCCTCCTGTATGTCGTACTTCTCTCGCAACTCCGCCGGCAGCGTGACCACGCCCCGCTTCCGCACCTGAATGGCTGGATCGTTCATCCCGCTCTCTCCTTCTGCATGTCAGCTAACGCTGATTATCTGCTTCATCGCAGTATACCACGATAGGGTGACACGCGCAACGCTGTGCCTTAGCGAGCTTTCGCAGAAGATCGAAAAGACCAGCGGTCGTGCCCTACCCTGCACAAAGGTAAGGCCTATGAGGGATCAATGGAGCCAGACTGGGAAGCGACTCAGAATGAGGAGAGAACCGATGAACAGAATCATCGCTGAGTACTACGCCGATCAGGGTCCGATCACGGCCCCCGGGGAGTACGCCGCGCTCTTCGACGACCTTCCCACCAGCGTCCCGGCGCTGTGCGAGGTCGTCCAGGGGCTGATGATCCATCGCAGTTTCGTGGGCTTCTACGGCCTCGAGATGACGGACGATCACGCGGAGGAGGCTGACCTCCGCTACGTGAGCCACCTGCTGGCCCGCATCGCAGAGCTGGAAGAGGGCCCCCTGACATTTGCCCGTTCGCCGGAGAACCGTCTGTTGATCGTCTGCCGGGACTTCGCCACGATGTTGTGCGCCATGCTGCGTCACCAGGGCGTTCCCGCCCGCGCGCGGTGTGGCTTCGCCCGCTACTTCGGCGGATGTCCGGAGTCGACGCCGGGGTTCAACGTCGACCATTGGGTATGCGAGGTGTGGGACACGGACGAGGAGCGCTGGGTGCTGGTCGACGCCGAGGTGGACGAGAACGAGCGCGACTTCTGCCACATCGAGATCGATCCCCTCGACGTGCCACGGGATCAGTTCCTGGTGGCGGGCAGAGCCTGGCAGCTGTGCCGTTCCGGCCAGGCCGATCCCGACGACTTCGGCCTGGGCCCGGACTCGATGCACGGCCTATGGTACATTCAGAGCCAGCTGGTGCGCGACCTGGCGGCGATGAACAAGATGGAGTTGCTCTGCTGGGATTGCTGGGGGCTGGGCCACGCGGACCTGAACGAGGATCCTTCACCGGACGACGCCGCCCTCCTGGACCGCGTCGCCGCCCTCACCCAGGCCGGGAACGAGTCATTCGCCGAGTTGCGTGACATCTATGAGGACAACCGGCAACTGCGCGTGCCGCCCGTCATCATCAGCTACAGAGACACAGAGCCCATCGAGGTAGACCTCGCCGGGGAAGGCGAGATACCCGGTTGATGGACAGAACGCCTCAGCATTCACCGTGATCGGCCGGCGACTTCCGTTCGTAGTGCGACTCGGAGCGCCAAGCTCGAAGAGCCAGCCGCCCAGGACCTGGTCCGCTTCCAGGTGTCTGGCTCTACAGCTCCATTGCGTGAGGGGGGATCACACAGTGCGCCAGATCGCAACCAGTGAGGAGGTAAAGATGAACGAGATACAGATGATGGCCGTCTGCGGCCTCGACTGCGGAAGCTGCGACATCCGCCTGGTACCCTCGGATCCAGACGCCACTCAGCGCGTCTTGGCCTGGTTCCACGAGATGGCGTGGTTGGAGGAGGATGAGGGGGTCGCGGAGATCATAGAGCGCGAGATGACCTGCAAGGGATGCCGAGAGGACCGCTCGCTCCACTGGTCGCCCGAGTGCCCACTGCTGATCTGCTGCGTCGACGAGAAGGGACTGAAGCACTGCGCTCAGTGCAGTGACTTCGTCTGCGAGAAGATCGAGGCGTTTGCCGACGAGTCGCCCCGCCACAAGGAGGCCGTCGAGCGCCTCAAGCGGATCGCGCAATCAAGAACCTACCCGAAAGCTTCCAGGCACGATACTTTCTAGCTTTCGGGAAGGTCACCAAATCCGGGCGGCGTAGCGCTTAAAGAGCAAGGGAGAGCCTTGATGGATAGAATCATCGCCTACTGCTGTATCTACTGCGACTCTCGAAGCGCATGCTACCAGATCGAGGACTTCGATGGCGAGATCCTGGTCAAGGCGAACGCCATCGAGCTGCTGCGAAAGGAGCTGGCCAGCAAGCGGGTCAAGGGCACCATCGGCACGGGCTCGATGAACGATCCCTACATGCCCTTGGAGGCGGAGGTCAACCTAACCGGGCGGGCGCTCGACGTCATCGCCCAATTCCGTTTTCCCGTCCACGTGATGACCAAGAGCGACCTCGTGCTGAGGGACCTCGACACCCTCTGCCGCATCAACCAGGTCTACGCAGCGGTCAGCTTCACCGTCACCACCGCCGACGACGAGCTGGGCAGGAGGCTGGAGCCAGGCGCATCGCTTGTCTCGGAACGTTTTCGCGCCATGAAGGCTCTGGCCGACCGCGGCATTCACACAGACGTCACCATGATGCCCATCCTGCCCTTCATCGAGGACACCGAGGATAACGTGCGCCGCATCGTGGAGCAGGCCTACGCGCACGGGGCCTCGTACATCCTCCCATGGTTCGGCATGAGCCTGCGCGATCGGCAGAGATCGTACTACTATCGCAAGCTGGACGCGCTGTTCCCAGGCCTGAGGGAGAGGTACGAACGGGCATTTGGAGACCGATATACCTGTGCATCACCGCACGCAAAGCGACTGACGGAGCTGTTCGACCGGCTGTGCGAGCAGTATGGCATTGCGAGCAGCATGGAACCATACAAAGGCGTGACCGGCAAACAGATGAGCTTCTTTTCATAGAAGCCAGGACAACGGATGGATCCAGGAGACACACAACGTATGACTTGTTCGGAGGGAAATCTGATAGCTGATACAATTGAGTGGTTGCTGGCATCCGACGAACCATGGACAAGCTACCGCATGCTGGTGGATCTGCTGGGCCGGCCTGAGGACGACGCCGAGGTGCAAGCTGCTCGCTCAGAGATGTTGGATCACCTCCAGGTGAGGGGACTGATTGACGATGCCGCTACGTGGCCTGGCTTCGCCCTCAAGCGTCACAACGACGCCAAGCACCCCATCTACGCCTTGAGCACGCTGGCCGACTTCGGCCTGCGCGCAAGTGACCCCGGCATGCGCCCCGTCATCAATGCCGTGATGGCTCACCAGTCGCATGAGGGGCCGTTCCAGACAAGGCTGCGTCTCTACAAACGCTTCGGCGGCATCGACGGGGAGCGATGGACCTGGATGGCGTGCGATGCGCCGACGCTGCTCTGGCATTGGGGACCGCAGTGCGAACGGAAGCTCTTCCTGTTCGGCATCGGCACGTTCTATCGCCGGCTCAAGTATCCCTTCGTCTGGTACGACATCCTGCACGTCGTGGACGTGCTGAGCCGTTTCCCCTCCGTGCACGGCGATCCGCGCTTCCGGGACATGGTGGACACGATCACCGAGCAGGCCGACGAGGAGGGCCGCTATACCGCCGCCTCGATGTACCGCGCCTGGAAGGGCTGGTCCTTCGCCGACAAGAAGACCCCCTCGCCCTGGATCACCCTCCTGGTGCTGCTGATACAGCAGCGCATTGAGGAGGGCGAGCGCCTAGGACTTTATCCTCCCTGCGCTGGATTTGCCGTCTATGGTTGGTAGAATCGGCATCACCTATGGAGGGATACCCTCCGCTCTGCAGGCAGGCGCCCTTCAATCAGCGCAACAACAGCCGTGATAATGAGCACTCCTGCTCCAAGGACAGAGTAGAGACCGCGCCCTCCTATGCTCTCTAGCAGTGGGCCACCGACAAACCCTCCCACAGCCATGCCAAATCCAGACATCGCAGCGCTGAAAAGCCCTTGCGCGGTCGCCCCCATGCCTGGTGGGGCATTCTCATCGGCAGCTGTCGGCATCCCGTCGGTTGCCCGGATCAATCAGCTACCGAATCGTCGTGCGGTGCCGGGCCGACGACGATGCCCTTCTGGGGCACTGCGCATGGCCAGACGGCCACCGAGGTGCCGTGGTAGACCCGCTCCAACCTGGCCGACAGGGCGCTGCCAGCCTCCCGGTCGCGGGCAATCACCATCGCGAAGCCACCCCCACCCGCCCCGGCCAGCTTTCCTCCATCGATGTATGGTGCCATCAACTCGAAAAGGTCGTCGATGAAGGGATTGGTGCAACCCGGATCCATGCGCTTGTTGAGTGCCCAGTGCTCGCTCAACAACGCCCCAAACCGACCCAGATCCCGGGCCAGCAACGCATCGCGCATCGCCACGGCTAGGCGGGCGATCTCCTGCTGAATCCAGACCATTTCGGGATCCCGCGCCATCCAGCGGCCCATTACCGCTCGCAGCAGGTCCTTGGCCAGCCGCTGCTGGCCCGTGTATACCAACGTCAACCGGCCAGTCAACTCAGCCTGCAGAGCAGGGGACAGACCCACTGGCTCCACGCGGATTCGCTGCGGCAGCCCGGGCTCCGTTGTGATAAGCTTGATGCCCCCCACCAACCCACCGACCTGGTCCTGCCAGCCGCCGCCAGTGGTGAGCATCTGCTCCAGGCACAGCACCTCGTCAAACAGTCGCACCTGCGTGAGGTCGACGCCCTGCAAGCGAGCCAGGCAGGTGAGCACAGCCCCCGCCAGAATGGACGAGGTGCCCAGCCCAGATCCACGGGGGATCGTCGTCTGGGTGCTCAGCCGCAGGCCGCCCACCGCCCGCAGCTCCTCTGTCAATGGCCGTTCGGGATTGCCATCGGCCGGCACGATGCCGCGCAGGACCAGTGCCGCCTTCAGCAGGGCGAAGGGATCGGCCGGGCTGGCGTAGGCCAGCACGTCACCGACGTCTGCTGGCTCGATCACGGCATCGATGTCGCGGCTCTCCAGCACAAGCCTGGGCTCGGACAGCCGCTCCGCCTCGGCGATGATCGGATGGTCGTCATGCAGCGTGATCGCCCCGTTCAGCACGGTCCCGCCGCGCTCTATGCTGTAGGGCGGCGTGTCGGTCCACCCGCCACCGAAGTCGATACGGGCGGCGGCCTTCACACGGATGGGCTCACCGAGGGGAACCGTGCGCTTGATATCTCCTGGAATGGAGGTGGTTTGGCGCCGGGCGCTGACGTCCTGCTCGATCATCGCCGCCAGAGTGGCAAACGCCTGATCCTCCCACGAAGGGTGCCCTGTGGCCTCACCCAACGCCCAGTATGCTCGCAGTCGCAAGACAGGATCAGCATCTGAAAGCCACTCTGCCACCTGAGCTGTGCGCCGGGCGATCACTTGCTGACTGCTGCCGAGCAATGATCTCGCCTCAGCTGCCGGCTGCTCCGCCTCGACAGCGGAGTGAAACCGGTGCGCAGCCGCCAGATCCTCGACGGCGACTATGTCTGCCAGCACCCGCTCGCCGTCAGCCCGCGCGAAACTCTCCGCCAAGGAGAGCCGCTCGCTTCTCTCCCACGCGGCCCACCACCCGGGAGACGCTTCAGCAGGGTCCTGCAGCGGCAGCGCGAGCTTCAGGCTCTCCTCGCGGTCCGCGTTCACGGGGTATAGGCGCGCATTCCAAAGCGTATGCTCGCAGATGGGCAGGTCAGGCCACAGTACCTGGGGCTCGACGTCGGCTTGGCTGAGCCACTCCCCCCAGGGTCGGTTCATGAACGTCGCGCCCTCGGCATCCCAAGGGTGTTTGGGGTTATCGTACAGGCCATAGACGCGGGTGACAATCCCTCCGTCAACTGGCACCTGTTGTAGCGTTGTGCAGGCTTCCAACGTCAGCGGCTGCCCAGTGCGCAGATTCGCGATCAGCGCGGCTCCGCGCAAGATCACGGGTCCCGATAGGTGGCTATCCACGAGCAGGCCTGGTGCGGAGGAGACAGCTACGTCGGCCTCCACAACGGTGTTGATCAGCACAAGCCCGTCGCCATCCCCCGAAATGGCAGGTGAAATCCACGTGGCTGTGTGACGGGACCAGTCGCAGGTTCTCGCCAGGTTGGGCGAATTTGCCACCATCTCCCAATACTCCTGCGTCGTGCCAAAATGGACGAAGACGGCTGGCTGAAGCCGCTCCACGGTGAAGGGCACCTGGCGCAGACGCTCCCAGATCACACGGCGCGCCGCCCTCACGGATGGCGTATCCGGACCATCGCTGGTATCGACCAGGTAGTCGTCCAGCGTGGTCGACCCCGCCAACGGCATCAGCAGGTCGCCATAGAGATTCAGGCCGGCGGCGGGGCGAGCGGCTCGAGGCGAGCTAGGCCGGTCATCATACAACGCAGCGATCTCCTCTGCTTGGGCCAGCCTGAGGAACTGAAGCGTCGTGGGCGTATCGAGCCACACGAGCCCGGTGTCGATGGCAACTGTCCCATCGGGCGCCCAGGCATTCCAAGCGTGCAGTTGCTCAAGCGAGGGCTTGTGCAGGTAGGCCCTCAGACGCCGGGCCTCGTCGATCACGTAGACGCCGTGGTGCGTCCCCGTCTCGACCGGCGCGGCAGCCGCCACTCCAACGACGCCCGGGCGTTGGAACGAAAGCTGCAGATGATCGAAGATGAGCAGGACGTCGCCAGAGGCGATCAAGACGCCAGGCGGCATCTCGTCCGCCAACGCGCTCAGGGTAATGAGGAAACTGTCAAAGATGGTGGAGGCCCGACCGTCAGGCAGGGCGCAGGGGATGCGGGCGAAGAGCTTGCCCGTCACGGAGCAATGGGGCAGCCGCCGGGAATCACCCCCGGAGTGGATGACCAGAACCCGCCTCGCCGTCAGGACGTCCGGAGGGAGAGTGCCAAGATGGGCCTCGGCGTCCACGTCGGAGCTCATCCCGCCCGTGGCGCCGTTCAGCATGCTCAACAACCGCAGCGTCGCCCCACCGGAGCCAATGCGGCGTCCAGGTGGGTCGGCCACCACCAGGAAACGCGTACGCGATGGCAGGAGCCCCGCCTCTCGCCGCAACGCTAACTGGCGACGGTACATGGCCGCCTGTTGCTCGCTGCTGGCCGTCAGCACGCACACGTCCCAGCCACCTAGCGCATCGGACTCCAAAGAGGCGAGGTATCTCTGCCAGCTATTGCGATTGGCCTGCTGGAGCAGAGCCATCCGGCCGTCCTCAACTGTCCTTATCGCGTCCTTCGTCATCAGGTCATCTCCTCCAGCGTCGGCAGATCCTCAAAGCCGCCATTCGCCGAGGCAAGGCTCGTGACCATGCCCGGGCCAATGCCGCGCCGTCCCCTGGTGGTCAGCGCGATGCCCCTCATGCGCGCCTCCTTCGCTTCGCTGTGTGTCGCATCTGGCTCCCACGGGGTACAGTCCTCCGTCCAATATCGTTATGGTACTCGCGAAAACCTCCTTGTCAAACGTGAGGTCGACGTGATGGGCGAAGGTGACCGGCACTTAAGAACCTCGCCTCGCTGCCCAGGCTGGCCTCAAACTGCGTCTGTGTCCGTCTTTCAAGGCCTCTGGGCAAGTGCCGGTCACCTCAGCGACGAGAATGACAAGAAACTGGCATCTCGCTACGCAGCTGGACGAAATCAGCGATTCGCTGTAACATGCCGGTTCTGCTACCATGCCGGATTCCGGAGGAAGACTATGAAGCGTCTGAGTCCCGAGCAATTCTACCAAGCACGTCGCTTTCTGAAGACGGAGGCCCGGCCGCTGGATCGCGCGCTCTTCGAGCATCGCTTCGAGGGAGGGCCGGCTGACCGCGTCGCCAAAGAACTGGTGACCTACCAGAACATCGACGGCGGATTCGGGCACGCCCTCGAGCCAGACGTGCGCACGCCCAGCTCATCAGCCCTGGCGACGGGCATCGGCCTCGGTATGCTGAAGGAGATGGCGTGCCCGGCCGACCATCCCATGGTCAGTGGAGCCGTGGCGTACCTCCTCCGGACGTTCGACTCGGAGACGCGGATATGGCGCGCCGTTCCGCACGACGCCAACGACCACCCCCATGCGCCCTGGTGGCACGATGAGGACGGCAGCCTGGCGCGGACGTTCGACGATTTCGCCGTCATCCCGCGCGCCCAGCTCGTGGGGCTGCTCCATCATTACGCAGAGATCGTCCCGGACGACTGGCTCGACACCGTGACGGAGGAGACCGTCTCCACCATCCAGAGGCTGGAGGAGGAGGCGTTTGGCGGCGGCGGCGACACGCTGCGCTATGCTCTGGATCTGGCCGAGACGGATGCGCTGCCGCAGCGCTTCAAGGACCGGCTCCTCCCCCGCCTCCGGGATCTGACCGGCCGCATCGTCTGCCGCGACCCGGAGGACTGGGGCGGGTACTGTCCGAAGCCGCTCAAGATCGCGCCGTCCCCGGACGCCGTCGTGGCCGACGTGCTCGGGGACGACCTCCAGCACGACCTCGACTATGAGATCGAGCACGAGAGCCCAGAGGGCACCTGGGAGCCCACCTGGACCTGGGGGGAGTCCTATCCCCAGACGTGGGAGCAGGCGAAGCTTGAGTGGCGAGGCCATCTGACGCTGGAGACGCTCACGAAGCTTGACGCTTTCGGACGCATCGAAGCGTAGGTCGGGCGGGCAGCCCTCATCTCTATTCAGGCGTGTAGGTGGGACTGCGAGCTGACGTAAGGAAACCCTTGCGCAAGAGCGAATTCTCTCTGGAAACCGAATATCGCTACAATCGCTCCGGACCGGTGCGCTGGATCGTGTCCCACGCCATGCGCTACCCTATCTTCCCGCTGGCGACCATCCTGGCCGCTATCCTGAACAACTGGACCTACAGCTATCGCCAGGTGCTGATCGGCCGGGCCTTCGATCTGATCATGGCGCCCACCTGGCAGACGTCAGCGCTGCTCTCCATCGCCGTCGCCGTCGCAGCGGCGGCGGCCGGGCAGGGCGTCACCGGCCTGATGCGGAACTTCGCCATCGAGTTCCTGGCGCAGCGTATCGAGCGGGACGCGCGCGACGAGCTGTATGTCAACCTGCTGGGCAAGAGCCAGACCTTCCACGGTCGGCAGCGGATCGGCGATATCATGGCTCGCGCCACCAATGACGTACGCCAGCTCAACCTGATGTTCAGCCCCGGCTTGATGCTGATCATCGACTCGGCCATGGCCATCGTCGTCCCTATCGCGCTGATCGGGCAGCTCGAATGGCGGCTACTGCTGGTTCCATTGATCTTCGTCGTGCTCTGGGCGCTCACCGTGGCCGACTACAACCGCCGCCTGAAACCGGTCAGCCTGGCCCAGCGAGAGCAGTTCGGCGAGATGAACGCCGGGCTGGCGGAGGCCGTCGCCGGGATCGAGGTGGTCAAGGCGAACACCCAGGAGCGGCGTGAGTGGCTCAAGTTCGCCCGCGATGCCCGTCAGTTCCGCGACACCTTCGTCAAGCAGGGGCAGATCCAAGCCCGCTACTGGCCCATGCTGGTCTTCAGTCTCTGCTGGGCCGGCGGTTTCCTGCACGCGCTGCTGCTCTGGCGGCAGGGTACCGTCAGCCTGGGCCAGGTGGTGGCCTATATGGGGCTGTTGGGGACGCTTCAGTTCCCCACCTTCATCTCCATCTTCTCCTTCAACCTGGTGCAGCTGGGCATCGCCGGCGCGCGTCGCATCCTGGAGCTGATCAACACGGAGACCGAGCTGGACGAGAACGAGCTCGGTGTGAGCAAGCCCATCGTGGGCAAGATCACCTTCGACGATGTCACGTTCGGCTACAACGGCAAGCCGGTGCTGACCGACGTCAGCTTCACCACCGAGCCGGGAGAGACGATCGCCATCGTGGGCCAGACCGGTTCCGGCAAGACGACACTCACCCAGCTCATCAACCGCATCTTTGACGCCGATAGGGGGCACGTGTTGGTCGACGACGTGGACGTGCGCGATTGGAACATCCAGTCACTCCGCTCGCAGATCTCGACCATTGAGCAAGACGTCTTCCTCTTCTCTCGCACGCTGGCCGAGAACGTCGCCTTCGGCTGCAACGACGCGGATCAGGATGCTATCGAGCGAGCGGCTCGCGCCGCTCAGGCTCACGACTTCATCACCGGTTTCCCCGAGGGCTATCAGACCGAGATCGGGGAGCGTGGTGTGACCCTCTCGGGCGGGCAGCGGCAGCGGATCGCCATCGCACGGGCCTTCCTCACGGACCCGCGCATCCTCATCCTGGACGACAGCACCAGTGCCATCGACAGCGCCACGGAGGATGAGATACAGCAGGCCATGCGCCGCATCAGCCGCGGGGACAGGGACCGCCCGCGCACGACCTTCATCATCACCCATCGCCTCAGCCAGATCCGCTGGGCCGACCGCATCTTGGTCCTCCAGCAAGGGAGGTTGGTGGATCAAGGCACCCACGAGGAGCTGATGGGGCGGAGCGAGGATTATCGACGGATATTCGCGAGGTATGAGTAGTGGGTTTCATACTCGACGGTCTGGATACCGAATCCTACGACCGCAGCTACAGCGACCGCCGGTTGGTCCGGCGCATCGTCAGCTATTTCCGCCCCTACGCGCGGCAGATGGTGCTGGTCGGGCTGATGCTCGCCCTCAACTCGGCGGCTGGGGCCGGTGGGCCGATTCTGGTCTCCAAGGCCATCGACCTCGTCGAGGAGAACGCTTCGACGCGCTTCATCCTCCTCCTGGCCGGGGGCGTCCTGCTCATGGGGGCGGCCCGATGGGGGTTCAACTACGTCCGGCAGTGGTTCTCGGCCCAGGTGGTGGGAAACGTGGTGCTCGATCTCCGGGAGGATGTCTTCGAAGCCACCATCGCCCACGACCTCTCCTTCTATGACGAGCAGTCCTCCGGGAAGATCGTCAGCCGCATCACGTCGGACACCCAAGATTTCTCCAACGTGGCCACCCTGGTCATGGACCTGCTCAGCCAGGTCATGCTGGTCGCCCTGCTGGCGGCGTGGCTGTTCGCCATCGACGTTCGCCTGACGCTGCTCCTCCTGGGAATGACGCCCTTCGCGGTCGTCATCGCCCTCAGCTTCCGGCGCGTAGCGCGCCAGGTCACACGTCGTGCGCGCCGCGTTACGGCGAAGATCAACGCCCAGATCCAAGAGTCGATCAGTGGGATTATGATCGCCAAGAGCTTCCGCCAGGAACGCGCCATCTACAACACCTTCGCCGCCAACAACGATCAAGGCTACCAGGTCGGCCTGCGACGCGGCCTGACGCTGAACACCATATTCCCCGTGATGGGCCTAGCCTCAGGGGCCGGGGTCGCCGCGCTGGTCTACGCCGGCGGTCTGGCCACCCGTGGCGGCCTGAGCGCGGGCGACTGGTACCTCTTCATGCAGGCGGTGGGCTTCTTCTGGTGGCCCATTATGAACATTTCATCGTTCTGGAGCCAGTTCCAGGACGGGCTCTCGGCCGCCGAGCGGGTCTTCGCCCTGATCGACGCGGAGCCCCGGGTGGTCCAGGAGGCGGACGAGCCGGTCGAGGAGCTGACAGGGGGGATTGCGTTCCGCCACGTCACGTTCAGCTACGATGGCGACGAGGTGGTGCTGCCGGACTTCACGCTGGAGATCCCCGCGCGACAGACGGTGGCCCTGGTGGGCCACACCGGGGCCGGCAAGAGCAGCGTGGCGCGTCTGATCTCTCGCTTCTACGGATTCCAAGAGGGCGAACTGCTGATCGATGGCCGAGATATCCGGCGGTTGGACCTGCAGGCATACCGTCGTCACATCGGCGTCGTGCCACAGGATCCGTTCCTCTTCTCCGGCACGGTGGCCGAGAACGTCCGCTACGGCCGTCCTCAGGCCACCGACCGGGAGGTGTGCGAAGCGGCAGAGCGCATCTCAAACGGCGAGTGGCTGGCCGCGCTGCCAGACGGCATGGAGACCGACGTCGGCGAGCGTGGGGCAAACCTCTCGATGGGCCAGCGCCAGCTGGTCGCCCTGGCGCGGGTGATCCTAAAAGATCCCGCCATCTTCATCCTGGACGAGGCGACGGCGAGCGTGGATCCCTTCACCGAGATGCAGATCCAGGAGGGGCTGGAGGCGATCATGGACGACCGGACGGCCATCGTCATCGCCCATCGGCTCTCGACCGTGAAGCACGCTGACCGCATCCTGGTGATGGACCACGGTCGGATCATCGAGGAGGGGACGCACGATCAGCTTATGGCGCAAGGTGGGCACTACGCGGAGCTCTACAACACCTATTTCCGGCACCAGTCGCTTGAGTATATCGAGAGGGCGGGCGAGAGGCTCCGGCCCACTGGATCCAACGCTACGGGCCGAACACCCTCTCCACGAGGGGATTGATCACATCCCAGCGCGGCAGGAGCACCGCGCCGCCCGTGGGCGTGGTCCACGGGCGGGTCATGTCACGGTCGATCACGTGGTGCTCGATGCCGTCCGGCCCCACCCGGAGCGCCGTCACCGCCAGCTGAGCCATACCCACCGGACCCAGGTTCGTCTCCACGTGCTCCACCACGGCCCAAAGGACAGCAGGGAGACGGGGCCAACTCGCAGGAACCGCCAGCCGTCGCGCCAGAGCCATCATCACCTTCTGCTGACGCGCGGCCCGCTCGAAATCGGAGGCCCCGTGGCGGGAGCGGACGTACTGGAGCGCCCGCTCGCCGTCCATATGCTGCGGCCCGGCGGGAATCTCGATGCGCATGGTGCCGTAGTCCTCGGTGGGATAGGCGTCATCCACGATCCGCTCCTCGACCACCACGTCGATGCCCCCCACGGCGTCGACCACGGCGCGGAACGCGTCGAAATCGACGCGCACGTAGCCGTGAACAGGCACGCCGAAGCTCGCAGCGACGGCCTCCATGGCCAGATCAGGACCGCCGCCCGGCTCCTCGTGCTCCCCCCAGAAGTGAGCGGTGTTGATGCGGCCCTTGCCATGTCCGGGGATCTCAACGTAGAGATCTCGGGGAATCGAGAGCAGCCCCAGGCGAGGAGGGGCGGACTCGGTCCGCCCAAGCGCATGCGCGGTCACCAGCATCAGGACGTCAGAGCGGACGGCATCGCCCTGCTCTGGCCGGCGGTCGAGACCCAGGATCAGGACGGTGGTGCGAGGTCTGGCCGCCTGCGAAGCCCAGACACCGACCAGGCCGACACAGCCGCAGGAGATAGCCAGGATCAGGACGGCCAGGACGAACGGCGAGAGACAGAAGCCGCGCTTTCTCCTCGTCGCCCTTGGCGTCAGCCTGTGCTTGACCGGCGGTGGAGGCTGCGTCCTCTGCTCCGCCCCCCTGTAGATCGACCGCTCTGACGGCGGGATCCCCGGGCGGACCGGTTCTTGGCTCACGCGCCGTTCTCGGCGACCGCGCTGGCCTGGACCTGCCGCGCCACCCGGCGGCCGATCTCCACGGCGTAGTTGCTGCCCCGGTCCCAGGGGTAGACCTGGCTCATGGTCGCCATCCACAGGCTGGGAACGGGCGTCTTCAGCGCGGGAATGTTGCGCGAGTGACCGACCATAGGGACCGGTTGAGCGTACCGCTCCGTGAACATCCAGCTCTTCCGGACCCAGTCCGAGCGGAAGTCGGGGTTGATTCTCCTCAGACCCGGAAGGTAGATCTCCAGCAGCTTCTCTTTCTCGTAGCCGAAGTAGGGGTGGTCCGGCGATAGGTAGTCACCGCAGTAGACCAGATGGTCGCCGCCGTAGTGGTCAGGAGAGATGTAGTTGGTGTGCTCGACCAGCCCCATAAAGGGGATCTCGCCCCCCTTGGGCAGGTTGATCCAATAGTGTCCATCGGTGAGGCTGCGGTCGAGGGCCAGAACCAGCGCCACAGCGCCCATCGATTGCAGATTCCTCAGCTTCGACGCGTACGGACCCGTAAGCTCCGGGGTCAGCTCCAGCATCGCCCGCGGCGAGACCGTGGCGATGACCGCTTCGTGCGCCGTCTCCGCACCGGCTCCATCCAACGCTAGCCGGATCCCGCCCTCCGTACTTCGTGCCCTTCGTGTTTCGCGCCGTATGCCGCTCACCTCTACGTTGAAGCGCACGGCTCCCCCCTGCTCCTCGACCCGCTCGACGAGGAGATCGACGAAGGCCTGGAAGCCGCCCTCGAAGTACCCCAGGCTGGCGGTGCGCTTATAGAGCCGCGCCCACATCCAGGCCATGTTGACGTCCCGGTAGTGCTCCTCACCGAACTTGCTGATCAACAGGGGGCGCCAGAGCACGTTGTAGGCCCGCTCGCCCACCGTTCTGCGCATCCAGTCGTGGGCCGTCACGCGCTCGAGCGGCCGCCAGTCCCGGATCACGGTCAGATAGGCTCCCACCAGGCCGGCTCGCAGCCGGTCGATCAATGACAACGGCGTGAACTGAAGCACCCGGACGGCGCGGTGCAGGGGCGGGAAGGGGAGAAAGGCAAGCCAGGGCACAGGGCTGTCTAGGGCATAGAGCTCGCCCTGATGGTAGAGGGTGGTCGTCGGACGCCGAAAGAAGAGCCTGTCGCGGGCGCCCAGCTCGTCGATCAGCCCGATCAGCTGATCATCGGAGGCGAACCAGTGATGGTAGAAATGCTCCAGGTGCCAATCCCAGGCCCGGTCGCGGAACCCGGCCGCCAGGCCGCCGCCGTAGGATCGAGCCTCGTAGACGGTGACCTCGTGTCCGTGCTTCGTCAGGTCGTAAGCCGCCGTCAGGCCGGTGATACCGGCGCCAATGATCCCAATGTTCATAGCCTTTCACCCCTGCCCTTCTGCTCCTGTGGGCGAAGCGGCGCCCTCCTGCTCCCAGACCTCAGCCCAATGCACGCCCTCCTGGGCCATGAAGATCAGCCCCAACAGCGTCACCGGAATGAGCGAGGTGGCGTGGAGCACCAGCACGTAACTCGCCGCGGGCCCGGACGCCGCGCCGATGATCTCCAGAACCTGTACCCCTCCCCCTTCAAACGTCCCGATGTAGCCGGGCAGCGAGGGGAGCGCCGTCAGTAGATTCACCACCCCAGCCATCAGCACGATCCCGAAGTAGGGCAGCTGCAGATCGAATGCAAAGCTGACGAGCCAGTAGATCAACGTCTCCAAGACCCACACCCAGAGCGTGACGCCAAAGACCACCAACACGTCTCGCCCGCTCCGCAGGCTCTCCAGACCGGCGATCACACCCTCCACCAGCTCGAGCAGTGGCTCGCGGAACTGCTCTGGCATAAGGGCCTCGATCAGGCCATGGGCTATCCGATGGAGGAGCCGAGGGCGAGCGGCCAAGAACAGGAATACCACCAACGCACCAAGGAAGACCGCGGTGGCGATGGTCACCAGCCGGCTGACGAAGGTCAACATGGGAACAAACAGGAGGCCAAAAAAGACGAAAAGTACCATCGTCAGCCCATCGAACAGCCGCTCCAGCACCGCTGTGGTGAGGGACGTGCCGACGTTCACTGTCTCCCGGCGCCAGAGGACGTAGGCACGGAGCACCTCGCCGAGGCGGAACGGGAGCAGGTTGTTCCCCATGTAGCCAATGACGACGACCGGGAAGAGGCAGTGGACGGAGATGTGCTTGCTCCCGCGGAGCAGGAACCTCCAGCGCCAGCTCCGGAACCAGACCGAGACGAAATAGACGGCCACGCTTGGGACGAGCCACCAGTAGTTGGCACCGCGCAGCGCCACCAGGATCTCCTCCATCCGGAGATCCCGGAACGTGAACCAGAGCAGGCCAGCGCTGATGACCAGGCCTAGAACCAGAATGGGCCAGCGCCGCCTCAACTGGCCCAGAAGCGTGCCCTTAACCACCTTCCCCCTCCCTCGCGCGCAAAGCTAAGCCGCGTGCGAAGCTAAGCCGCACTCCGCCCCTGCAGCTGGCGCTGCCGCAAAACCTCGTAGAGCACCACCGAGCCGGCCACCGAGGCGTTGAGCGAGGTCACCAAGCCATGCATGGGAAGCCGAATCAGGAAATCGCATCGCTCGCGCACCAGTCGACGCATCCCCTTCCCCTCGCTGCCCACCACGACGCCCAGCGCCCCTGTCAGATCAGCCTGATAGTGCTCTTGCGCGTCACGCACCGCCTCCATACCGGCGATCCAGACGCGCTGTTCCTTGAGCCACTCCATGGCGCGCACCAGGTTCGTCACCCGCGCTACGTGGAGGTGCTCCACAGCCCCCACGGAGGTGTGAACCACGGTGGGCGTGACGTCCACAGCACGGCGCCGCTGGATGACGACGCCGTGGACGCCAACCGCCTCCGCTGTCCGCAGCAGGCTGCCAACGTTGTGAGGGTCCTTCAGAAGATCAAGAACAAGAAACAGAGCGGGCTCATCCGCGGATTCGGCGATCGCGTACAGCTCATCCAGCGGCTCATAGGGGTATTCGCTTGCCTCCAGCACCACCCCCTGATGATTGAAGGGCCCGAAGCGCTCCAGCGCGCGGCGGTCCACCCGTTCAGTGGGAACCCCGGCCTCCTCAGCGAGGTAGACGATCTGGTCAATGACGTCCGTCTCACGGATGCCTTGCGCCAACGAGAGCTGATAGAACTCACGACGGGCGGCCCTCAAGGTCTCGTAGACCGCATTGCGACCGTATATCGTCTCCCTCACAGCGAGCCGTGATCCAATCGCCAGACCGGTCCCTCAGGTCGATCGTCGACGACAATCCCAAGGTCTCTCAATCGATCTCTCAGCGCGTCGGCACGCTGCCAGGCTTCGGCCTCCCGATACTCCTCGCGGATATCGAGGATGATGTCCATCAAGCCCTCGAACAACGCTTCGCTGGCCCCTTCTGCCCCTGCGGCGAAGACCGTCACGTCATCCGGTATGATGCCCAGTATCTGTCCCCCCAGCTCGCTGTAGATGTCGTCGATGGCGGCCAACGTGCCCTGGCTGAGGGTCTTGCCCGAGTTCAGCAGCTCGTTCACGTTCCTGTTCAGATCAAACAGGGCAGCGATAGCCTGGGGGGTATTGAAGTCATCATCCATCGCTTCCAGGAACCGCTCCGAATAGGGCATCAGGGTACCCACCTCAGAAAGCTCGGCGGTCCCCGCCGGCTGGGCCTGCTCCCTCCGCAGGCGCAGCGTGCGCACGGTGTTGTGAAGCCGCTCGACGCCCCGCTCCGCCGACAGCATCGCCTCGCGGCTGAAATCGACCGGCTTCCGATAGTGGCTCGACAAGACGAAGAAGCGAATCGCCTCCGGGCTATAGAGCTCAAGGGCCTCCTTGATGGTGATGAAGTTGCCCAGGCTCTTGCTCATCTTGACGTCGTCGACGGTCAGCGAGCCAGCCAGCACCCAGTATCGGGCGAAGGGCTTCCCCGTGGCCGCCTCCGACTGCGCGATCTCACAGTCGTTGTGGGGGAAGATGTTGTCGATCCCCCCGCCGTGGATGTCGAACGTGTCCCCCAAGTATCTCGTCGCCATAGCTGTGCACTCGACGTGCCAACCGGGGTAGCCCCATCCCCAGGGCGAGGACCAGCGCAGAATGTGCTCGGGCTCCGCGCGCTTCCAAAGGGCGAAGTCGGCCGGGTGCCGCTTCTCCTCTCGAACCTCCACCCGCGCCCCGGCCTCGAGGTCCTCGACGTCACGGCCAGAGAGCTTACCGTAGTCGTCGAAGGCCTCCACAGAGAAGTAGACGTCTCCCTCCTCCGTCTCGTAGGCGTAGCCCTTCTTCAGCAGCGTCTCGACGACCTGGATCTGCTCCGGAATATGCCCACTGGCGCGGGGCGATATGTCCGGGCGCGTGACGCCGAGGGCGTCCATGTCCTCGAAGTACGAACGGGTATAGGTCTCCGCCACCTCCATCGGCTCGACCCGCTCCAGGCGCGCCTTCCGAAGGATCCGATCCTCGCCGCTGTCCAGGAGATGGCCGACGTCCGTAATGTTCTGAACGTAGCGGACGTTGTAATCCAGATACCGCAGGTAACGGACCATGACGTCCAGGGCCACGTAGGTCTTGGCGTGCCCCAGATGAGCATGGTCGTACACGGTCGGGCCGCAGGCATACATTCCCACGTGCCCCTCTTGCAGCGGTTCAAAGGGTTCCTTCTCACGCGTGAGGTAGTTGAAGATTTTCAGTGCCATGAAACTCTCCTCATCATATCAGGGCGAACAGAAGTCGGCGGGATGCTCCGCACGCGGCTTAGCTCCGCACGCTGGTCAGCGTTACTGCTCTATTCGTGCAAACAGCATACGACCGGCTGACGTCTGGAGCACCTTGGTCACGACCACCTCAACCTGCCGGCCAATATGCGGCTTCCCATGCTCCACGACGACCATTGTCCCGTCGTCCAGGTAGCCGACGCCCTGACCAACCTCCTTCCCCTCCTGGATGATCTCGATGTCGAGCGACTCTCCGGGAAGGAACATAGCCTTGACGGCGTTTGCCAGCTCATTGATATTCAGGACTCGTACACCCTGCAACTGCGCCACACGGTTGAGGTTGTAGTCATTGGTCACGATGGGACACGTCATGCGCTTCGCCAGGAGCACCAGCTTGTCATCCACCTCGCGGACGCCATCGATGTCCATGTCCACGATCCGGACCGGGGTCACCGAATCGTTCTGGAGACGACGAAGCATCTCCAGCCCGCGCCGCCCGCGCCTCCGACGCAGGGCCTCCGAGGAATCGGCGATGTGCTGGAGCTCGTTGAGCACGAAGCGCGGCACCAACATCTCGCCATTGATGAAACCGGTGCGGCTTATGTCCGCAATTCGCCCATCGATGATGACGCTGGTATCAAGAAGCACCGGCCTGACGTTGGACATCGCCCTCGGCCGACCCCCCTCTCGATCTGGCAACTGGCCTCGTATCAGACTGAAGATGTCGTGTTGGCGTGTGATCATGACCATGACGCCGAAGTAGCCAAACAGGACAGCGACGACGAAGGGTAGAATTTGCTTGAACGGCGAGGGCAGCAGCGAGAGGGGAAACACAAGCAACGCGGCTATGATCAGCCCCACCACCAGGCCCAGGATGCCCGCCAGGAGCTGTTGAGCCGGCGCCTGCCGAATACGCCTCCGAAGGGCAAGAAATGGTCGTACCGAGAAATAAGGCGTCAGCACCAGCCCCGCCAGGGCACCGATGAGAAAGAAGATCGCCACGTACTGATAAGGCTCACCGTTCAGCTGCGCCGCCAGATAAATCCCCAGAAAAACCCCGGCGACAGCCAGCACCAACATGCCGATGATGCGAGAGATGAAATCCGCACTCATGCTACTACCCCCTGGTATGAATCAGCAATGATCTACAAAAAGACAGGTGAGCGCCAGCAAGACCTCACCTGCCAGGGGCATCCCGGAGCAGTCCTACGCGGTCACCGAGCCTGGGTGCAGGTTTTCACTCGGGTGGAGTCCTCTGTGCCTTGGCGGAAGAATAAAGGAAAAATGAAAACACACAATCGGACTGCAAGTAAGGACAACGCCCCTCAATAACAGCAGTATCTTATCACATTCGCGGGCAAAAGTCAAAGGCACAGATTTCGATTGACATTCCCAGGAATTGCAACTAGAATCTCTATCTGCTGACGCTGCCCGCCGCTTGCAGCGTCTTCCAACTCCGCGACGACGTTGCATAACAGGGCAATGGAGGGCCTAAGACCCAGCTTTCCGGCACGCCCAGGACGACGAGGGGGAATCTCGATGGGAAAGACGAGCTACACGCTGCTGGCAGGGCTCCTGATCGTCACGCTCCTAGCTGCACCGTCCGCGCAGGCCCAGTCGAGTGGTCAAGGCAACGTGGTCCACACCGTCGCCTGGGGCGACACGCTGTTCAGTCTGGCCCAGCGATACGGCACCACGGTCGACGCCATCTGTCGAGTCAATGGCCTGGCGGACCTGGGGGTAAACGCCTCTCCGACGATCTATGCCGGGCAACGCCTGATCATCCCCACGGCCTACGCGCCAACGGTGCCCGCGGAGGCGGGGACCACTCACATCGTCCAGGCCGGGGAAAATCTCTATCGCATCTCCCTCAAGTATGGCGTCACCGTCAGAGCCCTGGTCGAGCTCAACGGCCTCTACAACGCAGACCAGGTCAGGGCTGGCCAACAGCTGACGATCCCGGGGAGCGCAACCTCCTCCTCGGTCTCCTATCAACCCCAGCACGCCTCGACAACTCACACGGTGCAGAGAGGCGAGACCCTGTCATCCATCGCGCATCACTACAGCGTCTCGCTCTGGACGCTGATCCGCGTCAACAGCATCAGCAATCCAGCCCTTATCGTCCCGGGGCAGACGCTGGTCATCCCGAAGAGAAGCAGCCTAGCATCGCCCTCAGCTCCGAGCCAAAGCTCTGGCAGCAACCACAGCGGGCAGAAATCGATCCTCATCGACCTGTCGGCACAGCGCATGGCCACCTTTCAGGGGGACACCCAGATCCACTCCTTCGTCGTCTCGACCGGGATGCCCGGCGCGAGCACAGCCCCCGGCAGGTACCAGATCCTGGACAAGTATCCGAACGCCTACGCGTCCACGTGGAGCCTGCAAATGCCCTACTGGCTCGGCATCTACTGGGCGGGGTCGCTGGAGAACGGCATTCACGCACTCCCCATTCTGCCAAACGGCCAGCGGCTGTGGGAAGGTTACCTGGGCACCCCGGTCTCCTACGGATGCGTGATTCTAAGCACCCAAGACGCCCGTACGCTCTATCATTGGGCGGAGGTGGGCACGCCCGTCATCATCCAACGCTAGAGGTCGACCAACAAGAAACAAAGAACTCCCTGAGCAGAAGATGCTTCAGGGAGCTCCTCATCCGGCGCGACGACCTGCGCTCACTCGGGTTTGGCTGCGGGGTCGCCTCCCGTCCCTCTATTCAGCTCCGTCTCAGCCGCTCGTCCATAGATCGAGTTGGGCCAGGCATCCAACGCCTCATTGAAGCGGCGAACCGCTTCCGCCTCACGCCCCGACCGGCGACAAGCCAGGCCGAGGTTGTAGTAGCTGGCGGCCAGGTGACGCGCCCCAATCTGTCCATCCTCCTCAGCCAGAGCCTCTCTAAGCGTAAGATAGGCCCCCTCGGGGTCTCGATTCCGCAGCTGGGCCACGCCCCGATTGATCATCACAATCTGCCAACTGCTCAGGTCGGGACCTACACGAAGCGCCAGGCGGTAGAGGGCCAAGGCCCTCGCGCACTGCCCCCGGGCGCTGAACCAGTTCCCGATGTCGATCAACAGCCGCACCCGCAGCGTGACCAGATAGAGCACGACCAGGAACACAAGTGGATGGATCGAGAGACCGGCATACCGCACGCCGGTCCCGATGCCCGTGATGATCAGCCCCTCAATCGCAAAGCGGACAGAGAGCCCCTGCCGACGAACGAACGACAGGGCGCCGAACCCCAAGAGATACACCAAACCAACCAATGGTATGACGAGCGGAGAATCCATCTGCATGCTACCTACACCTCGATCGCTGATAGCGCAACCTATGACCTCGTTCTTCCGGCGGGTCTGTACTGACCACGGGAGTACACATCACTCCTGGAGTACACATCACTCCTGGAGTACACATCACTCCTGGAGTAGACACCACTCCCTGGAGCACAGGCCCGTCGCGCGTCTCAAGCCGAACCGCTGGCCCAACCAGAGCGATGAGACGACACCGACCTGAACGAAGCTTTGAGCGCCAGTGTCAGGCCCCTCATCCCACCGCCTGATTCTACCAGGGTCTACTCAGCGAACAAGTTGCTGGCCGCCCTCTCCAACATATCGACGCCCTGCACCTGGGTCTCGAACAGGGGCACGATCGCCCGTACGTTGTCGAAGCGATCCCAGATCTCCTCCATGTACTCGCGCTGCATCTCCATGCGATTGCGCACGAAATCCGGCGGGGTGTCGCCCAGGTCAGCCGGATCGATCCGCATGTTGACCACCACGCCGCCAACCGGGATGCCGAACTCCTCGAACCATTTGAGGAAGCGCTCAATTACCGCAATGGGCAGCGCTTCCGGCAGCGTGATGAAGAAGAAGGCGGTCTTCCTCGCGTCAGTCAGCAGCTCCTTGGCGTGGCCCATGCGGTCGCGGAAGGTCAAGAGGTAATCCATCAAAGGATCCTTCTCCTTCTCCCTGCTGTAGGAGAGGAGCTCCTTCAGGCTCTGCGCCTCCTCGCGACTCTGAACCATCTTGTTGACCCACATGGAGTAGACGTCCGACATGCCGAGAAGACGGCGTGCGTTGGCCGTCGGAGCAGTGTCGAAGACGTAGACCTCGTACTCATCCTCGAACATGAGATCGATCATGTTCTCGAACATGGCCGACTCCTCGAAAGCCGGGTTCATCGTCGCCGACTCCACGAAGTCCTCGGCCTTGGTCTTGATATCCGCGTACTTGAGGAACCACTCGATCTTCTCGCGGATCTCCTTCTTCGACTCGTCGATGGTGTCCTTGGTGTCGATCTCGTAGGCCCAGAAGCTGGATTCGCCCTCCACCAGCGTGGGCTTTCCGAAGACGTCCTGGCCCAGCATGCCGGTCAGCGAGTGGACAGGGTTGGTGGAGGCCAGCAGCGTCCGCTTGCCCTGGTGTGCGTACCATAGCGCGGCTGCCCCCGCCATGACCGTCTTCCCCACGCCGCCCTTGCCACCGAAGAAGTTGTACTTCAGGCTAGGGTGCTCCCTCACGAAATCAAGCGTCGACTTCTCGATGTGATCACGCACGCTCGGAGTGTGGCCCGTCCCCGGGTCGTTTGCTCCCATCATAGCGTCTCACCTCCAAACATTGTCTCCGCCATCCGCGCGATCATATCCAGTCCAGTGATGTCTCGCTCGAACTCCGGGACTCTGGCCAAGACCTCGGCGCCAAAGAGATTGTCGATCTTCGCCAGGTACTCTCTCTGCATCGCAATCCGGTTCTCCAAGTACACGGGGATGTCCTCATCCGCCAGCTCCGGCGGGAGCACCCGGTTGACGATGTAGCCGATCAGCGGGACGTCGAACTCAGCGAACTTCGTGGCGGCCTTCTGCGTGTCGACCAGGGCCATCTCCTCAGGGATGATGACGAAGAAGAAAGCTGTCTTCTGATTATCGGTGAGGATGCTGGAAGAGGTGTTGATCCGGTATCGAATGTCCTGCAGCTCGGCAAGGATCTGATCCTCTTCGGTCTCCTCCTCCCGCTCGAGGATGGCGGCGACCTGCGAGTACTCTTGCATCTCCTCTCGGAGCGTGGTGATCTTCTCGATCCACTCGTCGTAGACGCTGGCCATGCTCAGATAGTAGAGCGCATGTCCCAGCGGGACCAGGTCGTAGATGTAGTAGTCGTACTCGCCGCCAACGATGATGTCCACCACCTTGTCGAAGATGGCGCTCTCCTCCATCGCCGGCTCGGCCGCGGCGGCCTGGATGTAACTCTCGACCTCCTCCGGCACCTCCTCGAAGCCGTACATGTCCCGAATCTTCTGCCGGATCTCCTCTTGATACTCCTGGATGTGCTGGTCGGCGTCGATCTCCTGTGCGTAGAGGTTGGGTACGATCTCCACCGGCCCCTTGCCGAAGATGTCCTGCTCGAAGATGTCCGTGAGCGATGCCTGCGGATCCACGGAGAAGACCAGGACCTTATGCCCCTGCTTGGCCAACCAGTAGGCGGTCGCAGCGGAGAACGTGGTCTTACCCAGACCCCCCTTGCCGCCGTACATGACGTAGCGACGCTCGGGGTTTTCCTTGAAGATCTTTGCAAGTGACAATGGTTGCTCCTTTCACGCAAGTGCGTCCGTCAGATCCCGCTCGCGCAGCATGCGCCGCTTCCAGGTGCTGATCTGGGGCACGACGTACGGAAGTAGACGCAGGGAATAGTAGGGGGGGAGAATAGGCACGCCAAGCAGATCACCCATCGTAATCAAGATGAACAAGTGCTCCATACTCCCACGCGTCTTGAGCGCAAACCGCGTCATGTCGTGGCCGGCCATGCCGTACAGGAACTCCTTGACGGAGCCGCCTAACCGCTTCAGAATACTCCTTCTCTCTTCCTCGGTCATATCGATTCTCCTTAATCGCCTATTCACGTTAACCGATATCCTCGTCGAAAAGATCCGTCAGGTCCCGCTCCCTGAGCATGCTGCGCCGCCAGGTCTCGAGGCGCGGAACGACGTAGGGCAGCAGCCGCAGTGTGTAGTAGGGGGGTAGAATGGGAACGCCCAGCAGATCGCCGAACACAATCAGGATGAAGACGCGCTCCAGTTCGCCTCGAGACTTACGGGCTCCTCGCACCCACTCATACACGCTCATCCCGTATAGGATCTCGCGTGCCGCCTTGGCGACGTCACCCAGCTTGGCCTCGATCTCCCTCCAGCTAGGTGTCTCCATACCGCACATCCCGTCCTGCCTGTCGATGGGAGGCTCGGGGGCGATCCCTCCCATCGACAAGGCGTAGACGACTACTTCGAAGCCGTAGCGGGGGCCGCTCTGCGCTCCCGGTTGAGCGCCTGCACGCCGTCGTAGCCGAGGATCAGCGCGCAGACGATCAGGATCGCAGCGATGACGCCGGCGATGAGGTTGCCTGTCACGCTGGCACCGGTGAACGCCTGTGCCAAAGCGTTGTAACCCGTATAGGCCAAAGCGGCGATGGTTGTGACGTACATGAACACGCCAGGCCAGAAGGTCCAAGTCGCTATCCTGCCCTTGGACGTCAGCCAGATGGTGATGATCATCAGCGCCAGGGACGCCATCATCTGATTCGCTCCACCGAAGAGCACCCAGATTGTCTGCCAGACGCCTGTCCAGATGACCAGGAGCGACAGCAGCAGGGCCACGATGGCGCCAATATGAATGTTCTTCAGGATCGGAATCGCGCCGCCCAGGAACTCCGCGCTGGCCACGCGCATGAAGCGCACCACCAGGTAGCAGATGGTCAAGCCCATGATGGTCAGGAAGACCATGCCGTAGGCGTTGCCGAAGCCCAGCGGAATCCCGACGCGGTTCATGAACTCGGCGAGACCCACCGCGAAAACGCCGAACTTACCACCGGTATAGGCTTCCTGGTAGGCCTCCCAACCTCCTGTGGCCGCGGTCGCCGTCAGCAGGGCGATGACGGCCACGATCATCTCCATCCACATAGCTCCGCCGCCGACGGGGAGCGCGTCGCTCTCCTTCTCGATCTGCCGGGCCGTACCGGAGCTGGATACCAGGCTGTGCCAACCTGAGATGGCACCACAGGCGATGGTGACGAACAGGATCGGCCACAGGGGGCCTAGCCCGGCGACAGTGAAGCTGGTGAAGGCCGGGAAGTCGCCGAAGGTGGCGCCGCCCTGGAAGGTCCAGACGATCATGCCCAAGACGCCGGCGGCCATGCCCAGTGCGACGATCCAGAAGGAGACGTAGTTGGTGGGCTGCGCCCAGCGCCAGATGGGAAGCACGGCGCCCAGGTAGCAGATGATGGCGAAGATGATGGGCCAGACCCATTGGATCCCTGTGTTGCCCAGGAAGCTGAAGTTAGCCAGGGCACTATTCATCCCTTCGAAGATGCCGCTCACAAAGGGTGTCTGCCCCAACACGATGCCGCCCAGCGCGACAATCACGGTGATCACCGTGGTGAGGATGATGTCCTGTTTCCACTTGTACGTCATCTGCCCCGCCAGGATCCCCATCAGCAGAATGGAGAGGAGCCCAAAGGGCACCTTGGGGTTCGACATGAAGTTGACGCCGATCACCTGGCCGAAGGCGCCCATGATGAGGAGCAGATAGAGGTAGATGAAGATCAGGAGGATATTCCGGGCCCGCGGCGAGATGAGCTTATAGCTCAGGGCGCCGAAGGTATCGCCCTCCTCGCGCATGGGGACCACGATGCTGGCGTAGTCCTGAACCCAACCGATGAAGAACGTGCCCAGGATGATCCACAAGAGCCCGGGGAGCCAACCGTACTGCGCCGCTACGATGGGCCCCCCAATGGGACCCAGCGCCGCAATCGACTTGAACTGATAACCAAATAGGACGTTACGACTGGCCGGTGTGAAGTCGACACCGTCCATGTACATTTTCGCTGGCGTGGCCCTGCTGTCGTCGGGCTGGATGATGTTCCGGTTGATGCTTCGAGCGTAGAGGAAGTAGCCCACACCGAGACCAATGGCCGCGATAATCAGAACGACGATCGCATTCATGCTCTATTGCCTCCTTTTTGCATTAGACCGAGAGTCACTGACACGATTCACACCTGATGCTGGGGGTACCTATCGCCTTCTTTCACCACCTCCTTCTGCCCCCGATGATAAGCCCCCAAGGGGGTACTCTATCCTGGATAGGGTCCAGAAACGTCGCGCTTGTCAACTCGCCCGCAATGCAGCGCTCAGGTCAATAAGAAATGTCTCGGCTTTCGTCTCGAGTAATCCAGCGATGCTCAATTGAAGGTTGATGTGAGGATCTTGCTTGCGCCAACAGAAGCGATCCAGGTGAGACCCGTAGGTGTCGAGCCAGGGCTCCAAAGTGGTCGCCATTCGCTGACCGTGGTGGCCCCGATGTCCAACGTGGAGCCCATGCGGTCCCTCTTGCCACGTCCATGAATCCGCCTGCCGATCCTTCCGCCAGTTGGAGGCCACCTCGACCTCCCCACGTCTAGGTGAGCGAAGTGTACCACGCATTATAATCCTGTCCCGCCTTCCGCGCAAACGATCCAACAGCCATAGAAGGGGGATCTCGCGGTTCTCCAGCAGCAGAGTGATCTCCAGACGCCGAAAGGGGTCCTTCGCACGCCTGATGTTGACCCGCACACCCGAGGCCGGCGAGCCGATCCAGCCAGCCTCTCTCTCACCGTCCAGCGCCTCAAGGCCAGCCTCCAACCAGCGGCGGTGGCGGAGGCCGCGCCGACGATTGTGGATGTGACCGGCGACGTACCACACGACGAGAAGCAACGACACACCGACAACGATCATCGTGCCCTGGTTCATGGGATAGCGCTTGTTCCACTGCTCCTCATCCGACTTCACGAACTACAACACTCACGGCTGCCCGACGATGCGCCGCCAGCAAGCAGAGATCCCGCGTATCCCCCGAGCCTGCCCGTAGCCTGTTGAGGGCGCTGCCGAGGGCCGCGGAGAACTCTGAACAAGCCCTAGTCTACTCCCGTATCTGAAAAAGCGCAAGTCCAAACGAGGGGAAAGGATGAGCAACTCCTTGCTAAATATGCAAAGTGAGTGTACCATGCCTCAGAAGGGTCACGTTGGACCGACCACTCGACCACTCAACTCAAAAGGAACGGGAGCGCAGCTTTGGGCGACGACACTAAGCGGAAACTGCTCATCGTCGACGATGACGAAGGACTTCTCCGTGCCCTGGAGCTCTACTTCGGCCGGCACGGCTATCACGTCATCAAAGCTCAAAAGGGAAGCGAGGGCCTGCGCAAGCTCTACGAAACCCATCCTGACCTGGTCTGCCTCGACGTCATGATGCCCGGCATCGACGGATGGGAGGTGTTGAGACGCATCCGAGAGATGACCGACCTGCCCGTCATCATGCTCACAGCCCGCGGAGCGGAGACCGAGCGGGTCAAGGGGCTCAAGCTGGGCGCCGACGACTACGTCTCCAAGCCCTTCAGCATGCGAGAGCTTGAGGCCCGCATCGAGGCCGTCCTGCGGCGCTCACGATCCTCGCAGCCGGGCCAGGAGGAGAAGGTGGCCTACTCGGACGATCACCTCGTGGTCGACACCGAGCGGGCAGAGGTACGACGCAACGACGAGATCGTCGACCTGACGCCCACAGAACAGAAGTTGCTCTTCTACCTTATCCAGAATTGCGGTCGACTGCTGAGCTTCGAACAGATCCTCGAAAACGTCTGGGGCTTCGAGTACACCGACGAGAAGGGGTACGTGCGCCTTTACATCTGGCGGCTGCGGCAGAAGATTGAACCTGATCCAAGCAACCCCCGTTACATCCTGACGGAGCACGGCATGGGATACCGCTTCGAAGGCTGACGACGCTACTTCGAAGACGTGATTCTGACCACCTCTCCAGACCTATCCATCGTGACGCGCACCAATCGCTTCAGGCTGTGGCCTCCGGGCAGGCAGACGTCCTTTTCAAAAGTGATCACATACCGCCCGCAGGGCCCTGAGCCCGCGAGGTCGGCCTGCCTCGAACCACCTCGCTGGGCAGAGCCAGGGTGACCAGGCGCCCCCTTCGCGCGTTTCGTGCTCCTTGCGCCCTTCGTGTTCACAGACGTTTCGGCACCAACCATCTCCGGGAACCTCTCAAGCACCAGCTCCCTTGCCTTGTCGACGTATCGATCCTCCATCTCAACCATTGTCAGCCCTGCCTCCCAGCCTCTCTCTGGCGCAAGAAAGCCGGCACAGCCTCCGCAAGCAGCCCTCTCTCGCGGCCCATGCCCGGGCCGAACATCACGGCCGAGTCAAACGGCACTGGAGTGGATGCTCGAGGATGCTGGGAGTGGTGGTTACTCCCGGAGTGGCGTTCACTCCCGGCGCGGCGCCCGTCCCCAGGCCGTTCACTCTCTCCGTGCTTTTCGTCGTCAATCGCCAGGCCGGTAGCGATCAGCGTGATCTGAACGCGATTCTCCATCTTCGGATCGATGACAGCCCCGAAGAGGATCTCGGCGTGCGGCATCGCCGCACCAGATATCATCTGCATGGCACTGTCTACCTCCGCCAAGGTGAGATCCTCGCCTCCCGTCAAGTTGACCAGCAGACCATCGCTTCCCTTCACCGACGCAACGTCGAGGAGTGGGCTGCCAAGCGCTATCCTGGCTGCCTCCAGCGCTTTGTCCTTCCCCTCTCCACAGCCGATGGATACCAGCGCTCCCATACATCCCTTTCGCGCCTTTCGGGTTCCCGGGCGACCGACCATGATCGACTTGACGTCGGCGAAGTCGAGGTTGATCAACCCAGGCTGGGTCACCAGCTCAGAGATACCTTGAATGCCCTGGCGCAGCACCTCATCGGCGATGCGGAAGGCGACGTCCAGGGAGACCCGTTGGTTGACCACGTCAAGCAGCCGATCGTTGGAGACGACCACCAGGGTATCCACCTCCTTCTGGAGATGCCTGATCCCCTCCTCAGCCACTGCCTCGCGCCGGCTCCCCTCGAACGAGAAGGGCCGCGTGACCACCGCAATCGTGAGTGCATCCTGTTCTCGGGCGACTTGAGCCACGACGGGGGAGGCCCCCGTGCCCGTGCCACCTCCCATTCCCGCGGCGATGAAGACCATGTCAGCACCACGAAGCGCCTCGCAGAGCCTCTCCCGGCTCCGCTCAGCGGCCTCAGTTCCGACAAGGGGATCTCCGCCAGCTCCTAAGCCGCCGGCGAACCTCTCGCCCAGCACGATCTTACACGGCGCTTCCGATCTGGTCAACGCCTGGGCATCCGTGTTAGCAGCGATGAAGTCGACCTCCGGGATGCCCACCTGAATCATCCGATCGACCGCGTTGCTGCCAGCACCGCCCAAACCGATCACCTTGATGGATGCGCCACCTCGGTGCCCTGCACGTTCCGTGCGTGCGGGGCACCTATCAGATGCTGCCTGCCGCCCCGACCCTTTCACAAGCTCAGGAACGCCGCCCAGCCCCGAGATTTCGCGTTCTTCGTGTTTGGTGCCTATCCCCCTCATCACTTCACCCATGATTGACCTCCCCCTGCTCCATTCTGTGCTCTTCGCGCTCTTCAGCTTCCAGTTCGTGTCTCTCGTGTCTTCGTGTTCTAGATCCCAGATTCACTCAACGCCTCCGCCAGAGCAACGCCCTCTTCGACGAAGGAGGACTTGGCTCTCCGCCACCGCTCGGGAGACCATATTTCCAGGTGAGAGAGAAGACCGACGACGATGGCCTCCTCCTCAATGTGCGCGTACCGGCGCAGCTGATCGGGCAAAGGCAGCCTGCTCGGCAACTCATTCGCGTCCTTCGCGCTCTTCGTCTTCCCGGTATGACCGCATGGGCAGACCGCAGCTCCCGAGAAGATGAAGCGATTGAAGGCACGGGCAGACTGATTAGTCAGGGGCAGACGCCGTATCCTCTCTGCAAGCGTCCGCCACTCGGTGGCAGGATAGACCAACAGACACCGTTCGATGCCGCGCGTCACCGTCGCGCCCTCGACGAGGTCGTCACGGAACGCCGAGGGGATCATCAAGCGGCCCTCACCGTCAGTGCTGCAGCGAAATTCACCTATCAACATCGTCTTTCGAGCCCCACACCTACTTCGATACAGCCATCTTCAGTATATGCCCACTCTTGTCCACAACCACCTTGACCACCTGATGGTGCGCGTGGGGGCCTGGGCGATCTCGCCCGCCGCCTCGCATGTCCCCTTCGTACTCGCTAACCGCAATGTCCTTCTGCAGCGTCAGAGCCCAGCCCCTTCCCTCCCGGTTCAAGCCCTTCTGCTCGAGCGAGAGCGGCACGTCGAAGGTGCTGACAGCACGACGCCCCCCCGTCCCCCTTCGCCTCCCCTCATCGAACAGGTAACAGTCGCCGTCCTCGCACACGACGGTGCACATCGTCAACGGCCTCGCTCGCACCTTTGCGTGCGACATATGGGGCAGGCTCGTCTCAATGCGAGCCTTCACCCTGGTCACCAGCTCGTCCGAGGCAGGCTTCGCTGGTAGACCCTTCTGCACAGACGTGGCGTCTAGCCCCGGCGTGACCGCATCGAGATAGACACCCGCCCTGTCCGAACAGATGATCGGAGAACAGAGACGAGCAGACGAGGCGCTCACCGCCGCCCCCACGTGAATCGAGGTGATCGGCAGCGAAGGATCTCCATACAGAACGAAGCTAATAAGGGCCTTCTGATCCTCATCGTCCAGGTAGCCCTCTCGCTCCTGCATCTCGCTTGCCAGGCTCACCTTGGCATGTCGCAAGGCCTCGCCAACCGTCATAGGAGCGTCCTCTACCCCCTTGGCATGGCGCTTGCTCCCGACCAGCAGTCCCTCCCAGAAGTGCTTACCAACGAGATCTGCACTCAGCAGAGGTGGAGCGATCGAGCCATAGGAGACCTTAGTCGAGCCGACCACGGCCAACGCCCCCACACCCATCAACCGCAGCGCAATCGAGTCGCCCTCGCTCTTCCCCAGGATGTTCGCCCCGTAGCAAGCCTCGGTGAAGACCACGGAGTTGGCGTGCTCATCGATGCCTGGATCCTGAGGTCGCAGAGCCAATGGAAAGAGCGGGTAGTCAGCCGGGAAGAGAGTATCCCGCTGTCCGTACCAGTTTGGCCCATCCTCAATACCGTGCAGGTTGAAATAGCTGAGATGGGGCGATTCCACGACTTGGAAGCCCTCATACGTCAGAGGCGGACACGTCCTCAATTGCACATCGACATCATCAGCAATAACGCGAAAAACTGCACGCGATGCCTTCCGCCAGATGCTGGCCGAATACCCCAGCTCGTGGCCGTTCCTATCAGGCTGTCTTATCCTGTCAAGGACTGCGCTCAAGACACTGAGCAACCCCTTGGATGCCGCACTGAGGGGGCTATCCTGGGTGGAGCTCCCATACTGACGATGGGCCTCCGCCGCGGTCCGAATGAGGTTATGGAGGAATCCGGCGCCATCCTTCTCACCATCAGGCATCCTACCAACCGCTCGCTCCGGTATCAGATAGTTGGCATCCCGACTGGCGTACGGATTGTCAGAAGGGACATCCGAATCCTGGTCGTCGACCGGGTTGGGCAAGCGATGAAAAGGGATGATCCCATCCCCGCCAACGATCAGCAAGTATCGGACCTCCCCCCCTTGCTCAGCGAGCCGAGCATCCAGGCTGTCCACGAGCTTCTTTACCTGCCATGGGTTGGTCGGATCCACAGGCTGGAGCCCAAATCGGGCCATAGACGCCTCATCATCGACGTAAGCTACGATAACCTCCAGATCAGCATAGGAGTGCCGTGTACTCCCGGAGTGCCGTGTACTCCCGGGTTGGCTTTCACTTCCGACGTGCAGTCCGCCCCCAGACCGCCTACTCCCAGCCTCGATCGCCTGTTTGAGGTCGCGCAGATCGCTGTCCAGCTGCTGAAAACCAAGCCTGCCATATCTCCTCGTCAGCGCTCGTTTGCTGGAGATGATCAGATGCACAAACGCAGTGTCTGAGCTCGCCAGGCGAGGCTCATCCGCCTCGGGTGCCTTCGCGCCGTTCGTGTCCCTCGTGTTCCCAAGCTCTATGCTCTCAAACGCGCCGTCCGGCCACGGCACCTGCACAGCGTGCTCAGGCGCTCTCGTGTCCTTCGTGTCCTTCGCGTTGTCTTTCGTGTCCCCCGTCGGCCCGTCGCTGGCGAGCGTGGCGATCAGACGATCCACCTCCATCTGCGCTTCCTGCACCACCTTCGCCCCCTGATCTTGGGTCGACCTGGTCGCTGACGACATATCCTTACCTCCCACCGGTGCGTTGCACGTGCCCAGCGTGCGAAGCTAAGCCGCGTGCGACGCACCTCCACCCCTTCCCCCGCTCCCTGCCCCCGTCGTCTCCCTACGTTCGCGCCAGATAAATGACATAGCGCTCACCGCAGCCCACTGCTTGTAAGCATCAGCGTGACCAGGCTGCAGCTTGATAGCCCTGCGCAGCTTGGCAGCAGCCTCCGGATACCGCTTCAGATGCTTGTACATCACGCCGGCGCTGTAGTGATATTCGGCCTCGCCGGCATCCCGTTCGCACGCCTCCAGGTAGGCCTCCAGCGCATCGTCACACGCCTCACGGGCTTCATAGACCTTACCCAGCTCGTAATAGGCTGTCGGATCCTCCGGATCGAGCTCGACCAGCTCGCGGAGGTGGACCAGGGCCTTGTCCAGATGCCCAAGCCTGCGACAGAGCCTGCCCATGCGTTCGTGATGAGCCGCCTCCTGCGGAGCTATCACAATCGCGTGTTCGTACGCCTGCATCGCTTCGTCGTACCGCTGTTGGGCCTCATACGCCTCGCCCAACTGGCCATAGCCCTCGGTCATCGTGGGATCCAGCTCGACCGCCCTCTCCAGCTGTTCAGCGGCCTCCTCGTACTGGCCCAGGTGCTTATGAATGCCGCCGACCTTGAAATGGAAGAGAGCATGATCGGGCTGTAGGGCTATCGCCTGGCGATACGCCTCTAGAGACTTGCCCCACTGCTGCTTCCGCTCGTACAATGCGCCTATGCGCTCATACGCTGGCGTGTAGTCCTCGCCCCGCTCAACAGCTTCCTTGAATTTGCTCAAGGCCTCGTCAGTTTCGCCCTGCTCAATGGCCACCTGGCCGAGATCAAGCAGGTGGGACGGATTCTCTGGCTCCAGCTGAGCCGCCCGGGTGTACATCTCCTCAGCGTCGCGATACTGGCCCTGACGGTAGTAGACGTCACCGAGATCGGAGAGGATCTCGGCGTTGCCCGGATCCAGCGCCACGGCCTGCTCCAGCAGCTCACGGCTGCGACGCCAACCACCCTGCCCCTCGCGCCCAAGGTGATTGTGGGCCAGAGCCGCTCGATGGAGGTAGGCCACCTCCTCCGGCTGCGACTCCAAGGCCTGCTCATACTGCTCCAGGGCGACGTCATAACGGCTCTGCTCGGCGTACACGTCACCCAGCGTGGCGGACCAGGAGGCAACACCAGGCTCTAGCTTCAAAGCCTCCTCCAGCGAGGCCTCAGCCTGATCATAGCGACCGCTTCTCAGCAACCTCTCGCCCAGGGCATAATGATAGATCGCACAGGATGGAGCCAGATGCGTCGCCCGCCTGAAAGCCTCCAAAGCCTCGCCCTTCGAAGCACCGACCTCGGTTCTTTCGTGTCCTTCTTCGCGCCCTTTGTGTCCCCTTTCGTGCCCTTCGTGTTCCTCTTCGTGTCCCTCCAACGTGAGAGCCAGCTCATACTGAGTCTCAGCGGACTCAGGCTCAAGGCTCTCCGCCATGCGCAGCTCCCGAACGCTGCCCTCGTAGTCACCGATTTCCCGATAGGCCATGCCCAACGCCCGATGGGGGAAAGCGTTCTCGGGCGCTGCTTCGAGCGCCCTGCGCAGCTTGGGCACCGCCTCATCCAGGCGGCCGCGCAAGAACAGAAGTGTGCCGAGCTCTGCATGGAGAGCTGGTGACTCCTCCCCCAGCTCCACAGCCGTCTGAAGAGAGGCAATCCCCTCGTCGAGGTCGCGTTCACCCCGGTGCGTTGCACCTGCCGTTGGTGCGACGCACCTATCAGACGCCCCCACCTGCTGCAGCACGCGCTCTCTTAGCCCGATCTTCCGCCAGACAGCGCCCAATCGGACGCGATACTCCGGTCTGTCGGGGCTCAACGCAATGGCGTCCTTGTAGTGCGAGCGCGCAGCCTCACACTGATCCTGGGCCTCAAGCGTGAGCCCTAGCTCATAGTGCGACGCTGCATGCTCTCGGTCGACCCTCAGAGCCTCCTCCAAGGCCTCCCCGGCCTCCTCATAGCGCCCGAGCTTGCGAAGAACCCGTCCACACGCCCGCAGACTCCTCACCGCATGGGGAGCCAGATCGGCCGCCTGACGATACTCGGAAAGCGCCGCTTCCAGAGCCGAGGCATCGCCATCTTTCGCGCCCTTCGTGTCCCCTTTTGCGCTCGCTTCCCAGAGTTCGCCCAGCGCCTGATGCGCTTCGGCGTCGTTCTCATCGAGAGAGATCGCTTCCTGCAGGGATTCCGCAGCAGCCTCACGGTCGCCCAGCTCCTGGAAGAGACACCCCAGGTCACGATGGTAAGCTGCGGCCTCTGGCGCCAAGGCAATCGCCCGCTGATAGGCTTTGACGGCCTCGGGATGCTCACCCAACGCCGCATGAGCGCGCCCCAACAAGGCGTAGGCGTGCCCCAACGGGGCATGGGCATCCCCGCCGTCCCGGGGGGAGCGCGGGCGCGCCAATGCCTCCTGCAGGACCTCTATGGCCTGTCCGTAATCCCCCAGACGATAGAGAACCGAGCCGATGCTGTGACGATAGCGGACGTGATCCGGGCGGATCGACGACGCTTCCCGATACTCAGCAAGCGCTCTCTCAAGGTCACCCTCCTCCTCAAGCATCACGCCCAGACGATAGTGAGCTTGAGCGTCGCTTGGATCCAGGCTGATCGCCTTCGACAGAGCCTCCGTAGCCTCCATTCGCTCACCGACGCTGTGCAGGGCCTCGGCAAGGTGGAGATGATACACTGGAGTGGCATCACATCCCGGCCTCTCCTGGGCCAACTTCGCAGCCATCTGATACTCAGCCACCGCTTCACAGTCTCGGCCGAAGCGGCGGTACGTCCGGCCCAGCTCAAAGTGCGCCTCCGGATCATCGGGATTCACCCCAACCGCTCTCTCAAGGGAGTCGATCGCCTTTGCGGGCTCGCCCAGCTCGCGCCACGTCGTTCCGACACTTCGATGGCAGACAGCGTCCTCTGGAGCCAGCCGAGCCGCCTCCTGATACTGATCTAGGGCCTCAGGCAACCATCTTCTGGCGACAAACGTGTCGCCCAACTCTCTGCGCAGCGAAGCATCCTCCGGCCGCAGCGCAACAGCCTCCTCCAGCCGACTAATCGCATCGTCTATCCTGCCCAACTTGCGATAGACCAAACCGATCGCACGTGCGTAGGCCGCCTCCTGAGGGGCCAGCTCGGCCGCCCGCCTGTAGTTCCGCAAAGCCTGCTCCGTATCCCCCCTCGACTGATAGGATCGGCCAAGGTGATAGTAGGCCTCGGGCCAGCCTGACCGGCGAAGACGCTTGTCCCGGTGCCTTGCACGTTCCAGCGTCGCATCATGTCCCTGGTGTTCCAGGCCCCGCGCGAGGCGGCTACGAGACGCGCGTTCATCGTCGCGCCCCCCGTGCTCGTTGCCAGCAGGATCGAGCGCGTGCTTCAAGGCCTTGATCGCCTCTCCATGATCGCCCAGGCGCTGACAGTACCGGCCGTAATCGTAGTACGCCTCTGCACGCTCCGGCGAGAGCTTCAGCGCCGTCCGGAAGGCCTCCAGCGCCTCCTCTTTTCGCTGCAGATGGCCTCTATCTACCTGAAGCGCAAGGACAACGCCCAACTGGTGATATGCTGCCGCGGATTCATCATCGAGCTGAATCGCCTTCCGCAACGCGCTCGCTGCCTCGTCAACGCGCCCCAGCTTTCTGAGGGCAGAGGCCCTGTTGCGATGGTACCTCGGTTCCCCTGGCTGCAGCGCGACAGCCTCCTCATAGGCCTTCAGCGCTCTCTCATCGTCGCCCTGATCCTGGTGGAGTCTGCCCAGCTCATTGTGGAGATCGGCATCCTTGGGATCCGCCCGTAGGCCCTTTTCGAGCGCCTCCAGGGCCTCCTCGCACCGGCCCATCCGCCGATAGAGCGCGGCGACCTTCATCGCGTAGCGCGCCTGGTCGGGGCCCAGCTCTGCAGCCCGTTGGTAATGAGCCAGCGCCTCATCACGATCCCCTCTGGCGTCGGCAATGGCCCCCAATTGAGCCCTGATCTCGGCGTCATCGTGGTGCAACTGGAGCGCCCGCCGCGTCTCATTCTGAGCCTCGTTCAATCGGCCAAGACGGTGGGCAGCGCGTCCCAGCTCCAGCCGATAGACTGGCTCGTGAGGGGCTAGATTGGCCGCCCTCCGGTAAGCGCCCAGAGCCTCATCCGTCCTGCCCAGACAATCATAGCTTCGGCCCAGATGATAGTGAGACGTCGGGTCCTGCGGCAGCAGGTCACAGGCCTCTGTCAAGAACTCCAACGCTTCCTCATGTCGTCCCAGACGTTGGCAGACCAAGCCCGCCCGCAGCCGATAGGCACCTCCTCTCTCAGGCTCCAACCGAGCGGCCTTTCGATAAGCCTTCAGCGCCTCGTCGTACGCCTCGTAGTCCTCGTGGACCATCCCTTGCTGCCCATAGACATCAGCGGACTCCTCCAGATGGGCGGCCTTTCGCAGAGCCTCGAGTGCCCGGGGATAATCACCATCCTTGGGATAGCGACCGTCCCCATCACGCTTGCGCAGCCGACCATGCGCCACACCGAGATCCCTGTAGTAGACGGATTGATCCGGCGCCAGGGCACATGCCAGCTGATACTGCTCAAGCGCCTCCTCCCATCGCCCTTGAGACTCGTGTATCAAACCGATCTGATGATGCGACGCCGCATGACTGGGGGATAACGACGTGGCCCGTTCCAGCTCCTGCAGTGCCGGGCCATAGTCGCCCAGCTGATGGAGCACGCGTCCGGCACCATAATGATAGAGAGCTTCTTCAGCGTCGATCTCAATGGCACGACGGTACTCGTTCAGCGCCTGTTTCCATCTCTCTGAAGCGGCCAGGGCCTCGGCCAACTCGGCGCGCCACTCGGCTTGATTCGGGGAGAGCTCGACCGCACGACGCAGGTAGCGCACAGCCTCATCGGTTGACGCCGTCGACCTGGGCTCACCCAGACGTCTGTGGGCCGCACCAAGATAGTGGTTGCAAACAGGATGGTTGGGCTGCAGCGACACAGCCTCGCGATAGGCATCAACGGCCTCCCGCAGACGCCCCGCATCCTCGTACAGCGCCCCCAATTCGCACTGCCAGGCAGCCTGCGTCGGCACAACCTCCGCTCCCGACTCAGGGATTTGAGCGCTGATGGCGATCCCGGGTGTCAGGTAAACGGTTGGCAACCCGCCTGCTGGCGACTCAGCGGCCTCCTCAGGCAGCAGCTCCAGGGCCTGCTCTAGATGGGCAATGGCCTCCTCACGTCTCCCGAGCTTGCTCAGGACAGCAGCGGTATCACGATGGAGCGGTGCCCTTCTCGCTCCCAGATGTCTCTGCGCTTGCGCACGCGACCCCGCCTGCCGATCCGGTGACTGCGCCGACCTCAACTCAAGCGCCTGCTGCAGGGCCTGTAAGGCCTCGCTGTACCAACCGCGCCTCCCATAGGCCTGACCGATCTCCTGGTAGATCGCCGCTCGATCCACATCATGATCGAGGGCTTGTTCCAGCTTCCCCAGGGCTTCCTCGCAGCGACCGAGCCGGTTCAACGTGACGCCTGCCGCGAAGAGACAGGAGACCTCATCCGGCACGCGAGACAGGCCGCGCTCGAAGGCGTCCAACGCCTTCTCGTAGCTCCCGCGGCTCTGAAACACCAGACCCAGTTCGAGAGAGATCCTCGCATAGAGGTGGTCCGCCTCATGGAGAGCGCTTCGGTATTCGGCCATCGCCTCCTTGTCGGACCCAGACTCGCGGTGAGCCACAGCCAAGTCGTGATGGTGCCCGACTCGGCTCTCTCGCTTCTCAATGTCAATCATAAGCGTCTCCTAAAGCATCGAGAGCATCCAGAAGGACGCAACACACAAAAGCACTCCTGCCAGACAGAGGAAGACCCCCACGCCGATCGACGTGCGAACCAATCTGTCGATCGCCTCCACGAGACCCGACATCGCCTCGATGAGGGGTGCCAGGCCTATATCTGTGACCGCTTTACTGCTGACCTTCGCCGATTGAGCGGAGATACTCTTCAACATCCTCTGATACTGCCTTGATAGAATCGTCCACAACCCAGCTATGCACGAGGACAGCCCCAGCAAGAACATACACACTGCCATGATGGCTTGGAGAGTTGTAATCTTCATGTCTATCCCTCCGATCATTGATGCGACGTCTCCACATTGAACGACTCATCCGTGACGAGCGGCAGGCTGACATAGAACGTGCTGCCCGCGTCCACCTCGCTTTCCACCCACACCTTGCCCTCGTGCCGTTCCACGACCGACTTAACGATGGCCAGCCCCAGCCCCGTTCCCGAAGCCCCCGACTGATCGCCCCGCTTTGTGCGGTAGAACTTCTCGAAGAGACGTACCTGCTCATCAGGCCCGATGCCAATACCCGTATCTGTCACGTGGATCGTAGCCTGATTCCTGCCGTTGCGCGCCTTGATCGACAAGCCTGCCGCCACTTTCCCGCCAGGCGACGTGTACTTAATCGCGTTATCCAGCAAGTTGACAATCGCCTGGCGAAGAAGCGCTCTATCGCCAGAGACTAGGCCGTCTCCTCCCCCATCTGAGAGGTTGAGCGGAGGCTGGATCTGCAATGAGACGCCTTTCTCCGTCGCTCGCGCCCGCAGGCTGCTCACAGCCTCAGCCACGATCACACCCAGGTGGCAAGGCCTTCTCTCCACACCCAAGCCAGCCTCGATGCGGCTCAGGTCAAGCAGCTCAAGCACCAGGTCATCGATCCGCTGCACGCCCTTCAGAATACTCTCGACGTAGAGCTCCTGCTTCTCGTTAAGCTCGCCGACCACGTCGAGTCGATCAGCATAGCCACGCATGAAGGTCAGCGGCGCCCGGAGATCGTGGGATACAGTGGCCAGGAACTCGGATTTCATATCATCCAGCTCCTTGAAGCGCGTGATATCGCGCATGACGACCACCCGCCCCAACTGCTCACCTTGAGAGCTCTCTATCGTGGACACATCGGCGTACAACACACGCCCACTGGGAAGCAAAAGCTCCCGCGACGGCGCCTCTGTGGAAGATGCTCCTACGATGGCGTCCACTACCTCGGGCGCCAGATCTGTCTGCTCTAGCCTCCGGCCCAGGACGGCCTCGGACTTGATGTCAAACGCTTGTTCCGCAGCAGAGTTGACCAACAACACCCGATCCTCCTGGTCAGTGACCAGAACCACATCGGAGACACTCTCCAAGATCGCCGCCAGCCGCGTCCTTTCGCCCTCGACCGCCTGGAAGAGACGAGCGTTCTCGACCAAGACCGCTACTTGATTGGTCAACATTGACAGGAAATTCATCTTCGACATCTCGAATCGGTGGGCACCTGTGTATCCTATCCAGATTACGGCCAGCATTCGGTCCTTGGTGCACACCGGCAGCGCGACGGCCGCTTCAATGGGTCCGGCAAGCCCCTGGGATCTGATCAACTCCGCAGCCTCTCCCAGGCCTGGGAAGGCGACCGGGCTCCCTCGATCCTCGACCTGTGCGACCAGAGCGCGTTCGATCTCATCCAGGCCCTCGATGGCTTCCCCCCTGGAAATCACCGTCTCCGAGGGATTCCCATCGCCGACGAGCACAGCGCGCGCCACGTCGGCATTCGTTCCTTCCAAAGCGCCTTCGAGCACAAATGAAAGGCCTGTTGAGAGATCCAACGTCGATGATACCGCCTGACTGACTTCGAGGAGCAAGGATAGATCGCTCATGCGGTCCTGAAGCCGCGCGCGCATCTCCTCAAGCGTGAGCCCCAGCCGGCCCACCTCATCGGCCCCGCTTACGTCGATTGACTTCATGAGGCCGCCCTTCGCGATGCGCTCAGCAGCGTTCGCCAGTTGCTTGAGCGGGCCTGTCATACGACCGACGACGAGGACAATGGCAAGCACTAGCCCAGCTCCAAAGACACCTTGCAGCACAAGCAGAGGCACAGCGACCTTTCTGGCCTGGTTAAGGACAACCTCATAGGGAAGACGAATCACCACGGACCAAGGATACCCATCAGCCGGCAGGTAGTAGAGCAACTCACGGGTATTGCGCACCGGATCGCGACCCTCACAGACGAGACCCTGAGGCCCTGCGTCGGCGATGCAGTCGCGATATTGATCCTTCTGCCATAGGGACAGGACCATGCCGGGATCAGGATGAGCTACGATGTGTCCTCCCTCATCCACCACAAACCCCTCGCCGCGGCCGCTGGCCCACTGGAGATCTGCGAGTATGCCCTCCATGGCGGGATTGGCCTGGAGATGCGTGCGTCCAACCAGGGCACCGAAACGCGACGGGTCCCCCGTCCTCGACCTTGTCGGCATCAGGAACGACAGAAGTGCCTCATCCCAATGCGACTTATGTCCCGAGCTAATCTGGGGAGCGCCGTTCATCAAGACCCGTGCCAACAGATCCTCTTCCTGAACGGTCAGCTCCGGGTTGCCCGTCGGTGCCGGGGGATACATGGACACCAGCTCTCCATCGGGGTCGAACAGCATGAGATGATCGAAGAACGCCCCCATGCGAAGATCGCTCTCCAAGAGCGCCTCCAGCTCGTCACGATCGTCGCTCGATAGTCGCTCATCCTTGGCGAACTCCGCAAGGAGCCCCTGACCGGTATGAATGAAGTTAGGAATCTCATCAGCGGCACTGTGAGCGTCACGCGCCAGGTCTTTCACGGCCTCCGCCCTCGCCCCGCGCAGCGTCACGGTCGTCACAGCGTAGAGGAGCACGAAGGTCGTAACCAAGATCAGAGGCACCACAACGACCAGGAGCTTCCGATGGAGGCTGCGGCGGAACCAGGAAAGACGATCCGCTTCCTGAACCGGACGTAACGACGGATTGATGGAGAAGAGTATCTGAGCAACAGCGCCTGCCGATAGGGCCTCGAGCAGAAGACCGCCGGTGCGCACCTGCGCGAACTGCAGAGCATAGTCAAAACCGGCCAGCCCTGAGTGCGCCACGCGAGCCCAAGCCGAAAGGAACAGCAAGCCTCCTGCAATGGGCGTCGCCAGCAGGGATGCGGCAAGAGGTTGGCGAGCCAACTGCTCCAGCCAACCTTGACGCCGCTGCCGCAAGAGGCGAGCCACGAGGAAGCCAAACAGAGCGAGGTGAAGCGGATCTGCGATGCCGCTGGTCACGGTACCGGCCCGCAGCAGGCCACTGACTCCGCCCACCAGAAGCGCGGATCCTGCGCCAAGCCAGATCCCAGCGGCGAGAATCGGCCAGACCGTCAGCAACGCCGCGAAGGGCAACGTGGGGTTCAACGGGATGTTGGGAAGCGGCGGCGGGCTCATCGCCGAGAGACGAACCGCCAGAAGGCGGGTGGTGACCAGCGGAAGCATGGCGAGCCCCACGAGCAAGAACGCGCCCCGACGGGATCGCACGGCCTCTACACACTCACGACGGGAGGAGAGGAAAAGCAGGATCGCCCCCAGCCCGGTGAGGGCGAGAAGCGCGATCTCCATACCAGTCGGATCAAGAAAGACTAAGCTCTTCCAAGGCACCCAAATCTCAAAACTCATGTCATACCCCTGTGAGATCAGAACTCAAGTTGATTCACTCTATTATTGTCGCAAGAAGCGTGCCAGACCCTCCCCCGAGGGGCGTGGATTCCAAGAAGTCATCGTGTTGATGATCAGTTGAGAAAATGGCAACGGGCAGAGAGGAACTCAGGCCCTAACATGCGTGGACGGCCAACTGAGACAATGGTTACAGCCGACAAAAAAGGGAGATGAAAGCCGATCAGCAGCGGCAAGAGGCGAAATGCCCCTCATAGGACCCAAGAGCAGCGAGAGCACAGGGTGCTTCTTTGGGGACGGAAAGCGAGGATGGGAGAGATTTTCCCCAGGTTGGGGAAAAATCCACACGCCGTCGAACTGCTCAGGAGTGGCGTCTACTCCCGCGCTCAGACCAGGCCGTACTTCTCAAGGCGGTACCGCAGTTGATCCCGAGAGATAGAGAGGAGCTTCGCGGCCTCCGTCTGGTTCCCGCCGGTGCGCTCCAGAGCCTCCTCAATGAAACGTTGCTCCAAGCTGACCACCACGTCCGTGAGATCGAGACCGTCAGGTGGCAGGTTTTGGGGGGATCTTAGACCGTCAGGATCAACGTCGGGAAGCAACCCTGACCTACTGAGCTCAGCGGGCAGATGGGCCGTCTGTATCTCCTCCTGCTCGCAGAGCACCATTGCGCGCTCAATCACGTTCCGCAGCTCCCGGATGTTCCCCGGCCAGGAATAACGCCTCATCACCCGGAGGGCCTCCCTGCTAACGCCTGCGATGCTTCTCCCCATCGCCCGGTTGAACTCGTCGATGAAGGCCGCCACGAAGAGCTCCAGGTCCTCCATCCTTTCACGGAGCGGCGGCAGATCTATGACGACCACCCCAAGGCGATAGTAGAGATCCTCGCGGAAGGCCCCCTCCTCGATGGCCGCTTTCAAGTCCCGATTGGAGGCAGCGATGAATCGAACGTCGACCTTGACATCCCTGGTCCCACCAATGCGGCGAAGCGTCTGCGTCTCCACGACCCGCAGCATCTTCGCCTGCATCTTCGGCGGCATCTCTCCGATCTCATCCAGGAACAACGTCCCTCCGTCGGCCACCTCGAGCAGGCCCCTCTTGCGACGCGTCGCTCCGGTGAAAGCCCCCTCCTCGAAACCAAAAAGCTCGCTCTCCAGGAGGTCCTCAGGTATGGCGGCACAGTTGATGGGCGTGAAGGGCCTCTCGTCGCGAGGGCTCTGTTCGTGGATCGCACGCGCGACGACCTCCTTGCCGGTCCCGCTCTCACCCTGAAGGAGGACCGTGGCCTTGCCCTTGGCCACCTTATCGACCAGCCTTGCGATGCGCCGCATCTCCTCGTGCTCCCCAATGATCCATCCCCCGGAGTAGCCACTGGCTTTCTCTCGCAGGCGCTCGATCTCTCGCTGCATGGCGAGCTCTCTGAGCGCCCTCTTGATAACCAGCTTCAGCTTCGAGGCGTCGGACGGCTTGTCGATGTAGTCATACGCTCCCAGTTTCATCGCCTCTACCGCGCTGGGCACAGCGCCGTAGGCGGTTAGCACGATGACGTGAACGTTCAACGCCTGCCGCCTGATCCTTCGCAAGATAACCAGACCATCGACGTCGGGGAGACGCAGATCGAGCAAGACGATGTCCACCGGTTTCTGGCGCAAGATGGTCTGACCCTCAGCCCCTGTCGCGGCCGAGAGAACCTCATATCCCTCCTCCTCGAGGATATCGCCAAAGAAGGAGCGTATCATCTCATCGTCATCAATGGTCAGAATTGTAGCCGTCATCCCTCGCCTCCCTCAGATAGCGCCTGAAGCCTCCTTCGTGCCCTTCGTGTCCACCAATGAGTTATAGTGAAACTGGACGATATTGTCAAATCCCCACTCAGCGGATGGCTGAGGGCCTACGGGAGCCGACCTATCGGACCACCAGCGGCAGATACACCCGGTGCGGCTCAGTCTCGTCGGCGCCGATATCGGAAGCTGTCCCAACCGGTCGCATGTCCCCGTCCATATCCTGGGCGACATCCAGGCTGTAGCCCCGATCCACAGCGGCCGAACCAGCTGCGATGTGATAGTCGCCGGCCGACGGATCGACGAACTTCGGGTCGCCAAAGAGATTGTTCACGCATGAAGCCCCCGCGATACACGGATCACTCACACGATGAAAGAGGGTTTGTCGGGCTTCCACGCCAGCCCCACAAAGCCCCCCCTTGTGCGAGGCAATGATGCTCTTATGCAGGGTGACCGAGCCGCTCTCGATGTCGACACCAAGATCAGCGATGATGCCGTAGCGACCGTTGTTGACGAGGGTCCAGTGGCTGGCCGTGAGGTGACCACCAGATAGATAGATGCCCGCGCCCGCCAGCGCGTTCTCGGCCACGACATCATTGGTCCCCGTCACGATTCCCCCATTGATGGCAATCGCTCCACCTACCGGCGGTGCCTCGTTGTGCATAACGATGTTGCGCGCCAGCACGACGCTCCCCCCATCGACGTAGAGAGCACCGCCGTACCGCGCCGCATTGCCCCTTAAGGTGTTGTGTCTGAGTCGGACGTCACCATCGGCGATGAATAGAGCACCCCCACGAGCGTCGGCGGTGCACGCCTCGATCACATCGTCCTCCAGGACAACCGACCCACCCGCCACGTGGACACCCCCTCCGTCGGATACCCCGACGCCCCCGTGCCGTATCAGAAAGCCTTTCACCGTGATCGTCGAGACACCGTTCCCATCGATAGAGACGCCACGGCGCCCCGACACCTGACCAGCGTCGATGATCGCCGGCTCGACGGTCGGGCAGGATCGAGACCAGTCGTCAACCCGGTATCCGCCCACCAGCCGGAGACCTTGCTCAATGCTGACCACCTGCGACTCTGAAGTCGTCGTGTAGATGCCTCGTGCGACCTTGATCACATCCCCTTCAGAGGCAGCATCCACGGCGTCCTGAATGCTCGCATAGCAGGGACGTCGACCGGCGCAATGGGAGGAACTAGAGACGTAGAGCGTCTGACCTGATGATGGGGATAGACCTTCGCCGGTCTCGGGCTCAGAGAGACATCCTACGAGGCCAAGAACGACGATGATAGGCATCAGAATCAACAGAGGACACGCGAGGAGAAGGTTCTTGGTATCTAGGTAAGCGTTCAAGAACATCCTCGTAGCATCTATGCTCGTCTCAGAGCAATCCCGATGCCCCAGAGACAGAAGTTGTTCGTGAGCCCGGTCTATTCTGAGTCGAGAACCGAGAGTTGTGGCATCCACGTTTTCATCGCGGCGCGCGAAGCTCCTTGCTCCGTTTGCGCAGCGTCGAGGGAAGGATGTTCAGGGCATTCCGATACTTCGCCACTGTTCGGCGAGAGACATCGTAGCCCCGCTTGGCCAGCCTGTCCGCAATCGCCCGATCGCTGAGAGGCGTCTCCTCGTGATTGATCAGCTCCTCGATCATATGCTTCAGGGGCGCCGCGCTATCGAAGAAAGTGTCCAGCGAAACGACCTCGCCGCACGGGAGCTCAACGTACTTCCCGGCCACAGCCCGACTCACCGTCGATTCGTGCACCCCCATGATCTCAGCCACCTGAGCGCGGGTCAGAGGCTTCAAACGCCGCTCGCCGTGGATCAGGAAGTCGCGTTGATAATCGACCAGACAGCACATCAGCTCATAGAGCGTTTCCCAACGCTGCTCAATGCTCTTCATAAACAGACGGGCGCGCCCACAGAGCTCCTGCCAACGCTTCCATCCCTCACGATCGCGGGGCGACGAACTCGGCTGACCAGGCACCAGCGAGCCATTATTGCCATTCGAGGCGTGTCGTCTCGCTCCATCCTCCATCGCCCGACGATACGATGCTCTGACGCGCAGGCTGTAGCTGCCCGCCTTCGGCAGCTCGATGTCGTAACCCCCCTTTGGGGTCTCACGCTCGCGGATGATGACGTCCGGCTGCGGACACTTCGCTTCGTCATTCGAGGTCGCCCGCCGCGCATCGGCCCAGCAAGTGTGCGTCGGGAACGGATTGAGGTTCTCTCTGATGAAACGGAGGGCGCCCCGCACCTCGTCAACCGAGGCACCCACCTCCCGCCCCAGGCTGACCAGGGAGGAGCGTCCCAGGCTATCCCAGTGATCGCGAATCAGACATTCCGCCACTGACCGCTCGACACGATCCGGGTGGGGCTGGCTCTCACTCCCCAGGTCCGCGATTTGTATCAAGAGACACTCGCGAGCATCCCGCGCGGCGATACCCACCGGCTCCAGTGTCTGGATAACGGCCAGGACCTCCTCCACGCGCCCTCGCTTGACGCCGAGCTCGGAGGCCAGATCGTCCACGTCGCCCGAGAAGTACCCCCGATCATCGAGGCTCCCAATCACGTGGCGCGCGATGGGAACGTCCTCCCCTGCCAGGCTGAGACGCGCCTGCCGCAGGAGATGCTCGGTCAGCGTGGTGCTCGACGGCAAGCGGGAGATGGGATCGCTCCACTCGCCCGCAGCGCCGTTTCCCGAGAAGGCGCCACCACCTCCTTCGAAGACCTCGCGTCGGTAAAGCTCCGCCTCCCTGACCTGAGCTTCGACCGCCCCACACGTGGGACATGTGCCGGCCGATATCGCCGCACCGCACACGGGACATCGTTGAACCTCGCGCAGATCCAGCGCCGGATTCTCGGCCAACTCCTGAGCGATGGCCTGCTCCAGTTCAAGCGACGAGAACTGGAGCAGCCGATTCGCCAGAATCAGCTGCGGAGATACCGTTGGCCTCTGTTTCAGGGTCTGGGTAAGCCTCATCGGCGTTGTCCAGCAAAGCTACGATGTCGTCCAAGGAGTGACGTCCACTCGCATCGTCCTCCGAGGATAGGCTACGTACGTTCTTCTAGCCGCGCAATCGCCGCGTCCAGCCGCCTCAGCACCCGCTCGCGCCCGATGGCGGCCATGGTGCCGAAGAGCGGCGGGGTCGCCTTTTTGTTCGTCGTGACCCAGCGCAGCGTGCCAAGCAGCTGCCCCACGCTGACGCCCAGCTCATCGGTCAGATCGCGCAGCGGCTGTTCGATGCTCTCCGCCTCAAAGGGCTCAATCTCCGCTAGCAGATGCCGCGCGCCCCGCAGCATCTCGGCGCTCTCCTCCGGCGTCATCTTCTTGGGGACCAAGCGCTCCATCGGCGGCATCTCGATCTCGCCAAACATGAAATCCGTCCACTCGACGACCTCACCCAGCGTCTTCAGCCGCTCCTGTACCAGCGACGCGGCCAATCTCAGCCGAGGTCGCATATCCTCCGAACAGGGCTCGGGCACCAGCCCCGCCCGCTGCCAGAAGGGAAGTAGCCGCTCCACCAGCTCCTCCTCCGAGAGGTTCCGGATGTAGACGCCGTTCATCCAGTTCAGCTTCTCGTAGGAGAATGTTGCTGGGGAGGTGTTGACCCGAAACAGGTCGAAGCGCTCGATCAGCTCCTCGCGGCTGAAGATCTCCTGTTCCTCCCCCTCACCCGGCGACCAGCCGAGCAGCGCCAGGAAGTTGAACAGGGCCTCCGGCAGATACCCCTGATCCTGAAACTCGGTGATCGACGTGGCGCCGTGCCGCTTCGACAGCTTCTGCCCATCAGGCCCATTCACCAGGGGAACGTGGCAGTAGGTCGGAACCTCCCAGCCCATGGCCCGATAGATGAGGATCCGCTTGGGCGTGCTGGAGATCCAGTCGTCGCCGCGGATGACGTGGCTGATCTCCATGCCGTGATCGTCCACCACCACCGCCAGATGATAGGTGGGAAAGCCATCAGACTTGAGAAGGATCTGGTCGTCGACCAGCTTGTTGTCGAAGGCCATGTCCCCCCGGATCGCATCATGGACGACCGTCTCACCCTCCAGGGGGACCTTGAGCCGGACCACGTGGGGCTCGTCAGGGGATACGGGCACGGCCAGATCTCGACAATGGCGATCGTACATGACGTGCTCGCCCGCGGCTCGCTGACGCTCGCGCACCTGGGCCAGGCGCTCTGGCGTGCAATTGCAGCGGTAGGCCCAACCCCGCTTGATCAACGCCTCAGCGACCTCGCGATACATGTCCAGCCGCTCGGATTGAACGTAGGGCCCGTGCGGTCCGCCTACGGCGTACGCGGACAGCGAGCCGCCGTTGGACAACGGACGCCCCTCCACCTCCCGCACGCCAGAGCGCTTCAGCGCCTCCTGGCTGGGCCCCTCATCCCACGCCAACCCCAGCCAGCGCAGGCCATCCATGATCACCGGAACGGTCTCGGGCTGATACCGCTCCCGGTCCGTATCCTCAATGCGCAAGATAAACTGACCACCCTGCTGCCTTGCAAAGAGCCAGTTGAACACCACGGTGCGGATATTGCCAATGTGCGGTTCCCCTGTCGGACTGGGGGCAAAACGAACCCGGGTCGACGCAGTCACCTGGGTCGACGCAGTCACCTGGGTCGACGCAGTCACCCGGTTCGACGCAGTCACCTGAACGGACATACTCTCTCCTTCCTACTTCTGTCGCTTGAGCCGCTTCTCGATCTTGGCCCACGTGCTGCGCAACGGCACGGTGCGGTTGAAGACCAGACGCTCCTCCGTCGAGTCCGGATCGACGCAGACGTAGCTCTTGCGATAGAACTGGAAGCGCTCGCCCGCTTCGGCATCCGCCAGGCTGGGCTCGGCCTTGGCCGTGGTCAGCTTCAGCGAATCCGGGTTCAGGTAGTCCGCGAATGACCTGTCGTCGGGGATGTCGCCCATATCCGCCTTGGTGAAGAGCCGGTCGTAGAGCCGCACATCGACGTCGAGCGCGTGCTCGGCGGAGACCCAATGAAGCGTGCGCACGTACCGTCCGTCCGGCGCCACGCCGCCTTTCGTCTCCGGATCGTACGTGCAGCGGAGCTCGACCACCTCGCCCTCACCATCAGGCCCTTCCTGCTTCACCACCTCCTGGCAGGTGATGAGATAGGCCCGCTTGAGCCGCACCTCCCGGCCCGGCGCCAGACGCTGGAACTTCTTCGGCGGATCCTCGCGGAAGTCGCCCCGCTCGATGTAGAGCACGCGGGAGAACGGCACCTTCCGCTTCCCGGAGTCCGGATCCTCGGGGTTGATATCCACCTCAAAGACATCGACCTGATCCTCCGGGTAGTTCTCAATGACCACCTTGAGCGGATCCATCACAGCCATCACGCGAGGAGCGGTCCTGTTCAACTCATCACGGACGAAGTGCTCCAACATGTGCATGTCGATCAAGCTATCAGATTTTGCCACGCCGACCTCATCCAAGAAAGCACGAATGGCGCTGGGCGGATAGCCGCGCCTCCGCATACCGGAGATAGTAGGCATGCGCGGATCGTCCCAGCCTTCGACCTGCTCCTCCTCGACCAACTGCAGAAGATACCGCTTGCTCATCACCGTATGGCTCAAATTGAGCCGCGCGAACTCAATCTGCTTGGGGACGCCGTTTTCTCCCGGTTCGCGGATCCCCAACGCCTCCAGGAACCAATTATAGAGCGGACGATGGTCCTCGAACTCAAGAGAACAGAGCGAGTGCGTGATCCCCTCAATCGAATCCGACTGGCCGTGCGTCCAGTCGTAGGTCGGATAGATACACCAGTCGTCACCCTGCTTATAGTGCGTCTCATACAGGATGCGGTACATCACCGGATCGCGCATGTTCATGTTGGGCGACGACATATCGATCTTCGCCCGAAGGACGCGCTCGCCCTCCTCATACTCACCGGCGCGCATGCGCTTGAACAGCTCCAAGTTCTCCTCGACCGATCGGTCTCGGTATGGGCTCTCGCGGCCCAGTGTGGTGAAGTCGCCACGGTAGGCCGAGATCTGCTCCGCGCTCAGATCGTCGACGTAGGCCTTCCCCTTCTTGATCAGCTCAACAGCCCAGTCATAGAGCTGCTCGAAGTAATCCGAGGCGAAGAAGAAACGGTCCTCCCAATCGAAGCCGAGCCAACGGATGTCCCTCTTGACAGCCTCGACGTACTCCCATTCCTCCTTGGTGGGATCAGTGTCGTCCATCCGCAGATTGCAGAGCCCATCGAACGCCTCGGCCACGCCAAAGTTGATGGAGATCGCCTTCGCGTGTCCGACATGAAGGTAGCCGTTCGGCTCCGGGGGAAAACGGGTGTGAACCGGCCCGTCGAACACCCCCTCCTCAATGTCCCGCTCGACGATATCGCGGATAAAATCAGATCTCTCCTCGTTCGCCATACTTGAAACTCCTTCGCTCGTAGTGCGGCTCGCAGTGACAGGCTCGAACAGCCGGAGCGCCGCCCCGTTGCTTAGAACTCCAGCTTCCGATGACGCATGACCACGTTTTCAGACAATCCAATACCAATCATCGTGGTCAACAGAGCCGCCGGCCCGTAGCTGATGAAGGGCAGCGGTAGACCCGCCACCGGCAATAGCCTCAGATTCATGCCAATATTGACCACCGCCTGGAACAGAATCATCGCCAGCGTTCCCGTCGCGATCATCCGTCCAAAGGCATCCGAAGCGATAAAGACGATGCGCAGCAAGCGGTAGAAGAGGACAAGGTAGAGCAGAAACAGGACCATCACGCCGGCGAAGCCCAACTCCTCAGCGATGACGGCGAAGATGAAGTCCGTATGACGCACCGGCAGATAGCGCAACTGGCTCTGCGTACCCTGAGCGAGCCCCTTGCCCCACATCCCACCCGAACCAATGGCGATCGCCGCCTGCTGCAGCTGATACGCGACATCGGGGTTACTGCTGGGGTCGATGAAGCCCAGGATTCGCTCCTGCATATACCCGAAATCGAGGGCTTCCATCACCTTCCAGATGGGGTACGCAGCCCCCAGTCCGACGAGAGCGGTCACAACGAGATAGCGCACGCCAAGATCGGATTCGAACACCATCGCCAACCACATCGCAACCAACACGGCGGCCGTTCCCATGTCCGGCTGCCCGAAGACCAGGGCTGCCAGCACGAGCGTCATTGCAAGAGAGGCAACGTAGTTGGCCAGCCCAACCCCCTCCGACAACGCGGCGGCCAAGCTCGTCTTGGGCGCTCCAAAGAGCGGCATGGAGGATGAACGCTGCTTTCGCTGACGACTGAGGACAGCCCCCACCGAAAGCGCTAGCAAGTTCATCGCCAGGAAGGAGGGCTGAAACCGCACGAAGCCCAGATCGAACCAGCTGCGCACACGACCTATCTCGCTCCGCCCAAAGAAGAGCACCAGCACGAGCAAAGCCAGAGCCACCAGATAGATCAGCCACCAGAAGTCACCCAGCCAATGAAAATCCCTGGGAAACGAGGCCAACAGGAGGATCAACCCAATACCCACCGCTCCAAAGATCGCCTGACGCCGCCACAGATCCTGCAGACGCGGATCGAGGCTCCCAAGGTTGGCGCTGTAGATCATCACCACCCCGAAGGCGGTGAGCAGCACGACAGTGATGAGCAGAACGTAGTCGAAGTGTCGCCAGAGCCGCAGTTCAATCACGGGCGTGACTGCCTGTCCTTCGAAGATCGCACCGACCCTGCACCCTGGGAGCGGCTTCTACTCCCCCGATCCGTCAGCGGAATATCGGCGACGAGGCTCGATTCACGGTTGCTCTGGGTGACCGTCACCTGAACGCCGTCAACGTCGACATCGACGTGGCGAGAGATGACCATGATGATCTCGTCCTTCAGCGTGTCCAGCAATGCTGGCGAGATGCCAGCTCGATCTTGCGTCAGCACGAGGCGTAGGCGCTCCTTTGCCACCCTCCTACTGGACGGCTCGCGGCGTCCCAACAAACGCTTAAGCAATCCCATCCTGATCAACTCCTCCCGGACTAACAAAGCGCAAGAACCGCTCAAACATGCCCGGTTGCCGAAGTGGCTGAAACGGCACCTCCTCGCCCAGCATGCGCCGAGCAATGTTGTGGAAAGCATGACCCGCCAAGGAGTGCCGTCCACTGCCGCTATTGGCCGACATAGCCAAGGGCTGGCCACGGTTTGCAGAGATCAGGATCTCCTGATCCTCCGGTACGACACCGATCAACTCTATCGCCAACAGTTCGACCACATCGGCGATGCTGAGCATCTCGCCTCGCTCCACCATCTTTGGCTTGACCCGATTGATGACCAAGCGGGCCGGCCCCTTCTCCTCCGCCTCGATCAGGCCAATGACGCGATCAGCATCGCGCGCGGCAGGGACCTCCGGATTGGTGACGATCAGGACTTCATTCGCCGGTGCCAATGCATAGCGGAAGCCCCGCTCGATCCCTGCGGGCGAGTCGATCAAGATGACGTCGAAGGGGGAGCGTCTATCCCCCTGCTCCCGCAGCTGTTTGCAAATGCGAACCATATCATCCACCTGGACGGCGGTCTTGTCATGGGTCTGCGCCGCAGGGAGGAGGAAGAGCCCCGAGAGATGCTTATGCCGCACGAGGCCCTGCCGCAAACGGCACCGCTCCTCAATCACGTCCACCAGATCGTAGACGATACGATTCTCAAGCCCCAGCATCACGTCCAGATTCCGGAGGCCGACGTCAGCGTCGACCACGACGACCCGCTGTCCCCTCATGGCCAAAGCGGCGCCCAGGTTGGCCGTAAGGGTCGTCTTGCCGACCCCTCCCTTGCCAGACGTGACCGTCACCACTCTCGCTTCTGTTTCGTGCCTCTCGTGTGGTTCCGTGTCCATTTCCTCCCCCTTGAAAGCCTAACGACCTCTCCTCCGCCCAGTCTCATTAGACCCAATGTGCTCCATGCATCTGGCGATTACATTGGAGCAATCTTGGATCTACTGAGCCTCATTCACCAGGCCACGGGATCGCCACGATCTGCCCATCACGCACCGAGGCCTTCTCGGGCATAGGTTGGGCCGGCCGATCCTCGGGCGAGCGCGCAATGCGACCCCCAATGCGAAGCTGCGTAGGAGCCAGATCAAGGGCACAGATGACAGCATTCTCGTCGCCCAGGGCTCCAGCGTGCACCAGTCCACGCGCCCTTCCCCACACCAAGATGTCCCCTCCGGCCACGACCTCCGCGCCCGGGTTGACGTCGCCTATGATCACGATATGGCCGGGATGCCGCAGCGTCTGACCAGAACGAAGCGTGCGGCGGATCATCACCGTCTCGCCGCGGGCTCTTTCGTGCCCTTCGCGCTTAGCGCCCTCGGCCACGCGCCCAAGCTCGGGTGAGGAGTAAACGTCACTCCCGCCAAGATCGATCACCAAACCCGACTCTCGCGCCGCCGCCCGGGTGACAGCGTTCGTGCTCACCAGAGCCCACATCTCAACCTGATGGCGCGCCACCATGGCGCGCACATCTCCGATCTGAGTGTGGGTCAACGCCCGGTCCCCTACGTCCAAAGCGAGGCGGCCGCCGCGAAAGAAGGCAGGATTCTCACCGAGGTGAGCCTCCAATGCATCCAGCACCCGCCCCCAGTCACCGCCGCCGAGGGTGACAAGCAGACCCTGCCGAATACCTTTGATGCTGATTCGATTTGAATTCACACGCCCCTGCCTCTCCACGGTCGAAGGTATTATATCATGGGACATGCAATCGGGAAACCATAGTGGTGACGCGACAAGGGCTTTATCATTCTCGCCAGGGTCAAATCGCAAGCGCTGGTCATTCATCATCAGCGCGAGACACAGGGATTCCCCTCCACATAGAATCGCCACGGAGCGCTTACGGCAACGTCGTCACCGCGCACGTTGATCCGCGGACTGGTGACCACGGCAGCGTCGGGAACGCGCTCGCCCACCTCCAGGAACAGCGTCTGGCGCGAGGTCTCTGCCGCACAGAGATCGGCGCCGTCGTGGCGTCGGTCAATGGCTAACGCCTGGCAGAGCCGCCCCGGCCCACCCGTCAGCTTCCTGAGGTCCTCCCTGCTCCTCGTGCCGCCTGCCTCCACCCGGTCACGCCGCTCGCGCATCCCGTCCAGACCCTCCAGCGGCTCCAAAGCCCGAATCAGCACCGCCGCCGGGAAGCCCTCGCGCTCGGTCACCACGTTGAAGCAGTGGTACATCCCGTAGATCAGATAGACGTAAGCGTATCCTGGCCGCTTGTACATCGAGGCGTTGCGCTCCGTGGGGCCTGGGCTGGCGTGTGAGGCCTCGTCCTCCTCCCCGATGTAGGCCTCGGTCTCAACGATCCTGCCCGAAACCCGCTCACCCTCCAACACTCGCACCAACCGCCTTCCCAAGAGGTCTCGCGCCACGGTCAGCGTGTCTCGGGCGAAGAAGGCTCGTTTCAGACGCGTAGGGAGAGTGGCCATCCCTGCCTACTCCTGGAACCGAGGGTCTCGTTCCAACGTGAGACGGAGCCCATCGGGCAGATCGACCTGAGGCTCATACCCCAGCAAGCGCCGTGCGGCTGCGATGTCGGCGCAGAGCCGGGCCACCCCCCCGCTCTGGGCCGGGCTATGGAGCACCTCCGTCTCCGCCTCCACCACCTCGGCCACCAGAGCGGCCAGATCATTGATCGTCGTCTCGTGACCGCTGCCCACGTTGATGATGCGCCGGTCCACGTTGGAGGCGCTTGAGGCCGCCATAAGCGCCTCGACCACATCATCCACGTAAACGAAGTCGCGCGTCTGCCCCCCACCGCCAAAGATGACCAACGATCCCCCCTGCTGAGCCTGCTGCAGGAAGCGCGGCACAACCGGAGGATGGGATGGAGGCAGCCGCTGACCAGGGCCATACGCGTTGAACACTCGCAGAATCACCGTCTCCAGCCCCCAGAGCGCGCCGATCGTGCGCACGTAATACTCCGCCGCCAGCTTGCTCACGGCGTAGGGGGACTGAGGATTGGGCTGTTGGTCCTCCCGCACCGGCTGCTCCGCCTGCTCGCCGTAGACCGCGCCGGAGGACGTGAGCACCACACGCTGCACGCCAGCATCCCGCATCGCCTCCATCACGCTCACCGTCCCCCCCACGTTGACCTCATTGTACTGACGAGGATAGAGAATCGACTCGCTCACCAGCACGCGCGCCGCCAGGTGATAGACACAATCCACGTCCTGAAGCAGCGTCCAGAGCTTGGGGCGATCGGCGACATCACCCCGGGTAAAGAGCACAGCTTCGTCGAGCCGACCCGGATCGCCAGCGCTCAGATCATCGATGACCCGCACCTGATGCCCCTCGCGACACAGCCGATTGGAAAGCGCGGCGCCAAGAAACCCGGCGCCGCCAGTGATGAGAAAACGCATAGAACCTCCTCTCGCGCTATTCTACCATAAGTTCCCACCTTTGACACGATGCCTCGCCTGCGGTATACTGTCCTCTCACGCAATGATGACCCGAGATTACCTTGTTGAGCTGCTGTCGGCCTATTGGTTCGCCCCACCGGTAGCCCTCTGGCGCGCGGTCGAGCTCAGGGCCGCGTCCGAGCCCTGCCGGAGGTCAGAGCGACCGCTCCTCGACCTCGGCTGTGGCGACGGGATGATCGGGCGGATCCTGTTTCGGACCTCGGGGACGGTGGACGTTGGACTTGATCCATGGGCGGGTCAGCTGCGCGAGGCGGCAGCTGCGGACATCTACCGACACGTCGATCAAGCGGATGGTCGGGCGCTCCCCTACCCCGAGGGCAGCTTCGCCACCATCTTCAGCAACTCGGTCCTGGAGCACATTGCCGACCTTGAGCCCGTGCTGCACGAGGTAGGACGCGTCCTCAGGCCCGGAGGACGTCTCATCTTCACTGTGCCGTCCGATGCCTTCCGACACATGCTGGATGGTTACCACAGGCGGATGGCAGTGGGTGACCCGCAGGGCGCCGAAGCGTACGCCCTGAGCGTCGACCAGCGTCTCGAACATCACCACTATCACACACCCGACGAATGGCAAGAGCTGTTGTCCAGGGCTGGGCTGACGCTGCTGGAAGCCAGGTACTACATGCCTGAGGAGGTAGAACGCCTCTGGGACCGTATGAACGCCCGCTACGGGGTGGGTCAACGACTCTCCTCAGAATGGCGTCTACTCCCGACGTGGCCTACGATCCTGTGGCGCTTGCTCGTCTCGCCTCGCCTCCGCCCTCTGGGAGTCCAGCCGCTCCTGCGCCGGCTCGTCGTGAAGCGCCTCAGCCAACGATGGCGGCCCTACTACGAGATGGACGTGAAGCCGGGTAGCAAAGGCGGTGGCCTGCTCATCGTAGCTCACCGATAGTCAGACGTAATCACCGAAGGAGATGCCACGATCACCACGTTAAAGCCCGTCCTTTCTGTCCAACCCGACCTCTGGGACCGCTTCGTCGCCGAGCGCCCCGACGGTCATGTCCTACAGACAAGCCCCTGGGGGGCCCTCAAGGCGCAGTTTGGGTGGTCCCACGCCCGCGTGGGACTGATGCAAGGCGGCGACCTCATCGCTGGAGCCCAGATCCTGTTTCGCCCCCTCCCTGCTGGCCTTGGGCAGTTAGCCTATATACCGAAGGGCCCGCTGGTCGATTGGTCCAGCCAGGAGGAGACGGAGCTGCTCCTGGCCGCCGTCGATCAGATAACTCGGTCGCGGCGAGCCGTCGCCGTCACCATCGAGCCCAACAGGATGGACGAGCCGGCCCGCCGAAGACGGCTTCGCTCGCTTCGCTTTCGCCCCGCTCCGTTCAGCGCCATTCAGCCGCGGCGCACGCTCGTCGTCGACGTGACGGCGGACGAGGACGACATCCTAATGGCGATGAAGTCGAAAACCCGCTACAACATCCGCCTGGCCGGGCGGAAGGGCGTCGTCGTGCGGGAGGGCGGGGCCGACGACGTCTCGACCTTCAACCACATGCTGACCGCCACTGCCGAGCGGGCCGATTTCGGCATTCATCCCCCAGCCTACTACGAGACCGCCTATCAGCTGTTCGCCCCTCGCGACTGGGCAGGGGTCCTCCTGGCCGAGGTGGACGGCCAGGCGGTCGCCGGGCTGATGGTCTTCACGCTCCCTCCTCGATCCTGGTACTTCTACGGCGCTTCCACCAGCGCGCACCGCGAGAAGATGCCCACCTATCTGCTCCAATGGGAGGCCATGCGCTGGGCGAAGTCCCGCGGCTGCAAGACCTACGATATGTGGGGCGTCCCGGATGAAGACCGAGAGACGCTGGAGGATCAGTTCACCGAACGAAGCGACGGGCTCTGGGGCGTCTACCGCTTCAAGCGAGGCTTCGGTGGCAAGCTGGTGCGCACCATCGGAACGTGGGATCGCGTCTACGCGCCCCTTCGCTACCAACTCTACAGGGGCGCCCTCATCCTTCGACGCCGACTGAGGGACACCGAGTCGTGAATTTGCAGGTGAAGCAGCCAACGACCCAGACAACCTGGAACCGGGCGTTGCTCAAGTTACCCGCCCCACACCTCCTCCAGACCTGGGAATGGGGCGCGTTCAAGTCGCGCCATGGGTGGGATCCTTCGCGCTACCTGTGGGTAGATCAAGAGGCAGGCGAACCTCAGGCAGCTGCCTCGTTGCTCACACGTCGTGTGAGCTATCTGCCGATCCGCGTGATGTACATTCCAAAAGGCCCTCTCCTCGACTACACGGACGAAGCGCTCCTCAACCGCGTCCTGGGCGGGCTGGAGAGGACAGCGCGACGGGAGCGCGCACTCTTCGTGAAGATCGACCCGGACGTGGAGCCTGTCGCGCCCGAGGGACAGGATGTCCTGGCCTGCCTCCGTCGCCGTGGATGGCGCCGTTCGGAAGAGGATATCCAGTTCCAGAACACAGTTCTGCTCGACCTGAGACCTGATCTGGACGATCTCCTGATGGGCATGAAGTCAAAGTGGCGCTACAACGTACGCCTGGCGAAGCGCAAGGGCGTCACCGTGCGCCAGGGAACCCGCGACGACCTGTCGCTGCTCTACGATATGTACCAGGAGACGGCCAACCGGGCCGGCTTCGTCATCCGCCCGGAGGCCTACTACCACGATGCCTGGGGCTCCTTCATAGAGGAGGGCCTGGCCCAGCCTTTGATCGCCGAGGTGGAGGAGCAGCCGGTGGCCATGGTGATCGTCTATCGCTTTGGAAGACGTGCGATCTACATGTATGGTGCCTCCTTGATCGACCACCGCGACAAGATGCCCAACAATCTGCTGCAGTGGGAAGCGATGCAGTGGGCCAAGGAACGCGGCTGCACCGTCTACGATATGTGGGGCGCCCCGGATGAACTGGATGAATCGGATCCCTTGTGGGGCGTCTATCGATTCAAGAAGGGCTTCGGGGGAGAGTTCGTGGAGCACATCGGCGCCTGGGACTATCCCACGTCCAGCGCGGGGTATGATCTCTACAGAGCCATCGTGCCGCGGGTCCTGGCGGCCATGCGCTGGCTCCACTGGCGTAGAACGCCCGAGAGCGGTTAGGTCGGGCAAGGCGAATCCGCAATCCGCCAGCCTCCGGAGCGCGGATCCGGAGGGAGCAATGGTAAACATCCGCTCCGGCAGATTCGCAACCCGCCGGGAGCAGGAAGAGCTACATACAAGAACCGCGAGGTCAGGATGGCAACGACCAAAGCATGGCAATTGGCGACGCGAGCGGTGCACGCCGGGAAGCCCTTGCCGAACGCCGGCTTCACGCCTACAGTTCCGCCGATCCATCGATCGGTGACGTACCGCTATCCCTCAATGGAGGCTCTGGACCAGGTCTTCGCCGGAGACCGAGAGGGATACGTCTACGCACGCTACGGCACGCCGACGGTCACCGCGTTTGAGGCCGCCGTGGCCGCACTGGAGGAGGGTGAAGCAGCTCTCGCCTTCGCCTCGGGGATGGCCGCTATCCACGCTAGCCTCCTGGCGGTGGGGGCACGCAGCGGCTCAACCGTCGTGGCAGCCCAGGATCTCTACGGCGCTACGCACAGCCTGCTCAGCCAGTTGATGCAGAGCCAGGGCGTCACCGTCCACTTCGTGGACGCAAACGAGCCTGAGTCCGTAGAGGCAACCTGCATGGAGCTGGAACCGGTGGCCCTCCTGGTAGAGACCGTCTCCAACCCGCTGCTGAAGGTGGCCAACCTCCCCGCCCTTGCCGACGCAGCACACCGCTGTGGCGCCGCTTTCCTGGTGGACAGCACCTTCGCCACGCCTGCCCTCGTCCGGCCTCTGACCCTGGGCGCCGATGCCGTGATCCACAGCGCCACCAAGTACCTGGCCGGGCACGGCGACGTGCTCGGCGGCGTGGTGGTCACCTCTGAAGCACTCCGGGCCGAACTCATGGAAGTGCTCAAGGTGACAGGCGGCAACCTCGGTCCCGAACAGGCGTGGCTCGCGCTGCGGGGCATGCGGACACTGATGCTCCGCATGCAGAAGCATTGTGACAACGCCACGAGCGTGGCTCGCTGGTTGGAGGGCCATCCTCGCGTGACGCACGTTCACTACCCCGGCCTGCCCTTCCATCCCCAGCACGCGCTGGCAAAGGAGCTGTTCGAAGGGCAGAGATACGGAGGCATGGTCTCGTTCGAGATCGCCGGTGCAGGCCAACGCGAGGTGTTCCGTTTCTTCGAGGCACTCAACCTCTGTGTGCCCGCCACGACCCTTGGCGACGTTCACAGCCTGCTGCTCTATCCCGCCCATGCGTCCCATCGAGCGCTGAGCCCCGAGGAACGGGCCCGTATCGGAATCGGCGAGGGCCTGGTGCGCATGTCCGTGGGCATCGAAGCTGTGGAGGATCTACTGGAGGACCTGGAGCAAGCCCTGGCAACCTTGCCATAGACCGGACACCGTCCATTCCCCGCCGAGCCTGAGACACTAGCCCGGCGAGGGGACCGGAGACCATAACGCTTGTGGAGGTGATGATGTGACGATCTCTGTCTTCCTTGACGACGACCACGGTGTCGTTAGAGCGGGATTGCGAGCCTACCTTGACGCTGAGCCTGGCGTTGTAGTCATCGGTGAAGCTGACAACGGCCGGGATGCTGTGAAGCAGATCACGATCCTTCAGCCCGACGTGGCCGTTCTGGACATCGGCATGCCCGAGTTAGACGGGATCGAGGCCACGGAGCAAGTCAACGACCGGCACGCATCCACGCGTATCATCATTCTCTCGATGCACGCTTCAAACGAGCACGTCTTTCGCGCGCTGCAAGCTGGAGCAAGCGGCTTTGTGGCGAAGGAGTCAGCCGGCAAAGAACTGGTCAAAGCGGTGCACACCGTCAACACCTATCGCAGCCGTCTGATGAAGAAGCTCGACATCAGCGACATGCCGACGCTGGTCAAGTTCGCCATCCGCCATGGGCTGACAGATCTGGAATAGGACAATGGCTGACCATCAAACATGCGCCACACGCCGAGTCTAAGTCACGCCACAAAGATGTCTAACTTAAACTACATACAAATCGGTGTCTCTGTGCTATAATGGTCGTATGAGAGCGTCCTGCCACCGCTCCAACACGTTTTTCCTGGAGGAGGCGGACGTGGTACGCTGGAGGCCTGCTTGGAGCAGACACTTGCTTGCGGCGCGGGATCTCCAGGAACTCCCTCAGGGCAAGGTGCTCCAAGCCCCTCTTGCCCCATTACGACCACCGAGGAGGCTACTGATGGATGCCGTAGCTCAGGATAGCCCATCGCTCCTGCTGATCGAGGAAAGCAGCGTGATCCTCGATTCGCTACGCGACTGGCTGGCTATGACGTTTCCAGAGGTCCGGCTGATTGAGACCAGCGACTACAGCGACGGCGTCTTCTTGAACCGATCTAGATCGCCGGATGTGGTGCTAATGGATATCTCCAACCTGGGAAAGAACGGCGTTGAGAGCGTACGTGCGATGAAGGCTGCTCAACCCGTCGCACCGATCTTTGCCCTGGTGTCCCTAGACCACGAGTCCTATCGCCGAGCCGTCATGAGAGCTGGGGCGGAGGCGTGCGCATGCATCTGGAAGCTCCGTTCGGACCTGCTGCCACAGCTTGAGAAGCACCTGCTTCCCAGAAGAGACAGCGAGCCAGCGGGGCATCACGCGGAGTGAACACAACGGAGACGGGAGCAGAGTCGAATTGGACAAGAACGTCGAGCAGCCGCTCATGCAATAGGAGCCAGCAACCGCTGATATCTATGTCCCGCAGAGACCTCGGTGACTGCGTCGCCCCCTGTCAGCGACGTCAGCGCGTTGTCAGGGACGTGTAAGCCTCTGCTCAGATCAACGAGAGAAGGGATGGTACACTCTAGCCAGCACGATCCGGGTCGCTTCAGGTACTCTGAAGAGCGATAACGCCTCTATCCTGCGGATCACGTGAGCTAACAGACGGGGCAACGACACCGCAATGAAGAGCGTCCGCTATCTGACGATCATCACCATCGTGAGCATCGCCCTCCTCGGCGGCGCGTCTGTGGCGCAATCGCCGACTGTGCCAGCAGGCAGGTGTCGCTTCTTCCCCAAGACAGGCCACTACGTGTGCGACAAGTTCTTGGACTTCTTCGAGACGCGAGGGAGCCTACCTATCTTCGGCTATCCCACGACCGAGGCCTTCATCGACCCCACGCACAGCGGCCTGCGCGTCCAGTACTTCCAGCGTGCTCGCATGGAGGAGCATCCCTACAACCAGCCGCCCTATGACGTGCAACTGGGACTGCTGGTGGACGAACTGGGCCATATCTACCCTCCGGCGGATCAGGACGAGCTACCGGACCCCGATGACGCCTCTCACCACTACTTCCCTCAGACCCAGCACGTGGTCTCCTACACCTTTCTCGATTTCTTTCGCGACCACGGCGGCCTGGACATCTTCGGCTACCCTCGTTCGGAGATGGTCTACGAGGAGGGCCTGATCGTCCAGTATTTCCAGCGCGCACGGATGGAATGGCACCATAGCAAAGCGCCAGGCCAACAGATCGTCCTCACCAACATGGGGGAGCGGTACATCGAGCGCTTCGACGTCCCGGGGGACGTCGAGGTTCCGCTTCCCCCTCCCGCGCGGGGGGAGCCACCGGAGACAGCACCCAACCGCCACCCCTACCGAGTCTTCCTGCCCCTCATCCTGGCGGGCGCCAGGCCCGGGACGCCACCTCCATCTCCCATCCAGCCAAGCCCAACGGCGCCAAGCACCAAGGCCACGGAGTTGGAGGCCAGCGCCTCGGTGCGCTATCCCATCACAGGACAAACGGGGACCCAGACCGCCTTCATCTACGTCAACGACCAGGATGGGCGACCAATCGCCGGGGCAGAGGTCACCCTGACCGTCCACTATCAGCCGGAACCCATGACGTGCACCCCAAGGCCAACCGACGCCGCGGGTTTCACGCGCTCTAGCTTCGATATCCCTTCACCGCCAGTGGGGGAGCGGGTCGTGATCGACGTCACCGTCACCTATGAGGGCCTGACGGACAACACGCAGACGTTCTTCATGCCCTGGTGGTGAATGAGACGTGGATGAACACCACCTCAAGCCGCTTAGCCGCCCTTGTTGTACCCTCGCCCCATCCCCCGGTAGGTGAACCCCAGCTTCCGCATGCGCTCAGGATCATAAATATTGCGGCCATCGAGCAGCACCGGCGCGCGCATCAGCCCCTTAACCCGTTCCATGTTCAGCTGCTTGAACTCGTTCCACTCGGCCACGAGCAGCAGCGCGTCGGCGCCCTCCGCCGCCTGGTAGGGGTCCTCGCAGTAGGCCACGTCGTCCCCCAGGATGCGCTCGGCGTTCTCCATGGCCACCGGGTCATAGGCCTGGATCTTGGCTCCCTCGTACCGCAGCAAGTGGATAATCTCAACGGAGGGGGCGTCCCGCATATCGTCGGTGTTGGGCTTGAAGGAGAGCCCCAGGAGCCCGATCGTCTTGTCCCGCAGGCCGCCTAAAACGTCACGGAGCTTGGTCACGAACCGCTTGCGTTGATCGTAGTTGATCTCCATCACCGCCCGCAGCATCTGCGGATGGGTGCCGTGGGTCGCCGCCATGTGGGCCAGCGCCTTGACGTCCTTGGGGAAGCACGAGCCGCCCCAGCCGATCCCGGCACCCAGGAAGTGGGGGCTGATGCGATGGTCCGTCCCCATGCCTCGCGCCACCTCCTTCACATCTGCTCCCAGCACCTCACAGACGTTGGCCATCTCGTTGATGAACGATATCTTGGTGGCAAGAAAGGCGTTGGAGGCGTACTTGATCATCTCCGCTGTGCGCAGGTCGGTGATGATCGTCTCTGCGTGGAGCGGATAGTAGAGCTCAGCCACGCGCTCGGCGGCCTCCTGATCCGTAGATCCGAGCACCACACGGTCGGGATTCATCCAGTCGTAGACCGCCGATCCCTCGCGCAGGAACTCCGGGTTGGAGACGACTGAGAAGGAGATGTCGGGGTCGGGCATGTGCTCGGTGACGATGTCGGCCACCCAGTCACCGGTGCCGATGGGCACCGTCGACTTGTTGATGATGATCAAGGGCTGATGGATACGCCGTGCGACGTCAGTGGCAGCGGCCTCAACGGAGGCCAAGTTAGCCTCGCCGCTGTCGCCTGACGGCGTGCCCACGGCGATGAAGACGAAGGCTGCGTCCTCCATCGCCTCATCGTACGATGTGGTGAAGTGGAGCCGACCGGCCGCATTATTGCGCCGCACAATCTCCTCCAGGCCGGGCTCATAGATAGGCAGGATGCCCTCCTTCAGATCGTCGGACTTCTTCTGATCCCGGTTGAGACAGACGACGTGATTGCCCAGATCGGCCAGGCAGGCTCCCGTGACCAGCCCAACGTAGCCGACGCCTATGACACAGATCTCTCGCATAAGAGTTCCTCCCAGTTTCGCTAATCCGAAGCGTCTGAACGTTAGAGCGCTGAGACGCTGAAAAGCGCGTCAACAAGAGGCCGCACCCCACGTCGGGCACGCGCTGAAGCAGCGTGCCGTCCGCCCCCACTCACGACCTAATCCAAACGGCGGTTCAGATTGCGCACTGCGAATCCGGTGACCAGTGTACCCACAATGAGCATCGCCGCCGCGTGAGGCCACACCGCGCTCAGCCCGGCGCCTCTGAGCATCACACTGCGCAGAATGGTGAGGTAGTGGCGCAGGGGAACCGCCCGCGAGATGACGCGCAGCCCAGCAGGCAGGTTCTTGATCGGCACCAGATAGCCGGAGAACGCCATGTCCACCATCGCCAGGACGAAGACGATCAGGATCGCCTGCTGCTGTGTATGGGCTATCCCGGAGATGAAGATCCCATAGCCAATCTCGGCCACGACAAACAGCGTCGTCAACCCGAGCAGAAGCCAGAGGGAACCTCGTACGGGTACCCCAAACCCCCAAACGGTCACTCCCAGCATTGAAAGGAAGTTGACCATTCCTATGATCAACGCCGGCAGAGCCTTGCCGATCACCAGCTCCAGTCGGGTCAAGGGCATCACGATCAGCTGTTCGAGCGTGCCCAACTCGCGCTCGCGAGCCAACCCGATCGAAGCGACCGTCAGAGTCACCTGATAGACGATGAAGCCCACCTGCGCGGGAACCGTGAAGAGCTTGACGTCGAACGTGGGGTTGTAGCGCACGGTGGTGCGCAGATCGACGAGCTGAGCCGAGCCAGCTCCTCGCCCGAGAGCCTCGTCCTGGACAAAATCGGTCAGGGCCTCACGGGCGGCGCCAAGAGCGATGTCCGCTATGAGGTCATTGCTGCCGTCGGCGATGAGCTGAATCGAGGGCGTTTCTGTTTGGGAGAAGCCCTCGGGAATAACCACTGCAAGAATGACATCGCCCTGATCGAGGAGACGCCCAGCTTCCTCCACGGTCGTCGAGAAACTGTAGATCTCCAACGCCTCCATGTTGCCCAGGGCCTCCACCGCGCGGCGACTGGCACTGGAGCGATCACGATCCACAACAGAGACGTTCAGATCGACGATGTTTGAGGCAGTGGCACGAACGAGAAGAACCAGCTGGACGACGGGAAGGGTGATGATGAAGGCCGTCAGGACCGAATCGCGCCCCAGTTGTATCAGCTCCTTGCGGATCAGGTTTCGGATGCGCAGGATCATGACGCTCCACCACCGTGCTTGGTCTCTCGGTCAGACAGAATAGCTTCCCTCTGTCAGGTCAGTTTCTTATCGAACAACAGCAGGCTGATGAGCTGGCAGGCGAGACCAATCCCCAGCAACGCCAGCCCGGGCGCCCTCAGAGCGGAAAGACTCAGGCCCTTGAGGAACAGGCCTCGCGAGATCTTGATGAAATGGGTCGACGGCAGAAGATAGGCGACAGCTCGCGCAATAGGCTCCTCGGCCACCGGACGGAGGAGACCAGCAAGAAAGAAACTGGGCACGAAGAAGATCATCAGAATGAGAAACATCGCCGTCTGCTGATTCCGCACCAGGCTGGCCACGACCAGGCTGATGCCAGTGCTGGCTATCATGTAATCGGCCGTGAGCAACAGGAAGGCGGGTATGGACCCGCGGAAAGGCACCCGAAACCAAAGCGTGGCCACCATCAGAGCCAAGATACCGCTGGCAACCCCACCCGCCTCGTAGGCCAGCAGCTTGCCGATCAAGTACTCCACACCGCGGACTGGGGTGACGATGAGGCTCTCGAAGGAGCCCATCTCCTTCTCCCGAGCGAGGGCCAGGGCGAACGCCAGGGCAGGCATGCAGAGAATCACGGCCATCAGCCCAGGCACCATGCTGATCAACGACTTGAGCGCCTTGTTGTACCACGCGCGCTCCTTGATGGCGAGGCCCTGAGTAGCAACAGGATCAGAGCGGCCACCTAAGGACCCGGCGCCCCTGCCGGCCCTGGATCCCGCCGCGCGCGCGACAGAGGCTTGGACGCGGCTCTCAAGAAGCCCCAGGGACTGACTGGCGCCGATCGCATCCACCCCATCGACGATACATTGGATCTGAGCAGGCTCACCTTGCAGGACGGTCTTGGTGAAGCCTCGCGGGATGACCAGCACGATATCAGCCGCCCTGTGGGTGAAGAGACGCTCGACCTCCCGAACGTCTTCCAACCAGGTGACAACTGCAAAGTCACCATCAGCGGTGATATGGGAGACGAGATCTCGGGAAAGCGTGGTCTGGTCGAGGTCGCGCACGGCGAGATCGACCCGACCAACGTCAAGGGCGAAGACGTACGAGAGGGTAACCAACAGAAAGCTTGGCGCGACGGTGACAAGAAACAGAAGCCGGAGGTCACGCGTGATATGGCAGAACTCCTTACGTGCGACAATCAGCAACCGGTGAATGGACATGGTCAGAGGGAAGCAGCGGCTAGAGACGAGAGCCAATGACGTCAACGGGCGGGGGCGGCGGGTCGCGGGCGATCTCGCCTTGGCACAGGCCTACCAGCTGTTCGGTCAGCGAAGTCGCCGTTGCCATTCCTCCTTCAGCTCCAGCGAATCCAGATCGCCGCCCGCTCTCAGGAAATCCATGAGCAAGCGGTTGAACTTGTTTTTCTGCTCCAGCATTGGGAAGTGTTGGGTGCCGTTCAGCAAGACGACGCGAGCGTTGGGCGCGAACTCCCGCAGCAGCTCGGGCCGCGGCGCCTGGATGAGCGGATCCTCCTCGCCGTGAACGAGCAGGACGGGCACATAGGAGGGGAGAGATGCCTCGCGAAGATCGAGCTCCAAGGCCGAGCGCACGCTGGTGGTGATGGCATGAAGATCCGCCTTGCGGGCCTCACGCTCCACCTCGGGGAAGCTGGCCCGCCGCGCGATCAACCGGGCCAGGGCATCCCCGTTGCCTGAACGGGTCGACGCGGTCACCCGGGTCGACGGGCGGTCTCGCCTGGTCACCGATGCGGCAAACGAGGGATCGATGGAGGTCCCCAGAAGAGGGACGCTGACGCCCATCACCTGCCCAACCCGCTCCGGCGATCGGGCAGCGAGGTGAAGGGCGACCAACCCTCCCAGCGAGTGCCCGACCAGCGCGACACGCTGGATGCCCATCTCGTCCAGGAAGGCCTGCAGCAGGTCAACGTACGCGGCGACGTGGTAGTCGCGGTGCTTGTCCGAGTCCCCAAACCCCCACAGGTCAAGAGCATACGTGCGCCGGGTGATGGAGAGCTGCTCCATGGCGGGCACCCAATAGCGCCACGATCCCAGCCAGCCGTGAACGAAGACGAGGGGCCCTGCGCCACGCCCGATGGCCTCGTAGTGGACGAGCCCATTATTCAGGACGACGGCACTCATAGCTCGGTCAGACCGTCCTTGTCCTCAAGATCACCCGGGTAGGGCGCCGGTCCGCTGCAGAACGTCCCTGACCTGATCAATCAGCCGGTCCGGCGCGAAGGGTTTGACGATGTAGTCGAGCGCCCCGGAATCCATCCCCTCCTCGATCTCTCTCTCCTGTCCCTTGGCCGAGAGGAAGACGATGGGGATGTCGCTGGTTGACGGATGATGCTTCAGCCGGCGGCAGGCCTCATAGCCCGACATGCGGGGCATTCGCACGTCGAGAAGGATGAGGTCGGGGCTCTCCGCCAGGGCCTCCTCAACAGCCTCCACGCCGTCCTGGGCCAGCACGACCTCGAAGTCGGCCAGATCGAGTGTGAAACGAATCAGGTCTCTGATATCTCGCTCGTCCTCAGCGACGAGGATCTTCACCATACTCCTTCACCTTTCATGCAATGACATCGCTCTCTCGATCTGCCCCACCAGCTCCTCGACGGAGAAGGGCTTCTCGATGAAGCGCTCGGCCCCCAAGGCGAGCACCTTCTGTCGCTTGGCATGGCCCACGATCTCGCTGCTGGTCATCAGAATCACGGGCACGTCACGAAGCTCTGAATCGGCTTTGAGCTGTTCCAAGACGGTGTATCCATCCAGGCCTGGCAGTTTCGCATCCAGCAGGACGAGGGATGGCCGGACCTCACGAGCCAGGGCCAGGACCTCATCCCCCCGAGTCACGGTCTCGACGGCGAAGTCGTTGGCCCGCAGGACGTGGTCCAGCAGGGAGAGGGTATCGCGATCGTCGTCCACGACCAGGATGGTGCCGTTGGTGGCCTTCGGGTCGACGCGGTCACCTAGGGCGGGCTTCAGGGCTAGGCGGACGGCAGCAAGCAGCTTCTTCTCATCGATCGGTTTGGTGACGTAATCGACCGCCCCCAGACGCAGCCCCTGCCGTCGATCCGGCACCACGGACACGATGATGACGGGGATGTCCTGCGTCCTTGGATCGGCCTTCAGCGCTTCGAGCAGCTCAAAGCCGCTCATGTCGGGCAACATGACGTCCAGGGTGACCAGATCCGGCTGCTTCTGCCTGGCCAGCGCAAGCGCCTCGTCGCCACGCTGGGCGATGAGGACCTCGCGACCATCCTCCGAAAGATGGAACTGGATCAGCTCGGCTATGTCCAAGTCATCCTCAACAACTAGGAATGTGGAGGAGCCCGTCGCTGCGCTTACGGCTACCGGCTCAGGCGTCGTCGCGCTTACGGCGGTCGGCAGCGTGAAGGTGAAGCAACTTCCCTCGCCGAGCTCGCTCTCCACCCAGATCCTCCCGCCCTGCATCTCGACCAGGGACTTGACGATGGGGAGCCCCAATCCAGTGCCCGACGTCTGCTGGACCTCGGGGCTATCGGCGCGGAAGAATCGATGGAAGATCTTCTCACGGTCCTCCGGCGAGATGCCAATGCCGGTGTCCTGCACGGCGACGTGCACCTCCCCATCCCTTGCCTGGGCCGACACAACAATCTCACCCCCACTCGGCGTGTACTGGTAGGCGTTCCCCACGAGGTTGGTGAGAACCTGGGCCACGCGATCCGGATCGGCGTGAACCATCGGAAGATCGGATGGCAGCTGCGACCGCAGAAGGACTCCCTTCTCCTTGGCACGCGCCTCTATCGACGCGACCACTCGATCCACCGCCGCCTGCAAGCTGATGGGCTGTGGCGCGAGCTCCAGGCGGCCGCTCTCGATGCGCGAGATGTCGAGCAGGTCATCGACCAACATGGTCAGGCGGTCAACGTTGTTGCGCACGATGGATAGGAATTTCTCCTGTCCATCACTCAACGAGCCGACGGACTCCATGAGCATCAAGTCCGTGTACCCCTTGATGGACGTCATCGGCGTGCGCAACTCGTGCGATACCATCGACACGAACTCGGTCTTGGCGCGATCAGCCTCCACCTCCACAGTGACATCACGGAACACGGATACGGTGCCCAGAAACTGCGGAAGGGAGCTGCGCGCGCCCATTAGGACCGGCGCCAAGTGTACGCTTACGATACGCTCCTCAATGTCCAGCTGCGCGGCCAGGAAGTCATCCCTGGCATAGGATTCGGGATGCTCCCGCCACTGGGCAACGGTCTCCATCCAATCCTGCGCCTGACTGCCGTAGAGCCCCAGCATCTGCCGGGTGGTACGTCCCATGGCCTCCTCGCGCGGCAGGTCGAGGATGCGCTCCGCAGCGGCGTTGAAGAGGATGACCTCGCCATCGGCGTCCGTGACCATCACCCCGTCCGCGACCCCCTCCAGGATGGCCTGGCTCTTGGTGGATTCGACCTGCTGAGCCTTGAGCATGTTGCCCAGGCGCTCCGCCTGTTCTCTAATCACGTTGTAGAGTTCGGCATTGTTGATGGCCTGAGCAATCTGGACGGCAGCCGCCTTCACGAGGCGCAGGTGCTCCTCTTGGAAGTATTCGACCGAACGATCCAGCAGGAGTATCGCTCCCAGCACCTGACCGCTGACCAGCAGGGGGACGGCCAGCGCGGATCGGGGTCGAGCTGAGAGGGTATGACCGCCCTCGTCCCGTCGCTCGGCCCAGCGATCATCCTGCTGCAGATCCGGCACGATGGCGATGGCGCGCTCCTCAATCACCCATCCCGCCAAGCCCTCACCGACAGAGAAACGCGTCGGCCTTCCGCCCGGAGGCAGGTCGTGGCCTTGGGGGCTTGGCGGACGACCCAGTTCGCCAACTATGGCCCGTAGGATAAGGGGAGGTGTACGGCCTTGGCGCGACTCCGAGTCCACCAGCAACGTGGCGGCCTGATCGGCGCCCACAACGTCCAGTATGGAGGCGGTGGCCTTGTTCAAGACATGATCCAGGTCCAGGCTGGCCGACAGTTGAGACGTGATGCGATAGAGCGCCTCCACCCGATCACGCTCCTCCGCCAGCTCCTCCATGGCTGCGGCAAGCTCCTCTGTGCGCTGCTCAACGCGCTGCTCTAGCTCTTGAGAGAAACCGCGCACCTCCTCGAAGAGACGAGCGTTATCGACGGCCACGGAGACCTGGTCGGCCAACGCCGAGAGCATGGCCACCTCGGCTGCCGAGAAGTCGCTGGGATCGTGTCGACCGACGCAGAGAACGCCCACAACCTGGTGACCAACGGTCAGCGGCGTCAGGGCTGCGGTCCTCATGTTGATCCTGGAGGCCAGGAGAAGGCCGCGGGCTTGATCCACATTGTCGATCGTCAAAGGGACACCCGTCTCGGCGACCTGACCCACAAGCCCCTCACCCGGGAGGAATGAGATGGGCGGAGACTGGGTCGAGGGCGGAGACCGCCTGGGCGATGGGGGGAGACCGCGGGCGGGGGACCGCCTTGGGTCAAGTGGGGATCCGTGCACGGCCTGGAGCACGTAGCGCCGCTCCTCGGCGTCAAGAAGGAAGATACTGCTGTGATCGCAGGGCAACAAACGTGGCGCCGTCTCCACGACGTCGTCCAAGACCTCGTCCAACGCCAGCTTGGCGGTGGCAGACTGACTGATCTCGTTGAAGAGAGACAGGACGTCCGCACGCCGCTGAAGCATCTCAACCATCTGGGCATTATCGATCGCCACAGCCGCCTGAGCCGCAAAGACCTCCGCGGCCTCGACGGTGCTCCGATCTGGAATCAGGCCATCGCGCGGCTGATCCAGCGAGATGACGCCCTTCGCGTGGCCCCCAGGGCCAACGAGAGGCACAATCAGCATATCTCTGGGGTGCCAGTGACCAGGCTCGCGGACAATGCTCTGATCGTGGTCAGGCAGGGAGCTGGGCCGGAGCGGCCTGGGCCGGAGCGGCCTGGGCAGAGTGCCGTCCTCAATCGCATGGGTATCGAGTTCCTCATCAAACCACGCCGGACGCCCCTCGGCCGGGATGTAGAAGCTCTGACTGATACGGAATCTATCCTCCATCACCCTCTCGACGAGGGACCACGGCTGGTGCACATCTTGAATACGCTCAAACTCCAGAATTGGAATGCCAGCAGCAGCCACACGGTGCTGCACAGGCGGATCCCCCTTCACGACGCTGACCAGCACCAGATCGAACCCCACCGTCTCCTGGATGCCGTAAGCAACCTCCTCCAGGATGTCCTCAAGAGGGCGATCGGAGCGCAGCGCCTTCGCCACCTCGAGCACCGACGCAAGCTGTTCCGCACGCGTCTGAAGCAGCTCACCGCGCTCAAGCTGCTCTTGATATCGCCTCGCGTTGCCAACTGCTGTGGCCGCCTGATCGGCCAAGCCCTCAATGAATCGCCTTAACTCTGGATCAAACGCCTCCGGATCTTCGCTCTCCAGAACGATCAAACCAGTCAGGGCTTGGGCGTAGAAGACTGGGACGACCATCATAGCGTGCGCATCCGGGACGTACTCGTCCTGGGCAAACGGGCTTCCTGCCAGGTCCCTCTCCGCCCTTGAGGCTGGATCCGGGACGACGGGCGATCTCGCCCAGGCACCCGGGAAGCTGAACGCCTGCTCAGTGCGCAGAACCTCCCCGAGGACAGGATGGGCTTCAGGCTCCTGCAAGGTGTCACGGATGTCCGTCCTCTCGTCCTCGCTGTAGCCGGCGGCGACCCGCAGATCGAACTCGCTGTCCTCCGATTCCCGCACGAGAATGGCTCCGCGGGACGCGCCACTCAGGCGCACGGAGGCCTGCAGCACCACATCCAGGATCCTCTGCAGATCCAGCGTGGTGTTGATCTCCCGGCTAACACGCCTGAGGCTGCTAAATGCCTCAGCCAGCCGCTTGTTCTTGCCTGTGTCACTCATGCTATGTCTGGAATCGTTGCTGGGTCACTCCGCTTGATCGGCGCTTACCGCCTGACGGCGGGAATTGGCAGCCGCCTCGGTGATCTCACGGATGTCGACGAATGGCCCCTCATCAGCCGTGACCACGCCAGCCACAAGCCTCATGAGATCCGCCTTCGTCTCATTGCCCTCCTCATCCTCGACGATGAGATATCCCCGTTCGCGCGCCTGCCAATCGTAGTGAGTGCCCACGTTCGCCTCGAAACGCTCCTTCACCTCCCTTGCCAGGCGATTCGCCTTTCCTTTCCTGGTCACAACGATGAACTCATCGCTGCCCACGTGACCGATGAAGTCGTTGAGTGTTCCGACACGATCTACCGCCTGGCTCAAGACCATGGCCGTGAACCGCAGGACCTCCTCCCCGGCCACGAAGCCATACGCCTCACCAAACGCTTCAAGGCCCGCGACGCCGACGTAGACGACGCCCCAGTCGTCCCTTCGCACCAACTGCCGCAGGCGCTCCTCGATGAGTTGACCGCTGGGCAGACCGGTGGTCGGATTGGTGAGGCTCTCGTACCTCGAACGCGCCATGGCATTTCGGACACGGAGGTTGAGCTCCTCCACGTCGAAGGGCTTCGTGATGTAGTCGTCGGCGCCCAGCTCGAGGCCTCGAATCTTATCGGAACGCTCATCCTTCTGGGTCAAGAAGATGATGGGGATGTGACTGCTCCGCAGGCTGTCCCTCAGCTGTCGACAGACGTCATAGCCGTCCATGTCTGGCAACATGATATCCAGGACAATGACGTTCGGCAGCCGATGCCGACACATCTCGAGCGCATCCTCACCACGCCGGGCCAAAGACACGTCGTAGCCCTTTGACTCGAAGTAAATGCGCAACATGTTTGAGATATCAGCATCATCTTCAACGACCAGAATTCTACCTTGAGACATGTCTCCTCCTCGCGGTCAGCTCAGAAGCCGTCCCACAACCGAAACCCATGCTTACGAGCGAGTTGCGTGATCTCTCGCACCTTCGCTGTGTGAACCTTCTGCCCCAATGAGAAACTCTCATACCGCCCCTCCAACGCCAAGGCCATCACCTCTGCCATGCAGGCGTAGGCCTGGCCTGCGGGCAGCCCGAAATCGAAGCCAAAATCAACGGAGCCAGGTACACTGACAACGCCACCGCTGATGACTGTCACATCACCCCGCTCCTCTTTCACCGCCGGCGCCACATCCGGTGGAAGCGCCACGTCACAGACGACCGCGTTCCTCTTGAGATGGCACGGTTGCAGGATAGGTCGCACGGTGCTGGTGGCACTCAGCACCACATCCGCCTCCACGGCATCGCCAAGGTCCGTCGATGTCTGCACTCTTGCCGCCCCCGCAGCCTCCGCCTGCGCTCGCGCTTGGCCGAGTCGAATCTCGCGTCGCCCAATCAGGATCAGTCTCTCCAGCACCGGAGCAAGCATCTCCGCGCACGCCAGGCCGATGCTTCCCGAGGCCCCTACGACTGCGCCTGCTGCTCGTTCCATCTCCAGCCCTCGCTCCTCCGAGACATCTCTCAACGCCTCAACCGCCAGACCCGCAGTGAGGCTGTTTCCGGTGGTGACGGGCATATTCAGCCGCTGGGCGATTGTTACACCGCCGTCGCCCACCACAGAGGTGAAGGCTCCGAGTCCAAGGATGCGCGCTCCCTGCCGCTGGGCTAATCGTCCCGTTTGTACAATCCTGTCGTAGACGGCCTGGGGAGGGAGCTTGAGCATCTGACCGGCCGTCAGAGGACAAGCCAGCAGCCAACCCTCGGCCATCCTCCCGTTCTGCTGCGAGCGCAAGCCCCTCACGTGAGAGAGCAGCAGCGGCGGCCATCGGCGGGCAAGAAAGCGAACCAGCGCCGCGGGCAGCGTCCGCGCCAGGAACGGATAGCGGCGAGCCACGTCCTGCCTGAGATCGAGAGGATGGACGACAAACGCGAAGCTCTCCATGGACGTGCTCAGATCCGACGCTCCCCTCCTCGCCGTGGATACCATCGTCGGTGAGAATCAGCCCCGTTGATCGTGAAGTGATCGCTATCCTCATAGGTGATCGTGCGATCAATCACGCGTGACCGTTCTCTCTCGTTCGAGGCCAGCAAGACGACGTCGGACTCGATGGACCGAGCCGGGTAGACCACCATCCCAGAGCCGACGAAGCAGTTATGCCCCACGCAGCCTCCAAGAACGGGCATTCCGGTCTCCTCCAACTTACCTCGGTTCATCGCCTTGATGGGTTTATCCGGCACCAGGTTGAAATCCGTGAAGGTGCTTCCAGCCCCGATGAACGTGTCGCGACCGATGCTGCAGAATTGCAGACAGGTGTTCTGCGCCACCATCGAATCAGCCATCATCACGCTCATGAAAATGGCTGCTCGAAACGGCAGAAAACATCGATCCGACACCACACTCAGCATGACCTGCCCGCCGGTTCCAATATCGACGTTATCCCCGATGTAGGAGACGTCGATGACGGCACCTGGGCCAATGCTGACATTGTCGCCGATGTAGGTCGGCCCACGGATCGTGACCGAAGGGTCGATACTGCAGTTGCGGCCTATGTGCACCACCTCCGAGCACTCCAGAAGCTGTCGCCGCTCAAGCATCGCCCGCCAGAGTATCCTCAGGTTCTTGCCGACACTCTGCTCGATCTTGCGATCTAGCCGCGCACCCTCAGCGTAGACGCCAAAGACGATATTAGCCGTGATGGTATGCACCCAATGCTCGATAGAGCAGAAGCCCTTGGTGGGCACGTAGTAGACGAGATCTCCCATCGCGTTCGACATGTGCGTTGGAACGTGATAGTAGCCCATCTCACTCGGCTCGGTATCCACGACCAGGTAGCGCACGTTCGACTCGACGCCGTGCGGGAAGTACCACAAGTCCGCGACGTAAACGTCTCCCTCCCGGCGAATGCCGCGCTGCAGAGGGAGAGCGTGCTTGGTCATCGCCGGATCATCGAGCGAGAAGGCAACCTGACAGGCGGTTCCCGACGCACGGGCTCGGCGGACGAACTCGCTCAAGAAAGGCTCGTCGAAGAACAGGTTGTCTCGAAACGCAATCGTCTCGACCTCACTGGCATCAAGATCAGCCAGCGAGTCGACCTCACGGACCGCGGTGACATAGTCAGGGGCCAGGACCCTATCGACGACGTCACCCTGATGAATGTACAGCTTTTTATTCAACACCCGAAGATCGCGGGCTGGTTCGTTGAATGGGAAGATGTCGCTGCGGTCCCTAAGAATGACCTTCCGCATCATACCCCCCCTTCGTGCCCTTCGTCTCCCTTTTCGCGCCCTTCGCGCCCCTCTTCGTGTCGTTCCACAGCCAGAGGACGCTTACCAATCAGGATAACGCACGCAGGGTCCCCGGTAGCTATGCAAGAACTCTCCTCAATGAAGAAACTCGCGCCCCCGCTGAGCCAGTAGAGCCCTTCCTCCAGAAGACCGACCATCAGATCGCAGCAGGGTACGTCAGTCTCTCTACCCCAGCACACCCCGCAGCGCTCGGTGACCCACCTGAAGTACTGCTCATCCTCCTCCAACCGCACCGCGTGATCCGAGTAGCGATCAAACATGTGGGCCAGCACCTCGAATCCAACCCGGAACCTCATACGCAGAGGAAGGATCCGAAGCACCAGATCGGCAATCCCCAGCACCGGACGCAAATCCTCAACGCCGATTCTAAAACACGCCCTGCCAGTCCGTCTCGCCAGTCTCCGACCAGTACGGAGACCGTACAACGCCTCAAGAGCCTGTTGAATCCGCCCCAACTCGTCGAAGGAGAACTCGGCAGCGAAGTCGTTAGGGGGATAATCATCGAGACGATCCTGCAGCCTGGCCGAGCTCAGAATCGCGCGCCAGGCGCTCTCGGGTGCCTTCGTGTCCCTCTTCGTGTTCCCCAAGACCTCTTCTAACGCCAGGAAGAAGATTCGTCCCATCTTGTTGGGGAAGAAATAGGAGGCATCCTTCTTCCTCTCAACGCTGCTCGACGCATCAACGGATGAGTTAGTGGACATGGCGAGCACCTTGATGGTTGAGGAATTGCCCCAGCACCCGGTAGAACCGCTCCGGCTCATCCAGCATGGGGAAGTGACCGGAGCGATCAAAACGGCGCACCTCGGCGTCAGGCACGCCTTCAGCCAGGACCTCACCCTGATCGGGATCGACAATCCGATCCTTCTGACCATAGATGCCCAGCGTGGGCATCTGAATCTCATGCAATCGCGGGCTCAGGTCGGTTTCATACAGAGACGCGATGCTTAGGTGAAACGACTCCAGCGTGGTGCGCGAGAAATCACGCTCGAACATCCGGTACCACGTCTTCCAGTCGCGGGCCAGGAATGGAGAGAACGCTCTCACGCCAAGAGGCACAGCCCCGGGCATATGGTAGGCCAGGCTGGCCCAGAAACGTCGGGCGGCCAGCCGCAGAAACAGAGCCAATCCCTCCCCCTGGATGGGCGATCCCACCACGGCCACCCGATGGACCCGATCCGGGTGCTCCAGGGCGAGCTCTAGCGACACCGTGCCTCCCATCGAGTGACCCAGAACCGAGGCACTCCAGATGCCCAGGCGATCCATGAACTGGTCCACCATCTCAACGTAGTCTCGGACAGTATAGCCTACCCCCTGCTTCCCCGAATCACCGAATCCCCAGAAGTCGAGCGCATAGGCCCTGTGCGTGCGCGCCAGAGAGCCCATGGTCCCCCGCCAGTGATCCCAGGACTCCAGCCAACCGTGCAGCATAATGACAGGCTTACCTCGACCATAGACCTCGTAGTGGACGATGCCACGGTCCGTCACCATCGAACTCATAAACAACAGCTCTCACCGACGCCCAAGCTGTCCGGGCATTCGCTGCACCCTTTCCCCGAGCCAAACCTTCCGAAGGTTCGTGCAATCTCCGCAAGGTTGCCGAGAATGATAAGTCCCCGCTCGTCTCACGATGGCCCTTTCCCATCGGCGGGAAGCGCCATCAGGTCAACCCTCATGATACATCAAGCTGCCCGAGGCGTCAGTTGCAGTTACGTTAAAGCGAAGTTAACGCCCCTTACAACGACAGCGGCCGAACCTGCCATGGCACGGCTCGACCGCTAAGGGACGCTCGCCGACGCAACAACCCGCTGGACAGAGGCAACGTTCTCGCTGCACGTGCAGCAGTTACCCTGTCCCGATAACTCAGATTACGCCTTCTTGCTCCCCACGGATCGCGAATCCGCGGTCATTCTAGTCCTCCTCCACGGTCTCCAGAACCAGATAGAGAAGCTCAAGCAACGTGCGTTTGACGCTCTCCCGCTCAGTCGCCACGCAGGGCACCATCTTGATCGACTCCGGTATGCGAAGCGCAATGCGCAGATCCTCAGGGGACCAGGCGTCCTCCAGATCCTGCTTGTTCGCAGCCACGATGTACGGCACCGGGGCGTAGGAACGGAAAGCAGCCAGGATATCACGAGCCTCTCGGAACGTCTCCGGGCGGACGCTGTCAAGCAGGACCACGAACCCCAACATCCCCTCGGAGAGAACCTCCCACATGAAGTCGAATCGTCGCTGGCCGGGGGTGCCGAACAGATAGAGGGCCAACGCCTGATCCACCGTGATGCGCCCGAAGTCCATCGCCACCGTCGTCTGATCCTTGATGCGCTCCTCAGGACGCGTTATCCTTCGCTCCGTGGCGACGACATCAATCTCGCTGATCGTCTGGATGAACTGGGTCTTGCCCGATGAGAAAGGCCCTGTCACCACGATTTTTACAGTCTGCATACTACAGCTCCCGGATGCGGTCAATCAGCCTCATAATGACGTTCCGCTTGACATCCGGGCGCCGTTTCTTGGGGGAAACCCGCTTCGACGTGGCACCTACCTCGGAGACCCCAGCACGCCTAGGCTCCTTTGCTTCGGGCCTCACAATCTCCACCAGCCCTGCCTGCAGCAGTCCATACACGATCTTCCGAATCTGGAAGTCACTCATGTTGTTGTACTGCGCGATCTGTTGAATCGTGTTGCGGGGATTGATGAAAGATATCACACGCCATTCCTGCACATTGAGATTGATATCCCGAAGGCTGGTCTGTGGCCGATCGGCGAACTTGAGCGAAACGTGGAGGTCTGGCAGGTCCTCCTGGAGTCGCTCCCACTCCTCCAGCCGGCGCGTGCCCTGCATAATCAGGTTCTCCAGGTCGATGCGCACCGTGATCAAGCCATCGACCTGCGGTTCGCCCGACTCGAAGTGGAAGGAGCCCTCACCCCACCTGAAGAGAGGATAGACGTTGTCCAAGACGCGGGCCTGCATGCTCTTGAGAATGTCCTTCTGACTCACGTAACCCGCATTGATCAACAGCAGGCCCAGCTCCTTGTCGCTTCGTGCACCGGCGCGGGATCCGATCGTGCGAGCCTGCTCCTCCGTGATCATGCCACCCTCTCTAAGCGCCGGAATCAGCTGCCGACCAGCCCCATCCAGCGTGGCGTAGACAAGCTTTCCCCCTCGGAAGGACAAATGAGCTTGCTCAACACCGCGATCAATCCTGAGGGTCCCAGTCTTCCTGGCCAGGTTGATCAGGTTGAGCAACTGTACAATACTGAAATCGCGTAGATTCCCTTTAAGCGCCATGTCTGCCTCCCAGTAAGAGGAAAGCGTCTTGACCACGAGCTACAAGTCGAGGATAAGCGCCACCCCAGGGCATTATACCTTCTCAAATCGGACAAGTCAAAACGCCTACATCACCTCGATGGACGATCCCTCTGGCGTCTTCGTCACCTCGATGCGCACCGGGAACGTGTCCTTCAACGCGTCGATGTGCGTGATCACCAGCACACGCGCAAAATCGTCTTGGATGGCGTTGATCGCCTCCACCAACCGCTGTCGACCCTGTGCATCCTGGGTTCCGAAGCCCTCATCAATCACCAACGTCTGAAGCTGCGCCCCAGCCCGTCGCGCCAGCAGCTTCGATAGGGCGATGCGAATGGCGAAGTTGACGCGGAACTGCTCGCCACCGCTGTAGTTCTCATAGGGCCGTGTGCCCAGCTCGTCCGAGATTTTGATCTCCAGCGCCTCTCGCACCTCGCCCGCCTTCGTCTCGCGCTGCGTATCGAAGCGCACGTGCATGCGGCCATCCGTCATCCGTGAGAGCAGACGGTTCGCCTCCGCCTCGATCTCCGGCACCGCTGCCTCAATGATCATCGCTGGCACGCCCCGCACGCCGAAGGCGATCCTCAGATCATCGTAGATACCCTCTCTCCGCGCCAGATCCTCTTTCCGCTCCAGCTTGTCCACCCGCTGCTGCTCCAGGGCCTCACAGGCTGCGAGCCGCTGCTGGGCCGCCCCCAACTTCTGGCGAGCCTCCGACTCCCTCGCCCGCATCTGCTGCAGACGCTCCTCCACCGTGTGGGCATCCCTGAGCTTCTCTCGAAGGGCCTCAGCCTCCTCCATCAACGCCGCCCGACGCTCACGGGCGGCCGCGAGCTCCGCCTGCCATCGCTCCTCCACCTGCACCAGTCGCTCAAGCCCCGCGCGCTCCTCCTCCCTCCTCTCCTGCACCGTCGCCAGCTGGGCCCTCCGCTCCGCGAAGACCTGTCCCTCCGCCACGGCCTCACGAGCCTCCTCGTGGGCCTCAGCGTCGTAACCCAGCTGCTCCGCCTCCGCCAACACATCCTTCAACCGAGCCCGGCTCTCCAGGGCGTAGTCCTCCTCAGCTAACCGCTCCTCCAGCGCCTGAAGGGCCACCCGCGTCTCCTCCAGCTCCCCCTCCGCCTGCCGTCCCTGCTCAATCCGCTCAGTGAGCGCCGCCGCCTGACGCTGCAGCGGTGACAGCTCCCGAAGCTCCCGCTCCCCTCGCCCAATCTGCTCCTCCAACGCCGAAGACTGCTTGTCCAGCTCCTCTACCGCCGCTTGATTGGCCCGATAGGTGTCACCCTTTGCCTTTCCCTCGCGTTCGATTTGATCCAGCAGCTCCAGCCGGTGCTCCTCCGTCAAGAGCTGCTCGCAAAGCGGACACTGGGCATCCGCCTCCTTCAACACCTCGATCCTCTCCCGCAGGGCCTCCATCTCCCGCCGCAGCCCCTCGTTGCGCGCGCGAAGCTCCGCTTGCCTCTCCGCGATCTCTGATAGATCGTCCTTCGCCGCCTCGCGCCCCTCCGACAGCCGCCCTAGATGCTCCAGCTGGGCCCGCACATCCTCCAGCTCCTCCAGCAGCTCCTCGTTGGGCAAGCGTGCTTCGAGCTCATCAACCCGCTGCAGCAACACCTCACGCCTCGCCTCCAGCTGATGTCGAGCCTTGGAGATCTCGGACATCAACGCTCGCCGTACTTCATCCAACTCGACCGATTGGCGTAACCTCTCCCCCAGCTTGCGCTCGTGGGCGACCGCCTCTTGATACGCCTGGTAGCCAGCCTCGATCTCCTCCCGTTCGACCAGCAACCGCTCGTACTCTCTCAACCGCTGTTCACGAGCGGACCGCTCCTCGGTGAGACCCGCCAACTCCCGCTCCGCCTGCTTAATTCGTTCGTCCTGATCGGCTATCTGCCTTTGGACATGTCGCAGCTCCGTCCTGGCGGCCTCGATCTGCTGATAGGCCTCCTGTGCCTCCTCCAGAGCATCACTCAGCTCATCTACAGCCGCCTGCGCCGAAGCGAGTTGGGCCTGGTACTCGGAACGTCGCCCCAACTCCGCCTCAATCTCCTCCAGCCGCAATCTGATCGCTTCGCGCTCCGTCTCAATGGCCCGCAGACGCTGCTTGACGCGATCCTCATAGACGGCCCAGCGATCGAGGCCCAGGATATCCCCCAGCACCCGCTTCCGCTCCGCTGCGGTCTTGACCGTGAACTCGTCGGCGTGCCCCTGGCGCAGAAAGGCAGAGTTGACGAACGTATCGTGATCGAGGCGCAACACGTCCTCGATCTTCCGCTGTGTGGCCCGGACGCCACCTTCGACGAGCGTGCGCCATCGATCGCCGTCCCACACCTGGAAGTCGAGGAGCGTGCGGCTGCGCTTACTGGCTTCGCGCCGTCGGAGCACGCGATAGACGTCGCCGCCGAGCTCGAAGGTGAACTCGACCCGCATGCTGTGCTGATCCAGCCGAATCAAGTCGTCATCGCCGCGAGCCCCCAGGCGAGAATGTCCCCACAGCGCCCAGGTAACGGCATCCAGCAGCGCCGATTTCCCCGCACCGTTCTCGCCAGCCAGGCAGGCGACGTGAATGCCGGTGAAATCCACCACCGCCTCACGATAGCACATGAAGTTCGTCAGCGAGAGTTTCTGAGGGATCACCGTCGCTCCTTGCGCTCCTCCACGCGCGTCAGGATCTCTTGAGCGCTGCGCCGGGCCGCCTCACCAGCGCTGCCCAGCATCTGCGCCAGCTCCCTCACCCGTTCCTCGCCCTCCAGCGGTCTGACGCGTGTCACCGTGCGCTCCCCGTCGTCCGTCCGTTCGACCTGCTTCTCGACGCGCAGGTGTTGATCTCCGAAGCTGGCCAACTGGGGCAGGTGCGTCACACACAGCACCTGATGCCGCGGGCTCGAAGCGTCTGCCCGCGCCGCCAACCCCCAGAGCTTCTCGCCGACCGTCACCCCCACCCGCCCTCCTATACCCTGATCGATCTCGTCAAAGACAAGCGTCGGCGTCTCGTCCACGCGCGAGAGCACCGCCTTGAGCGCCAGCATCAGCCGCGACGTCTCCCCTCCAGACGCGACCTTTGCCATTGGCCTAAGGGGCTCACCTGGATTCGCCGAGACCAGGAACGCAACCCGATCGATGCCCGAGCCATCGAAGGCCACCCGTGGAGCATCCCCTTCGTCAACAGCATGCAGGGTCTCCACGCCAGCACTCGAGACCCGGAAGGCCCGATCCGACGTTGAGGGAGGTAGCGGAACCCCCTCAGGGTCAGGGCGCCACTCAAAACCCACCCCGAAGCGTGCCCCTTCCATATTGAGATCGGCCAGTTCACGCTCCACACGTCTCGCCAACCCCGCAGCTGCCTCCCGCCGGCGCTCCGAGAGCTCCAAAGCGCGCGCACTTAGGTTGGTCAGCAAGTCCTGTTCCTCTGCCTCCAGCTCTCCTATGCGCTCATCGCTATGCGTGATCGCGTCCAACTCACGCTCGGCCTCCTCAGCGTAGGCCAACACCTCCTCGATCGTCTCACCATACTTGCGCTCCAATCGCCGGATCAAGACAAGGCGCTCCTCCACCTCCTGAAGTCGTTGGGGACTATGCCTGGACTCAATCTCCCCTCGGTAGGCGCGCAACTGCCTCGCCAATTCCTCTAGCTGGAAGCTGATGCTCTCCCCATCCTCCAGGAGGGATTCCAACGACGGATCCAATCGGGCCGCTTCGGCCAGGGAGCGCAGGGCCGTGCCCAAGAGGTCTATCGCCGAGGGCGTCTGACGCTCACTCTCCTCGATCGCGGAGACCGCTTCGTGCATCAGCTCAGTCAGTCGCTCAGCATTCACCAGCCGCGGCCTCTCCTTGCGGAGCAGTTCCTCCTCGCCCACCTCGAGGCCGGCCGAGTCGATCTCGTCAATCTGGAACGTGAGAAGATCGGCACGGTGCGCCAGATCTCGCTCACCGCGCCTCAGATCCTCCAACTCCCCTCTCACCTCTTTCACCCGACGCACGACGTCCGTCACCGATCTCCGCAATGCCTCCAACTCCGCGTACCGATCCAGGAGGTTGAGGTGTTCAGTCATCCGCAGCAGCGAGAGATGCTCGCTCTGACCGTGGATATCGACCAATCCCTCCGTCATCTGGCGTAGAAGCGTGAGCGTGACCGTGCGCCCATTCACCCGGCAGATATTCCGCCTGTTGAGGCGCACCTCGCGTCCGAGGAGCAACAGGCCGGCATCGTCCCCCTCAAGCCCCTCTCGCCTCAGCACTGGATCGATTCTGGCCCGCTGACCAGGCTCCAGACGGAACACCGCCTCCACCAGACTGCGATCCGCCCCAGCACGCACCACCGTGCTGTCAGCCCACTCACCGAGCACCAACTCCACAGCATCGACGATGATCGACTTCCCGGCACCAGTCTCACCGGTCAACACAATGAAACCAGGGCTGAATCGCAGGTCGAGCGCGTCAATGATGGCAAAGTCCCGAATGCGCAGTTCTAGCAGCACAGCGACCTCCTACACCCGTTTTCCGGTGCGCAGGCGAGCATAGGCTGCTCCTATCGCCGTCAACAGGTAGACGCCAACCCAGAGAAGCCGTGCGAGTCCACCGACCAGATAGGTCAGCACGCCCGGAGCCCCTGCTACGAGACCCACGAATGAGAGAAGCGACAACAGCAAGGTCGGCAACGCGCCCACAACGATGGCCCCGCACACCACCAGCCACGTGTACTGGCCTCGTTTGCGACCGATAGCGTATCGTGCTGCCTCAGCAATACCGCCGCCGACGACAGGGCCGAGAAAGATGGTATACCAGCCCAACTGGGGAATGAGCCAGCCGGCCACCAGCGAGAGCGGCAGCGCGACGACGGCAGCGATCAAGTAGTAGCTCGATCTGAAGCCAGCGTAGAACGTCCGCTGCTGTGCATTGACACACTCTCGACAGCGGTAACCGACCGGCGTTCGCACCGCACACTGCATACATATCGGCTTGCCACACTTGTTGCAGCGCAGACGCGTCTCGACCTTGGGATGATTCGCACAGTACAGAGGTTCGTTCATGACATTAACAGCCTTGTCTCATCACCTACCTGTTGTTCCTCGGCACTAGCCGCTCGACCAACGTCTTGTAGAAATAGGTCTGCTCCCGCACCCGCGCGAAGCGCGCGACGTGCGGGCTGGCCTCCACGCTCACCACGTCCCGATTCTCCAGCTCGACCTCCGGCAGTCCATCCACCGTGAGGACTGCCGGGCGACGTCCGACGACCGTGATACGTACCGTGACGCCCTCAGCCAGCACAATCGGTCGCCTCATGCTCAAGTGCGGCGCGACCGGCACCAGCAGGATGTTACGCAACTCTGGGGGAAGGATCGGGCCGCCGGCGGCCAGCGCATAGGCCGTGCTCCCCGTTGGTGTGGCAACGATCAGGCCGTCAGCGACGTAGGTCGCCAACTCACCACCGTCCACATCGGTGCGCAGGTGGACGGCGCGCCCCCGAGCGCCGCGTCCGACGACCACGTCGTTGAGTGCTTCGCCCTCGCCCAGTATCTTGCCCCCTCGCTGAGCCACCACCCGGAGCATCATGCGCTCCTCGACCCAGTAGTCTCCAGCGAGCGCAGAGGACAGCACCTCCGTGCACTCACGCGTCTCGGCCTCGCTGAGGAATCCCACCCGACCGAGGTTGATCCCTAAGATCAACGCGCGATGCGGCGCTGCCAGGCGAGCCGCCTGGAGAATAGAGCCATCTCCGCCCAACGTGACGAGGAGATCCATCTCCGATAGACAGAGCACATCGGAGGCATCGTCGATGGCACAGACGGCGACGTGGTCCACACGCCCCCCCGTCCACACTTCCATCTCCGTCGCCAGGGAACGGGCCTCGGGAATGTGAGCGTTATACAGAATACCGACGCTACTCAGACCCAAGAAGCGCTCTCCCCCGACGGGCATGAAACCACACCCGCACTCACAACCATTCCCTGTCCAGAGCTCTCGTCCCAGGGGTGCCGAAACCGCCCGTAGCAAACGTGCTCAGGAAAGGTCAAATTCCTCCAATTGCTCGTCCATCGTGTCGACGTGACTGCCTGACCAGTAGACCCGCCCACAGCAAGGACAGTGACGAAAATCAGCGTGCGCCTCGAGCACATACCGCGGCACACGGTCAACCACGTCCTCAGCAGCAACGCTCTCCAGCAAAACGTTACAGATAGAGCACCGCGAAAGAGATGGATCGGCCGGCGGGCCGAGAGCTTCGCAGACCTCCTGCAGCTGCAGCTCTAGCTTCTGGGATCGGATGAACAGGGTCTTCAACCCCCTGCGATCCGAAAGCTGTTGATCACGGGTCAGAAGTATGCGTCCCTCGACGCGCGCGCGCCGCGCCAACTCGTGGTCCGTCGCATCATTCTCGTAAGCGGTGTCGTAGCCAAGCAACCGCAGCCACTTAGCCAGCCTTCCGAGCATGCAGTCGGCAAGCAACCTGGGAGCCTCGGGCTCAGAAGGCTGCTGAGAAGGTCGATCCGCCACCATACTTGGCAAAACCTTAGAGTTTGGTAAGATAGTCACCTATGATCAACGCAGTCTGCATTCTACCGTAAGGCAACGAATATGACAATTGAGGCTTGGTTGCCTGCCCTCCTTGGCTACCTCATCCCCATAGGTCTCTTTCTCCTGGCCTGGGGAGGCATGGAACCAGCTCGGGCGCGCCGATCAACCACGGTAGGCGCGCTGGCATTGGCTTTGGGCGCCCTGGGATACTTCACCGTGGGGTTCGCCTTCCATCTCGGCGGCGCCAGCCTGATGAGCGACCATCCGGGGCTCGACGGTCTAGCCCGTCTTTTCGCCGGTGAAGGCGGGGGCAAGTGGGGCCTGGTCGGTCTGGCGGGCTTCTTCCTCGCTGGAGACGAAGCCAGCCCCGAGATCTATGCCCTGTTCCTCGCCTACGTACCCATGGTCGTCTCAACAGTGCTCCTTTCCATCCTGAGTCTATCCGGTCGGGCGCGCGGCTGGCAGATGGTAGCCGGAGGGCTGCTCGTAGCAAGCGGGCTCTTTCCGTTGGCCGCCTGCTGGGCCTGGGGCGGCGGATGGCTGGCCAACCTTGGCTCGACGCTGGGGCAGGGGCACGGCTTCGTGGATCACAGCGGTTCCGCCGTCGTCTACCTCTTGAGCGGCTTCGCGGCGTTGGGCTCCTTCATGGGCCTGGGCCGTCAGCAGCCCTACGGCTCACCGGAGGGTCCACAAGCGGAGCCCGCCGTCGAGATGCCACCAGCACACTTCCCGCTGCTCGCCAACCTGGGAGCGCTGCTTTTCGGGCTCGGCTGGCTCGGCTGGTCCCTCAGCACCCCCTTCCACGCTGCCGGCGCAGAGCTCAACGTCCCCCGCATCGCCATCAACGGCCTGCTGGCCGGAGCAGGCGCCGCCATCGCTTCACAGACCTACTGCTGGTTCACCATCGGACACGCCGATGCCCTGATGTCGGCGCGAGGAACGGCGGCCGGTTTCATCGCCATCTCCGCGGGCGCCCCGTTCGTTCCCCCGTGGGCAGCCGTAGTGACCGGTATTGTGGCTGGCCTCCTCTTGCCTCTGGGCGTCTTCGTGGTCGAGCAGATGTTGCGCCTGCCGGACGCCACAGCCACGATCCCTCTGGGTATCACAGCGGGCGCCTGGGGGCTGCTCGCCGTTGCCCTTTTCGCCGACGGTCGCTCTGGTCAGGGGTGGAACGGCGTGGGACTGACGGAATACCACACCGTCCTTGGCCAGGGTGTGACTGGTTTCCTGCCAGCAAGTGGATTCATCGGCGATGGTCGGGGCCAGCTGATCGCCCAACTGGCTGGGCTGGGCGCCATCGCTCTGCCAGCCTGGTTGACCAGCTGGCTGACGTTCTTCGCCCTGAGCCTGCCCTATCGCTACATCGGCAAGCAGAACGGGGGAAGGGATTCGAATGACGTATCACATGGAGGACCCATTGACTAGACCTGACATCGTCTTGATCGTGCTCGACACTTTGCGTGCGGACCGCATGTCCTGCTATGGCTACGAACGCCAGACAACGTCCTTCGTCGACGCATTCGCCGAGGACGCGACCCTGTTTGAGCGAGCGATCGTGCCAGGCCAATGGACCGTTCCCTCGCACGCCTCACTCTTCACCGGGGAATACCCGACGACGCACATGACCGCCCAGATCTACGACACCCTGGGGAAAGACACGGTGACCCTAACGGAGCTGCTGCAGGCTGACGGCTACAAGACCGTTGGCTTCTGCAACAACCCCCTGCTTGGCGTCGTCGACAACGATCTCGATCGCGGCTTTGACGAGTTCTACAACTACGGTGGTGCCGTCCCAAACTACCCGGATATCAAAGAGTCGCGTCCGAAGATCCTGGGACGCCTCATGGAGCGATACACACGTCTGGCACGCCGAATTGTCGCGCCGTTCCAGAACCAGTTCGCCCACAACAACCTGCTGCTGCGCATCGCGATGCACCCGCTCATCGTCCCACTGTGGCAGGCTAGCATCAACTTCAAGGGGAACACCAAGCGCTCGTTGCGCGACGTGGTCGGCTACCTCCGCGCCCAGCGAAGCAGCGAAGGGGAACGCCCTCTGTTCACCTTCATCAACTTGATGGAAACACACCTGCCGTATCGCCCCGCGTCCCGGTTCATCCAGGATTTCGCACCCTACTACGAGGAAGATGACGAAGCGCGGAGCTTCATGCGCGAGTACAACAAGGAGCACTACCGCTGGATGATCCCGCTCACCGAGCCTCTCGGAGAGCTGGAGGACCGGACGCTCAACGACCTTTATGACGCCGAGGTCGCCTACCAGGATCGACTGCTCCGCCGCCTGCTGAAGGATCTGAACAAGCCGAGAGCGCGCGATAACACAATAGTGATCATCACCTCGGACCACGGAGAGGGGCTGAACAACCACCACTTCGTGGGGCATTCGCTGGTCGCCTACGACGACCTGGTCCGCGTGCCGTTGATCGTTCGCTACCCACAACGCTATCCCGCAGGCAAACGGGTCTCGTCCCTCGTCTCCACCCGCCGAGTCTTCCACTCGGTATTGGAGGCCACAGGGACTCGACCCAACGGGGGCAACGCAGGCCGTGCTCTGGCCGAGGTCGAGGCGCTGACCCTGACGCGTGCACTGAACGGTTACGAGCCACAAGAGAGGACGGTGTTCGCCGAGGCGTACACCCCCGACACGCTGTTGGCTCTGATGGAGAACGCGGATCCAACCGCGATCGACTCCTTCCGCTGCCGGTCGATGCGGCGAGCCGTCTATGAGGGGCGACATAAGCTCATCACCGTCGGAGACGAACCGGACGAGCTGTTCGACGTGATCGACGATCCAGGAGAGACAAACAACCTGCTCGCCGAGCATCCTGACAAGGTCTCACAGCTTCAAGACAAGTTGAACAGCTTTGTGAGGGATGCCGAGGCCAGACGACCGGAGAATTGGGAGTCAGCGCGCCGGGTGAGCCTGGACGACGAGGAGATATCGGAGCGGCTTCGGGCGCTTGGCTACATAGAGTGACCTGGACGGCCGCTCTCCCTCTGGGGTAGAGATTCACCGTCTGGCATAGGTATGCTCCATCGATCCCTTGACGTGTCGCACCTCGGCACAGATCTGTCGGTGGATGGCGGCAGCCACGGGATAGAAACGCAGTAGAAGCTGTCCAAACCGGGTCTCAGATCCGATCCGCAGCAACAGGACGCTCTGCTCATCATGGTGCTCCTTGAGCTCGAACCTTCCCCATACGCCTATGCACGCGGGTCGACTCAGCCAGAAGCGGAACGCCGTCTCACGGATCTCGGTCAGCTCAAACTGCAGCTCCAGCGGCAGAAAAAGAAACCTCTCCTGCGTCCTGAACCTGGCCCCGACCTTGCCAAAGCCGCCCTCCTCGAACTCAAAGCCCGCGTGCGTCTCAAACGTGTAACGCTCCGGATGCTCCTCCAAGGACAAGAACCAGTCCCGAGCCATCTCCAAAGGGACGTCAACCTCAGCCTGAGCACCTAGTATTGCTTCGCGCATCCTTGCCGCCTTTCCGTACTCGCTGCCGTTCAGCCGCTCCCTTTGGGCGCGCCGCCGCGCTCACGGCGGTCCTACGAGGTGATGGCTCACTTTACCCTGGATCAGGCGCTCAACGCCCGCTGCGCAGGCGCGCCATGGCCTCCTGGACCGCCTCTTCCGCCGTCTCCGCACGAACGATGGGGACCGGAGGATGCCCTGCTCGCTCCATCCTCCACGTCGCAAGCCCGACGACGGGGGTGCCAAACCCGAGCGCGAGGGCGATCTCACTCAACGTACCGTAGCTCCCGCCCACAGCAATCGCCACCTCGGCTGTGCGCGCGATGATGGCGTTTCTCGCCTCGCCGATGCCGGTCACGATAGAGATGTCGACATACGGGTTCGCCTCACTGGCATCGGGGCCAGGAAGGATGCCGATGGTGGTGCCACCGGCCCTCCTCGCCCCTCGACAGGCGGCTTCCATCACGCCGCCCCGCCCCCCACAGACCAGCACCGCCCCTGCCTCGGCCAGGGCACGCCCAACGCCCCCAGCCAGGGACGCCTCACCCGCCGTCGGCGACGATCCCCCGATGACAGCGATGAGGGGGCGGCCCGCCCCAGGCCCCTTCAACCCTGCCCTCCCATAAGCGGAAACGTCTCCAAGGTCGTGTACTCGGCACCGCTGGGCTTCAGCTCACTCCGAATCAACTCGAAGCAGTCGACTGTGAACGTCTCCAACTCGTCCACCTGGGTGCCGCTGATGGCCTCGCTGATCTGCTCCTCGTCCCCCCGAGACGCGCCGCGCCGCACGCGACCGAGCGTGAGATGAGGCGTGAAGCTGTGCCGTTCCGGCTTGTAGCCGAGAGAGGTCATCGCCTCCTCTATCGCCTCATACAGCACCTTCAGACGACCCGTCGATTCGTTTGCGCCCACCCACAGCACGCGGGGACGACGTGGACTCGGGAAGCAGCCCAGCCCCTCAGCCGTGACCGAACACGTCGGCGCGTTGCGGGCCACGACCATCAACGCCTCCTGAACGGTGGGAATCTTGTCCGTCGGCGTATCGCCCAGGAACTTGAGCGTCAGATGAATACCCTTTGGCTGCACCCAACGCACACTGCGGTGTGGCACCTTCCCCTGCAACCGATACTGGACATCGGCCAACCGCTCCAACAACGACCCGGGAAGTGGAATAGCGACAAAGATCCTCAGCTTATCCATGGTCAGTCCTTTTTCTAGTCCCCTTCTGGGCCTGGCTCTCCACGCCCTTCCCAGAAGGCCTTTCGATTCAACGCCACGTATCTCGGCGGCACACGCTGTTCGATCACCGACAGCCACGTTTCGGGCTCCACGTCGAGCCGCGTCGAAAGCGCCCCCAAGACGACCGTGTTGGTCATCCTGGCGTCTCCAAGATCCTCTGCGATGGCTAATGCGTCGACCAGGGTCACGTCCTCGGTGCGCGTGCGCACCGCCTCCCGGATCTCCTCATCCGTCGGATAGCTCGCGTCGCCCACAGTGACCGTCATCGGGGCGATACGCTGTCGATTGATCAGCACGACCCCTCCGGGATGGAGCCACTCGGCCCAGCGTGCGCTCTCCAACATCTCCAGCGCAATCAGGAAATCGACGGTCCCTCTCTCCGCCGTCGGCGCGCCGACCCTCTTGCCCCAGCGGACGTGGCTCTCCACCACACCGCCACGCTGCGAAAAGCCGTGTACCTCCGACTTCTTCGCCTCGTACCCCGCTGCCAGGCCCACGCCAGCGGCGATGTCGGAGGCGGTCAAGATGCCCTGACCGCCTACACCCACGAAGAGGAAGTTGATGATGTTCTCCATCTAGGCCTCCTGTTCCTCGAGCTGATAGATCGCGCTGCGGGGGCAGACCTGCAGGCAGACGGTGCACCCGGTGCAGAGCAGCGGGTCGATCTCCGCCTTCGGCCGGCCCGTTCGCTCGTCGACCTCCTCCGACTTAAGGATGGCCGGACAGCCAACGCGAAAGCAGAAGCCGCAGCCGTTACAGACATCCTCGTCGACCACCGCGACGGGGCGGCGTTGGAACCCGGGCACGAAGACACACTCTCCCTTGACGTAGACGACGGTTGGGCGGTCGTCAATGGCCACCGCTTCGCGGATCGCCTCCTCGACCCCCTTGACGTCCATGGCATCGACCACCCACAGATCCTCGACGCCCATCGCCCGCACCACCGCCTCGATATCGACCTGATGACCAGGCTCGCCCTGAAGGGTGACGCCCGTGCCCGGATGCTCCTGACCACCCGTCATCGCCGTGGTACGGTTGTCGAGGATCATCGTGCAGGCGCTTCCCTGATTGTAGATCGTGTTCGCCAGCTCCGGCAGCCCGGTGTGGAAGAAGGTCGAATCACCGATGGTAGCCACGATGTCGTCGGGACAGCCGGCCTGCTTCGCGCCGTGAGCCATACCGATGCTGGCCCCCATCGATATCAACATATCCATCTCCTCGAAGGGGGGCAGCACGCCGATAGCATAACACCCGATATCACCCGAGACGAGCAGCTTCAGCTTACGCAGATTGAAGTAGACCGAGCGGTGTGGGCAGCCTGGGCAGAGCGCCGGGGGGCGAGCCGGGATGGTCAATTCTTGGCCCGCTCCCTGCGCAGCCTCCAGCTCCTGGGGTGACTGCGTCATCTCCTCAACCGGCAGACCCGCCTTGAGGGCACCTTCGCGCACCCGGGCCAGCGTCAGCTCACCCGTGATGGGAAAGACCGCAGAGGCATCGCCTTTGCCCATCACATCCAGTCCCATCGCCCGGATCTGCTCCTCGATGAAGGGGTCCAGCTCCTCGACGACCACGAGCGCATCGACCTCAGAGGCGAAATCCCGGATCATCTGCTGCGGCAGCGGATGGACCAGGCCCAGCTTCAGGAATGAGAAGCCGGTGAAGACCTCCCGGGCGTACTGATAGGCCATTCCGTCGGCGATGACGCCCAGCCGCTTGTCGCCCCACTCCACTCGATTCAGAGGACACGTCTCCGCGTAGTCGGCCAGGGCCTCCATACGCGCCTCCACCTCGGGGTGGCGAAGCCGAGCGTGCGCCGGGATCATGACGTACTTCCGAGGTTTACGCTCGAACGGGGGCAGAGGCTCCCACTCGCGAGGTTCGTCCGGCATGCGTACCTCCACCGGCGACTTGGAGTGGGAGACTCGCGTGGTGGACCGGACCATGACCGGGGTGTCGAACCTCTCGCTCAGCTCGAAGGCGAAGGCGGTGAGGTCCTTCGCCTCCTGGCTATCAGACGGCTCCAGGCATGGGAACTTGCCGAACCGCGCGTAGTGCCGGTTGTCCTGCTCGTTCTGCGAGCTGAAAGCTCCCGGATCGTCGGCGCTGACCAGCACCAGCCCCGCCCCCACCCCAGTGTAGGAGAGCGACATCAGGCTGTCGGAGGCGACGTTGACCCCCACGTGCTTCATCACCGCCATAGCACGTCCCCCGGCAAACGAGGCACCGACGACCGAATCCAGCGCTACCTTCTCATTGGACGACCATTCCGCCCTGACCCCTGCGTACTGCGCCAACGCCGGCAGGATCTCCGTGCTCGGGGTGCCCGGGTAGGCAGCGGCGTAACGCACGCCGGCCTCCCAAGCGCCCAACGCAATCGCCTCGTTGCCCGAGAGCAGACGTCTCTTGGCGGTGGTTGCACCTGCTTTCTCCATAGAGCCTTCTCCTCATCCTAACTGTGGCGAGCGCCCAGACGTATTCACAGCCCACGGGCTTATCGCCCAAGTGAAAGGTGACCTCGCACTGAACACCCGGCTGGCCAAAGGACCAAGGCTGCTCAGGCAGCGGAACTCAGGCCGCACAACGCGCGGCGCGCCCGCTTCTATCGACCGCGCAGCCGAATCCGGACCTCGCGACAGCGGGGACATTCGATCCCCCTGAACTCGGTGCCACACGTGCGGCAGACCTTCAGCGGCATCGGGCGATCATCATCCAGCGACGTGGCAATGAGGATGATCTCCTCCTCGTTGTAGCTGGCCAGCCAACTGTCCAATGCCTTCTCACCCACCATCCATTCTCCGCTTTCGGGATCGCGATGGAGTCGGCCCTCAACCACACTGGAGCCCAGTTCGTACGCCCCAGAGGCCAGATCCCGGATGCTAGCTTTGCGATGTGCTGGCATAATACCCCCTATCCCTCACGCTCTACGTCACCTCGCATGACCCGAAAACGGTCCAGATCGCGCGCGACCACGGTGTTGGGCATGATGGCTTGCGCCTCTTCCAGGACATCTGACGCATGATACCGTCGCGAGATGTGCGTCAAGACCAGACGATGCACGTCAGTCTCCCGCGCTAAGCGAGCTGCCTGCGCCGCCGTCAGATGACCGAACTGCTCCGCCAGATCGGCGTCGCGCTCCAGATACGTGGCCTCGATCACCAACAGGTCGGCCCCGTGCACGTGCTCAGCCAGGTTTGCTGTCTCCCCGGTGTCACCCACGTACGCCAGCCAGGCGCGACGTTCTGGTGGACCAAGGACGTCATCGGGGTTGATCACCCGCCCATCCGACAGCGTTATGCTCTCCCCCTCCACCAACCGACTTCGCTCCGGGCTTGCGGGAACACCTAAGGCCTCCGCGCGCTCGTTGAGGAAAGGCCGGCGCGATTTCTCACGAAACATATAGCCGAGGCTCGGGCCGCGGTGGGAGACCGGGAAGGCAAGCAACTCGAACGCCTCGTCCTCCAGGATCAGCCCAGGCTCCACCTCAATGAAATCGATCTCTATCGCCGGTCGCGCCCCCCGCAGCACCACGCCGTAGATCAGATCGTACACCCGCTGCAGCGCCCAACGTCCACCGTAGATCTCCAGGCGCTCCATCGCCTCCCACCGGGCGAACGTGGACACCAGCCCCCCCAGGCCCAAGATGTGATCAAGGTGTCCGTGGGTGAGCAAGATACGGTTGAGTCGCTTGAATCCAAGGCCACTGCGCAGAATCTGACGTTGCGTTCCCTCTCCACAGTCTACCAGGAAACGGTAGTCCCGGTGGAGCACAATCTGGGCCGAGAGCCCCCGATGGATCGACGGAGCGGATGCTGATGTCCCCAGGAAAACCATTTCGATCATGAGTCGCCTCCCACAGACCGATCTTGTTGGGCTTGGCCTCTCTCCGGCTGAGGGAGGGATATCGGTTTCCCTTCGACCAACAGAGTACCCGGCCCTCCCTCCTGACCCTCAACGCTCAAGGCGCAGTCCAGGAATTGCTGGACAACCCAGACGTTGGTCAGCAGATGCTGTGTGACCTGGGAGGTAACTAGGCGCGACTCGCCCTCGGCCAGTGCCATCGGCACCACAAGCTGATCGGCCAGATGCGGATCGACCGGCGCTCCGACTCGATGGTGCGCCAGCAGGTCCTCACACGCTGCCTCCGCGACGCGCTCGGCCGGCAAGCCCTTCCGACCGTACGACGTGAAACCGGCGACGACGTGCTCATACTCGACGAACAGGAAGATGCCCGCTCCCGGCCCATCGCCGCGCAGCCGCCGCGGCTCAACCCGGGCCTCAAGACCCTCCTCAGCGAGCACGTTTCGCGCCCGGTTCGCCATCCTCTGCGGTATATGAGACGGGAGATTGGCGACGGCTGCGATGCCCCAGACCCGCTCGACCTCACCTCGTTCTGTCAGAGAGATCGGCTCAGGAGCTCCTCTTCTTCCCGCGATGTTGACGTGGACGATGCCTCCGCCAACCGGGTAGAACCCCCACTGTACCAGATCCACCTCGGCGTGCAAGCGCATCCGCTCCATCACGGGCAGGAAGACGTGCTCCACGTAGGAGACTGACGGGGCCCAGGCCACGTGCGTACCGCCGTGCAAGATCAGGTACGAGTCCTGGTCGATCAACGACAGGGGTAGAAGCACGGTCTGGAGCACCAGCCCCACCGAGCCAGCACTACCCCCCCTTGCAGCCTCGGTCACATCGAAGCTATACTCACCCGGCCGAATCGTCCCTCTCGGGATCAACGTGATCGCCTGAGACCCCAACTCATCGCCCTCCAAGTCGGCCTCACACACCGCCGCGGCGGCGCGCACGGCCGTCAGATGCTGCGGTCGCAGCCCTGGCTGACGCCGTCCAGCACGAATCCGCTCTACGCGCACGGGCCGCTCGGTGAGCACTGCCATCATCAGCGAGGTGCGCAGTATCTGACCACCGCCCTCCCCATACGAGCCATCAATCACGACCAGGAAAGAACGGGCATGGGTACGTCGATCGCCCGCGCTCGCGCCACCTCTCATTGTTTCTCCATCTCCCGCAGCGCCTCATAGGCTGGCCGAACCCTAACTTCGGGCCAAGCGGGCTCTGTGATCGCCCACCAGTACTGCTCGTCCTCTGGCGTCCAATGAGGATTGGCGATGGAGAGCACGCTCATCAGGCCGATCCAGGGCCACCAGTGTTCCTCCGCATACTGAAAGGCTCGCACGAGGTAATCTGCCTTCTGTTCGGGCGTCACCGCGTGCCAATGGTACGGCGACTCCGGATGCGGATCCGTGGTCCAACCCATCTCGAGGATGACCACCTGCTTATGACCATCGCCGTACTCCACCATGATGTCCCGCATGTCCTCGACGTGACGAAAGCAGAAGAAACGCTGCTCACCGTACCCGGGTGTAGCAGCGGCCTCCGCTGGGGACACCTCAGGCGGCGCCTTGTATCCCGGAGCATTGAGGCCCAGGGCGTCGAAATACGCCGCTGCACCTGCTTCGTACATCCGGATCAGGTAGTCCGCGTCTGGAATCGCCTGAGGCAGCCCGGTCCCCGTCGGCGCCAGCCCGGCGGAGACGATCAAGGCCCCAGGGTCAGCCGTCTTCACGCCCACGTAGCACGCTCGGAGCAGCTCCACGTATCCCACCGGATCGGGCGGATAGCCGCCCCATTCGCGTGCCAGATTCGGCTCGTTCCAGACCTGGTAGGCATCTATACGGCCCGTGTACCGCTCGGCCAGGGCGTGGCAGAAGTCGCCGAAATCCGCCGCATCCTCGGGCGGGCCGTTGCTGGAACGCACGCCCTTCTCCAGTGCCGCCCAGGCCGGCTCGCTGTCGAGACGAAAGAGCACCTTCAATCCGCGCTGCTCGGCGTCGGCGACGATACGGTCGGTGAAGTACCAGTTGAAGGCCCCTTTCTCCGCCCCCTCCACGTCACGCCATCCCACGTTCTGCTTCACCCAGCCGAAGCCGGCATCGCGGATCAGATCCATGTCGCGGCGCGCAATCTGCTCGTCCCACCAGAGATAGGCCTGCACCCCATACTCTGGCGACGCCATGCGAGGCTCGAGCCACGAGGTGGGCGTGGGAGAGCCCTGGATCACCTGGCTGTCCCTCAGAGCCTCAAAGGGACAAGCCCGAAAGCAGAGCGTGAGGCTCAGCGTTCCGATGACCAGGACCGCCCCAGCGATAAGGAGAGCTCGCGCAAAGGATCTGCGTCGTCTTGAGGTAGGCTTCATACACAACCACTCACGCAAGGTCGAACCAGAGCATCACTTAGGGCTTCTCCATCTCGCGGATGGCATCGAGCGCCGGGCGGGGAGCGCCATTGAGCTTGATGAGCGCCCAGGGGGCGTTCGGGTCCTCAGGACCCGAACCCAGCTGAGAGTAGTTGAGGTTCCAGAGAAATGCCAGGCGCACGTAGCCCCACTCGCGCATCAACTTGAAGGCCTGCACGTCCCATTCGGCCTGCTCCTCCAGCGTGTTGTCAAGAGCGTACTCCATATCCACAGGGTAGCCACCGAAGCCCTCAGCGGAGGGCCAGCCGAACTCGGTGACACACAGCGGCTTGTCGCTGCCAACCGCCTGGATGCGCTCGTGATAGCCCTCCAGCGTCGTCTTGAAACACCAACTGTGGTTTGGATTCTCCCAGTAGCCTCGGGCCTGCGCGGTGGGATCCTGGAACGTCCCGTCGCAATCGGCGGTCGGCGGGACGTTGATGCCGTTGTGATGGGCTCCCACGCAGTCGCAGTAATCGAGGAATCCGTGTGAGATCATCTGATCGAAGTAGACGAAATCGTCCACGATGATCGGGCGACCATCGGGCGTACACTCCGGCCAGGAGCCGTTACAGTTAACCCCGGTGGGCGACAAGGCACCGCTGATCACGATGATGCTCGGATCCCGGCTCTTGATCGCCTGGTAGGAAAGCCGGAGCATCTCGACGTACCGTTCAGCATCGACTCCCTCGGCGGTGTCCCACTCACGGTCCAGATTCTGCTCATTCCAGACCTCAATAGCGTGAATGCGGCCCTTGTACCGATCCACCAATCGACCCATGAAGTCGGCCACCAGCTCCAGGTTGTCTGGGGGCGCACCTTCAGTGTTCTGGTCGGTGTAGCTGCGCGACCACTCCGGCGCATCGACCACGCTGAACATCACCTTGAGACCGCGCTCGTTGGCCTCGTTTACGACAGCATCGAAGCCACTCCAGTCCATCTCGCCCGGCGTGCCCTCCCAGTCCGCCCACTTGATCTGCTGCTTGATCCAGCCGAGTCCCAAGCTGTCCACAAGTCCCATCCAGTAGGCGGGGTCACCGCCGCCGACGCCGTTCATGGCGATGCCGTAGCCAAACGCCTCCTCTGCAGAGGCGGGCGGCGTAGCGTCGTCTCCCTCCGTCGGCGTGTTCTGCTCCACCGTCGGCTCAGCTCCGCTCACCTCGGACGATGTGGGAGACGCCTCCACAACCGACGTGGGCTCACCCCCCACCTGCTCCTCATCCCCACTCCCCGCGGTCTCAGAAGCGGCCGAAGGCTCCGCCGTCGGACCGCCCTTCGAGGCCGACCCATCACCACCGCTGTCCTGACGGCCCGCCGGACCGAGCCAGCCGTACCAGGTGCACAATCCACCGACGAGCACCAAGATGAGCCAGGCAGCGATAGCGATGTAGAGCCCCTTTCCGCTCAGACCCTGGCCTCCAGATGAAGTCCTCGACATTAACATACCTCCCATACAGGCAAAGAGGCCCGGCTCAGTCGAACAACGGAAAACAAGCTGACTGCAACCGAACCTCTGCTTTTCGGACCGTCATTCAACGGATCGTCTGACACACACGGGAAAAGCGCAGCCTGGCGCCCACTGCCGATAGAGATGCCCTCAGATCCGCCTAGGGGGCGTCCTCAGGCCCAACCCAACCAACAGTATAGCATGATCCCCGCACAGGTCAAAAGCCTTGGCGTGGCTATCGTGTTCCTAACACACTATGCAGCGTGTCGCAGGCCGGGCACGCACCGCCGGGACGGATGATGGCGAAGCCATCCTGAGGATCGGTGCCGTAGCGAACGAAGTCTATGTTCCAGACGATGATACAGCGCACCATCCCGGTGTTGATGCTCAGCTGAACCGCCTCTTTCAGCCAGGCTGCCTGCTGCGCATTGGTGATACCCCGCGCCCAGCCGAACTGATCGGAGAACGTGGGGACGCCCTCCTGCGAAGCGTAACCCATCTCGGTGTAGAACAGCTTGCGGCTGCCACGGAAGATGTTGTAGTAGAGCTGGGTCTGCGGCAAGAAGTACCAGGAATGGTGATGACCGCCACTGTCACCCGGATGCCCGGTGCTGGCAGATGGTGATGTCGCACCGCCGTTATGATGCGCTCCGATGTAGTCCATGCATTGGGCCGCACCGGCGTTGTACAACTCCTCCAGCCATGGCTGATCATCGCAGCCATTGGGGCTGCACCCTCCGAACCAACCTGTGGGCGAGGGGGCGGCGCTGATGACAGCCGTGCCCGAGTTGGCGTTCTTGATGGCCGCATAGGAAGCGCACAACAGACCCTTGTACGCCTGCGGGCTGATGTGACCAATCTGCCACTCGCGATCGATGTTCGGCTCGTTCCAGACCTCGATGGCGTCCGCTCCACTTGCCGCCAGCCCCGCCACCCAGTTCGCCACGTCCTGCTCGAACCCCGGATTCGTGACCATGTCGGCCGGGCCTTTGGCGCTCAGCTGGATCTTGAAGCCGTTGGCGTGGGCCGCCGCGATGATGCCCGAGGCGTCCTGAGGATAGTGCACCTGCACCTTGGCCCAGTTCATGCCGGCGTAGTGCATCTTATCCGCGTAGGGGAAGCCCAGGTCCCTGACGTGTCCCCCCAGCTCAAAACTGCCGCCCCCCGAGGGTGCCACTACAGGCACCGTCTGCTGAGGCTCCCCAACCACGATCTTCACCCACAGTTGAGTGCCAAACGAGGTCTCCCCGGTCCTAAGCTGCCACTTGCCGGTGTACGTCCCGTCCTCGGACGGAGCCTCCATCGAGACGGTGATGTCCTTCTCGTCACCAGGCTCTACGGAGGAGACGTCGACGCTGTCCGGCGCTCCCATCTGCTCACCGCCGATGATGTGCAGCACGGTGTCCTCCGGCCAGGCACATGAACCCGTGTTGGCAACCCGCCACGTCTTCTCGAACGCTTCGCCTTTCTCCATCTGCGTGTTGTCCGGCACGGTCACGTCGGCCCGGAACGTGGCGTCGAGGCAGTCAGGCTCGGCCTCCTCTGAGACCTCCTGACTTTCGCGGGCCGAGGGCTCGGTCACCGCAGCCGTATCCGTCATCGTCTCGGTCTCGGTGATCGTCTCCGACGCCGCTTCCTCCGGCTCTGGCTCCGGCTCCGCCACCGTGATCGCCACCGATCCATGATCGAAGCCCGCCACCGACGCACTGACCGTGTAGACGCCCGGTGCCTCGGAAGCGATCCATATGTAGCTCGGATTGGCAAGAGGACCGCTCCGACCATCGACCTCCTGCCCATCGTGCTTGACCGTCCAGGCGATCTGCATGCCCTCAAGCCCGGGCAAAGCCACGGTCTCGACGTCGGGATAGGCCGCCACGACATCCAGTATCCCGTCTACGTTGCCTGGATCCAGGGCATCGGCCACGGTCACGCCGGCCAGGTGGTACCGTTTGGCCCAGGCCAGCTTGTCGACCAGGCTGGCAGCCGTGCCCAGCCAGGCCGTGCACACGTCCCCTTCGTCGGTCTTGTATCGCAAAGCATAGGTGCCAGCCTCGGGCTGAGGTATCGTGCTCAAGAGGGAGCCCGAAAGGCCAAGGGCCACCGTGGACTGTGGCTCCACTTCCTCGACCCCGTCGAGCACCGTGACGTCGCCGAAGGGCACCAGCGCCTCCTCAGCCGCCACACGCCGGCGCACGTCCGTGCCCTCGACCACAGTGGTGCTCAGCGAGGAGACCAGCATCATCAGCTTGTGGCGGGGTACCTGCGCCGTGACCCAGTCCAGCAGGCGATGTGCCCTGCCGCCGTCGGCATAGGCCTCTGAATCGGAGGGGAACGGCACCCGGACGACGTCCGCGCCCTGGCCCAGCGCCAGCAGATCGTAGCCTCCGCTCTCCCAGCCACCGTCTAGGGGACGCGGACGTGCAACCGTCACAATGAGACGAAGCCCCTCTTGGTGAAGGGCATCGGCCAAGGCACTGATGAAGGAGGTGTATGCATCGCGCTGCTCCACGGCCACGCCCCGGTAGTCGACCTCAACGCCGTCGAAACCACGCTCGGTGCACATCTGCACAACGTTGTCGATGTGCGTCTCCTGCGCTGCAGCATCATCCAGGAAGTCGCCTAGCAGCCCCGTATTCACACTCCCCCCCGGCGCCCAATTGCGCAGCGCCGGAAGAACAGCGCAGCCAGCGCTATCCTTGGGCAGAGTCAGACCATCCACGTCACCGGCAAAGCCTCCCATCGTGCCCATCAGCAGCCCGGTGGGGTTCACCGTATCGAACAGATGAACCTGACTCAAGTCGTCATCCGAATCCAGGTAGGTCGCGACCCGCTCGTCCGTGGGAGCGCTCTGCATCACCACGACGGACGCCGGTACCTCCATCACGTGAGCCCGGATGAACTCGCTGCCAGCCTCCTCGGCGTGAAGATCGCTCCCCACCCACGTCCAGCGCTCGCCATCCCAGGTGTAGAGGTCGATCGTCTCCCAGGGCTCCGCCTCGTTCGGCACCACCACGTCGACCCAGATCGGCTGGGAGGTCGTCCCGCGCGTCTGGATCTTGTAGTAGGGGCTCTTGATCTCCAGGTGCTCGGGCAGAGCCTTGGCTGCTTCTTTGAGCTCAGAGCCCGCCGATCCCTCCAGGAACGCCAATTGGGGCACTGAATCGAGCCGTACGCGCAGGCGCTCCGTGAAAGCCTCCGGATCGACCTGAAGGGTCACGCCATCGGGGTGCGAGACGGCGACGCTGTCAGCGTTGAGGGTCTCATACCCTACAATGCCAAGCCGACTCAAGAGCGAAACCGGCGGCAATAGCACAGCCACCACAACCAGCAGAGCAACGACACCAAGAACCAACCGGCTGAAACCAATCCGTCGTAGAAGCCGGGCGAACGGCGTCTCGGCGCCCAGCATCGGGTGCTTCCCTAACTTCTTGTCCATCGATCCCTCCCCTCACAGGAAAACAAGACCGCGTCCTTGGAGCTTTCCCTTGAGTGAGCTCAGTCAGTGATGAAGTCTCGAAACGGCGAGTATTCTAACACGCCCAGGTTCTTTTGACAAACCTGGCCGGGCGCCGGACTCGACGGACAGGTTGCCGATAGGTTCAATTATGTTAGAATCCTTGATGAAGATAAGACAAACGTAGGCGTAGCATCAAGCAACCTGAAAGGTATGCAGCAGACCATGACGCACAAGACAACTGGAGCGACACAGATCCTCCTGAGATATGTCGTCTTACCCTTGACTGTCGTGGGGATCGCAATCGCAGTGATCCTCCTCATGCCCGCGAAAGAGAGAGCAACAATGATCCCTTCTTCAACACCATCAAAGACGGCATCCAGTTTGCCGTCTATCGACCTCAATGCCCCGAAGGAGACGGAGACCGCGACCTTCGCCCTGGGGTGATTCTGGGGACCTGACTCCCGGTTCGGGAGTCTCCCGGGCGTCGTGCGCACACGTGTGGGCTATGCAGGTGGGTCGAAAAGCAACCCCACCTACCACAACCTGGGCAACCACAGTGAGACGATTCAGATCGACTACGATCCCAAGCTCATCACGTACGAGGAGTTGCTGGAGATCTTCTGGAACAGCCACAACCCCGTCGGCCGCTCCTTTTCAAGCCAGTATGCCTCCATCATCTTCTATCACGACGACGAGCAGATACGCCTGGCGGAGAAGACCAAGGAACGCCAGCAGACCGAGCGCGGCGACCAGATCTCTACGGAGATCGTCCCCTACATCGAGTTCTGGCGCGCTGAAGACTACCATCAGAAGTACCGCTTGCGCGGGGTCAAGGATCTGATGGAGGAGTTCGAGGCGATCTATCCCGATCCTACGGACCTCGTGGACTCCACCGCCGTGGCGCGCGTCAACGGCTACGTGGGGGGCAACGGAACGCTGGAACAGTTGGAGGAGGAGATCGACACACTGGGCCTCTCCCCAGAGGGGCAGAAGAAGCTGCAGGAGATCAGTTCCCGACGGCTTCGCTGAAAGAAGAGCTCCGGAGGTCCTGAGGGCCTCCAGAGCCTGAACGGTCGAAGGTCGTAGAGGCTCGGAGGTGCCGCCATGTTCTATCCATCGGACCGCGTCTTGGTCGGGATCATGACCAGCCGACGCGACTTCGCCATCGCACGGGAGGAGGGCTGGTACCGCATCCCCAAGCGGCACGCCCCCGAAAGCACCACGGAGGCGGTGGTGCTGGCCTTCTACTTCACCAAGGCCTTCGGAGACGAGAAGTGGGCCATTCATTACTACGCTCCCGTCGAGGGACACGAGCTGGTGCGCCGCCGCGACCTCCTTCCGCGCCAGCCCGACCACCCCCGCGCCGACGAACCCTACTACAAGCTCCAGCTGGGCCGCCTCATGAAGCGGGACGAGCCCATCCCCAGCCTTCGTTGGCGGAGAATCACCTTCATAGAGTCGACCTGGGACCGATTCCTGGCCGCCGACGAGATCAACGACCTCTATGCCACAGGCGCCGACGGCCTCTACGTGACCCTCAAGGAGGAGAACCTCCATCCGGAGCGCGAGTTTCCGCTCCGGGAGGGGGGCGTCGAGTATGTCGTCGACATGGCGATTCCCTGTCGGCAGGGGACGGTCTGTATCGCGATGGATGAACGACCCGGCCCCGACGCCGCACTGCGCGATCCTGACGTCGACGCTGTGCGGCGGGCGGTGCAGACGTTGGGCGGCGAACGTCCGGTACCGTAGCGGACAGGCCGATGCTGCTAGCTCCTGCTCCCGGTGGGTCTGTGACCCGCGTTCGGCGCCCCCGATGGCACGACGTTGCTGCGCGAGGATCGTGGGCGATGACGGAGGAGGCTCAACAAACCTGACGCTGCCTGGTAGCCTGCTATGACAGGGGGTGCCTATGCGCGTGATTGTGAGCCGTATTCTGCTCGGTGCCGCTATTGCGGCTCTGGCAATCTGTCTCGTGATCGGCGTGGACGCGATCCACGGTTATCAGAGGGCCGTGGCCAAGGGCGATTTTGCTGGCTTCAGCCTCGGCATGTTCTGCCTGCGCTACGCCCTGGTGCCTCTCACGCTGTCGCTCTTCGTCGGGGCGTGCCTGCTTGATCCACCGGCCTGGCTTCTCAGGCAACTGCGGATTGGCGCGTCTCCCTCCAAGCCCTTCAAGCCGATCCTGAGGAGAGCTATGATCGTCCCCTGCCTGGCAGGGGCCGCGGGGATCTTCCTGTACGTCGCCATCTTCGTGGGGGGAAACTTGGTGAGCGCTGCCCGGCACTACGGCTACGGGGGCAGAGGCCTGGCTATGGTCCTCTTGCAGAACGTGGTGTTCAGCTCTCCTATGCTGATACTCGGCGGCCTGCTGGCCTGGGGCGGACGGGCACTTCAGAGGAGCTCATAGCATGTCCTCAGATTTCGAATGGCGCTTCGGGGACGAGTTCCCGGAGGAGCGAGGCCAAGGGGAGGAAGGTGCACAACGCGCATGGCGCCGCTGGCTGCCCTGGCTCCTGGCCCTCCTCGTCCTCATTGGCGGCATCTACGCCTGGTGGCGTGACCGCCAGCGCAACCTGACCCAGGCTGAGGCCCAGGTGCGGCAAGTGGCGCAGCTGGAGCTTCGCGCCCTCGACGAGGACGACGGCGAGCTCTATCTCAGCCTGCAGGATCCAGCCGATCGCTCCTGGAAGGAGGCACAGGAGGCCTACCTCGAGACCCGCGGGCTTCCCCTACCCCTGCAGGGTTTCACCAGTCCCGTCAGCACCACCGTTGAGAGCGCCCGCATCGTGGGCGAGCGGGCGCAGGTGGTGATCATCCACAGAGCGACGCTCCCGTCAGGTGAGAAGGCTACCTTTCGCGCCGTCCGCTTCTACCGCCACACCAGCGACGGACGCTGGCTCCACACGAAGCTGGACGCCAGTTATGGCGGCCACGACGTGGTCTTCGTCTCGGATGATCTTGAGATCGCGATCTTCGCCAACGATCCCATCCGGATGGACTCCCTGGCGCGCCAACTCGCTGACCTACCCTATCGATTCTGCAGCCTGGCGCCATGTAAGCGGTACTCGCCCTTCGGGATAGACTCGACCAGCGACCCCGACAAAGCCAGAGGGCTGCCCGCGGTCGTCGGATTCGATACTACCTTGAACGTGAGCCTCGCCGCCAACCTGGAGGAGGGCGCTGAAGCGGACGACCTCGTCCTGCCAGCGTCGTTCCTCGTCGGCGCGCCCACGAATGCCGCAGCCCAGACGGCCTGGGAGGCGAGCCTGGGTAAGTTTCTGGTCGACCATCTGATCACCCGCCAGATCGGCCCCCGCCCAGCGGATAAGCACGGCGGCGCGCTTGTCGAGGAGCGGCTCCGCGCCCGGTTCAAGGCCGAGCTCGAGGTGAGCAAGCCTGTCTCGCCCAACCTGGCGCTGGTCCGCGACGCGCTCGACCATGAGGCCTGGATCCCCCTCTGGCGTCTGTGGCAGATGGAGCCAGATGACCCGGATCGTCCGCTCGCTGCCGCCGAGATCGACCTGCTGATGGCTTTCATTGAGGAGGAGCTGAGCCCGTCGGCCGTCGCGGAGTTGCTTCATCCCCTTCGTGAAGCCAGCAGTACGGAGCAACTCCTCAATCACGTGCCCTGGGCCGAGCTGCTTGATTCGGTTCCCGAAGCCAGCAGGTCGGAGCAGCTCCTTAGTCCCGTGCCCTGGCCCGCACGATCATCCGTGGAGCTTCAGTTCCCGGCCTACGTCCGGGAGCAGACAGCCCCGTCAAGCGACGACTTGTCCGCTTTTGCCAGCTACGATCTTCTGATAGGCTGCTCGGAGGAGGCGCAGGCATTCCGCGCCGCGGAGCTCTGGGGCTGGCGGCTGGGATCGGCTAAACCGGTTCTGCTCTCCGCCCGGCCGCCGGATGAGGCCCTGGTGCCCATCTCCTGGTCGCCCGATGGGACGGTGCTCCTGCAGCGAGGGTCCAGATCGACGCCCGGCTACTTCCTTCTACAGACCGGGGGTGATGCGCTCAAACGCCTGGCAGTCCCCGACGGGGCCGCACCTTACCCCGGTTACATGGGACCTTCTGGCTGGTCGCCCGATGGGAGCCGGCTGGCCTATCGCGTCGCTTTCTATGAGTCTCCAAGCTCATTCGACGTAGAGACCAGAATCGTCGACCTCGAAACAGGTGACGAGACCAGGCTTGAGGGCCAGTTCATCGCCTGGTCGCCCGACGGCTCCACGCTGCTCTACGCTCAGCCCTCCGGTCCCGCGTCGGAATCCGAAGCGTGGCTCTCCGAAGCCGCCGTCCACGACTTCTTCGTAGCGCAGGGAGATGGCACCGCGCTTCGCCGGGTCGGCGAAGGCTACGCGGCGGCGTGGTCGCCGGGAGGGCCGGGAGGTCGGCAGATCGCCACGATCAGCACCGAGCAAGCGTTGGTGGCCTATGACCTCGCTGCGGGCAACTCGACGACGCTGCTGGACCGAGATACGCTCGGGGAAACGCTCGGCTTCACGCGGACTTCCTCAGCGGCATCTGATCGGCCCTTCAGACTGGCCTGGTCCCCGGACGGCGAATGGATTGCCATAGGTGTGACTCAGCTTGACAACCAGGGAGGCATAGAGAGCATCATCCTCCTTGCACGGCCCGGCGAGCATCGTCTGTTGCGACAGGCGTTCGGCCGCATCGTGGACCTCTCCTGGGGACCCAATGGTCAGTGGGTGCACCTCTTCGCTTACCATGGGGACCAAATCTGGACCAGCCTGATCGAGCTTGACGGATCTATCCGTCTCCGTGAGGAGAACGCCATGGTGACCTGGTCGCCCGGTGGGGAGCGGTTGGCGCTAACTCGATTTGGGGAAGAGGGACCCGATCTTCAAATCGTTGACATCGGCAGCGGTGAACGGCAGAAGCTTGACTTGCCAGGTACGTGTTGGTCACCGATATGGAACCCACGTAGCTTGGGGCAGGAGCCGTCGTCTGAACCCTGACATACACGGGCGGCTTTGCTACGCTCGCGAAACCAACCCCACGGAGTAGGTTCATGACATCGATAAAGGCCCACGTGGATGCCCTCAACGCCTGCAACCAGCGCGGGGGACGCATGTTGTCGCTGATCGATTTACTCGACGACGGTTCAATCGACCTCTCCTTGACCGGGTACCTGGCCGCTGCCATGCGCGGGGGCGTGTCGCTGCTCGTGGGAGCCAAGCCCGGCGGAGCGGGCAAGACGACGGTCATGTGCGCGCTTCTCAACTTCGTGCCGGACGACGTGGCGCTGCAGGCGGTCGACCACAGCGCCGTGCTCTCGCAAGCCCCGCAGAAGCCCCCCGGGGAGGTCTGCTATGTGGCCCACGAGATCAGCCCGGCGACCACCTACTACGCCTACATCTGGGGGCGCGACGCCGAGGCCTTCTTCCGCCTGGCTGCCGACGGCCACTTCATCGCCTCGAACCTCCACGCCGACACCTTGGACGAGACCTACGAACAACTCTGCCATCAGAACGATGTCGATCCAGCGCACCTGGCCACCGTTAGGTTGAAGGTCTATCTAGGAACGGAGGGCCACCGCTTCTCCATGCGGCGGTGGATCGACCGCGTGTACGAATGCGATGGCGAGCACGATCGCCTGTTGTGGGAGGAGCAGCGGCCCGGTGATTTCGTGCAACACGCCAAGAGCGACCACGTACCTCAGGAGGCAGTGGCGCGCTACACCGACTTCGTGGCCGATCTGCGGGAGCGGCGCGTCCGGCGCATCGGCGACGTGCGGAGGGAGCTGCTCCGTTGACGACCAACGGAACTCCTCGGGGGAGGGATGAGGTGCGTTCGTCATTCATTGGCCTATCGACAATCTTATGGTAGAATGTCTCTTCAAGGATACCCAAGGAGTCTGTCCGTGGAGAGAAGAGGATCTGTCGTGCGCGTGGCCGGTGTGGTGATCGACGCGGAGTTTCCCTCCGGCGATCTGCCCAGCATCCACAACGCCCTGGTCATCGACCGAGAGGAGCAACAGGGCCTCGTGGTCGAAGTCCAGGAACACGTCGACCCGCACACGGTTCGCACGATCGCCATGGGCGGCACGTCGGGCCTGCGGCGCGGTCTGAGCGTGCGCGACACTGGGCAGCCGATCCACGTCCCAGTAGGGCGGGAGACGCTGGGCCGCATGTTCAACGTGCTGGGGCAGGCCATCGACGGGGGTCACCAGCCAGCACGCGCCGAACGCCGCTCCATCCACGCCAAGGCCCCGGGCATGCAGGACCAGCAGGTGGTCGAGGTGCCGTTCGTCACGGGCATCAAGGCAGTCGACCTGCTCACCCCCTACCCCAGCGGCGGCAAGATCGGGCTCTTCGGCGGCGCCGGTGTGGGCAAGACGGTGCTGATGATCGAGCTGATGCGCCACACCATTGAGGAGCACGAGGGGGTGGCCGTCTTCACCGGCGTGGGCGAGCGGAGCCGGGAGGGGAACGACCTGTGGCGCGAGCTCCAGCGCAGCGGCGTGCTGGAGAGCACGATCCTCGTCTTCGGGCAGATGAAGGAGCCGCCCGGCGCTCGCCTTCGGGTCCCGTTCACGGCATTGACCATGGCGGAGTACTTCCGCGACCAGGAGGAGCGGGAGGCTCTGATCTTCATCGACAACATCTTCCGCTACGTCCAGGCCGGCGCGGAGGTGTCGGCCCTGCTGGGACGCCTGCCCAGCACCGTCGGCTACCAACCGACGCTCGACACGGAGATGGGCGAGCTGCAGGAGCGCATCACCACCACCGCCAGCGGAGGCAGCACCACGTCGGTGCAGGCCGTGTACGTGCCGGCCGACGACATGACCGACCCGGCCGTGGTGGCCACCTTCGCGCACCTGGATGCCACGACCATCCTCACCCGGCGCCAGGCCAGCCGCGGCTTCTACCCGGCCATCGACCCGCTGGATTCCAGTAGCACCTTGCTCACGGCGGAGGGCGTGGGAGAGGAGCACTTCACCATCGCCAACGGAGTGCGAGAGACCCTGGCACGCTATGAGGAGCTGCGCGATGTGATCGCCATCCTGGGCATAGAGGAGTTGAATGAGGAGGATCGGGCCACGGTCGAGCGCGCGCGGCGGTTGCAGCGGTTCCTCACCCAGCCCTTCTTCGTCTCGGAGCCGTTCACGGGCATCCCCGGCCGGTACGTGGAGCTCGACGAGACGCTGCGCGGCTTCCGCGAGATCCTTGACGGAAGGCACGATGAGCTGCCGGAGCAGGCGTTCTACATGGTGGGCACCATCGATGAGGCGGTCGAGAAGGCCGAGATGGTGAGGACGGAGGAGCCCTCAGCCCGAGGCAGCGCTTGAGCAGCGAACGAGCATGGCCAAGACCTTCGAACTGAGCGTGTTGAATCCGGCCGAGATGCTGCTTGAAGTCGGCGAAGCGAGGTGGGTCCACCTCCGCCTGGTCGACGGAACAGGCATCACCATCTATCCCGGCCACGCCCCGCTGCTGGCCGAGACGATCACGGCTCCGCTGCGCTACGCCGACGAAGCCGGCGAGCACGTGTTCAACGCCGAGGCGGGCATTCTGCAAGTCGAACGTGAGCGGGTGACGGTCCTCACCAGTGGGCAGTGTGAGGCCGAGACAACGCCTAGGACCTCCACGGTCTCGGAGGAGAGGCGGTTCGAACGGCTGGCTCGGGAGCTGTGGGGCAAGCTGGAGACAGAACCGGACGTCACGCTCCGAGGCACGCTGACAGCGGACCATGAATAGACGCGAGCAGGAGATATGGAGAGAGGCCTTGCGGGCCACATCCCTGGGCTGGGACTTGGCGCTGCCCATCTTCGGCGGGGTGCTGATTGGGTACGTGCTGGACCATGCGTTGAACACGCGATACGTCTTCACCCTTGGCCTCTTGCTCTTCGGCATCGCCACCGGTTTCTACAACGTGATCCGGTCGATCCACCGCGTGGACGAGCGCTCTCGCCAGCAATGCGAGGGGAGGATGGAGCAAAGGGAGAAAGAGGACGGTGCGGCGCCATGACCGGCCTCTGGCTGCTGGCGGGAGGCGTGGTCGGCGGTTTGACCAGCCTCACCCGCTGGTGGACCGTCGCTCGGCTTCGGACAGATATGGAGGCCAGCCCGCTGTTGCTCACGCTGGGCGGAATGGCGCTGCGCCTGACCCTCGTCGCTGCGCTGCTCATCGCCGGTTTGACGCGCGGCATTCGTCCCGGGCTCCTCGCCTTCGCTGGGCTCTGGCTCGCTCGCTCGGCGACCGTGATCTGGGTTCATACTGCCGGGGAGCGCGCGGTCCTTCCGAGATGGTTGAGCTCACAGGAGTGACTTATGGATAGATTCTTCCCTCAGGTCGTCTTCTCTATCTTCGGCGTCAACGTACGAGACACTGTCGTTGCGACGTGGATGATGATGGTCATCATCATTGCGCTCGCCGTCGTTATTCGTCGCCGGCGCCCTGTGATGCTTGAGATGCTGCTCGATTTCCTGGAGGATCTGATCGCTGACCTGCTCGGAGGTTACCGCCTCGAGCGATATCTTCCGTTTCTGGGGTCTCTGGCTATCTTCGTGGCCTTCGCCAACATCTTCAGCATCCTGCCGACGATCCCACTGCCCGGGGGCACGATGCTGCCCGTCGTGGCTCCCACGCGCGACCTGAACACTCCCGTGGCGCTCGCCGTCGTCGTCTTCTTCTCCGTCCACTACTACGGCATGCGCCAACAGGGGGTTCTCGGCTATCTCAAGAACCTGGCCTCGCCGATCTTCCTCCTGCCCCTGGAGATCATCGGGCAGATCAGCCGCACGGTGTCGCTGGCCGTCCGGCTCTTCGGAAACGTGCTCAGCACAGAGCTCATCGTGGTGGTCGTCTTCATGCTTATCCCCCTTCTCGTGCCGCTGCCCGTCATCGGGCTGAACATATTCACCGGCCTGCTGCAGGCCTACATCTTCACGGCCCTGGCGGCCGTCTACATCAGCACCGGGCTCAAAGAGCCGGAAACGACCGAAGGGATTGAGGATAGTGCAGAAACCTAGTGCCGACGGCCATCGCACTCCGGCCGGACCGGCGTCGGGGCCGCGACGCGCTAGTCCAGGCAATCAGACGTCAGAACAGATACAATGAGGAGATTACCTATGACAGACATGGATCCGGGAACGCTCATCACATTGGTCACGATCGTCGGCTCAACGCTCGGGATCGTACTGGGCGCGCTGACTCCAGCCCTCGTCGAGGGCCGGGCTGTGCTTAAGGCACTGGAGGGCATGACCCGCCAACCCGAGGCCGCCGGCGACCTCCGGACAACGTTGCTCATCTCGATGGCGCTGTTGGAGTCCACAGCGATCTACGTCCTCCTGGTCATCCTGGTCCTGATATTCGCCAACCCAGTGATCGATCGCTTCTTCCCCGGGGTATAATGCATGCTGACTATTGATTGGGCGACGATCGCCTTCCAAGCTATCAACTTCCTGGTCCTGGCCGCGGCGCTCTACTACCTCGCCTTCCGGCCCGTGATGAACCGGGTGCGAGAGCGGCGCGCCGAGAAACAAGAGATGATGAGGCAAATCAGGGAGGATCGTCAGGCGTCCGAGAAGCTGCGCGAGGAGCTGGAGGCGCGTTTGGCGGAGGCCGAGGAGGAAGCGGACACGATCATCACGAAAGCTCAGAAGCAAGCCGAGGCCGAGCGCCAGCGGATGCTGGAGGACGTGCGGCAAGACATCGAAGAGATGTTGAGCGACGCACGGGCGGACGTCCAGCAGATGCGTCAGCAGGCGGTGGACGAGTTCCACGGTGAGCTGATCGACGCCGTCCTCGATGTCGGGACCGAGGTGATCAAACAGGCGGCCCCTCCGGAGGTGCACGACGCGCTGGTTGCGCAGCTGGGCGACCGCATCTGGGAGATGGGCCGTGAGGAGATGGAGCGCGTGCGGGCGTTCCGACGCTCGCTGGGCGAACGGACGCCCACGGCGCACGTGACCACGGCCAAACCGCTGACGTCGGAGCAACAGGGAGAGCTGGCCCGCACGTTCACCGCCCTGGCGGACCGGAACGTCGACATGCAGCTGGAGACCGACCCCTCCCTCGCGGCGGGGATGCGCGTCCGCCTGGCCGACATCGTGGTCGACAACTCGATCTCCGGCCGGCTGGATGAGCTGCGGGAGCAGATCTCACAGGCCCTCAGAGAGCGCTTAACCGATGAGCAAGCCGAGACGTAGCGAGCAGATCCAGCCCGACATCTCGACCCTGGTCGACACGATCCACGAGCAGCTGGTGGAGCAGGAGGGCGAACCGGACGTCCAGGAGATCACCTTCCCGGAGCGTCTCAAGCACCGCGTCTCCGAGATCGCCGCGAGCCCCGAAGCCGGAACAGAGGTGACCCCGCTGCTGGAGGCACTGCGCAAGCACGCGAGGGAGCAGCGAAGCCGGGTCATCTTCCGGGATGTGGGGACGGTGCAGCACATCGGCGATGGCGTCGCCACGCTCTCGGGACTGCCGCTGGCGCGCACGGACGAGCTGGTGGCGTTCCCCACCGGTGTAAGGGGCATGATCTTGAACCTCGATCATGCACGGCTCGATGTGATCCTCCTGGGACCCGACGAGGGCATCCAGGGCGGTGATCTGGTGACGGCCACCGGGGAGCGCGTTCGCGTGCCGGTGGGACACCAGCTGTCGGGGCGGGTCGTGAACCCGCTGGGGCAGCCTCTCGACGACCAAGGGCCGATCCAAGACATCGAGAGACGATTCCTGGAACGTGAGCCCGCGGGCATCGTCGAGCGCGCCCCGGTCAACGAGCCGCTGTACACCGGCACGAAGGTCATCGACGCGCTGCTGCCGATTGGACGCGGGCAGCGCGAGTTGATCCTGGGCGATCGCCAGGCAGGAAAGACAACCCTCGCCGTGGACGCCATCCTGAGCCAGCGAAAGAGCGACGTATCATGCGTCTACGTCTCCATCGGTCAGAAGAAGAGCTCTGCCCTGAGCATCATCGAGACGCTGCGTCGACACGACGCCCTGACTTACACGACCGTCGTGGTGGCCAGCCCCGAGGATCCTCCGGCGCTGCGCTACCTGGCCCCGTATACTGGCTGCACGATTGCCGAGTTCTTCATGGACAAGGGTCGCGACGCTTTGATCGTCTACGACGACTTGAACAAGCACGCCAATGCCTATCGCGAGCTGAGCCTGCTCCTGCGCCGTCCTCCAGGACGAGAGGCGTATCCCGGCGACATCTTCTACATACACGCGCGTCTGCTGGAACGCGCCTGTAAGCTGAGCAACGAACAGGACGGCGGCTCGCTGACGGCGCTGCCCATCGTGATGACTCAGCGGGGCAACGTCTCGGCGTACATACCGACGAACCTGATCTCCATCTGCGATGGACAGATCGTGCTCGACAACGACCTCTTCAACCGAGGCATCAAGCCCGCGGTGGACGTGGGACAAAGCGTGTCGCGCGTGGGCGGCGAGGCCCAGGCGGACGCCATGCGCGAGGTGGCCGGAGAGCTTCGACTGGAGCTGTCGCAGTACGAGGAGGTCCGCCGCTTCGCCCGTTTCGGCGCCGAGGTCGATGAAGCCACGCGACGTCAGATCGAGCAAGGGCGCCGGCTTCGCGCCGCGCTTAAGCAGCCCATCCACCAGCCGCTGGCACTCTCATCCCAGATCGTGATGCTTCTGGCCGCTACCGAAGGCATCCTGGATCGCGTCTCTGTCGACGACGTGCCAGCCTTCGAAAGAGGACTGCTGGACCTGGTCGAGAAACGAGAGCCAGAGCTCCTGCAACAGATCAACCGCACCGGAGAGCTTGTCCCAGACACCCGGGAGGCGCTGATGACGACCATCTTCAACTACGCCACTCAGTGGTCGGAGAGGAGGCTCAAGCGATGAGGATGATCATGGCCATCATGCCGCGTGGCGAGGCGGAACGCGTCCTGCAGGCACTGGTGTCAGCCAATCACACGGCAACCTATGTGGAGACCCGAGGCGGCATGCTGCGCCAGGCTCAGATGACGCTCTTCATCGCGGTAGAGGCCCAGAATCTTGACGACGTCCTGAGCATCATTGAGAACACCTGCCGCTCAGAGCCCGTGGTGGAATCCGTGGAAGGAGAGGAGGCCTCCAGCGCACCCATGCCCGCGAGGCCTCGACTGGGCGGTGCGGTCGTCTTCGTCTGGGACATCAAACGGAGCGAGACCTACTGAGCGCCAGGGGACGTTGCCCCCTCCATCAACGCCTTGAACCGGGAGCTGAAGAGGTAGGATGGAAGAAGTAGAACGAGCTCGCGAACGCCTTGAGAACATCCGCAGCGTCAAGCCCATCCTGAATGGTCTGCGCACCATCTCGCTGGGCAGCTGGCAGGCTGCCATCAAGCGGCGTAGCGGCGTGCGGGCCTATGCGGAGCGGCTCAAACGTATGCTGCCCGCGCTCGCGCCCCATCTCCAGGCTGAGCAGGGCATCGTGAGCCGGTTGCAGGAGTGGCTGCCACGCTTCGTGCCGCTTCCAGGCAGACGCATGGACAGCGAAGCCACCCCTCCTGCCCCCAGCCCCCGGGGGCGCCACACCCGTGCCACCCGGCTCAAGGCTCTGGTGATCGGCAGCGAGCGCGGCTTGTGCGGCCGATTCAACGTGGCCATCGCCGATGAGGCTGAGCGCTACCTTCGCCGACAGTCCACGACGGGCATGCAGGTCGAGCTGGAGATCCTGGGCAGCCGAGTTCAGCGGGTGCTCAGCCGACGTGGCCACGACGCTGCGCCGGCGGGCACGCTCTCCGTCACGACGCTCCCATCTATCTCCATGGCCTTGGAGCTGACGCGCCGGTGGCTGGCAGCGTACGAGGAACACGAGCTGGACGCCGTCCACCTGATCTACAATGGCTACCGCGGCACCGGCGCGTTCGAGCCGATCATGACGCAGCTGATCCCTCCCCAGCTCCCGACAGACGAGGGCTCGCCAGAGGGTAGGCCCCCCGGGCGCTTCAGCCCGTGGCCCCCGCCCATCATCGACACCGACCCGCTGAGCCTCTACGCCACCGTGGTCGAACAGTGGACTGCAGTTCAGCTGTACAGCACGCTGCTGGACTCATCGGCAGCGGAGCACTCGACGCGGTTCCAGCTGATGGAGTCGGCCACACAGAACGCCGATCAGTTGATCGAGGATCTGACGCTGTCCATACAGACAGCGCTGCGCCAGGAGATCACGCAGGAGATGGCGGAGTTAGCCGCCGGAGCCGGTCTTCTGGGAGAGGAGTAGGTGAGATGGAGAGCGGTCAGATCAAGGTCTCACCGGAGACGTCAGGGGCGATCTCCAGACGCTCAAGCGTCCTCCGCCTGAGCTGACGGAACAGGGCCTCTGGATCCCACCCTTTGAGGGGCACCTGGCCGGCCGCCATCGTCCCGTGGCCTCCGGCCGAACCCATAGGCCCGACCACGTCCTGGATCAGCTGGCCCGCCCCCCGCTGGTGGTTTGTCCGGACCGACAACATCATCTCGTCGTCGTACACCCCCGCGCAGATGACCCACTCAACACCCTCGAGGCGCAGAAGAAGGTCCGCCATCTCGGCCGGCAGGTCGGGGCGTCCCATCCCCTCAACTCTGCTGATGATCAGCGTATCGGAATAGACACGGGCCGACCGCATCGCAGAGACCAACCCCCTGAAGTACTCCGGGGGCACCTGCGCGCGCTCGATCCTCACCAGGGCCTGGACGTCGATACGAGCCTGCAGGTAGAAGTAGGCGGCCACGTCCGAATGGCTGGCGCCTCGGCCCAGCCCCATCGTATCGGTCTTGATGCCGTAGAAGAGGGCTGTGGCGATCAATGGAGGAAGCTCAGAGCCGGTGGCCCGACAATACTCGGTCAGGATGGTCGAGGTAGCGCCCACCCCCGGTCGAACGTCCGCGAAATCGGCGGCGGACGTCTCCTGCCGCATGGGATGGTGATCGAAGACCACGGCCACGTCCGCGGACGGGGGAAGAACGTTGTTGCCAGCCCCAGGCTGCGTGTCGACGAGGGCTATCGGCAAGGATCTGGACAGCTCGCCATCCGCCAGCGGCCTCAGCGGATAACCCAGATAGCGCACCAGGGCCTTGTTCTCGGCGCGCCCGATGATCCCCCGATAGACGATGTGGCTCTCCAGGTCCCGTTCCTCCTGCAGCAGCCACTGAAGCGCAACCGCGCTGGCGATGGCGTCGGGGTCCGGATCGTTGTGGGGCAGAATGAGAAGCCTCTGGGCGCCTTCAAGCGCCGCGCAAAGAGACGTGAGATAACTCAGAGCCCGGTCGGCACTTTCCGCGATCTCTACCTCCTCACCTTGTGCTGAGAGCGCTGGGATTGTACTCCACACCATCGGAGCGCGCAACTCGCCTTGAAGGGGCAGGCCCATTTGACACTCCCACAGAATCGTGTAAAATTAGGGCCGAGTGACCGAGCAGCTAGCTCAAGATCGAGACCGGCCCACGTAGCTCAGTCGGTAGAGCACACCCTTGGTAAGGGTGAGGCCATGGGTTCAATTCCCATCGTGGGCTTTGAGACGTTTGACAGTGTAGATAGTGTGGAAGATTGCTTTGAGGTATAGGAATGGCTAGAAAACCAGTTCGACGAATTATAACGCTTGCGTGCACGGAGTGCAGGGAGCGAAACTACACGTCCGAGAAGAATCGACGTAACGATCCCAATCGGCTGGAGTTGAAGAAGTACTGTCCTCGATGCGGTGAGCACACACTGCACCGGGAGACGCGGTAGCGTATTTGTAGGCCAGTAGCTCAACTAGGCAGAGCAGCGGTCTCCAAAACCGAAGGTTGCGGGTTCGATTCCTGCCTGGCCTGCCTGGAAGAACTTGAAGACACCGCCGGGTGTTGGGCGGTGTCTTAGAGTGTAAGGGTATCGGTAGCTAGAGAGCCTAAGGCACATTCACACAGGGAGCCATCATAGTGGCGAGATCAAAGACGAAGAACAGGGCATTCTTGAGTTGGTTGCGGGATAATGCAGTGGTGGAATACCTGCGCGACACGCGCGCGGAGCTGCGCAAGGTCCACTGGCCCACGCGGCAGGAGGCAGAGAACCTCACCAAGATCGTCTTGGGCGTGACAATGGCCATGGCAGTGCTGATGGGTCTGTTGGACTATCTCTTCTCCCTGGAGTTGCGAGGGCTGATCAGCCGTGACCCCGTCGCCATCGGGATTGTGATCTTCGCCGCAGTGGCCAGTACCCTGGCAACCGTGATCATCAGACGACAGATGGTCTAGTCATCGAGCGAGTTGAGCCTATGTTCGCGGAGAAAGAGGACCTGGACGCAAAGGTCGCAACAGAAGAGGGGGAAGCTGCGCTGGCGGAAGCACCTTCCGGCGCGGCATCCGAGGCAGAGGAGCCCCTGGCCGGGCCAGCGGCAGCTGCGGTAGCGTCTGAGGACGAAGCCGAGGAGCCGTCTTACGAGGAAGCCGAGCTGGCCGAACCTGAAGACGATCGGGCCTGGTACGTCATCCACTGCTACTCCGGCCGCGAGCAGAAGGTCAAGCACAAACTCGATCGCCGCATCAAGTCGCTGGGCATGGAGGACAAGGTCTTCCAGGTGGTCGTCCCCACCGAGGATGAGATGGAGCTCCGCCAGGGCGAGCGTCGCACGGTCGAGCGCCGCATCTTCCCCGGCTATCTGCTGGTGCAGATGATCCTGGACGAGGAGTCCTGGTACACGGTACGCGACACGCCCGGCGTCATCGGCTTCGTTGGCATGGGCGACAAGCCCACGCCCCTGCGCCCATCAGAGGTGAGCGACATCATGGAGCGCATGGAGGCGGAGGCCCCGAAGATCAAGGTGACGTTTAAGCCGGGGGAGAAGGTGCGCATCGTCGACGGACCGTTCGACGGCTTCATCGGCATTGTGGACAGCATCGACATGGAGAGAGCTACCGTCCACGTGATGGTCTCCTTCTTCGGTCGTGAGACGCCGGTGGAGCTTGACTTCCTGCAGGTTGAGAAAATCTAAGTACTTGTTTGAGTTTGTTTGAGGTGACATCGTGAAGAAAGTGAAAGCAGTCGTCAAGTTGCAGATTCAGGCTGGCAAGGCCAACCCGGCCCCCCCCGTGGGTCCCGCGTTGGCGCAGCACGGCATCAACCTGATGCAGTTCTGCAAGGCCTACAACGCTCGCACCGCCGGACAGGCGGGCAACATCATACCGGCCGAGATCACCATCTATCAGGATGGATCGTTCGACTTCATCCTCAAGTCGCCGCCGACGGCCGACCTGCTGCGTAAGGCAGCCGGCGTGGACAAGGGGTCCTCGGAGCCCAACCGGGACAAGGTGGGGACCATCACGCGCGACCAAGTGAGGGACATCGCCGAGACGAAGATGAAGGACCTGAACGCCATCACCGTCGACGGCGCGATGCGCCAGATCGAGGGCACCGCCCACAGCATGGGCATAGAGATCGAAGACTGAGCAAGACGTCAGTATTGGAGTTGTGGGAGGGCGAGGCCCGTTAGCACCACACGGAGGAACGATGCCAAGACACGGCAAGAAGTATCTTGAAGCACTGGAACAGGTGGACCGCGCCAACTTCTACTCGCCGCGGGAAGCCTTGGAGCTGGTCAATGAGATCAGCTACGCCAACTTCGACGAGACGGTCGAGATTCACTTTCGACTGGGCGTCGACCCGCGCCATGCCGACCAGCAGGTTCGCGACACGGTTCGCCTGCCCCACGGTCTGGGCAAGGAGGTGACCGTGCTGGTCTTCGCCGCCGGCGAAGCGGCCAACATCGCTGAGGAGGCCGGGGCCGACTACGTGGCCGACAGCGATGAGTGGTTCCAGAGGATCGAGGACGGCTGGATGGAGTTCGACGCCGCGCTCGCCGTGCCGCAGATGATGAGCAAGGTCGGGCGTCTCGGGCGCTACCTGGGACCCCGTGGGCTGATGCCCAACCCCAAGGCGGGAACGCTGGTGGAAGCCGACGATCTGCCGGAGATGATCGACTCGATCAAGGCCGGTCGCGTGGAGTTCCGCGTCGATAAGAACGCCAACCTACACGTGCCCATCGGCAAGGTGAGCTTCCCGACCGACAAGCTGCTGGACAACTTTGCCGCCATAGTGGACGCTGTGGTGAAGGCCCGACCGTCCGGCGCCTCTGGGCGATACCTACGGAAGTTGGTCGTGACCTCCTCGATGGGACCTGGCGTCAAGGTGGACCCGACAGAAGCTCTCGCTATGGAGGCCGTGCTTTAGACCCAGACATTTCATAACAGCATAGCCCGAGACCGCAGGCGCGCCGTGAGCGCTTAATTGGGGCCTGCCGAGGCAAGTGACGAATCCAAACCCTGGACGTGCGTCCCTGCATCGGCACGTCCAGGGTTTTTTCGTGCACGTACGATCAGACGAACAGAAGGAGGTGAATAGATTTGGCGCTATCAAGAGAAGAGAAAGTAGAACGCGTAGCGCAATACGCAGAACAGCTGAAAGAGAGCCAGGGCATCATCCTGGCGGACTACCGAGGGCTGACCGTTGGCGAGATGGAGCAGATCCGAAACAGGATACGCCCGCTGGCCGGCCAGTTCCAAGTGGTCAAGAATCGCCTGCTGAACCTGGCGCTCGAGGAACAGAACATGTCCCTTCCGGACGAGTGGCTGATTGGCCCGACCGCGGTGAGCTTCTGCAACGAGGAGGTTCCCCCGATTGCCAAGGCGCTGGTGGAGGTCAGCGAGGAGACAGAGGTGCTCACGCTCAAGGGGGGCTGGATGAACGAGTCCCTCCTGTCGTCCGAGCAGGTGCAGAGCATCGCGAAGCTGCCCTCGCGCGAGGTGCTCCTGGCGCAGGCACTGGGTGCGATCAACGGCCCAAGCCGGCAGATGGCCAGCGTCATCGCCAGCGGCGTCCGTCAGGTGCTCAACGTGCTGCAGGCCTACGTGGACAAACTGGAGGAGGAAGGCGCTGGCGGCCAGCCGGAAGCGGCCGCTCAGCCAGCCTGACCTCCCTATACGGGTACCCGTTCTGAATCAAACGAGATCATCGCTAATCATCGCTTTACGAGCAAGGAGGAAGCTTACAAATGGCAGAGCTAGAGCAAATTGCGGATCAGATCAGCGAACTTACGCTGCTGGAGGCGTCTCAGCTGGTTGAGATGCTGGAGGAGAAACTGGGCGTGAGCGCGGCCGCCCCGGTGGCCATGGGCCAAATGCCCGGCGCCGGCGCCGAGGAAGAAGAGGCAGAGGAGAAGACCGAGTTCGACGTAGTCATCAAGGAGATCGGCCCCAAGAAGATCCAGGTCATCAAGGCCGTGCGTCAGCTCACGTCCCTGGGCCTGCGAGAGGCCAAGGAAGTGGTGGACGACGCGCCGAGCGCCGTGCTGGAAGCGGTGGCCAAGGAGGCGGCGGAGGACGCCAAGGCGCAGCTCGAGGAGGCCGGCGCGGTCATCGAGCTCCAGTAGCCAGCGCTGGGAGTCACCCACGCGTCGATCTGAAACGGGGCTCAGCAGACCCAGTCTGCTCGCCCCGGATCGACTCAAACGGCTCGCCCTGGGTCGACTCAACTCGCTCGCCCCGGATCTGGCGATCCGGGGCCAAGGCGAGGATGCCGCTGCGCTTACGGCAACCCCCATGGAGCAATCCTAGGCCCACTGACCATGCTCCACCTGGGCCCCCTCGTGATACACAGCTACTCGGCTCTGGTGAACCTGGGGCTCCTGCTCGGCGCCGTGCTCGCTCTCCTGGGCGCAAGGCGCCGGGAGATCGACGTGCGGCCCGTGGTCGACGCGGCACTGGCCGCCGCGCTGGGGGGCCTCGTCCTGGCGCGAGCCGCCTACGTGGGCGTCCACTGGGCCTATTACGCGGATCACCCGAGCCACGCCCTACAGCTGTGGAGAGGAGGACTACTCTGGCAAGGCGCGCTTCTGGGCGGGGTAGCGGGGGCAGCAGCGGCGTGCGCCCTACGAGGCTTGCGGCTGCCGGTCCTCCTGGACGTCCTGACGCCCGGCGCGGCCTCCGTGGCGGTCTTCGGCTGGCTGGCGTGCTTCAGAGTCGGCTGCGCCTGGGGGATCGAGACCTACCCCGGCCAGGGGCTGCTGTGGGCGCTAAGCCTCGATCTGCCCGACCTGTACGGCATCCGCGAGCCGCGCGTGCCAGTGCAGCTATTGGGCGCTGGGTGGAGCGCCATCCTGTTGGGCATCATCCTGGCCCTCCGGCGCCGCTTCCGGCGCGCTGGGGTCGTCTTCAGCCTCTGGCTGACACTCCACAGCGCCGGGTCGCTCGGGCTGGGCTTCGTGCGGGCCGATGAGCTGCCGTCGGTAGCGGGTTGGCGGGTCGATCAGTGGGCCAACCTGGCGCTCAGCGCGGTCGGCGTCGCGCTGATGACCCTTCACCTCATCGCCCCCACACTCCAGCCGGATTCGTAGCCCGGCGATTCCGCATCCAACGCGGCGGATCGCGAATCCGCCAGGAGCAGTTGATCAAGAACGCTCCAGATAGCTCTTGTCGCCCAATCCGCGCATGGTATAATGTGAGCCGCTATGAAGAGCAGCTCTCCACACCGTGATGGCCGTCGGCCCGACGGTCGCGATAACGAGCACCGTCACCTCATCCAACGCCAGAAAGAGGCGCTGGCTAGCCACGAGCGGGGAACGTAAGCACCCAGCGTGTGGATAAACGCAGAAAGATGCTGATGTGAGAGCCTCGGGTTTCACCCCACGACAGCGCCGCATCGTCCTCCTCCTGGTGCTGATCGTCGTCGTCGTCTTCGCTCTGTTGGCCGGCTTCCTCATCACGTCACTCCAGAGCCTGGAGTTCGCCCCTGTCGCGACGCCAGCGACCCCGACCGAGGTCACACCCACATCGCCGTCACCCTCACCGCCGCCAGCGACGTCCACGCCGGCTCCCGAGGAAGGCATCTGGCCCCAGGTGCGAGCGGCCCGCCTGTTCGATCAGATCGCGCACCAGGTGGAGACGGACCGGGGCCTCTCACCGCGTGCCGAGGTGCCGCTCAGCTTCCTGGACCAGCGCGAGATGGAGGAGACGCTCCAGAGCATCTACACGGAGGACGATCCCGCATCGACGGTGCTCCCCTTCACTGCCCTGGATCTTCTGCCCGAGGCTCCCATGGAGATCCAGGCTCAGGCCCCAGCCGGCATCTACGTGACGGAGCAGCAACAGCTCTACGTGGCCACCAACCGCCCGGAGAACGACCTCGATGCTCATACGCTTCTGGCCCACGCCTACGTCCACGCCCTCCAGGATCAGCACTTCGACCTGGAGGCGGCGTATGGCCGGACTCGAACCACCGACGAGCGGCTGGCCGTTCAGGCGCTGGTCGAGGGAGATGCCACACTCGCCACGGCGCTCTACAGCAGCGAGGATCTGTCGTCGGTCGACTGGGGACGGCTGACGGATCTGATCGTCGAGGCGGAACACCCCCGCTATGGCGGCGCGTTGGCAAGCTCTGAGGCGTGGACCAGGCTGCAGCGCTTCCCCAACCAGGAGGGGCTTGCCTTCGCGCGCGCCGTGTTCGATCACGGAGGCTGGGAGGCCGTCAACAGCTCCTACACCCATCTGCCCCGCTCGACGGAGGAGATCCTTCACCCCTCCCGCTACCTGGGGCTGAACCAGCCGGCCGAGCCCACCACGGTCATCGTGCCCGACCTGGACCCCGCCCTGGGAGAAGAATGGGGGCAGCTGCTCCAGGATACCCTGGGGGAGTTTGCCATCGGGCTCTTCTTGAATCAGGTGATGTCGGGAGAGAGGGCTCGGGAGATCGCCGATGGATGGGATGGAGACACGCTGGTGGTCTGGGAGCGCGAGGATGGGCGCCGCACACTGGTCTGGCGATCGATCTGGGAAACCAGCGCCGAGGCAGCGGCTTTCGAAAGGAGTCTGAGGCTGTTGATCCCGCAGCGCCACTACCCCGCCCGGCCCATCGATCCGCCGCGGGGGCTGCCGGGTCAGTGGTGGGAGACCGACACCGGCGCGGTAAACGTCCACCGCGCGGCCCGCTACGTGCTTCTGGTACGCGCGCCGGACACGAACACCGCGATCAACATCCTGCAAATCGTGCCTTGACGGCGGCTCTTGCTATGAAGCTCTTGAGACGGGTCCTCTTGCTGACCGTGGCCTGCGGCATCGCCGCGCTGGGGGTGCTGCTCGGCCTGCGATACTGGGTCGAGCGTCGCTACGACGAACGCATCTACGAGACAGTCGAGCAGGTGCCCCCACGCCCTGTAGCGCTGGTGCTGGGCGCCGGCCTCTGGCCCGATGGCTCCCTCACCCCGATCCTGGCCGACCGGGTGGCCACGGCCGCCGAGCTCTACCGGGCGGGGAAGGTGCAGAAGCTGCTGTGCAGCGGCGACAACCGCCGGGTGGACTACAACGAGCCCCAGGCGATGAAGGAGTACGCCATGCGACTGGGGGTGCCCGAGGAGGACATCGTGCTCGACTACGCCGGCCGCCGTACGTACGACAGCTGCTACCGCGCGCGGGCGATCTTCGGCGTCGAGCGCGTGGTGGCGGTCACCCAGCGCTTCCACACTGCGCGCTCCGTTTACACCTGCCAGGCCTTGGGCGTGGACGCGGTGGCGGTCACCGCCAACCGCCGGGTCTACGCCTCGGAGCAGGTGATCTGGAAGACGCGGGAGTACCTGGCGCTGCTGCTGGCCTTGTGGGATCTGAACGTGTGCCACCCGCTCCCGGTGCTGGGCGAGCCGGAGCCGATCGAGCTCGCGCCGAGCGGGTGAATCAACCCGGTGCGTTGCACGTCAACCGTGCGATGCACGTATCTTCTCAATAAATCGGGGTAGCCGTCGATGAATCACCGACAGGCGACA
>CAZNRX010000001.1:109234-209167 GCA_964575455.1 uncultured Anaerolineales bacterium | reverse complement strand
CGGTGGGCTAAGGTCCTGTATGGGGGCAGTCAGCAGCACTATACTACGGATCGGTAAGGGGGTCAAGACGACAGGCTACCCCACGCTCCAGCCCACCCCATGCTCGGGCTGGATTTGCAATCCAGCGGGCTCCGGATCGCGGATCCGGAGCGAGCATGATGAGGGTTCCAGCCGGATCGCGGATCTGGAGCGAGCGTGATGAGGGCTCCAGCCGGATTCGTGATGAGGGCTCCAGCCGGATTGCGGATCCAGCGGATCGCGGATCCGCTGGGAGCCATAGGCAGAGAATGCCCCCCGCTCCCGTCTACGACAAATGCTCCTCGATCCGCTCGTCGAGGGCGCGCTGATCGGCCGCGAAGTGGTGCAGGCCCGAGGCGCTCATCAGGGCGTCCAGGGCGACCGTGTCCTCCTCCAGCCGGGAGGCCCACCTCTCGTAGTCGGGGATCTTCCCGTCGGCCTGGATCGCCTCCACGTCGGCCTCGCTCCAAGAGGGGAAGAGCCCGGCATACCCGCGGGCGTCGAAGAAGGCCCGCAGATCGTCGCCTGACGCCTCCTCCAGGGCCGTCTCGCGCAGCTCACGCACGGCGGCCCGGAACGGGTCCGGCACGTCCCACAGCGTGCGAACCAGGGGCTCGGCCTCGGCCCGCAGGTCCACCGGATACGTCTGCTCGGCGAAGGGCCGGGCCTCCTCCGCCAGGGACTCGGAGGAGAGGAACGTCTCCGCTGCGCTCAAGGGCATGGTCATCACGTCCACCCCGGTCAGCTTCGCCACCTGCTCCCCGCCCCTCATGCTGGCCGCGATCTGCCGCGTCTCCAGCCCCTCCCGACGGCGCAGCCCCGCGACCGCCTCCTGGCTGGCGATGGTCGCCCGCTCGCCGACGTTCTCGCCCTCCCCCAGCCCATTGTCGGCGATGAACGCGTTCAGCCGTCCCAGGAAGACGTTGACGAAGGCCGGCTCCGCCAGGGACGCCGCCAGGTAGTTCTGACGGGCGGAGAAGCCGAGCGTGAAGTTGACCCTCACCCCCTGAGAGCCCAGCTTCCGGGCCGCCAGGAAGCCCTGGGGCGTGAGAGGCACTTTGACGATGAAGCGCTCCGGGCAGATCTCGAAGAGCCGACCGCCGTACCAGACGGTCCTCTCCAGGTCGTGGGCCAGGTCGGTGTGGAGCTCGACGCTGACGTGGGCATCGAAGCACTCCACCAAGCGGAGCCCGTGATAGGCGTTGAGCACCAGGGCGATCTCGATCACCAGCTGCTGGCGATCCAGGTCGGGGAGGCCGCTCAAGGCAGCGGCACAGCTCTCGACGAGGTCGTCGTAGATGCCCTTCTGGACCTCCCGGTTGAGAAGCGTGTTGTTGGTGGTGAGGGCCTCGAACTCCCGGCACCAGTGTTGGGCCGCACCCTCGATGTCGCCGGTGTCGAGCCAGAGGCGGGACCCCTGGTCACGGACGCCCCCCCAGATGGAGCTGGATTCAAAGGCGCCCTCCAGCTCCCCGTAGTGGGGTTCGAAGTCCTGGGTGGCGAGTGCTCTGACAGTTTGCGTCAATTCAGTCGAGGTGTTCACGTATCCTCCTTTCCTGTGTTGTTTGAGAAACTGAAGGCTTGAGGCGGCTGTTCACCTCACGGGCGTTCACGCTCCAGCTGCGGATCACGGGTTGGGGTCAAGCGACCCAAACCCAGATCCGCTGGGAGCGTAAGGTGAATGGCTCCACCCTCTGGCGGCTTGCGAATCCGTGATGAGACACTCGTGCCCCCCTTGAGGGGTCCGGGTGGGAGAGCTGGCTCAACCCAGTTTCGGCGGGGGCCGCTACCCTTACAGAAACCCGCCCTGCATGAGGTTGAGAAACAAGCTTCTTGAGTCCCGCGGATCCAGTGTGAGCATGACGTAGAGACCTGTGGCTCATGCAAGCAAGAGATAAGGCTCCTCGACAAGCTGCTTGACGCGCTGGAGGAACCGGGCGGCCGGCGCACCATCGACCAGACGATGATCGAACGTGAGGCTCAGCCAGAGCCTCTGGCGGATGACGATCTCATCGCCCACCACGCTGGGCTCGGGCTTGATCCGTCCCGCGCCCAGGATGGCCACCTCGGGCAGGTTGATGATGGGGGTGAAGGCGTCGACGTCGTACATCCCCAGGTTCGTAATGGTGAATGTGCTGCCGCTCAGCTCGTCCGGCGTGGCGCTGCCCGACTGCGCGCCATCGATCAGCTCTCTCACGCTGCGCGCAATCTCCGTCAGGCTCTTCTGATCCGCGTCCCGCACCACCGGTACGAGCAGGCCGCGCTCGGTATCGACGGCCAGCCCCACGTGCACGCGCTCCAGATGACGGATCGCCCGTCCGATGAGATCCTCAGAGGGATCACGCTCTAGGCGGGCGTTCATGTAGGGGAAGTCCTGCAGGGCGTGCGCCACCAGCTTGATCAGCAGGTCGTTGTAGCCCAGGTTGAAGCCCAGCTCGTCGACCAGGCTGGCCTTGAGGCGCTCCCTCAGCTCCACGAAGGCCGTCGCGTCGACCTCGGTGGTGAGGGTGACGGGCGCGGTGACCTGGTGGCTGGCGTGCATGCGGCCGGCGATGCGGGCGCGAACGCCGCGTATGGGGACCTCGGCCCGCGCTGCGGCGGGCTCCGGCGGCGCTTCGACCGAGATCGGTTCCTCTCTCTCGGCAAGAGCGCGCTCCACGTCCTCCTTCATGATGCGTCCGCCCAGGCCGATGGGCTCCACCGCCTGGAGGTCCACGCCCTCGCGCTCCGCCAGCCGTCGGGCCACGGGCGTGACCTCTGGCCGCCGCTGGAGATACCCCTCCACATCGCGCTCGACAATGCGCCCCTTGGGGCCGGTCCCCTGCACGTCGGCCAGCGCCACCCCCTCCTCGCGGGCCAGCTTCCGCGCCCGCGGCGAGGCAAAGACGCGCTCCCTCTCGCCCGGCCGGCGCTCAGCCGCGGGCTCCTCGGGCTCGGCCGGGGCTGCGGGTGGAGCGCCCCCCGTCCCGACAGAGGGAACTGCCTCCGCCTCGTACCCCGATAGGTCCTCGTCCGGCTCGCGGGTGATCAGCGCCACAGGGGTCAACACCCGGGCCGACTCCCCAGCCGGCACCAGGATCTTGCGCAGGAAGCCGCGCGTCGGCGCCTCGACCTCGAGCGTCGCCTTGTCCGATTCGACCGTGAAGAGCACCTCGCCACGGTCGATGGGGTCGCCCTCCTCCTTCAACCACTCGACGATGGTGCCCTGCTCCATCGTCTGTCCCAGCTTGGGCAGGATAACGTCGCGTACCATGGTTCCTCCTAGCGCAGCGTGCGGCGAATGGCGGCGACGATGCGCTCAACGCCCGGGATCGCCGCGTCCTCCAAAGGCTCGCTCATGGGCACCGGCACGTCGGCGGCGCACACACGCTCCAGTGGGGCGTCGAGCCAGTCGAACTGCTCCTGCTGCACGCGGGTGATCAGCTCGCTGATGAACGAGCCCGTCTGGTAGGCCTCGGTGACGCCCACCATACGCCCGGTCTTCTGCAGCGAGCGCCCCACGGTCTCCATATCGAGGGGCTTGAGGGTGCGCAGGTCGATCACCTCCACGCTGACCCCCTCCTCCGCCAGTTGCTCGGCGGCCTCCAGCGCGCGGTGCACCATGCGGGAGTACGTGACGACCGTCACGTCGGAGCCCTCCCGCTTCACGTCGGCCACGCCGAAGGGGATGACGTAGTCCTCGTCGGGCACGTGGCCCTCGACGCCGTAGATCATCTTATGCTCGATGAACATCACCGGGTTGTCGTCCCGGATGGCGGCCTTGAGGAGCCCCTTGACGTCGTAGGGCGTGCTGGGCATGACGACGTAGATACCGGGGAAGTGGACCCAGAGGGCCTCCAGCGACTGCGAGTGATGGGCCGCGATGGAGCGCCCCGCCCCACCCTCGGTGCGGATCACCATGGGCACCGTCGTCTTGCCGCCGAACATGTAGCGGTTCTTCGCCCCCTGGTTGGCGATCTGGTCCATGGCCAGCGGGGTGAAGTCGACGTACATGATCTCCGCCACGGGGCGCATGCCGGCCATGGCCGCGCCCACCGCGGCCCCGCCGATGGCGGCCTCGGAGATGGGCGTGTCCTTGACGCGGGCCTCGCCGAACTCGTCGAAGAGCCCGCGCGTGGCGCCGTAGGCCCCGCCGTAGAGACCCACGTCCTCCCCCATCACGAAGACGTCCGGATCGCGCACCATCTCCTCGCGCAGGGCCTCCTGGATGGCCTGGCGGTAGGTCACCTGGCGCGTGCCCGGCCCACCGTTCCGGCAGAGCTCCCGCAGCTCTCGCTCCCGCTCCATGTCCTCCTCGGTCCACGCGAAGGGCGCGTAGACGTACCTCTCCAGCTCCTCCACTGGCGGCGTCGGCGACCCCAGGGCAAACTCGGCCGCGCGCTCGACCTCCTCCTCGGCCCGCTCCTCGACTGCGTCGACCTCCTCCTGGGTGGCGATGCCCTGCTCCACCAAGAGAGCGGCGAAGTTGGGTATGGGGTCCCGGGCCTTCCAGGCGGCCTCCTCCTCGCTGGTGCGATACTTGCGCGGGTCGGAGCGGGAGTGGCCGTACCAGCGATACGTCTTGCACTCCAGCAGCGAGGGCCCATCACCCCGACGGGCGCGACCGATGGCCTGGCCCACCGCCTCTCGCACCGCGAGCACGTCCATGCCGTCGACCACCTGCCCGGGGATGCCATAGGCGCAGGCCCGATCGGCGATGTCCAGCTCCGCCGCGGCCTTCTCGATGGGGACCGACATGCCGTAGAGGTTGTTCTCCACCACGTAGACCACGGGCAGATCCCAGGCGGCGGCCAGGTTGATCGACTCGTGGAAGTTGCCGGTGTTTGAGGCGCCGTCGCCGAAGAAGCAGAGCACGACCTGACCGGTCCCCTGCATCTCCTGGGCTAGCGCCGCGCCGGTGGCCACGGGGATGTTCCCGCCGACGATGCCGGTGGCCCCCAGGTTCCCGTTCTCGACGTCGGCGATGTGCATCGAGCCGCCCCGTCCGCGACAGTAGCCGGTGTCGCGGCCGCAGAGCTCGGCCATCATCTTGCTGATGTGCTCCTGTCGCTCCTCCTCGGACCTGGTCAGCGCGGCGCCGCGGGCGTGGCAGTGGCCGTGTCCGCGGTGGGTGCTGGTGATCAGGTCGTCGTCCTGAAGGGCAGCCACGGCCCCCACCGCGACAGCCTCCTCCCCCGCATAGAGGTGCGAGGCCCCCTTGATGATGTTCCGTCCGAGCAGGTCGTAGACCTTGTTCTCGAACATGCGGATCTCCCACATCTGCTGCAGAAGATCGAGTGCTTCAGGCTTGGAGAGGCCCAAGGCCTCCCGAACCTCGTCTCCGCTCTCAGACATATATCCTCTCTCCTTATGACGATTGTCAAGACTGATGGCGCATCCGCGCGATCATGACGTCCGTCCCCAGGGCCTGGACGCGCTCTACCGCCCCCGACGGGGCCCCGGCATCTGTGATGACACGGTCCACTTGCTCCAAATGCGCGAAGGACGCCAGCCCCACGCGCTCCCACTTCGTCCCGTCCAGCACCGCGATGATCTCCTGGCACCGGCCGATCAGCGCGCGCTTCAGCTCGGCCTCCTCGACGCTCACGTCTGTGAGCCCCCTCCGGACGCTGATGCCGTGCGCCCCGAAGAACCCCCTCTGAAGGTTGAGCTCGCCAAGCTGCTCCGCGATCTCCAGGCCGCCCACCAGCGAGGCCGTATCCCGATGGAGCCGGCCCCCGATCATCAGGACGGTCACGTCCTGCACGTCGAGCATCTCCTGAGCGACGGCCAGGGCGTTGGTGACGATGGTCAGATCGTGGTGACGCCGCAGATTGTGGGCCACGGCCAGGGCGGTGCTGCTGCTGTCGAGGAAGATCGCCTCCCCGTGGGAGATGAGGCCGGCGCCGCATTCGCCGATGCGCTGCTTCTCCGCCATCTGCTTCTCGAGGCGTTTGGACAGCGAGAGATAGCGCAGGCCCCGGTCGCCGGGCACGGCGCCGCCGTGGGTGCGCACGACCATGCCCTCGTCGGCCAGGGTTTTCAGGTCAGCGCGGATGGTGACGTCGGAGACATCGAACCGGTCGCTCAGCTCCTTGACGGAGACCCGACCGCGCCGGTCGACCAGATCCAGAATGCTGCGTCGCCTCTCTTCGGGGAACATCGATCCTTTTTATCCTGTCGTAGGTTTCGATTTCTTTCATGATACAAGATAATGAAAGCCGTGTCAAGGCGGGAAGCAGGACCATCCAGGGCAATCGCATATGGAAAGGAGAGAACGCTTAGAATTCCGAAGTTTGCAGGATAGCCTGCTTCTAAAGGCATCCCGCCCAGAATGCGCGCAACGCTCGGGACGAATACTCGACCGAAACTTCGGAATTCTGGTCAAATGCGATTGCCCTGCAGGACCATCGGCACTCCGCGTCCCATGGGCGATGGCCTTGAGACAGAGGGTCAGGTGCCAGGCACGACGGTGCTGCGGGGTGCAGGAGGAGGGTCAGGTGCCAGGCACTAACGGCAAGTGCCAGGCACCGTAAGCACCGTAAGCCACCGTGGGGTCATACTACCCTGCCCCACCAGGCGAGACATTGATCAACCTCGGCTCTGCGCCTCCGCCAGCCGCTGCTTGAGAAACGCGATGGACTCGACCGGCGTCGGGTCCACCTCGTTGAGGACCGCCAGATAGAGGCTCACGACGTCGCCGAAGTGGATCAGCGATAAGATCTGGCTCAGGGTGCTCTCGCCTCGACCGTAGACCATCTCCGTGGGCACGCCCTCCCGCTCCAGCAGCTCCGCCGTGACGTCCCAGCGGGCCTGCAGGCGAGGAGGATCGGCCTCCGAGCGGAGCATCACCACGAGCGTGTGGTCTGGCACGGCCTCCGGCATGCCGAAACCGCAGACGGTATTGTGGTTCAGCTCCGGCATCATCTCGAAGAAAGCCCATTGCTTGGCGTTCTCGTTGATCTGGGTCTTCCAACGGTTGGCCACGCCGGCCAGGGGGCCGGCGCCGAGGACGACGAGCTGCCGCCCCTCGGCCCGACGGGCCAGCTGCTTAGCGGCGTTCTCCCCCGTGCCCACCTCGGGGGCGATCTCCGCCTGCCAGGCCTTCATCACCTGGACGGCCTCGCTCACGTCCTTGCCGTAGTCGGGCAGCGAGATGGCCTGGGAGACGGCGCCCAGCAGGTGGAAGAAGGCGTGGCCCAGGGCGGCCCGGGGCTGCGATTCGTAGTCGAAGCGGACCACCGCGGCGTCGCTCTCCTCCGCCAACGCGGCCAGCTTCCCGCCCGTGGTGATGGCGGCGACCGTTGCGCCCCGCTTCAGCGCTTCGCGGAAGGTGGAGAGGGTCTCCTCGGTGTTGCCGGAGTAGCTGCAGGCCACGACGAGATTTTCAGGCCCCTGCACGTAGGCGGGAAGGCCGTAGTTGCGCCAGACCGAGATCGGCACGCGGCTCTCATCAGCCACCAGGCCCGCCAGGAGCACGCCGCCAATGGCTGAGCCGCCCATCCCGGTGATCAAGATGTGCTGAATCTCGCCCCAGTCCGCCGGGGCTCGCCATGCCTGGACCTGATCCCAGGCGTTGCGGCAGTGCTGCGGGAAACCGCGGATGTGCGCCAGCATAGCGCTGGGATCGGTCTGACGAATGAGCTCCTTGTCGTCCAAGTCCACGTCTGCCTCCATAATCGTTGTCTATGCGTTCGCAGGCTGGGCTGCCGCAGGAGAGCAGAGGTCCTGCGCTACCCTGGCATGTATATGTCGTAGGTGAAGTCGTCGTAGAGGATGAAGACGTAGATCTTCGCCCGGGGCGTCACGTTGTGCTCGCAAGAGATCATCAGGCCGCGTTCGAAGGGCTGCACGTGGGCTTTGTCGCAGAGGCGCTCCTCGTTCAAGCCCCATCCCACTCTGTCGCGGACCGACGGGTGCTCCTGCCAGACGAGCCCAAAGCCCCGTTTGGGCTGGATCAGGCCCTCGGGCGGCGGCCCATACGCGGGATCCTGCTCCGGCATGCCCTCCCGCCACTCGTCGTAGTAGGCCTCCCAGCCGTCCCCATCGTAGAGGACGTAGATCAACCGCTCGTCCTCACGCCAGACCATGATGCCACGCTCGAAGTCCTGGCTGGCGGCGTTCAAGGTGCGGACGTCCGCCACCGGGCAGCCGATCTTCTCCTGCGCCCCCGGCGTGAACATCAGGGCGCCCTCGAACCAGCCCCAGGGTTCGTAGGCGCAGGGTGTGGGCGTGGCTGGCGCCCATCCGATCGGGGTGGGCGTGTTGGGCACCACGGCCAGCGTCGCGTGCGTCAGGTCGTCGATGGCGACACTGCCCACACGAGGCGCACCGGACACGCCGTCTAGCACCAGGCCGTTGAAAGTGATTGGGTAGTCGATCTCGCCATCGCTGGGACCATCGATGTGGCTCCAAGGCCATGGCTGCCCCACCTGGATGATGGCCTCCCGCTGGCGCCAGCCGGTGCCCGTCAGGCGGCCGAATGTGGCCTGCCAGCGCTCCCCCTCCGCGTCCTTGATCCACACGTTGAGGAAGTTGCCGGAGCCGTCCTCGTAGACCCAGATGCGGATGACGTTCGGCGCCCCGCCCAGCGGTATATCCCGCATGAAGACGACGAAATCGTTGCCCCCGGTGGGCAGGTCGTAGTCAAGAACCGCGGCGAAGGAGCCGTTGTGCACCCGATCGCTCTGCTGCGAGAAGGTGCCGTGCGGCTCATTCCCACGCTCCCAGGCCCCGAACGTCTCGAACCCGGTGATGAGACCCGGGGGTCGAGGCGTGGGGGAAGCCTCAGGCGTGGGCGATAGCTCCGGTGTGGGAGAGGCTGCGGGCGTCGCCGTGGCCGTGGCGGTCGCCGCGCCCTCCTCCGGCTGAGGTGTGGGGGTGAACGTGGCACAGACGACGCCGCAGCCGCCGAGGCACTCATCGGGGCAGTAATACGCCTCGTCGGCTTCACAAGCTGGCGGCGTGCAGACTGGCTGGAGCGTCGATGTCGCGGAGGGGACGGCCCCCTCACCTTCCTCGTCCACCGTCGCGCTGGGGGGGACCGTGACACAGATGATGCCGCAGCCACCGGGACACTCCCCGGGGCAGTAGTACTCCTCGTCGGGTTCACAAGCTGGCGGCGTGCAGACCGGCTGCATTGTCGGCGTCTCGGTCGCCGGCCCGGAGAGGAGGCGGACGAGCGGCCGTCCCGGCGCGACGACGCCGTAGACGACCAGGGCTAAGCAACCGAGAAGCGCGAGACCTATAGCCGCTATACCCCCGATCATGAGGCCGCGGTTGAGACCACCAGCGGCGGCGCCCGACGTTGGCGGCTCCCCCTCCATCCATTCGCCGCCCTGGTAGACGTACCAGCGACCCGAGTCGGCGCCTATGGCCCAGACGCGGCCTTGAGTATCCTCTGTCCTCAGCTCGGCCACCTGAGCTTGGAAGGCCTCATCGCTCAACAACCCGGCGGCGTGCTTCCCCTTCAGCTCGAAGTACCGGTTCTCCAGCTCATCAAACTTCATCGCTCTCCTTATGATCGCTGCCTACCGCCCCGACCCGGTGAGGGTCTGCCACCAGACGACCCAGAAGGGTCGATCGTCGGTCACCGGTGGGAAGGGAGCCTCGGGTTGGGCCGTCGGCGTCAGCGCGGGCTCGGCCCCTTCGCCTTCAACGAGAGGGATGACGAGCACCTCCCCCGGCTTGACCATCCTGGCCTGCTCTCGAGCCCATTCCTCCACGTACTCATCGGTCTGGACGTAGGTCAACGTCGCCGTGAGGTAATCCTGGCGGGCATGCTGGGTGGCCAACGCCTGCTCCAGCTGTCTGGTCTCCCCTCGCAGTTCCTCAGCAAGGGCCAACTGCTGAAAGAATGCCCATCCGATTCCGCCGACGATGACGACGACGAGGAGAATGCCGGCCCCCATAGCGATGCGTAATCGATCAAGTTTCGGAATCTTCATTGAGACCTCCAGGTTACCAGAAGACGTGTGGTGACAAGTTTACATCAGAGTCTCAGCGCAGTCAAGAATGGATATAAAGAAAACCCGAGACGGGGGTCGTCTCGGGTTAGGAGTGCCGAAGGTGGGAGTTGAACCCACATGGGCTAAAAGCCCACTGCGCCCTGAACGCAGCGCGTCTGCCTGTTCCGCCACTTCGGCCCGACGCCCTTTCTAGGCAACGACTATTCTACCGGAAAAGCCTGCATTGTCAAGTGGGCGAGCGCCCAAACCGACTGGAGCGTGAGGCGGTGGCTTCGCGGTCGTCTGGATCGATCAGCGGAAGATACGAGCCTCGGACTCGCTGACGAAGACCCGCCGGTGCACGATCCACCAGTTGAGGATGGTGCGGAAGCGGTCTGAGGGATGCATCAGGGGGCCGATCTGGACGTCGTTAACCTTCTGGTCGACCCCATAGGTGTAGACCGGCACGTAGAGCGGCAGCGAGGGGAGCTGCTCGGCGAAGAGCTGCTGGAACTCCTCGTACAGCACCAGGCGTCGATTCTTGTTGGGCGTCACGCGGGCCTGCTCGATGACCTCACTGGTGCGCCGATGGACGAATCCCGTGTAGTTCTGGCCATTCTCAACCTGCGTCTCGTGCCAGAAAGGATAGGGATCGGGATCGCCGGGCAGCTTCAGGTGAACCAGCGCAGCCTCGAAGTCCCGTTGCTCCAGGGCCTCTCGCAGCTCGGAGGCCGACACGGACTCGACGGACACATCGAGGTGCACGTCGGCCCACTGCTCCGCGAGCCTCTGGGCCATGGCCTCACGCCGAGGGTCGTCGGAGGTGAGGAGCGTGAAGGCAAAGGGAGTGCCCTCCCTGTTCCTCCTATCGGCCTTGGTCGCCTTGACCCAGCCCGCCTCCTCCAGCAGCGCCTCCGCCCGCTCTGGTTGGTGATGATAGCCGGGCGTGTCGGCGCTGTAGGCCCACGTTCCGGGCAGGATGGGACTGTTGGTGATCAGACCCTGGCCCTCCAACACTTCGTCGATGATCTGCTGACGGTCGAGGGCCAGCATGAGCGCCTGACGAACCTCCTGCTCCTGGAAGAAAGGCAGATCAGGGTCGTCCAGGTTGAGAAACACGATGCCGTACTCAGCGATCTGAGCAGAGAAGAGATTGAGACTGATGAGCTCGCGAGCGCGAGAGAGATCACCCGTCCTGACACGTGCGACGCCCTCCACGTCACCCGCCTCGTAGGCTTCGAGCACCTCTCCATAGCCTGGGTAGAAGTGGAACTGAACGCGGTCAAGGTAGGGACGGGCCCGGTAGTAGCGTGAGAACTGCTTCAGCACGATGGACGTGATGTCCCCCTCGTCGCTCTCGATCTCCTCCACCTGGAAGGGACCGCTGCCCACCGGCGCCATGTTGAAGGAGGATGTCGCGAGGTCGGCCGCGGAGGTGCCGGCTATCTTGTGAGCGGGCAGGATGCCGACCGTGGTGTAGTCCAGGAACGGGGCGTAGGGCTCCGACAGGCGGACTTGTACCGTGCGACGATCGATCTTCTCGATCTCGGCCATACGCCATACATCGGCCCCAAGCTCAGGCGGTCCGGGAAACTGAGGATCCTGAAGCAGCTTGATGGTGAAAATCACGTCGTCGGCGGTGACCGGGGAGCCGTCGTGCCAGTAGGCGTTGGAGCGCAGGCGGAAGGTGTAGCTGAGGCCGTCGGCGCCGATCTCCCAGTCGCTGGCCAGGTCAGGCTCGACCTTGCCGTCCTTGCCGAGACGGGTCAGGCCGCTGAATATGAGGGAACAGAGATCCCGGTCGGGCGGGTTGAAGCCGCTGAGCAGCGGGTTGAGCAGGTGAGGTTGACCGGCGACGCCCTCTACGTAGGTGCCACCGTGGCCCGGGCGGAGCACGGTGGTGTAGTTGATGGCGAGGTAGGTGAGCAGCAGCGCCAGCAGAACGACCCCGAGCAGGATGAGGAGAATCTGCCAGCGGATGTAGCGGGTGGTGTTGGCCAAGCTAACCGGTGATAATAACGTTGACCAGCGTGATAACGAAGAAGGCGACGGCCAGGCCGACGGTTACCTGGAAGATAGTCTTTTCGAGGCCGCGCCGCTTCTGATAGATGGCGCCCCCAGAACCACCGAAGACGCTGCCCCCCAGGTCACCGCGGCGGCCCTGTAGAAGGATGATGGCGACCAACGCCACGCTGATGATGATCTGCGCAATATCAAGATAGGTTCTCATTAGATACTCCCAATCTGTTAGAACGGAAGATGCGCCCAGAGAGCAGGCGCATAAGCTCATGACTGTCTGCTAAGGATTATAGCACGCTCCGGGGAAGCCAGCAAGGGAAGGGGCTGACGTCCCGTCAGGCCGGCAGGAAGAAGAAGGCCATGGCGAGGATGATGTAGACCACCAGCAGCTGTGCTCCCTCCATCCAGTTCGACTCGTCGTCCAAGGCCACGAGGGCCGCGATCAGCGCCGCACAGAAGAGACGACGGCCTGGCGGCGTTACGTCCCTGGGGAGCCCTTCCGCTACCCGAGTGCCAGCTGACACCCGTTCGCGAGAAGCAGCCACCCTGACGCCGCCTGTTCAGCCGACTCCGCGCCTTCGAACCCTCAGGGAATGGAGCGTGACCTAGAAGAGCCGGTGGAGGACCATAGGGCCTAGAGATCGACGTAGGTCTCGCGCGTCCATGGCTCTCAACTCGCTATCTCGAATCCCAGTGCAGAGTATCAGAGCGATGACGGCGGTCTCGTTGAGCCCCTTGAGGTCGTCGAGTCCGGGAGCGCTCAACAGCCGGTGAGCTTGAGCTCTGGTCAAACGCAGGTGAGCCTTATCGCGACTGCCCTGGGGGACCTTGGCCCTCGCCAGCGACGCGGTCTGTGTATTTTAGCCAGAACCTACTTCCTCTTACTTCACCATCGCGGAGTGGATCGAGAGGTATCTGGAGCTGTCGCCGGCGGATGCGACTTTTCTCACAGATGTCGTGCTGGGTTTGTGGTATAGTCTTGAAAATCAAGTCAGCCATAAACTGAGCACAAAGCTCAAGGAGGAATAAGTTGTACTGCTTTCAATGCCAGGAAACGGCCAAGAACGAAGCCTGCACCGTAAGAGGCGTATGCGGAAAGCCGGAGGAGACCGCCGATCTCCAGGATATGCTCATCTACGTGTCCAAGGGGATCGCGGTCTACGGCGAGAAGCTGAAGGACCAAGGCATGGTCGACAAAGATGCTGCCCGTTTCATCGGTCAGGCCCTCTTCGTCACCGTCACGAACACGGCCTGGGACGATGAGATGATCATCGACTGGATCAAGGAGGCCCTCCAGGTTCGCGACGCGGTCAGGGAGAAAGTTGACCCGGCCGACCTCGGCGCGCTTCCCGATTGCGCCACCTGGACGCCGCAGAGCGACGAAGCGATCATGGCCAAGGCCTTATCCGATGAGGTTCGCATCAGGGCCACCGAGAACGAAGACGTGCGCTCCCTCAGAGAGCTGCTCATCATCGGATGCAAGGGCATCGCCGCCTACGCCGACCACGCCGCGGTTCTTGGTTATGAGCAGGATGAGATCGACGGCTTCCTCGTGGAGGCCCTGGCGTCCACCACCAGGGATCTCGAAATGGATGAGATGATCGCCCTGGTTATGAGAGCTGGGGACGTGGCTGTGAAGACGATGGCCCTTCTCGATGAGGCCCACACGGCCACCTACGGCCATCCTGAAATCACCGAGGTCGACATCGGCGTTGGGGACAACCCGGGCATCCTGATCTCGGGGCACGATCTGAAGGACATGGAGGAACTGCTGAAGCAGACTGAGGAAACGGGGGTCGATGTCTACACCCACGGCGAGATGCTGCCCGCCAACACCTACCCCGCCTTCAAGACGTATGACCACTTCGTCGGCAACTATGGTGGATCCTGGTGGCGTCAAAATGAGGAGTTCGAGTCCTTCAATGGACCGATCGTCCTGACCACGAACTGCCTGATTCCCGTCAAGGAGCGAAACACCTATCTGGACAGGCTGTTCACTACCAACGTGGTCAGCTACCCCGGGGCCAAGCACATAGCGGATCGGCCGGAAGGCGGGGCAAAGGACTTCTCCGAGGTCATCGAGCTGGCTAAGGAGAGCACGCCGCCGGAGGAGATCGAGTCCGGAACCATCGTCGGGGGCTTCGCCCACAACCAGGTGCTGGCTCTGGCCGACCAGATCGTCGAGGCTGTCAAGTCAGGAGCCATCAAGCGCTTCGTCGTGATGGGCGGCTGCGATGGACGGCACCGGACCCGCAATTACTATACGGAAGTAGCCCAGAACCTGCCCGACGACACCGTGATCCTCACAGCGGGGTGCGCCAAGTACCGCTACAACAAGCTCGACCTGGGCGACATCGGGGGCATCCCCCGCATCCTGGACGCGGGCCAGTGCAACGATTCGTATTCGCTGGCCGTCATCGCCCTGAAGCTGAAAGAGGCCTTCGGGCTGGATGACATCAACGAGCTGCCCATCTCCTACAACATTGCCTGGTACGAGCAGAAGGCCGTGGCCGTCCTGCTGGCCCTTCTCTCCTTAGGCGTCAAGGGCATGCGGCTCGGGCCCACGCTGCCGGCCTTCCTCTCGCCCGGCGTGGCGAAGGTGCTGGTGGAGCGGTTCGACATCAAGCCTATCGGAACTGTGGAGGATGACATCGCGGCGATGATGGCGGGAAGCTAGTCCCGCTCAGATCCTACCGCAGGATCGCACGGCGCCGGCGGCAATTCCGCTGCGGCGGGCTGCCGCCGGCAAGCTAGGCTCGGCGTCTACGCCATCTTGTAAAACTCTGTGTGGATGCGCTCTCGGATCTCGTGGCGCAGATGGCCGCGGGAGACGCCAAGGTCGATGAGGGCCGCCTCAACTGCCTCGAGCATCGGGGGTGGTCCACAGAGGAAGAATTGGCACTCTCGATAATCCTCGCAAAGACGAGGCTCCAGCATGTCCTTGGTCACGAAACCGCTTTCGCCCTCCCAGTCCTCCGGTGGCCTCTCCAAGACGTGGATCACCTCCAGATTTAGCTTTTCCTCCAGCTCCGCAAGCTCCTCTCGAAACGCGCTGGTGTCCCACGTCGGGTTGCCGTAGAAGAACTGGACAGAGCGATCGTCGCCTCGGTCGGCCATGGTGCGAAGCATACTCATGATCGGCGCAGACCCTATGCCCCCAGCGATGAAGATGAAGTCAGTATCAGGGTGAGCGTTGAGGTCAAAGGTACCGTAGGGAGCGTCAACGTAGACCTTCGTTCCCAGAGGCATAGCACCGATGGTTGACGTGAAATCCCCCAATTCCTTGATGGCAAAGCCCAGGCGCTCTGGATGCTCAGCACTGGAGGCGAAAGAGAAAGGATGCTCCTCAATGCGGAAAGGGGAGTGTCCCATGGAGAGCCAGGCGACCTGACCGGCTCTGAACGTGAGTCCCTCGTGACCCACCGGTTCCAGGACGACGGTCCACGTCTTGGCGCGCTCCTCTATCAGCTCGACCAACTCGTACGGCCGTTGGAGGAGGGTCCAAGGCTTGACAACGCGCAGATAGATGATCAAGAGGCCCCAGAGGGCGGCCAGGCCGATGATCAAGCCCCGCTGAAAAGGAACGGAGGTGTAGTAATTGACGTTCAAGATATGATACAGGCCAAACCCGATCACGGCCACAGCGAAGACGTCGTGGAGCAGCCGCCAAGTCTCGTAGCTCATGCGGATGGCAACGCGCCAGACTGAGGTGACTACCAGCACTATGAGCACAGCGACGGAGGCGACCCCGGCGCGGGCGCGCCACGGGGCGGTCCAGACGTTGAGGAGCTCCAGCGTGTAGGGGTTCTGGATGAAAAGAACCAGGGGATGGGCCAGGGTCAAGAAGAAGGCCACGATGGATAAACGGTGGTGCCAGCGGTACAGGTCATCAGGGGGGAAGACCTCCGCCAGACATGGGAGTCGCGTCGTGGGGATGAACTGAACGCCCATCATGGTCAGCCCGACGAAGCCTAGACCCACCGAGAGCTCACGCCAGATCGTGCGACGCGCGGGGCCCAGCCCGAGGAGGAAGATGGCGAGAGGTGCTAGAACGAGCACCGCGTAGAGTGCAATCCAGAAGGCTTGTTTCGTCTCGTTCTTCATAGTTGTCTGTCCTGTGACTCCCTGCCCTCGTCACGGGCCCTGTACGAAACAGCAGTGGCTGTTCGTGCGATTTGAACTTTCTGAGAGTCAGTATATACTACTTATCCAGGGTGAGCAAGTCTCTACAGCGCGGGCACCGGCCACACTGAGAGGCTTGGAGACACGCTGGGGGTTGGAGGTCGGGCCCGAGAGGGCCAGGGACAACCGGTGCCTATGTGGAGGGAGACAATCAAGACAGTGAACTGGCAAAGGACTGCGGTTTGGGGACTTATCTTCGTCGTGATCGGCGGTGTGGCTATCTGGGCCTACAGCTTCTTCTGGGCACCGGAGTCCGTGGCAACGGTCAGCGACAAGTGGACCCGCTCGGGACACGCGGCGTCAGAGTCGGAGTCGTTCACCCATTGGGCCGACGACGATCCTCCAGCGATCCCGCGCGCGTGTGCCAAGTGTCACAGTATGGACGGATACCTCGACTACCTGGGCGTCGATGGCTCAGCACGCGGAGAGGTAGACAACGAGGTCCTCGGCGTGTCGGTCGTGGGATGCCGGGCATGTCACAATCCAGTGGCGCAGGAGATGACCACTGTGACCTTCCCTTCCAGCACGACCGTGGAGGAGCCCACCCAATCGACGAACTGTATGGCGTGTCACCAGGGGCGACGCTCCACTGAAGACGTCGAAGCGGCCGTCGCCGGACTGGAGCCTGACGCCGTGTCTCAGGATCTGGAGTTCATCAACGTACACTACGCGATCGCGGCGGCGACCCTTCTGGGCGGGGACACCCAGGTGGGCTATCAGTATCCCGGGAGATCTTACGTGGGTCGCTTTGAGCACGTAGAAGACTACGACACGTGCATTGAGTGTCACGACCCCCACAGCACGTTCCGCAACCCGAATCAGTGCAGCCCGTGTCACCTGAACGTCGTCGACGAAGCTGATCTTAGGCAGATCCGAAGCAGTGCGATCGACTACGACGGCGACGGGAACACCGGGGAGCCCGTTCGAGAGGAGATACTCTCCTTCCGCGAAACGCTCTATGCGGCGATCCAGGCCTACGGAGCCGAGGTTGTCGGACAGCCTATCACCTACGACCCGGGAGCATTCCCCTACTTCTACGCTGGCTCCGAAGGGGAGGATCTGGCCTTTGATGATCGCTACGAGTCCTGGACGCCTCGCCTGGTCAAGGCTGCTTACAACTACCACTACAGCTGGTCCGACGGCGGGGCCTACGTCCATAACGCGGAGTACGTGATGCAGCTGCTCTACGATAGCGCGGAGGACTTGAGCGAGGTCGTCGACGTTGACCTTGAGGCACTGGCGCGTCCTTGAGGTCAGGGTGACGGACACCTGTGTCTGAAAAGCTTGTTTGCCCTGCAAGCGGGGGCAGGGCCGCCCTTGTGACAACCAAAGTCAGAGCCATCCTCCGCTAGCTTCTCCTGAGTACCTCGTGCGACGCACAGGTCAGTCAGCCAATCCGAACGAATACGAGCTCAAGTCCCAGCCGCCGGGGTTGGAACCCCGGCGGCTGGGACTCGCATAGCGCGTCGTGCCCGGGACTTACTTCTCGACCTGCTGCCGGGCCCACTTAACAGCTTCGACAGCGATGAAGACAATCGTGCTGAAGCCTAAGCTGAGCAGGAGCTGCCTGGGGGTGAGCGGCACCGTATCGAAGATGCCCTGCAGGAAGGGCACGTAGACGACGGCCATCTGGAGTAAGAAGGTCAGGATTACAGCGCCCAGCAGGGCGAGGTTGGTAAAGAGACCAAGCTGCGCCAGCAGGAGGCGGTCGGAACGGATGGCCAGGGCGTTGCCCATCTGTGCCAGCGCCAGGGTCGTGAACACCATCGTGCGCCACCCGGTGCCCACCTCCAGCACCCCGCCTGCACCATGGGCCAGGAGCTCGGGCAGCAGGGCCACGAGACCCATCAAGGGGCCTACCCAGAGTATGTAGGTTCCCAATCCGCGCGCCAGGACGCTCTCGTCGGGGGGGTGTGGGGGGCGGTCCATCGTGTCCGGCGCCGTCGGCTCCACGCTGAGTGCAAGGCCCGGAAGTCCGTCTGTCACCAGGTTGATCCACAGGATCTGGATCGCGTTCAGTGGGATGGGTAGACCCAGCAGCGGAGCCACCAGCATCACGAGAATCTCGCCGACGTTGCTCGACATGGTGTACTTGACGAACTTGCGGATGTTCTCGTAGATGGTGCGCCCCTCTTCGACGGCGTGGACGATGGTCGCGAAGTTGTCATCCAGCAGCACCATATCAGAGGCCTCTTTGCTGACGTCGGTGCCGGTGATGCCCATGGCGACCCCGATGTCGGCACGCTTGAGGGCCGGTGCATCGTTGACCCCATCCCCGGTCATCGCCACGATCTCGCCCTGGTCCTTGACGGCTTCCACGATCTTGACCTTGTGCTCGGGGCTCACGCGGGCATAGACCGAAATATCGCGGACGCGCGTCTCCAGCTCCTCGACCGGCATCTCCGCCAACTGCCGCCCCGTGATCACCTGATCGTCCCCCTGTCGCTCCTCCTGGGCAATGCCCAGATCGCGGGCGATGTGCAGGGCCGTCAGGGGATGGTCGCCGGTGATCATGAGCGGTCGAATGCCGGCAGTGCGGCACTCGGCCACAGCGTCGCGTACTTCGGGGCGCGGCGGATCGATCATGCCGGTGAGGCCGACGAAGATCTCATCGGTCTCCAGGTCGTCCTCGTCAGCCTGGTCGGGGACCTCGTCCAGGGGGCGCATCGCCACGCCGAGAACGCGCATGCCCTCCTGGGCCAGCCCATCGTTGGCAACCTCAATGCGCTCGCGCCAGCCTGCGTCGAGGGGCTCAACATCGCCCCCATTCCATACCCGGTCACAGATGTCGAGCAACGGGTCGACAGCCCCTTTGGTGAAGACGACATAGTCGCTGTCTGGCAGGGTCTCGAGCAGCCGGGGTAAGGCGTCATCCTCGGCGCGCCCGGCGCCATCGGGAGATCGGTGGACGGTGGTCATGCGCTTCCGCTCTGAGGTGAAGGGCACCTCCGCCACCCGAGGCATCAGTTCTTCCATCTCAGATTTCCACAGGCCCAGCCGGGCCGCGGCCACGACCAGCGCCCCCTCGGTGGGGTCGCCGATCGCGTGGTAGCCATCGGCCGGGTTGTCTTGAGGCTCCAGGCTGGCGTCGTTGGCCAAGGCGCTGCCCGCCAACAACAGGGCGATATTGGGAGCGGGCTCGACGATGGGTTCCTCATCGGCCGAGAGGGTGGCGCCGGTGCGCTCCAGGCGCGTGGTGAGGTTCAACGTCTTTCCCGCCACGTCCAGCATCGTCACGGTCATGCGGTTCTCGGTCAAGGTCCCGGTCTTATCCGAACAGATCGTGGTGACCGAGCCGAGCGTCTCGACAGCAGGCAGTTTGCGGATCAGGGCGTTCCGGCGCACCATGCGCTGCGCGCCCAACGCCAGGGCAATCGTGACCACAGCAGGCAGGCCCTCGGGCACGGCGGCCACGGCAAGGCTGACGGCAGTCAGGAACATCTCCTCGAGCGCCTCACCCTGCCAGACGCCTACGGCAAAGACAATGGCCACGAGGACAAAGGAACCAACCGCCAGCCACTTGCCGAGCTCTGCCATCTTGCGCTGCAGGGGCGTCCTCTCCTCCGACACCTGCTGGAGCATGTCGGCGATGTTCCCCAGCTGTGTCTCCATCCCCGTCTCGACGACAACGGCGCTGCCGCGCCCATAGGTGATGGCGGTGCCCATGAAGACCATGTTGCGGCGGTCACCTAAAGGTAGACTCTCGTCCTCAAGCGGTCGCTCCACCTTGTCAACGGGCACCGACTCGCCGGTAAGCGCCGCCTCCTCGGCACGCAGGTTGACGGACTCCACGACTCTGGCGTCGGCGGGCACACGATCTCCGGCTTCCAGAAGGACGAGGTCCCCCGGCACGAGGCTGGTGGCCTCCACCTCGCGGATCTGGCCATCGCGACGTACCCGCACGGTAGGGACCGATAGCTGCTTGAGAGCAGCCATCGCGCGCTCAGCACGATACTCCTGCGTGAAGCCCAGGATGGCGTTGAGAATGACGATGATCATGATCATGATCGCATCGGTGGTCTCACCGACGGCCAGGGAAATCCCGGCAGCGATGAGCAGCACGACGACCATAATCTCTGTGAATTGCGCCAACAGCACCACCCACAGGCTACGCAGGCCGCGCTCTTCTAGTTCATTTGGGCCATACCGTTCCAGTCGGCGCTCGACCTCGGTCCCATCAAGCCCGCTTGGAGAGGTGTCCAGTTGCTCGTAAATACGCTCTCGTTCTAGGGTATGCCATGCAGCCAAAAGGATTCTCCTTTATTCATCGACAAAACGGCCAGCCTGATGGGATACTTAGACCTATCCCTGTTCCTCGTCCATCTGCCACCATTCGGCCTCACGGACGACGAGCACAGGGCAGGAGGCCCGTCCGACTAGCGTGTGGGGGATGTTGCCGTAGAGGAGACTTCTCACCGTGCTCTCATCGGACGCGCCGACGATCAACAGATCGTACTCTCCCGGCCGAGTTTCCTCAACGATTGCGTCAACCACCGACGAGCTGACCGTGACCTGGGCTTCAACAGGGGGATCGCTACCGATGACCTGTTCAGCCATCCGGACCATCGCTTCCGACTCAGCCTCCGTGTCCACCTCCTCGCTCGGAGAGATCGCCCGGAAGACGGTCACCGTGCCGTCCGCAGCGCGTGCCAGGCTGGCCGCTAGATGGAGACCGAACCGGGCGTGAGGTCCACCCCCAGTGGCGACGAGGACCCGCTCCACCTCGGTTCTCTCTCCGTGCCGCAGGTAGCGGAGCAGGGCTTCCGTCTCCGCCTGCTCCTTGGCTTTGCCGAACTCTACAGCTCCTGCGATAAGCCACACGATGTAGCCGATCGGAATAGCGAGAAGCAGCAAGGCTACCGCCGCTCGCCCCAGCAACGTCCAGCCTCCCACACGCTCGTAAAGCGCGACCAGCCCCAGGCGAGGAACAAGGACGGATCCCACAAAGCCGAGCAACAGTCCCGCTACCAAGATAGCCGCAAAGGTTAGCCATCTGACTCGTTTCGACATACGACCTCCCACGACAACAGCCCCTGCGCTATCAGTACGGCAAAGGCCATGAAATGCAATCCGAAAAGCGTCTCTTCCAAGCGTTCATAGTCGCGCACAGGCGGCGAAAGCACACCACCCAGGTGAAACTGCCGTCGACTACCCAACGACGAGGCAGCGGTACAAAGCTATCCGGTGCTGCACCTCGTCGACCACGCACGGCGTGCGCGCCGAGCGGGAGGATGCGCCCGCTGTCGCACCTCCCCGAGAAGGTGTTGTCGTCAAATCGGCCACAGCCAGAGCAACAGCGGCACGCTGACGGCGATCATAAGTACCGTCAGCGGCAACCCCAGACGCCAGTAGTCGGCGAACTCATAGCCACCTGGTTCGAAAACCAGCACGTTCGCCTCGTGGCCAATCGGGGTCAGGAAGGCACACGCGCTGCCGACGGCAATGGCCACCAGGAATAGGTCTATCGAAGCTCCTAATCCACGCGCCACGTTGACGGCGATAGATGCCATCAACACAACAGCCGCCGCGTTGTTCACAACGTTTGAGAGCAGCATCGTTACCACCAGGATCACGACCATCAACACGGCAGGGGAGACAAAGGCCGACGCCCGCAAGATCTGGTCGGCGATAAGCTGGTCTCCCCCGGTCGCTTCCATAGCTGCTCCCATTGAGAACATCGCACCATACAGGACAATGATAGGCCATTCGATCTCTGCATAGGCCTCACGCAGAGACACCACGCCTCCGACGACCATCGCGGCAGCAGCCGCCGTCATCGCCACGGGCACAGTGAGGAGGTTCAGGCTCGCGGTCAACAAAGCCGCCAGAAAGATCCCGACTCCTAGTACAATATGGTGGGGCTCGAGGAGGATCTCCCGTTCCGCCAACGGGAGCAGCCCCAGGTTCTCCAGCACCTCATGCATACTCTCGTGACGGCCCTGCACCAGCAACACGTCGCCGGGCTCCAGGGCAGTCGCCCCCACGATCTGACAGTACTCTTCGTCACACCGAGACACACCCAGCAGGTTGACGCCATAGCGCTTACGCAGGTCGACGTCACGGGCCGTCTTCCCTACGAGCTCCGAATCAGGTCTAACGACTGCTTCTATCGTCTCAACGTCGTCCGCGTGGAGCCGAGACTTCAAGGCTTCCCACAGGCCGGCGTGCGTTTCCGGGGCCTCGGCCTCCTCGTCAAGGGGCTTCGACTCTGTGAGCTCGACCCGGGCTTCCTGGACGAACTGCCGGAGGTCTGCGGTGTGACCACGGACGAGCAGATCATCCTTAGCCCGTATCCTTTCAGAGCCCGTGGGGTTCGTGATGCGATCGCCGTCTCGCACAATCGCGGCAATCCACACGTCGGCCTGGGTCACCTCTTTTAGATCGACCAGGCGTAGATCTGCCATGTCCGACTCTTCGGGAACCTCGACCTCGGCAAGGTAATCTCCCACGGTAAAGGCACCTTCCAAACCTGCTCCCTCTTGGCGTCGTGGGATGAGATGCCAGCCCGCCAGCGCGATGAACGCCACGCCAACCACGGATACAGCAATCCCTATGGGAGCGAAAGCGAACATACCAAATCGCTCCCCCACGTACTCAGCACGGAGTCCCGATACCATGAGATTGGTGGGCATGCCGATGAGCGTAATCAACCCGCCCAGGTGGGCGCTGAAGGCCATGGGTAGGAGGTACAGTGAAGGGGAACGATCGCTCCCCCTTGCCATCCTGACAGCCACCGGGATGAAGATAGCCAGTGCCGCGATGTTGTTCATGAAACCAGAGCTGATGATCACCAACCCGCATAGCACCATCAACTGCAGCCCGAGGCGGTCTCCCACGGCCGACATCCGCTTGGCCACCTGATCCACCACTCCTGTATTCTGCAATCCCTGACTGACGACCAGTACGGCCGCGATGGTGATGACCGCAGGCTCACCGAAGCCCGCAAACGCCTCCTCCACGGAAACGGTCCCAACTACCACCAGCAGCAACATTCCCATCAGAGCTACCAGATCGTACCGCCAGAGCTCTAGTGCGAGCACCACCAGGGTCAGCGCAATAACGCCATATACGAGCGCCTGTTCGAGAGTCAAGATATCCTCCTTTTGAATCGCTTTCGATAATTATAGTCCCGCATTAAGCACAGGCAAGCCGCCAGCCACAGCAGAGAGGCAGCGATCAGGAGACTCGATCCGCATCGGGGTTGAGTCTTGTCTCGACGGCGGCGTCGGTCGAGCTCTCCTCCTTGTCATCAGGAGACCGAAGTAGTTCTCCTCTCTCACGTTTCCTATAGTAGTAATAGAAGCCACCGATAAGAGCCAGGACGAACACAACCTGCACGACGGTCTCCACGCTCTCAAACCCCTCCATGAACGATTCGGTGGCGGCGACCCCTGTGAATCCGATCCAGAGGAAGAAGAAGTTGCGGAAGACGCTTCCGATGGCCGTGCCGATGGCGAAGACTTTGTAGTTGAGCTTCACCAGCCCGCAGACCACGGAGATGGGAGAGCTGGGCATCACGGGGATGCTGCGCAGGATGATCAGGGTCAGGTAGTCCCGAGCTGTACCGTTGAACCGGGACCCGATCTGTTCGACCTCGCGGTGCGAGACGCCCAGGAACTCGCCGAATCTGCCGATGACAATATCCTCGAAAAAGTCGGCCAGGACGTAAAGGAACGTGGTACCCACAACACGACCGGCGGCGCCGATCAAAGAGACGATGAAGAGGTAGCCGAGCAGATGGCCCTGGGCCCGGGCGATGGATCCGGTGATCGTCATCACAAACGGCGAAGGGATGGGAGCGAGGATCTCCTCCAGGATGGTGCCAAAGAAGGTGAAGATCTCCAGAGGGACGGAATTGGCAAGTTGCTCCAGATAGGCCATCAGCGCTGTAAACAGTTGCATACTCCTCCTTCCTCAGTCTGTCAGCATAGACACAGATATCGGCTAGACATTATCACTCGGCGAGTGCTCGCTGGATCACGCCTCTCGGCGATTGGCGCCTACTGGAAGCAGGCCCGGTCATTCTGTGTTGTCGGTCTTCTCATCGACCTCGTCCTTCGGTTCCTCATCCGGCTGACGGTCCACCAGCACCTTGCGGGATGGCCTGCTGCCGACGGAGGGCTTTGTAAACTCGTTCGTCAGCCGGATGGCGTCGAACCGACAGCCCTCCTCGCACTGGCCACAGAAAATGCAGCGCCGCGGGTAGTAGATGAGACGGAACTCGTCCCGGCTCTCTTTCTCCAGCTCAAGGGCAAAGGACGGGCAGTCTCGCACGCAGGCGCCGCAGCCACGGCAGAGATCGGCCTCGATTCTCACCCGGCCTCTGAAATTAGGCGGTATCTCCGGCGGACCGAATGGGTAGGCGACGGTGCTAACCCTTTCGCAGAGCGTCTCCCATAGACGGGGGAGCATGTAGAGCAGCGATTTGAGGGATGGCATCAGCCTACTCCTAACAAAATGGTCGCCGCCAGCTGCACCAACCCCAGGGGCGCCAGAATACGCCATCCCAGGCTGGCCAGCTGGTCGATACGCAGGCGAGCGTAGAGCACGCTCGTCACGGACAGGGTCAGCAGCATGGCGAGGGCCTTAGCGGCAAACGTCACCGCCCGGGCCAGGCCCAGCGGCGTCGACCCCTGCAGGAGTGTCAGGTCACCACCGCCAAGGAACACATTGACCAGCAGGAAGATGCCCGCGACGGTCTGGATGTCGACGGTGAGGTGCCACAACGCGAGCTTGCGGCCGCTGAACTCGGTCAGCGGCCCACCGACCACCTCGGATTTGGCCTTCGGAATGTCGAAGGGCACCCGCTTCAGCTTGCCGATCAAGCCGACGACAGCCAGCAAAAACCCGACGGGCTGCACGAGCAGGATCCATCCGGCCTCCGCCTGCTGGGTGATGATGTCCGAGATCGACCAGGACCCGGTCAGAATCGCCGGGGCGCTGAGCGCCATGAGGAACGGCACCTCATAGGAAAAATACTGGAGCACCGAGCGGCTGCCCCCAATGATGCTGTAGATGCCCACGGAGACCCATCCGGCCAGGAAGTAGAACAACGCGGGAAGGCTGAGCAGGAACAGGACCACGATCAGGTCCCCCTCGAAGGCGTAGACCACGCGTCCGCCGACCGGGATGTACAGCGCGGCGGTGAGCACCGCGGCCAGCGCGACGACGGGCAGCGCCGTGCAGATCGGCCGGTCGGCCTGGCGGGGGAGCACGCTCTCCTTGGAGAGGAGCTTCAGCAGGTCGGCCAGTGGCTGGTACCAGGGCGGTCCGACGCGACCCTGGAGGCGCGCGATGGTGCGCCGGTCGATCCACTCGAAGAGGAACGCACAAGCGACCAGGAACCCAAGCCCCGGGAAGATGAATAGGGTGATTAACACGGATAGCAGCTCTCTCAAACTGACCTTCCTTCCCTTCTCATCAGCGGTCGGCGCAGGCGATGCATAGGTCGATCCCGGAGATCACGGCCGGCACGTCGGCGATGTGGATGTCGCGGAGTTGCTCCCGCACCAGGCTGAGCGCCGGCAGCGTGGGGGTGCGAATCTTGATCCGCGCGGGCTTGTCCGACCCGTCGCTGCGGATGTAGTAGACAACCTCTCCGCGAGGAGCCTCGGCTCGACTCACGATCTCCCCCTCCGGCACCCGCCGGGGCGCCCGGGTTGAGACCTCCCCCGACGGCAGGTCGTCCAGAATCTGGCGGCACAGCAAGAGGCTCTCAAAGACCTCCAGGAGCCGGACGCGGGTGGCGGCCCACACGTCGCCCCCGGTCTCCGTAACGACCTTGAAGGAGAGACGATCGTACGCCGCGTACGGGGCATCTCGTCGGATATCGCGATCCAACCCGGCCGCCCGAGCCAGCGGCCCCACGGCGCAGTGGCGCCGGACCTGTTCCAGGGATGCGCCTCCCACTCCCTGCGTTCGAACCTTCAGCGTGCTCTCGTGCTCCACCACGTTGAGCAGGTTGTCCACCTGTTCCTGCAGCTCATCCAGACCGTGCCGGGCTGCATAGATCTGCTCTGCCTCCACATCGACACGCACGCCACCGATCGTGTTCGCCGCGTGAGCGATGCGCCCGCCGGAGAGATTCTCCATAATGTCGAGCGCGATCTCTCGATCCCGCCACGAATACATGAAGATAGTACTAAAGCCGATGTTCTCCGCCAGCACCCCAAGCCAGAGCAGGTGACTGTGGATCCGCTCGAGCTCGCACATCAGCGTCCGCAGCATCAATCCCCGGGGCGGGATGTCCAGTTCCAAGAGGGCCTCCACGCCCTGACAATAGGTGGTGGTGTGGACGTGCGAGCAGATGCCGCAGACACGCTCCAGGAGGTAGAGATTCTGCACGTAACTCCGCTCCTCAGTCAGGCGCTCGATCCCGCGGTGCACGTAGCCCATCCGCAGCGCCGCCTCCACAACCCACTCTCCCTCGGCGGTGAGACGAAGTGATAGGGGCTCCTTGAGCAAGGGATGCTGGGGACCAACAGGGATCGTGACTCGGGTCATGTGTCACCTTCCTCGACTGGTTGCTCCTTACGCAGCGGCGGCTCGCTCTCCCAGTCCTCCGGCAGCAGGAGGTGTTCCGGACCGGGGTGCCCCTCAAACGTAACGCCCAGCATCTCGCCGACCTCACGCTCGTAGAAGTCCGCGCCGGGGATGGTCTCGGTCAACGTGCATACGCGGGCGCCCTCCCGGGGCAGCGCCACCTGGAGCGTGATCCCCCGCTCGTGCCAGAAATGGTACAACAGCTCCAGCTCCGTCCCGCGGTCCTGGCCCGTGATGGTCGACAGGTGATAGATCGAGAACGTGGTCCGCAGGACGTCAACCACGTCGTCCAGGCACGCGGCCGGGACCTCGATGACGGTCTCGTCCACCGGCATGGTATGCGCGTCGAAGGAATAGCCCGGACACGCCTCGCCGAACGCTTCTAGTAAGGCCTTTGTCTCCATCACAGTCCTGCCTCCTCCTGGTTGCTGCTGGTCCACTTCCTGCTTCCCTCTCTCCACGCCAGACGCCCCGTTCACTCCCGGCTCCCGGATGGCGCACGATCCTTCTCGAATCCGATGGCGGAGCCCTCCTCATCCGCGGGGTCCCTGCCCAGCGTCTCCTGCTCCTTCGTCCCCTCGATCTCCTCAAACAGCTGGGCCAGTCCCGCGATGATCGCTTCCGGTCGACAGGGGCAGCCGGGGATATACTGATCCACCGGGATCACCTGGTCCACGCCGCCCATCACGTTGTAGCTGCCCCGAAAGACACCGCCCGAGGTGGCGCACGTCCCGACGGCGACGACCCACTTCGGCTCCGGCATCTGCTCGTAGATGCGGCGCAAGCGGTCTCGGGACTGCCGCGTCACCGGGCCGGTCACCAGTAGGATGTCGGCGTGGCGCGGCGACGCCTCCTTCAGGATGCCCAGGCGCTCCACGTCGTAGCGGGGCGTGAGGAGGTCGAGAATCTCGATGTCGCAGCCGTTGCACCCTCCGGTGTTGAAGTGAAGCACCCATGGCGACCGGCGCCGCGCCCATTTTAGCAGTCGCTCTATCATCTATACTTCTCCCTCCTTAATGAGAACGAGTACGCTGACCGCGATCCCGGCAAGATAGATCAGACCGACAGGCTGAAACGAGCGTGTGCCCGGCAGCGTCGAGACCGTCAACGTCGCCAGATGGAGCACGCTGAACATCAACGCCAGCCGGAAGAAGGAGTGATAGGAGAGCTTGACCAGGCCCGGCCTCAGATCCTCGCCGCAGGCGTAGGGCTCTTCCTTTCCTGGGCTATCCTCGCCCTGCGCGGCCCAGGATCGTCCCAGACGATAGAGTCCGTAGCCGACCCCCAGGTACACGAGCATAACCACAGGTGGACTGAGCAGGATGGTCTTCATCCTCTACCTCCCCAGCAGATATGGTCCAATACCATCGACCCACCTCCACCACGGTCCCGGGTAGAGGCCGATGGCAATCACCAGGGCCGCCGTCGCGACGAGGGGCACGGCCATCCAGGCCGAGACGCCGACGCGCTCCGCCGTCCGGCCCGGGACGGGATCGGGTGCCACGAAGAGCCGCGCGACGGCGGGCAGATAGTACCCCAGCGCCAGGAGCGTGTTGAGCAGGAAGATGACCAGCCCGACGTATGCCAGCGGTTCGCCCGGCTGTAGCGCTTCGCCCAGGATGAACCACTTAGAGATGAAGCCAGCCAGCGGGGGCAAGCCTGCCAGACCGCCAAGGGCCACGGTGAAGGTTACGGCGACCAGAGGCAGCTGTGACGCAGTTCCATGGAGCTCCTCGAGCGTGCTCGTGTCCAGATAGAAGCGGTGAACCCCCTTGCTCAAAAACGCGAGGCCCTTCATAGCAGCGTGGGCCACCAGCAGGAAGAACCCAGCCTGGATCGCCTCCGGGATTCCGTAGTGGAGGCCGACGCCGATGCCGAACATCATGTACCCCGTCTGGGCGACGGTCGAGTAACCGAGCAAGCGCTTCGTATCCGTCTGCACCAGCGCGACGGCGTTCCCCAGGGTCATGTTTGCCATCGAAACGGCGATCAGAACCCCTCCCAGAGCCCGGGTGGACATCCCCGACCCGAGGGAGACTTTGAGCAGCGCGTAGAAGGCGCTCTGGATGATGATCCCGGAGAGCAGGGCGCTGATGCTGCTCGGTGCCCGGCCATGGGCGTCCGGCAGCCAGGTATGGAGGGGCACCACGGCGCTCTTGACCCCCAGCCCGACCAGGAAGAAGGCCAACCCGGCGCGGATCCAGAGCCCCGGTGGATCGGTGGGTGCGAGGCTCAGGGGGGGCAGCGCAATCGTCCCCCGCTCACGGTAAACGAGCGCCACACCGACCAGGAACAAGAGCGTACCGACGCTTCCCATCACCAGGTACTTGAAGCCGGCCTCGATGGCCCTCCGGCTGTGCCTCCGGAAGGCGACCAGGACGTATGCGGCGATGCTCATCAACTCGATGAACAGGTAGAGATTGAAGAGGTCGGCAGCCAGCACTGTCCCACACAGACCGGTCACCATAAGCAAGAGGAGAGGGTAGTAAAGGTCGTTCCGGCGATCACGCACGAGATAGCGACCGGAGTAGATCGACGTCAGCGCGCCCAACGCGAGGACCACTCCGACGATCACCATGGCGCCCGGATCGGACCTTAAGGCCACGCTCCCTGATTCTTCGCCTCTCCACATCGGCAATGAGCCACCAGCGTCCAGCGCCTGGCGGGTGGCCACGACGAGCGGCACGGAGGCCACGAGCGCTGCCACGAATATCCCCGTGGTAAGAGAGGCCAGCCACCGGTTCTCCTTCGTCACCAGGCGCGCGACCAGATAGATGGCGAAAGCTCCGATCCCCAAACAGAGGATGGGGACGATCACCCACAGATTTCCGGTCACCACTGTCCTCCCAGGATCAGGGGCAGCTCGTGGACCACCCAGTCGAAGAGCATCGCCGGGAAGATGCCTTCAATGAAAGCCAGCGCAGTCAGCAGTGCCGTCGGTGCGATGATGGCCCAATGGACCCTCTTCACCGTCAGGCCCTCCGGTTCGGATCCAAAGAAGATGCCGATGATCAGCTGTGCCGCGTAGACGACAGTCAGCAGCGATCCCAGCAAGGTAACGACGGATAGACCGATATGAGCGGTGTGAAACCCACCGGAGAAGATCATCCATTCGCTATCGAAGATGCAGAAGGGGGGCATGCCAGCGATGGCCAGCGCCCCTAACCCCGTGCAGAGCGCGGCCAGCGGCATCCGCTTCGCCAATCCTCCCAACTCGTTGATGTCACGCCGGCCGGTGCTCTTGATGACCCATCCCGCCCCCATGAACAGGAGAGCTTTCACAATCGCATGGTAGACGACGTGGAGCGTCGCGCCTGTGATCCCCTGGGCGGTCAGCGTCCCCAAGCCGAAGAGAATGTATCCCATCTGACTGACGCTCGAGTAGGCGATGATGCGTTTGATATCCCGCTCGGCGAGGGCCATCAGCGCGCCGTAGACCTCCGAGAACAACCCGGCTATCATCATCGGCAGGGCAAAGGATGCCACGTCCGCGCGCGCGAAGATGCTCAGCGGGAACCGCAGGATGCCGTACGTGCCCATACTGAGCATCGCCGCGGCGAGCATGATCGTGACCGGCATCGGGGCCACGGTGTGGGCGTCGGGCAGCCAGAGATGGACCGGGAAGACGGCCATCTTCACGGAGAAGCCCACTAGAAAGAGGCCAATGACCATCCTCGTCAGAGCGGGGTCGAGGGTGACGCCAGCCCGCAGGGCTGAGAAGGTATCCGTGCCCGTGGCGTCGTAGAGCACGATCAGCCCCACCAGCACCATCAGCGAGCCCAGGTGGGTGAAGATGAAGTACTTGAGGGCTATGGGGCCCCGCCGCTCACCTTCTCCCCACATCAGGATCAGGATGGATGACGCCACCAGCATCAGCTCCCAGAAGACGTAGAACACCACCATATCGTCGGCCAGGGTGGTGCCCGACATCCCCACGCCAAACAGCAACAGCAGTGCATAGAACGCGCCGCTGCGCTCATCGGCGTGGTGATAGCCCCAGCTGTAGGCGATGGCGACGAGGGTGACCGCGGCCTCTGTGACGAGGAAGGGCAGAGTAAGCCAGTCGACGTGCAGGCTGAACTTGATGCCCGCCGCCGGGATCCACGGCATGGTCAGCGTAGGGACCTCGCCCCGGTAGAGTACCGGGACGCTGGCGAGGGCCGCGGCCAGCGTGATGACGGCGCTCGCCCCGGCGATCCAGCCAGCGAAACGGATGCTCCGCCCACGCAGAAGAAACAGCGCCACCACAGCAGCGAGAGGAGCGACGAGGATGGCCAGAAGTTCTATCGTTCCCGCGTTCATAGGTATGTTCTCTCTTCCACTATTGACTTCTCCACATCGGTTTGGCGACTACCAGAAGGCCAGGGCTGCCACCAGCGCCACCATCAGGCTTATTGGTATCCATAACAGATTGCGGCGCAGGAGCCCCGTATGGCGCCGCCCCATCTCCCGGCTCAGTTCCAGGACTCCGTGGACGGCGCGGCGGAGGAGTCCCTCCAGCCCCTCTTGTTCCACGAAGCGTTGAATGACGCGAGCTCCTTCCACGACGACGCGTTCGCTCAGGTCGATGATCCGTTCAAGAAGGCCCACCTCAATGGTGGCGTGGAGAGTCCGAGCTCCGCCCACCACGACCTGCACGCCCAGGGCGATGATCTGTTCAAAAAGACCCACCTCCACGACGGCGCGCAGGGCCTGGCCAGCCTGCGCCAGCCCTTCTTGCAGGTCGTAGGTCGTCTCGGTTGGCTGTCCCTCTGCGCGACCCGGCAGGTAGAGTCGGATGCGGGAGCGTCGCCACATCTGCCACGTTACTAGACCCAGAATCAGCGTCAGCAGCAGTCCCGGAGCGGAGACTATGTAGCGCAAGAAGACCGCCAGCGTGGGAATCCTCAGTGACGCGTAGCCTGCGGCGCTCATCAGCCAGCTGGCGAGGGGCCGAAAGGCCAAAACGCTGGCTAGCGCCCCCAGGCCCAGCGTTCCCATAGCCAACCAGTGCGTGGGGAGGCTCCCAGCCTTCTCTTCTCCACCGTGCGGGCGCGTCGCCTCGCGCACGGCCCAGATCCCCAGCAGCGCGAGGGTAACCTCTGCCACGAACAACGTGTCCAGAGGCATTCCGCTCTGCCGCGCCCAATAGGTTATGAGCAGTCCGACGCCGGTCAGCCCCAGCCCGGCCACCGCGAACAGCCCCTGGGCTGCGCGTCCCCGGACGGAAGAGGCCCCTCTCTCTGGGGCTTCGCCGGCGAGGAAGAGGAGGAGCTGAAGGGGGGTCGTGGCTAGCAGGCCCAGCCACACGGCCGCCTTCGCCCCCGCCACGGCGGCAAAGACCAGGAAGGCGCCGCGTGCCGCGGCGACGTAGATCAATGCGCTTCGCAGGTCCCGGCGGGTCAGGGCGGTGATCACGGCCAGCATCGCGGCCCCCGCAGCCAGCCAGAGGAGTAGGGTCTGGACCGCCGGACCCAGTGTCAGCAGGGGGGTGACGCGGTAGAGCAGGTACGCCCCGAGATTTGGCATGACGGTGATGTAGAGCCAGACGTGCGTATTGACTGAGAGTTCCCGCCCCCCGGCGATCCACACATGGAGCGGCCAAACCCCGAGCTTGACCCAGACAGCCAGCAGCAGGCCGAAGATGACCCAGCCAAGACGCGCCCCGCCGAGCTTACCGGCCGCCTCCAGGGCGGGGGTGATCTCCAGCGTCCCGCTGGTGGCGTACAGGATCTTGATGGCGCTGAGCAGGCCGACGTCGCCCAGGCGGAGCATGACGTAGACAAGCCAGAAGCCCTGGCCCCCTTCGTCGCCTCTGAGCTCGATCAGAGGCGCCAGGGCGATGGAAAGGGCCACGACCTCCAGAGCTACGTAGCGGGACAGAAAGTGTTCGCTGAGGAAGGCGACGTTGCCGGCCGAGAGCGCCAGCAGTACCACGGCAAGCAACAGAGGTGGCGTCTCCGTGTCGGCCGAGGCGGTGGCGAGCAGGATCAGAAATGCGACCCAGGTGGTAACCAGGGCCGCATAGAGGCCCGTGGCACCCAGGCCGAAGGTCATGGGTCCGGTGCCAGGCAGCCACCGGATGACGAGGGTCGGGTCGTCCCCCACCCGGCTGAGGAGCGCCGTTGCGCACAGCGCCGTCGCGCCGCTCGCGACTAGAGCCACTCGACGGGCGCCGGTCGAGGAGTGGCGCAGGAGGACGGCGACGACCACACTCGCCAGGAATGGAGCGCTGAACAGGGCGATAAGGAGTCCGTTCGTCATGCTAACCGCGCAGCATGTCCAGTTCGTCCACGTCTCCTGAGGGGTGGTACTCGTAGATGTTGATGATCAGCGCCAACGCCACGGCGATCAGGATCGTCTCGACCACGAGGGCAGAGATGACCATGCTCTGTACGGTATGAAGATCCCCGCTCACGTGACCTTGGTAGATTAAGCCCAGCGTCACCCCCTGGAGCATGATCTTCAGACCGATCACCTGCTTGATGGCCTGGCGCTGGGTGATCAGACACGCCAACCCCAACAGGAATAGCAGTCCGCTCCCGGATAAGAACACCAAATCCTGAAGATGTGCCGCTCCCCAGTTCATTCAGCCCTCCTCCTCTGGCGGCATTAGGGCAGCGATGCCCAAGGACCCGGCGAATACGAGTCCCACCTGGACGGCCACGTCGGCCTCTCTCCGCTCCCACCACCAGGCGCGGAACGAGGTTGCTGCGGGCACTTGTGAGTGGCCCCAGACCCAGCGGCCGACGACCAGTCCCGTCACCACCAGAAGGGCGAGCAGGAGTATCCAGGACGTGAGCCTACGAGCCATCGCTTTGCCCCCCTATCGATTCCGTCAGGCTGATAGCTATGATGAACAGCACGCTGATCAGCCCGGCTCCCACGCTCAGCTCGAAGGCGCCGGCATACGGTGCGCCCAAGAGGAAGAACAGCGCAGCCAACGCAAGGCTGCCGGTACCCACTGCCACAGCCGCGCGCAGCATGTTCTTCGCCATTATCGCTGCTGCCCCTGCAGCGAGAACCGCCACAATCAAGGCAAGAGCGAACAATAGGTTAATCTGCTGTCCTCCCTTCTCACCACCGGTGAGATACACCCCAAACTTGGCTCCTCCGCTTGCCGAAGACCAACACGAAGCCTCCAGGAATTAGGCGTACAGAGTGTCTATCTATTTGTCACTGTATGATGCAGCTTGCTTCGTACACGGAGATTGTACTCGATGTGCTAGCTATGACAAGTGGCTAGCCTGCCCCAGATGATTGCTCACCCGGCAGGGCATGCTATAATGCCAGGCCCTGGCGTCGCATGACCAGGGTGGGTGAAGAGTGGCCGCGCTCCGTTTTCTGTGACACGATATGCGGCCCTCTGACCAAGCAGAACCGTCCAACAGATACTGCCTGATGCCGCTGTGATATGAGCAAGGTGCCCCTATGCGCGTTCTGATGGTCTCCAAGGCCTGTCTGGTGGGCGCCTACCAGCGGAAGCTTGAGGAGATCGCTCGCTTTCCCGACGTCGACCTGATGGTCGCCGTCCCCCCCTCCTGGCGCGAGGCCAGCCGGGTGCTCCACCTGGAACGCGCACACACAGACGGGTACGAGTTGGTGGTGGAGCCCATCACGTTCAGCGGCAGCTTCCACCTCCACATCTACCCCCGGCTGGGGCGACGCTTGCGGTCGTTCGCCCCCGACGTGGTACACATTGATGAGGAACCCTACAACCTCGGCACGGCCCACGCCCTCTGGATGGCCAAGCGAGCTAGCGCCCGAGCTCTCTGGTTCTCCTGGCAGAACCTCAACCGACGGTATCCACTGCCCTTCCGACTGATCGAGTCCTACAACCTCCAGAACACCAACTACGCCATCGTGGGCAGCGAGGGGGCAGCGGAGGTTTGGCGGGACAAGGGCTACGAAGGGCCGATGGCCATCATCCCCCAGTTTGGGGTCGATCCCACCATCTTCACGCCCTCCAACTCATCGCCTTCAGAGGAGTCTCCGGTGCGAGGCGCCACGCCGGGATCGCCCTTTGCCATCGGGTACGTGGGCCGTCTGGTGCCGGAGAAGGGTGTCGATCTGCTGCTGGAAGCGGTGGGGGACTTGAAGGGCCCAGCGCTCGAAGCCGGGCCGTGGCGCCTGCGCATCCTGGGTGACGGCAGCGAAAGGGAGGCACTGGAGGCCCAGACCCGTCACCTGGGGTTGACCGGCAACGTCACATTCGAGGGGTGGCTGCCGTCGCTGCGCATGCCGGCGTTCTACCGGCAGTTGGACGCGCTCGTCTTGCCCTCGCGCTCCCAACCGAACTGGGTGGAGCAGTTCGGGCGGGTGCTGATCGAGGCGATGGCGTGTGGCGTTCCGGTCATCGGCTCCGACTGCGGAGAGATTCCCCACGTCATCGGGGATGCCGGTCTGGTGTTCCCGGAGGGCGACGTCGCAGCGCTCAAGGCCCATCTGGTCCGGTTGATGCACGAACCCGAGATCGCACGCCGCCTGGCGAGACGGGGACGAGAGAGAGTGCTGCGCCAGTTCACGCAGGAAAGCGTAGCGGCCAGGACCGTGGCTGTGTATCGTCAGATTCTCAACACGAAGGATACGAATTGAGACGAAGCTCACGAAATGGTGGTCCCCCTGTAGCGTGTTGCTGGGTTGCAGCGCGCCACATTTGCCACTCTGCTCGCGCCGGATATGGCTATCCGGCGCTCTGGACGGGATCTCGGGTGACTGCGTCGACCCACGATCCCTCATGAGCGAAAATGAGCCAACAACATGCAAGAGGGGGACCACCCACGAAATGACGGGCACGAAAAGGGGGCAGAGATGTTCAGTTCATTTGAAGAGGCTCGGAACTACGTGGAGACGAATGATATCCAGATGGTCGATCTCAAGTTCACGGATCTGTGGGGGCGCTGGCACCACCTCACGGTGCCGAGAGAACGTTTCACGCCGGCGCTGATGGAGGCTGGAGTGGGGTTCGACGGGTCCGCGGTCGGTCTCAAGTCCGTCAAGGCCGGCGACATGGTTCTGGTGCCGGACCTCTCCACCGGGTTCGCAGACCCCTTCTGCGACGCGCCGACGGTCAGCTTCATCTGTACGACGTTGGAGGCAGACACGAAGGCGATCTTCGACAACGATCCGCGCAACGTGGCCCGCCGCGCGGAGAAGCACCTGGTGGAGAGCGGCATCGCCGACCGCAGCCTGTGGGGGCCGGAGTTTGAGTTCTACGTCTTCGACACAGTGGCCTACGAGAATGAGATGAACCGCGCAGGCTACAGGGTCGAGTCGAGCGAGGCCACGTGGCGCAGCGGCGTGGCGGGCCACGGGCACTACATCCCGCTGCACGGCGGTTATCACGCCATACCCCCCAAGGATGCACTCCACAACGTGCGCAGCGAGATGAGCCTCCAGCTGCAGTCGATGGGCGTCCCGGTGAAGTACCACCATCACGAGGTAGGCGGGCCGGGACAGTGCGAGATCGAGACGCCGCTGATGGGCCTCCTGCAGGCTGGCGACGCCACCATGATCGTCAAGTACGTCACGAAGATGACGGCGCACCACCACGGCCAGACGGCCACGTTCATGCCCAAGCCGATCTACGGCGAGGCGGGCTCCGGCATGCACTTTCATCAGCACCTGTTCAAGGACGGCCATAACGTCTTCTACGATCCGGATGGCTACGGGCTGATGAGCGAGACGGCCCTCTACTACATCGGCGGGCTGCTCCACCACGGCCCTGCACTGCTGGGCCTGACGAGCCCGAGCACAAACTCCTACCGGCGGCTGGTGCCCGGCTACGAGGCGCCGGTCAACGCGTTCTTCTCCATCGGCAACCGGAGCGCCGCGGTGCGCATCCCGCGCTACGCCACGCAGCCTGACGAGGCGCGCATCGAGTTCCGTCCCCCAGACGCCACGTGCAACGTCTACCTGACGCTGGCGGGGCAGCTCCTGGCGGGCCTGGACGGGGTGCGCCGCCAGATTGACCCGAGCGAGGCGGGCTTTGGGCCAATCGATGCGGACATCTTCTCGTGGTCGGAAAGGAGACGAGCGGAGATCAAGCCGCTGCCCAGCTCCCTGAAGGAGTCACTGGAGGCGCTGGAGGAGGACCACGACTTCCTGCTGGTCGATGAGGTCTTCACAGAGGATCTCATCAAGCGGTGGACCGCGTTCAAGATGGACGAGGAGTATTATCAGGTCCGTAACCGCCCCCATCCCTACGAGATGGAGCTCTACTTCGATGCCTAGGGGGCGATTTGAGCTTTGACATGAGGCCTCTCTGGGACTATAATCAGATACAGTGCTGGTGCACGCTCCGGGTCGCGGATCCGGAGGGGCAGATGTGGTCACTGCTTACGACAATCCACCCCGAGCGTCTGCAGCCTGCAAACCTGGCTGACGAAAGGAGTTTGCTTTGACGATCAGATTCGGAACGGACGGCTGGCGCGCCGTCATATCGGACACGTTCACCTTCGCCAACCTGCGCCTGGTCGCTCAGGCCATCGCCGACTACGTCCTGGAGGAAGCGAGCGCCAGGCCGGAGGTGGTGATCGGGTTCGACACCCGCTTCCTCTCCGACCGCTACGCCGCCGAGGTGGCCCGCGTGCTGGCTGGCAACGGGGTCGTCGCCCACTTGACCCGGGCCGACGCGCCCTCCCCGGCCATCTCATATGCGGTCCTGCACAAGGAGGCGGCCGCCGGCGTGATGATCACCGCCAGCCACAACGCCCCCCGCTACAATGGGCTGAAGCTGAAGGCCGATTTTGGCGGCGCAGCGCTGCCGGAACAGGCGGAGCACGTCGAGGCCTATCTGAACCGCAACCAGGAGCGCGCCCGCTGGCCCAACGTAATGGACTACGAGACCGCCATCGACCAGGACCTCATCCAGCGCTTTGACCCCGCCTGGGCCTACTACGAGCACCTGGGCGGCCTGGTCGACCTCGATCTGATCTCCGCCAGCGAGCTGCGCGTGGTCGCCGACGCCATGTTCGGATCGGGCCGGAAGTGCATCGCGGATATGCTCGCCCGCACGCGCTGCCGCGTGGTGGAGATCCGCGGCGAGATGAACCCCGGTTTTGGAGGCATCCACCCGGAACCGGTAGGACACTACCTGAGCGCCCTTGCGGCAGCCATCCAGGCCCACCACGCCGACATTGGGCTGGCCACGGACGGGGATGGCGACCGGCTCGGCGCTATGGACGGGCTGGGGAACTTCGTCGACCCCCATCACATCTTCTGCCTGGCGCTGCGGCACCTGGTCGAGGAACGAGGCTGGCGCGGCACGGTGGTCAAGAGCATCTCCACCACTCGCATGGTGGATCGCCTGGCCGCGCAGTACGACCTGCCGTTGGTGGAGACGCCGGTGGGATTCAATCACATCGCCGACCAGATTTTGAACGACGATGTCCTGATCGGCGGCGAGGAATCCGGCGGCCTGAGCATCAAGGGCCACATTCCGGAGGGCGACGGGGTGCTGATGGGCCTCCTGCTCCTGGAGATTGTGGCGAGCGCGGAGTGCCCCCTGCACGAGCTGGTGGCGTCCGTCCAGAGCGATGTCGGGCCGGCTTGCTACGCGCGCCGCGACATGCCCCTGCGCACGCCAGTCACCAAGCGGAAGATGGTGGAGCGACTGCTGAACGAGGCGCCCGACGCTCTGGCCGGAGAGACGGTCATCGACGTGAACACGCTGGACGGCGTCAAGTATCTGTTGGCCGACGACTCGTGGCTCCTGATTCGCCCATCGGGCACCGAGCCGGTGCTGCGGGTCTACGCCGAGGGGCGGGACTCAGGGATGGTGGATACGCTTCTTTCCTACGGTGAGCGGGTAGCATGAGACCCTTTTTCCTGGCCATCGAAGGGCCGATCGGAGTGGGCAAGACGACGCTGGCCCGCCTCCTGCAGCCGCGCTTCGAGGCAGAGCTACTTTTGGAGGCCTTTGAGGAGAACCCATTCCTCTCAAGCTTCTACGGCGATCGCGCCCGCTACGCCTTCCAGACGCAGTTGTTCTTCCTCCTGAGCCGCTACCGCCAGCAACAGGAGATACCGTCGCTGACGGCGAACAAACCCCTGATTGGCGACTACACGTTCGGCAAGGACGCCCTCTTCGCCCGTCTGAACCTGGAGGGCGATGAGCTAGAGATGTACCGAAGGCTATATGCTCTGCTCGCGGATCGCATCGCCGTTCCCGATCTGGTGATCTATCTCAAGGCCGACACAGACACGCTGATGGCGCGCATCGCGGCGCGCGACCGCCCATACGAGCGGGAGATGGATCGCGACTATATCGCTATGGTGAGAGAGGCTTACGAGGCCCACTTCGCCAGCAAGAACACGAAAGGCGCGAAAAGGGACGCGAAGGGCACGAAGGCTCTGCTGGTCATCGACACCAACGACTTGAACTACGTCCGGGATAACAGCGCTCTTGCGTTCGTCGAGGAGAAGGTCAGGAGGTCATTGGGGATCGGCGCCTATCAGCAGTCGCTGCCACAGTTGGGAGAATCTGTGGCAAGCGGGTGGTCGAGCCCGCACTCGGCAGGCGAGGCGCAGATGTGGGATGTCCCGCAGCGAGCGGCCTATCAATTGCAGCCAGGACAGGTCGGTCCCCCGGGCCTGGGCGAGTTTCTGGCGGCGAATGAGGCCCTGGGCCGCGTAGGGGCATTCCTCGCCCAGCAGGGAGCGGAGCGTTCTGAGGTGCGGGCCTCCCAGATGAAAGCGACGCTGCAACAAGCCATGGCACAGCTGAAGGAATTGGCGGATTCGATCGGGGTAGAGCCCTCGCCCCCCTACGATTCGAGGCCTTCATGATTCGTGCCTCCGTGTTTCGCGCTCTTCGTATCTAACGGAAGATGTCACCAAAAGCTGACGTGATCAAGATCCTGATTGCAGCCGACGAGCCGAGCGTCCGCGAGGCGCTCCAGGCGCTGCTGGAGCAGAGCGGACATACAGTCTACGCTGTGGCCGACCTCAACGAGGTCGATGAGATGCTGACCAAGCACGCCTGCGAGGCCACGGCCTCACCGGACGTGGTGGTGGTCGACGCCAGCCTGCTGCCTGCAGATGAACTAGAACCGCTGGATTCGAGCCTGTTGGACGAGGTACAGCGCCTGAGAGCGGATAAGCGGGCCTACCAGGAAGGCGTGGAAGGAGATGCCGCACAACCAAGTGCAGCGACGGTGCCCGAGCGAGATCGCCCCTCGACCTACTGGCCGCGCACCGCTGATCTTGAGGAGAGCAACAAGGAACTGAGGACACTGGTCGAGATCGGACGCGAGGTGTCCGCGACGCTGGACATGACCCAGGTGCTGAAACGGGTGAGCCAGCTCGCGGCCGACGTCTGTGGGGCGCATCGCTGCACCATCGTCTTGATCGGCGACGATGGAGAGATGTCGAGACCGGCTATGTCCGCGTTCAGCAACGGCCACAAGGACCATGAGATGTGGCGCTTGTTCAGGGAAGCAAGCTATCCTGTGCCGCTGACTGAGATCCCAGAGGCGCAGCGGGTGATTCGCGAGCAGAGCCCGTTGTTCATCGCCGATGCGGAGGCCTCGTCGCTGCCCAAGCGCCTGATCGAGCCCTTCGGCATCAAGAGCGTGCTCCTCGTTCCCCTGATCAGCAAGAAGTGGGTCGTGGGCCTGATGGCGCTGGATCACGTCGAGGAGGGACGCCGTTTCACGGCCAGACAGATCGACGTGGCTACGTGGGTCGCTGCGCAGGCGACGCTCGCAATCGAGAACGCCAGGCTCTACCAGCAGGCCCGTCGTCAGGCCAGGTACGGCGCCCTGCTCAGCCTGGTGGCCCGGCAGGCCAACACCATCCTCGAGCCTGAGCGCCTGCTTCCGGCCGTGGCCGAGACCATCCATGAACACTTTCGCTACGACAGCGTGATTATCATGCTGATGGATGCGAAGGCCGGGGACTTGATCATCGGAGGCAAGGCGGGGATCGGAGCAGACGCGGTGCCGGACGACTACCGCCAGCCGCTGGACCAGGGCATCATCGGTTGGGTTGCGCGCCACGGCCAGTGTCTGGCAAGCAACGATGCTCGCCAGGAGGAGAGGTACTTCGCCCCCTTCCCGGACAGGTATCAGGCCGGGTCAGAGCTGGCATTGCCTCTCAGGATTGAAAGCGAGGTCATCGGGGTGCTTGATCTGCAGTGCCAAGAGAGGAGACGCTTCGACGAGCTGGATGTCGCCACAGCATCCACGCTGGCAGAGCAGATAGCCATCGCCCTGCAGAACGCTCGCCTGCATGAGGAGGAGCAGCACCACGTCGAGGTGCTCACTGCGCTCCGCAACATCGACCTGGCCATCAACTCGACACTCAGCCTGGACGAGGTGTTGGAACGGGTCTATGAGCAGTTGAGCAGACTGATGGACATCACCACGTTCTACATCGGGCTCTACCAAGATACGTCAACGGGCGATATCGCCGGGTCATCTGGAAACGGAAAGCTCTACATCTCGCTCATCGTCGACCGAGGACGCCGTCTGGACCCCGTCGCGCTGGATCTTGAAGAGGACGGGGGATTTGCGGGATGGGTGGTGCGCAACAAGGAGCCGCTATGGATCGACGACTGGGAGCGGGACCAGGAGACCTTGCCTGTGGAAGGCATCGCCCGAGGCACGCCGACGCGATCTCTGATGGTTCTGCCACTCCTGGCCAGAGATGAGCTGATCGGTGTCATCTCCGCGCAATCGTATGAGCCCCACGCCTTCGACGAGGAGCACCGCCGCATCTTCTCCGGCATCTCCAACCAAGTTGCTATCGCGGTGGAAAAGGCCCGGCTGTTCGAAGAGCTTAAGCGGCGGCTGAGGGAGATGCGCTTGCTGCAGCAGGTGATGCAAGCCGGAGCCATCACGCTCGATTTCGACAAGGTGCTGGAACGAACCATCGACGCGCTACATCACATGCTCGGCATCGAGCACCTCTCGTTTGCCCTTCCGGATTTGGAATCGGAGGTGTTCGGCCACCAAGAGGCATCCTCCGCAGATGGCAGGCACCACGCCACGGCCCTCAAGCTGCATCCCTCTCAGATCGGCTATGCGCCGGAGATGACCAAGGTGAGGATACCGCTGGATCGGAGTGTGGCGGGGCGGGCCTACCTGACCGGAGAAGCCCAGATCATCGACGACGTGCGCGAGACGCCAGGCTATTTCGAGGGAGCGCCCGAGGTGCTCTCGGAACTGAACGTGCCGGTCAGGGTCGCTGGACGCGTGATCGCGGTCCTCAACGCTGAGAGCCCCAAGACGAACGCATTCGACGAAGACGATCTGCGCCTGTTCCAAGCTGTCGCTGCCCAGCTTGGTATCGTGCTGGAGAACGCCCGACTCTACCAGAGGCTGCAAGAGCAGCGGGACAAGCTGAGCCAGGCTTACGACGAGCTGAAGGAAATAGACCGACTGCGCACCGAGCTGGTGCAGAATGTAAGCCACGAGCTGCGAACCCCGTTCACGCTGGTACAGGGTTACATCGAGCTCTTGATGGCCGGAGACCTGGGGTCCTTGTCGGCGAAGCAGCAGGAAGCGCTGATGATCATTCGCAAGCGCATCGACGCCCTTCAGCGTCGCACCCGGGACCTGACGACGCTCGACAGCCTATCCCGAGAGAAGCCAATGTCGAGACCGGTCTGCCTGCTGGAGGCCGTAGAACACGCGGCGCTGGAGCTCAAGGCACGAGCGTGCAGCGCGGGGGTCCGCTTGTACAAGGCGCTTCCCGATGCCCTCCCCCCGGTGATGGCAAACAGAGAGCACCTGACGCAGGCCTTCACCCATTTGATCGAAAACGCCATCAAGTTCAGCCCCGACGGTGGCACCATCACGCTCCAGGCCTGGGAAGATGACGGCTCCTCGTGTGTCGCGGTCAAGGACGAAGGTATCGGGATCAAGCAAGAGCACCTGGATCGCATCTTCGAGCGATTCTACCAGGTTGATGGCAGCATCAAACGACGCTTCGAGGGGATGGGCATTGGACTGGCTCTGGTATGGGAAATCGTGGAGGTGTACGGGGGCCACGTGACCGTCAGAAGCTCACCGCAGGCAGGAAGCACCTTCATCGTCTCTCTGCCGCAGGCAACCTCGCCGAAAGCCGACGGAAGCTTTCGGGAAGGTGGAGGGAGAGGGGAGGTATGAAACGTTTTGTCGCCATCGCCGGCAACATAGGCGTCGGGAAATCCACGTTGACGGAACTGCTGAGCAAGCGGCTGGATTGGGAGCCTTTCTTCGAGGCCGTCAATGACAACCCCTATCTATCTGACTTCTACGAGGACATGGAGCGGTGGAGCTTCCACTCACAGATCTACTTCCTATCGCGCCGTCTGCGCCATCATTGGCAGCTTCTCCAACGCGCGAACTCCGTGGTGCAAGACCGAACGGTTTACGAGGACGCCGAGATCTTCGCGTGCAATCTCTATCGGCAGGGGTCGATGGAAGAACGGGACTACCGGAGCTACTGCGAGCTCTACGAGGTGGTGACCACGGTGCTCCCTCCTCCAGACCTGATCATCTACCTGCGGGCTTCGGTGGCCACGCTGAAGCAGCGGATCCAGAGACGCGGCCGCTCCTACGAACAGAAGATCTCGACAACCTACCTCGACCAGTTGAACAGGCTGTATGAGGGATGGATCAGCAGCTTCTCACTCTGTCCGGTGCTGACCGTGCCCTCCGATGCCTTGGACTTCGTGACGAACCACGACCACCTGGACATGATCACGGAGAAAGTACTCGAGAAGCTTCATGGGCGGGAGGAAGTGGTATTTGAGAGCCTATGACAGAGAATGAGTCAGGGATGGCGTCTATCCCCGGGATGGCGTCTGTCCCCTCCAACAACCTTGAACGGATTCGGCGCCTCGAGTCCAAGGTGCGTGAGCTATCCTTCCTCCGCGAGACAAACCAGCTGCTGACGGCTACACTGGACCTGGACAGCGTGCTCCACTCCCTAATGACTCAGGTGCGCGACTACTTCCAGGTGGAAGCGGTGTCTGTCGCCCTCCTCGACCAGGAGAGCATGGATGGCAAGGGCTCCCCTACCCTCACGTTCCGAGTCGCCGTCGGTGGGACACCCGAGGCCATCACCGGCCTCCGCCTTCCGCTGGATGAAGGCATCGCCGGCTGGGTTACGCGAGAGGGTAAGTCGATCCTCATCTCGGACGCTTATAGCGACAAGCGTTTCTACTTCGGCATCGACGAGAAGACGGGCTTCCAAACCCAGACCGTGCTGGCAGCCCCTATCAAGGTAGAGCAGGAGACCATCGGTGCGATTGAGGCCCTCAACCCCACCGCCGGCACGCTCGACGAGCACGCGCTGGAGGTACTGAACCAGATCGCGGATCAGGCCGCGCTGGCCATCCACAACGCGGAGCTCTACGAGCGCGCGGGCCGAGCTGAACGCCGCTACGAGAGGCTGTTCCACGGCAGCCCCGTGCCAGTGATCGTTATGGACTTCAACACGGAGATCCTTGACGTCAACCAGAAGGCAGTCGAGTTGATGGGACGGCCAGCGGGCGAACTCATCGGATCGCGCTGGGGCGATCTGCTCGGTGGGAAGCAAGGAGCAGGCTCCGCGACGGCCATACGCTCCGCGACAGCCCTGAGCCCTACGGCAGCTACAGCTGAGACGCTGTTCGAGACCCTGCCCGAGAATGGGGAGAAGAGCGCTGAGATGAGAATACCGTCCCCCAGCGGCCCACGCACCTTGAGTGTGCATATGACGACTATCGACTACGGGAGACAGAGGGCCATCCAGTGGATCGGACACGACATCACAGAACTGACGGAACTCGAGCGCATGAGGGATGATCTGATGCATATGATCGTCCACGACCTGCAGAATCCATTGAGCAACATTGTGGGCAGCCTACAGATGATGCAGCAGGCGCTCCGGGAGGAGGACAGCACCTTCCCCATCATGGACGTACTACAAGTAGCGATGCGCAGCAGCAAGAGACTGCGGCGTCTCATCGACTCCCTTCTCGATCTGCGGCAGCTGGAGGAGGGGAAGGCGGACCTGAACAGAATCCTGGTGCCGCCCAGGCTATTGGCCCGAGAGGCGGTCGACCTGGTGCGACCGGTGATTGAGAAGAAGAAGCAGGCGCTCACCGTCGACGTCCCAACTGGCCTCCCTCCGGTGAGCGTCGACCGCGACATGATCACCCGCGTCCTGACGAACCTGTTGGACAACGCGGCGAAGTTCACCCCAGCGGAAGGCGAGATCGCCCTCACGGTTGAGCAGGGAGAGGTAAGCCTATCGTTCACCGTCTCCGACAACGGGCTGGGCATATCCCCAGAAGCAAAGAGCCACATCTTCGAGCGCTTCACGCGCCTGGAGAGCGCCCGAGGAACGAAGGGCACGGGCCTTGGGCTCCCTTTCTGCAAGCTGGCCGTGGAGGCTCACGGCGGCGACATCTGGGTGGACAGCACGCCCGGAGAGGGCAGCCGGTTCACGTTCAGATTGCCCCTGGAGGTAGAATGACAGAACGGCTCTACTACACCGAACCCTATCAGACGCGTTTCACCGCTCGCATGGTCGAGGAGCTGACCTGGCAGGATCATCCCGCGGTGATCCTGGATCGCACGGCGTTCTATCCCACGTCGGGCGGACAGCCAGCAGATCGAGGCACGCTGGGGAGGGCGACCGTGCTGGACGTGGTCGAAGGTGAGGCCGACGATTCCGGTCGAAGGCCCATCGTGCACGTTCTCTCGGGCGCCATCGCAACGGATGAGGTCGTGGGGAAGATAGACTGGCAGCGCCGCTTCGATCACATGCAGCAGCACACGGGCCAACACATCCTCTCAGCGGCCTTCGAGCACGTGCTCGGGGACGCCGGTCATCCCAATGCGGCAACAGTCGGCTTCCACCTGGGAGCGACGTCGAGCACAATCGACATAGGCATCGCGGATCTCCAGTGGAAGGACGTCCTGCCGGTCGAGGTAGCGGCCAACGACGTGGTCTGGGATGATCGCCCGATCAGCGTTCGCTTCGTGGACAGCAACGCTGCGCCGGACCTGCCACCTGCAGACCTGCCGCCGGACGTAGAGGGGCCCATCCGCCTGATCAAGATCCCCGAATCTTCGAAGGCAGACGAACCCTCCTTCGACGTCAACCCCTGTGGGGGGACGCACGTCGCCCGCACGGGCGAGGTGGGGATGATCAAGATCGTCGGGCTGGAGCATCGCGGCGACAAGACCCGCGTCGAGTTCCTGTGCGGGGAGCGCGCGCTGCGGGACTACGAGGCCAGGCGGAGCATGACGGCCACGCTGGGTAAAACGCTGACCGTCGGGACTCAGGAGCTGGATGAAGCTGTTGATCGTCTACAGGAAGAGAACAAGCAGCTGCAACGCGCCGAGCGGGAGCTTCGAGAGCGGCTGCTGGATATGGAGAGCGCCCAGCTAGTAGAGAAAGCAGCCATTTACGGGACCTATCGGATCGTCGGAGCGGTGTGGCAACAGCGGAGCGCCGGTGAGCTGCAAACCCTGGCCCGCAAGCTGGCGGAGCATAGCGACGTCGTCGCCTTGTTGTTCAGCGTCAATGAGCGGGTTCACTTCTGCTTCGCACGGGCAGAGACCCTAGACCTGGACGTGAACCGGCTTCTTCAGGAGGCGTGCGCTCAACTGGATGGTAAGGGTGGGGGGAGGCCTCAAGTCGCCCAAGGGAGCGCACCCGGCACCAGCGTGGACCAGGTCGAGAGCGTCCTTCGCGATCTAGAGGAGACATTGAAGCCAAAGGATTAAGGAAAACACCATGAAACAGATCGCACCCAACGTCTACGTCTCAACCGAGTATGCCTACGTCAACGTCGGCTGCATCCTCGGACCGACGGGCGTCGTCGCTGTGGACGTGCCGACGCTGCCTGAGGACGTCTTGAGGTGGCGTCAGCAGATCTCAGAGCTGACCGAGCAGCCCATCGTCTACACGGCCCTAACGGATGCGCACCCCCATCGGTTGCTCTGCGCATCCCTGCTGGAGGCCCCCATCGTCGCCTCAGAAGGGGCTTACGAGCAAGCGGTCAACTACAGCCGGGGGTTTTGGCGCAACGCAATCAGGCGGCTGAAGCGCGATCACCCAGAGCAAGAGGAGGCTCTCAAGAGCCTCGATCCCCCGCTGCCCAGCCTGTTGTTCAGCGAAACGCTGACGCTGCACAAGGGGGGCACAGACGTGGTGCTGGAGCGGATCGATGGCGCCGCCCCGGGAAGCGGCTGTGTCAAGCTGAAGGACGCAGACGTCATATTCCTGGGCGACACGCTGGTCGTAGGCAAGCCACCGTTTATGGACGAATGCCCGGACACCCGAGCCTGGCTGCACACGCTGAGCCAGCTGCGACGCCCTTACCTGTCCGACGTCACGTTCGTGCCAGGGCGAGGTCCGATAGACGGTCATTTGACGACGGAGCCGTTGAGCGAATACGTACGTCTGGCGCGCCGGCGGGTGCGCTCGCTCCACAGGCGCGGCAAAGCACGCGATGACGTGGTCGACTTCGTGGATGAGCTGCTCTCCGTCTTCCCTCTCGCCGACGACCAGCGCTCGCGCTTCCGGCGTCGGGCGCGAAACGGGCTCAAGCAGGTCTACGACGAGCTTGCACCCGATCAGGACAATGGGTAAGCTCTACGTCCCATCCAAGAGCCGCACGACGATCGACCGCGTACGCGAAGCGCTGGATCAGGCCGAGCGCGCGATCTCTGCCCTGAGCGACGCCGGCTCGCGGGCGTCTGAGGTGGGAGACCGATCCACCTTGTCGAATCCACTGGAGCTGCTCCACCTCCTGGACCGCATCGACCACGAGCTGCACGATCTCGGGCAGCAGGACGTGGACGTGCGCATCGAGCAGACGAGGTTCGAGACCCTTCAGCGGCAGCTGCAGCACCGCAAGGAGCGCTTCCTGAAACAGGCAGGCTGGGCCCTCGAAGAAGCTAGGCGCAGCAGTCGGGATTCCCTATCCGACAACTGGTGGTGGCACCTGGACGAAGCGGCCGCCAGGCAACGGCGCCGCAGGCTAATGCGGTTGGCGGCGGGCGCGCTGGCCGTCATCGTCCTTCTGGCGGGCGCGTGGCTGGCCTACGAGCGATTCCTCGCCCCCCCTCCGGAGGTGGGCGAGGCGTTACGGCACATGGAAGCAGGCAGATATCAGGTTGCGGAGGGGGACCTGCGAGCGGCGCTCGCGGCGTTCAACGCCGCGACGGAGCTCACCCCAGACGATCCCGAACCGTGGCTCTGGAAAGGGGTGCTGCACGGCCAGCTTGGGGCATCGACCCAGGCCGAGGAAGCCTTCGCTGCCGCCGAGCCCCTCTACGAGACGCGGTTCGATTTCGTCCTCAACCGGGCCCCAATCTACCTGCAGGCGGGCGACGTGGCGAAGTCGAGGGCCGACGCCAACAAGGCCATCGACCTGGATCCGACGTCAGGTTGGGGATACTATATGCGAGCCGGAGTGGCCGCCGCGGAGAAGGACTACGACGCTGCTCTGGCCGACCTAGAGCGAGCGGCCGAGCTAGCCGATCAGAGCGGCGACAGGAGGCTCCAGGCCTTGGCCGCGACGCAGCAGGCCCAGTTGATGCAGATGCGCCTCATCTCCACATCAGAGTAGGCGAGCGTGGAGGAAGGGTCCGGCCACCGACCGGGACGGAGGAGAGAGACATGCCAGTATCGAAGGAACAGATGAAGCGGCTCCGACGCGTCAAGACGAAGCACGAGGGTAGGCTGATGCGGAAGGCTAACGTGGTTGGCGTAGGCATCGGGTTTCGCAGACGGCGTGGGAGGCTAACGGACGAACCAGCCATCGTCGTCTCGGTGACGCACAAGGTACCCCGTTCGAAGCTCAAGGCAAAGGACATCGTACCGCATGAGTTGGATGGCGTGCCTGTGGACATCGAGGCTGTGGGCCAGTTCCGGGCACTCACATAGAGCAGCGTAGTTCGTGGTTTTCGTGTTTAGGAGGTGACGCGATGGTGCATGGACTCGCTCAGGCGAAAAGCGCCAAGGAGACGCATGCCGTCGATCTACTGGGGAAGCGCAACGTGGTGGGCGTTGGCCTGGGCTACAAGGTAAGCCAAGGGGAGAACACCGGGGAGCTGAGCGTCGTGGTTTCGGTGACGCACAAGGAGCCAGCCGCCGCGCTGACGGCACGAGATCTGGTGCCCCCGAAGGTGGAGAACGTCAAGACAGATGTGGTCGAGACGGGGCTGCTGCGCGCCCTCCCCTCCGGAGGGGAGGAGCTGGGGCCGCAAGACCGCTGGCGACCGGTCATCCCACCCGGCGTCTCTGTGGGACACTACCTGATCACCGCCGGCACGTTCGGCTGCCTGGTACACCGCGACGAAGAGCTGTTCATCCTCTCCAACAACCATGTGCTCGCCAACACCAACACGTGCGAGATCTGGGACCCGATCCTCCAGCCCGGATCCGCGGACGGTGGCGGGCCGGAGGACCGGATCGCCAGGCTGGCGGAGTACGTGCCTCTGATCTTCGACTCGGAGCCGTCCGAGTGCGACATCGCCGACTGGACGGCGAAGCTCATGAACGTCATCGCAGGGGCCCTGGGGTCGCGCCACGAGCTCGAGGCGGTGAAGAGGAGCGAGGCGGCCAATCGAGTGGACGCCGCTCTGGCGCGACCGCTCTCGCCGAATCAGGTGACCAACGAGATCCTGGGCATTGGCACGCCGGTGGGCGTCGGCACAGCGTCGCTGGGGACCGAGGTGCAGAAGTCAGGCCGGACCACGGGCTACACCAAGGGGACCATCACCCAGGTCGACGCCACGGTGCGCATCGACTACTACGGCCCGAAGGCGCTCTTCACGGGGCAGTTGATCGCCAGCCCCATGAGCGAGGGTGGGGACTCCGGATCGGCGGTGCTGGACATGGAGAAGCGCGTGGTGGGCCTGCTCTTCGCGGGGTCACCGGCCGCGACGATCCTCAACCCGATCGACGCGGTCCTCTCCGCGCTGAACGTGGAGGTGGTGTAGTCCCCCCTCCAGAAACACCTAGCATTCGCTGTAGCCGCAGTTGTAGCAGTGGCGACAGCCCTCCTCGAAGACGAGTGAAGCCTGACCACACTCGGGACAGAGATCGCCCTCCGGGAAGAGTGGGAGCTGCTCGCTCCTCTTGGCGCCCTCCACGGGCTCCGCAAGGCCCAGGTGCTCGGCCAGCACCTGCGCCACGCCGTCCGGGAGGCTGCGCACCCGGTCACGTCCAAAGCCCAACGAGCGACCACTGCCGATGCCCCGCAGCTGTCGAACCACCTGGTTCAGCCTCCGCCTGGACGAGAGGGGTGAGGGCAAACGCAGAACCAACGAGACCAGGCGCCCGATAGCCTCCGCCACCGCCGCTGTGTCCGACCCGGCCTTGCCCACGTTGAGAAACACCTCGAACGGCTCGCCGTCGCCGTTGACGTTGACCGTGGTGTAGGCTGTGCCCAGGGGGGTCTGCACTCTGTAGGTCTTGCCCTCCAGCGTGTGAGGGCGCGGCCGCACATCGGTGGACATCATGCCGGCCGTGGGCCGCTGCTTGGCCTGCCTCGTCTCCTTCGTCTCCAGCACCACTTTCTCGCGCGAGCCCGTCACGTAGACAGTGAGGCCCTTGCATCCCAGCTTCCAGGCCAGCTCAAACGCGCGAGCCACCTCCTCAGGCTCTGCGTCGCCCGGGAAGTTGATGGTCTTGCTGATGGAGGCATCCACGAAGGCCTGAAGCGCGGCCTGCATGCGGACATGCTCTTCCGCGGGAACGTCCTGGGCCACGACAAAGACCTCGCGGATGGCCTCGGGAACCTGCTCCACGTCCTGACAGCTCCCAGAGACCGCTACCTGCTCGATGATCTGCTGGCGCGACGCCTCGTCCAACCCGGCCTCCGTCAGGGCCTGCAGGAAGAGAGGGCTGGTGTACTCGAGTTCCACGTCCTGACCGTTGTCGTTCATGTGACGCACGTAGGCAAGAGCGAAGACCGGCTCGCAGCCGTAGGCCTCTATGCCGGCGATGGTCGAGCGGGTGCCCGTCGGCGCGATGGTCGTCTGGGCCGCGTTCCGGATGCCGTGACGCTCGATATCGGCCACGAGGGCGTCCCAATGGAGCGAGGGCCGACCCCAATGGTTCGACGGGTCGAAGGGCTCGACGGGCTGGGGTGGCTCCCAGCGCACGTCCGCAGGATCGTAGACGCTGCCCTCGATGGCCGGGAAGGGGCCTCGCTCGCGCGCCAGGTCGACGCTGGTGCGCATAGCGTGGTAGCGGATGAAGGCCATCAACTGGCCGGCCAGATCTCGCGCCTCCTGGCTGCCGTAGCGCACGCGGAGTTGATAGAGCACGTCGCCCAGCCCGGTGATGCCCAGGCCGATGCGGCGCGTGCGCCGAGCAGCCTCGCGCAGCTCGGGCACGGCCGGCACGTATCCGTTGGCGCCGACGACATCGTCGAGGAAGCGGACCGCCTGTCGGATCGTCTCCTCAAGCTTCTCCCAGTCGACCACCCTGACCGCGCGCCTGCCGTCGTTGCTGGCCGGCCTCACGTGACGCGCCAGGTTGATGGATCCCAGGCAGCAGTTCTCATAGGGGAGCAAGGGCTGCTCTCCGCACGGATTGGTCGCCTCATAGTCGCCCAGATGGGGCGTGGGATTGTCCCGATTGGCCGTGTCCAAGAAGAGCAAGCCTGGCTCGCCGTTCCGATGGGCCGCTTTCACCATCTCGTCGAACAGCTCCCGGGCGGCGACGGTCTCCCATACCTCCCCATCCTGAGGGTTGACCAGGTCGACGTTCTCGTCCTGGGCGACGGCCCGCATGAAGTCATCCGTGATGCCGACGGAGATGTTGAAGTTGGTGATGGCGTACTCACTCGACTTGCAGTGAATGAAGTCGCGGATGTCGGGATGGTTGACGTGGAGGACCGCCATGTTCGCGCCGCGCCGCGCTCCGCCCTGGCTGATGATCTCGGAGGCGGTGTCGTAGACCTGCATGAAGCCGACTGGGCCGGTGGCCTCGCCGCCGCTGGAATGAACGACGGCGCTCTTAGGCCGCAGACGGGAGAACGAGAAGCCGGTACCGCCACCGGTCTGTTGAATCAGCGCCATGTCCCGCAGCGTCTCGAAGATGCCATCATCCCGACGCCCCATGTCGTCGGAGATAGGTAGGACGAAGCAGGCCGCCAGCTGTGAGAGAGGCGTGCCCGCGCCGGTGAAGGTCGGCGAGTTGGGCAGGAAGTGGAGCCGGGTCATAAGGTCGAAGAAGATCTTCTCCGCCCGCTGAGCGTCGCCGTTGAGGCCCTCCTCGGCAGCGGCGACATGGGAGGCGACACGACGAAAGACACCCGCTACCGTTTCCACGGGCTGTCCGTCCGGTCCTTTGCGCACGTAACGGCGCTGGAAGACCTTCAGGGCGTTCTCGGAAAGCCTGTCTTCAATGGATGCCTCCTGATTAGGTGCGTCAATCTCCATTGTTTCCTGTATCGTCATATTCTCTCCAATCTCGGTATGGGCCGAAGGGGTCAAGTAACGTATCGGGCCAAAGTTGCGCGGTTCCGATGCGAAAGCTGAAGCGCAAGCTTCTTTCACGGCCCGTTTTTCTCTGCAACACGGCTGTCCGCCACCATCCGCCAGCTCTCCCGATAGGTGCGCCCAAAGATGGCGGCGCTCACCAGCAGGACGTAGAAGCCGATGGGACTCGCCAGGAACGGGACCGCGCAGCACAGCACAAGTGTGTAGTAGGCCAGCAAGACGACCAGATAGACGATGGCCATCAGCCCAGCCACCATCACCCAGGCGATGAAGACGCCCATCGGGTTCGCGCGCAGCAGCCGCCACCACTGACGGAATCGAAAAGCGGCCGACAGGTCGTCCTCGTCAATGAAGTGCGCAGTGGCTATCGGCAGTGGAATCGCCCCTAACAGCGTGAGCAGGGTCCCGAGAAACATCGAGAGGAACATAATGGCGAAGCTGCCGAAGAAGAGGAGCGGCCAGAGGGTTTCGTCTCCAGCCTCGATGGCGAAGGGCATAGCAAACGTGGTCGCAAGGTATAGCGCAAAGCCGCCAGACGCGACCAACAGCCCCGGCAGCAGGTAGATGAAGCCAACCAGCATGGCGCGCAGGCCGTCCCCCGCCAGCTTGCCCCAGTCGTCCCAACGCGGCAGGGTGAGCTCATTCCCCCGGATGGCCTGACGCATCACCACGAGCACGTAGCCGCAGACGAAGATCAGCGGCAGGATCGGGATGAAGAAGCTCACGATCAGTAGCACGGACCCGATGATGAAGGGCTGCTTCCAGTCGGGACCGCGAAAAGGAAACGTAAAAACCTCTCGCAGCGACGCCATCGTCGTCATCTCCTCCACCGTCTATCCTCCTTCACTGAAATTGCTTCCATCATCGGCACGCCCTCTGTCGACCCATCTCACGCTTTGCGCAGTGAGAGACGAAAAACCCGATCACTCTCCCATCGCTCCTCTATGTCGAATCCCACCTGCCGCGCCAGCTCAACGTAGCGACGGACGTCCAATGGCCTCTCGGGCCAGAGAACCCCGTATCCTGTCTCCACCTCTTCCGAGGAAGTCGGCCTGGTCGACGTACATCAGCATGAAGAACGCCGTGACCGCTCCAAACGCCCCATCGAGGAACTCCAGATCCCGCGCGTCCATCACGATCTTGAGCGGCCCGTTGGGGGCCTCCTCCAGCTCGCGCTGGTTGGCATCGTCCGATATGTCTGTGTGTTCCTCGTCCATGTATCTCCAAACGTGCAGCTCGCTGCTCTGCTCCAGATGCGTCGCACGCACGGCACGTGCAACGCACCGTACTCCGCCAGGTGGCCCGCACGCACAGCACGTGCAACGCACCGTACTCCGCCAGGTGGCCCGCACGCACGGCACGTGCAATGCACCAACGCACCGGGGCTGGGCCTAGAATGTGATCACGGCCCGGCCCGACTTGATCCAGTCGGTCAGGTACTCGCCGCTGTAGAAGACCTCCACGCCCAGCTCCTCGAGCTGCTCGGTGACCGAGTAGCCGTCGGCGCAGGCCTTGCACGCGCCCACGTGCACACCCAGCTCGATCATCGTGGTCAGCTCGGCCTGGAGCTCCGAGTCCTCCGCCAGCAGCTTCTGCGAGGAGCCCCAGACGAGTAGATTGACCTCATCCCACCAATCATGTCGTTTGGCGTTGGCGGCGTACATGAAGACCATCTTCAGCGCGACGTCCCGGTCGCCGCTGGTCCAAACGATGAGAAGCTCATGGATGGGCGCAGTCATCTTAGGCGACGCGGCATTGCGATCTGACATGCTGTTCTCCTCATGCTATGCAACATACTCAACAGGCAGGCTCAGGGAGCACCTCACCCACCTTCGTCATCCGGTCTTAGGCTCGCGGATTCTCCTCCACCTCAATGAAGATACGCAGCAAGTTCCGCCACTCACGAAGGAATTGGTCCTCCTCCTGCGAAAAGATGCCAAACCGCTCCAAGGGATCCTCTCTGTTCTCGGCGTTCCAGCCGGGATCGACGAAGTACAACCTGCGCCCCGGCAGCTGACCATAGAGGATCTTGACGTGCCCCCATCCATCATAGACCCATCGCTCCCGCCCGGACTGATCTGGATCGTCCCTAGCCCATTTCCAAGGCTCGCCTACTATGACCATCGTCAGCAGATCAGCGCGCAGGTTGCGCTCTAGTCTCTCCAGCGTCCCAAACAGGCGCCAGCGGGCGCGGAACCCCTGCTTCCGCAGGTAGTGGGCGATCCCCCATGGGAAGGTGGCCCAGTTCGGAATGCGGGGCACCACCAGGTGGGGCAGGGGCTTCCACTCGAAGGCGACGTGGCTCATCTCCTCGGCCACGACCGGACCCTCCAGCACCCAGCCCCCCAACAAGGCGTTCACCGCGATCGCCACGCTGGTAGGCCCGCAGTCATTCGTATCATATCCTTGAAACTGATAATACTCATAGACGTGCTTGTTCAGGCGCAGGGGCACACCGCTCAGATCTGGTGTCTCTGCCATCGAACCCTCACTCCTTCCGTCGCCCTCGCGATCAACCTGCGGCCACCCCATCAGGCAACCGGCATCGCGGGTGCGACGCTATGGCCCGGCTCCATCTCGGCCCCTCCACGCTACTCCTGTTCCTCCAGCAAGCGGTTGACCTCTGTCCGCACCGCCTCCAAATCCTCCAGCCCGAGGTAGATGATGGCATAGCGAATGTAGGAGACAGGATCCAGGGACTTCAGCTCCTCAATCACGACGTCACCGATGGCGCGGGTGGGAATCTCGGTCTTGCCCAACTCGCGGATATGGCTCTCAACCCGGTCGACCACGCGCTCCAGATCGCCGGCCGACACGGGCCGCCGAGCGCACGCGACCCGCAGGCCAGAGAGAACTTTCTCCCGGTCGAAGGCCTCACGGCGGCCGTCACGCTTGACCACCAGTGGCGTCGTGAGAATGGCCCGCTCCATGGTCGAGAAGCGCTTCTCACATTCCTTGCATTCTCGACGACGGCGGATGCTATGCTCCTTGCGCGCGGTGTCGACGACCCTAGTGCGTTTGCTGCCACAATATGGACATCTCATAAACCTTTCTCCTACGCTGAACAGAGAATACTCCGCCCGAGGGCAGATGTTGAGCGCATTGGCGCCTCAATGCGCTGAGCTCACTGCTATTATGCATTGAAGAGACAGAGTGCCCACATATGGGGTCTTGTGGGGTAGTGAACCCCATATGTTGGGGATAGTATGGCCCCATTATACCATAGGCGGGGACAGCGGGCAAGCCCGCATGGCACAGATAATCTTAAAGTTCAAGCGCAAGGCTGTACCAGCAGAGCACAAGGGTTTGGCGTTGACGAGCCGCCCCATCCGATATAGAATGGGTGAAGGCAGGGATGGCGACTCGGTCGCCGTCCTCGGCGCGTGGAAAAGGGGATTTGAGCATCACGATGATCTACGACTTCGACAGACGCATTGACAGACGACGGTTCGAAAGCATCAAATGGCACCGCTACGGTGAGGATGTCCTGCCCATGTGGGTGGCGGATATGGACTTCCCGGCGCCGGAGCCTGTCATACGCGCCCTGCAGGAACGGGTCGAGCATGGCATCTTTGGCTACGGCACGGCGCCGGACGGGCTTCGAGAGGTGATCGTCGGCCGGCTGCATGAACGCTACGATTGGCACGTCTCGCCAGAGGATCTGATCTTTCTGTCGGGGGTCGTGCCTGGCTTCAACCTGGCATGCCACGCCATTGCCTCTCCTGGGGAGGGTGTGCTGGTCCAAACGCCGGTCTACCGGCCCATTCTGGAGGCCCCGGCCGACGCCGGATTGATCAACGATGAGATGGAACTCACCCGGCGGTCGGACGGAGCCTACGAGATCGACTTCGACCTGTTCGAGAGGACCATCAGCGACCGGACCCGCATCTTCATCCTGTGCAATCCCCACAACCCTGTGGGACGCGTCTTCCGGCGCGATGAGCTGCAGAGGATGGCTGAGATCTGTCTGCGACACGAGATCATCATCTGTTCAGATGAGATTCACTGCGACCTGCTGCTCGACGACAACGTGCACACGCCGATCGCAGCGCTGGCCCCGGAGGTGGGGCAGCAGTCGATCACGTTGATGGCACCAAGCAAGACGTACAACATCGCCGGGCTCAAGTGCGCGGTGGCCATCGTCGAGAACCAGGAGCTCCGGGATAGCCTCAAGGCTACACACGGCGGCCTGATGTCAGGCGTGAACGTGCTGGGGTATACGGCCGCTCTAGCGGCCTATCGCGACGGTCAGCCCTGGCTGGACGCGGTGCTGCGTTACCTGGAGGGGAATCGCGATTTTCTGCTGGACTACGTGGATCGGGAGCTACCCGGCATCACGATGGGCAAGCCGGAGGGGACCTATCTGGCCTGGCTGAGCTGCCACCAGTCTGGTATCCCAGGCAATCCCTATACGTTCTTCCTGGAAGAAGCCAGGGTGGCCCTGGTCGACGGCGCGGTCTTTGGTGAGGCGGGAGAGGGATTCGCACGGCTGAACTTCGGATGTCCACGCTCGATGCTGATCGAAGCGCTGGAGAGGATGCGGAAGGCGTTGGCAGCCCTCAACATTACGGGCGAGCCTTGAGGAGCCCGGGCAGAGTCAGCCCGCGCCCCGTCGCTTTTGCTGCACCCGATCTCGCGGCCACGCACCAGCCCCCATCTGACCAGGAGATCAGGCACAGGCCGATATGGCGCGTGGTCGGCCAGAACCACGCGCCATACCGCCAGGCCCCACTATCGAGCACAAGCCTACGCAAGATATAGAACAGCTCTCAGCACACGACCGACAAGTCTGAGACAGGCGTCGCAACAGCGGGCCGCGACGGCGGACGGGCCGATGGCCCGTGGCAGATCCGCTGCGCGCGGAAAGTGACGCACCGCCAGAAGACCGGACCCGCGCTCCCCGCGCACTCTTCTCGTGCCTGCGCGCCAGTGAAGCGCAGAGACGTCAGCTGCGACGCCGCAGGAAAGCCGGGATCTCGATGTCGTCCTCGTCGAAGGAGGAGACTTTGAAATCGACTGACTCGGGCTCCTCCTGCCTTCGCGGGGTGCGAACCGACCGGGACCGCGCGCCGGTCTGGTCGAAGCCCGTGGCGATCACGGTGATGCGGATCTCGTCCTCCATCTCCTGGTCGACCACAGCGCCGAAAATCAGATTGACGTCCGGATGCGCGGTCTGCTTGATGATGGAGGCCGCTTCGTTGACCTCGTAGAGGCTCAGGTCCGCTCCGCCGGTCACGTTGAACAGGATGCCGCGAGCACCGTCGATAGTGATGTCCAGGAGCTGGCTGGAGATAGCCTGCTCGGCAGCCTCGACGGCCCGCTCATCGCCGCTGGCGCGCCCGACAGCCATCAGCGCCGCCCCACCCTCGGCCATGATGGTGCGCACGTCGGCAAAGTCGAGGTTGATCAGGCCGGGCACCGTGATCAGCTCAGAGATGCCCTGAATGCCCTGACGCAGGACGTCGTCGGCCAGCGAGAAGGCGTTCTGAAGGGTGACCCGCTTGTCCGTGATCTCCAACAGACGGTCGTTGGGGATCACGATCAGCGTGTCCACCTGATCCTTGAGCCGCTCGATGCCTCCATCCGCGGCCTGAGATCGCACCGAGCCCTCCCAGCCGAAGGGCCGGGTGACGACGCCGATGGTCAGAGCGTTGACCTCTTTGGCCACGCGGGCGATGACGGACGAAGCTCCGGTGCCAGTGCCACCGCCCATGCCGGCGGTGATGAACACCATGTCAGATCCCTCAAGGATCTCGTAGAGCTCGTCGACCGACTCCTCCGCTGCCTCGTGGCCCATCTCGGGGTTGCCCCCGACACCCAGTCCACGCGTCAACTTGTCGCCGATGCGCACGCGCACGGGAGCGTCGGAAAGCATCAGCGCCTGGGCGTCGGTGTTGACCGCGACGAAGTCAACGCCACTCATGCCCTCGGCGATCATGCGGTTGACGGCGTTGCTACCGCCGCCTCCGACACCGACCACACGGATCTTTGCGAAGCTTTCTGTTGGTGATGCTCTATTCATTGTTCCTCCTCCAATGTCGTGATGCGAGAGTGCCATTCTGTCCCCTTTTCAGCTCGATGTGTTGCTCTGCTTGCTCCCCTATCTCGTGCCCATAGTGTTTCGTGTGTTTCGTGCTTCGTGCCCTTCGTGCTCTATTTCACGCTCTTCGTCTTCTGTTTCGTGCCCTTCGCGTTACGGAAGCAACGTCCGCAGCCATTTGAGGATGCGCGCCCCGCCGCCAGGCCCGGGCCGGACCTTGAGCTGTGGACGGGCCTCCTCCGTGCTCCCCCAGGTCAACAATCCCGCCCCCACGGCGTGCGCCGGGTTGCTGACGGCATCGACCAGGCCATGGAGGTTCCTGGGGCTGCCCAGGCGCACAGGCAGGCCGAGCACTTGCCGCCCCAGGGTTCGCATGCCGAGGAGCTGCGCTGTGCCACCGGAGAGCACCACGCCGGCCGGCAGCAGGCCGTCGTACCCCGAGCGCTTGATCTCCTTGTTGATCATGGAGAGAATCTCCTCAGCCCGCGCCTGAACGATGCTGGCCAGCTTCCACCGCGGCACCTCCTGGCTGAACTCGTCGCCGAAGGAGGAGACGGTGAACACCTCGTCGTTGTCCACCTGAGTCGGAAGGGCATGTCCGTGCTTCACCTTGATCTCCTCAGCGACAGACGGAGGCAGACGAAGCCCGATGGCGATGTCCTGTGTGACGTAGGCGCCACCGATGCCCAGCGTGACCGTGTGCCACACAGTGCCATCGATGAAGATAGCCACGTCGGTGGTACCAGCGCCGATATCGGCTAGCACCACCCCCATCTCACGCTCCGTCTCCGCCAGGACGGCGTCGCCAGCGGCTATCCCCGCCGAGACGACCTCGTCGGCCTCCAGGCCGGCCTGACGTACGCACTTCAACAGATTCTGGATCGCCGTGGAGGAGGCCGTGACGAGGTGAGCCTCAACCTCCAGGCGGAAGCCGTGCATGCCGATGGGATCCTGCACGCCGCCCTGCCCGTCGACCACGTAGCCACGCGGGATCACGTGGATGACCTCCTGGTTGTGCGACACCGTGATGGCACAAGCGGCGTCCAGCGCCCTCTCCACGTCATCGATGGTGATGCCTGAACGGCGATGGGAGACACCGACCACACCCTGGCTGTTTAGCGATGAGATGTGCTCGCCGCTGACGCTCACATAGGCCCGCTCAAGCTTGTACCCGGAGGAGCGCTCGGCCTCAGCGACCGAGGCGGCGAGTGCCTCCGTGGCCTCATCCACGTTGACCACCACGCCCTTGCGCAGGCCACGCGCCGTGACCAGGCCAACGCCGACGACACGCAGGTCGCCGTTATCACGGACCTCTCCCACCATCGTGCATATTTTGCTGGAGCCGACATCGATACCGACTACCGTTCGTTCCACGGCTCTACACTCCCCACTTCAGAAAAGGCGCTTCACCTCTGCGGTCTGCACCCCATTCGTGCCCTTCATCCTTCGCGTCCTTCGCGTCGTGCTTTGCGCCTTTCGTGTCGTTCTTCGCGCCTTTCGTGTCCCGTTTTACTCCGCTGCAGGCACGTAGTAGGGCGCTTCTGCAAACCGCACATCCACAAAGCGAGGCGTCACGTCGCGCGATTCGAGATGCGCCACCAAGAGCTCCAAGGCCTGTAGACGACGAGCCATCCCAGGTCCTCGTCCCACAATGATGCGCCATCCGTGTTCATCAACGAAGCTCAATCCGTGCTCGGGGGAGTACTGAAACGCCGTTGACAGATCTCTCCCGCTCTCCCACAACTCGGTCAACGCCACGCGCACCTGTTCGTCAAGATGGTCCTGGACCTGCCCCTCCTCGCGCGGCAGGGGGCCAGTCACCATCCATCCCCCGGCAGCGCCCTCCAGGCCGCCCGTACCGGCCCCATCATCCTGGACGGGAACAGACGCCGTCCCGGGGAAGATGGCACCCTCCTCGTCGATCCACCAAAGCCCACCCGAGGCCCCAGACCGCTCATCCCACAGGACGCGAGGCCGGCGCTCCACGACGGAGATGGTGCACGCCGAGGGCAAGCTGCAGCTGGTCGTGACGCTCTCCAGCGAGGGCAACGCTTCCAGGATTCGTGACTCGATGGTCGCGGATCGAGCCCAGAGAATGTGCAGCCCCCATAGCCCACTGGCCTCGAAGACCTCCTGGTGCGACAGACGACGGTTGCCGACGATCTCCGCATCGTAGATGTAGAAGCGAGCGTCCACGGTGAGCCATAGCCCCAACGCGCCCCCCAGGATGGCCAAGGCCAGGAGCATCCAAAGCCCTCGCTGCGTCCAGCGGATTCTGTGCAGAGAGACCGGCGCCTGACCGAGCTTCACGCGATTCAGGACCACCGCTCCACCTCTGTCGTAGCGTCTATCGCTCCGCCTGCGGCTGCGCTTCGTGTTGGGACTCCAAGACTTGGTCATGGACTCACTCCCCGGTTCGATACGATATCTCTATGCGGGCCTTATCGCGCTGGCGCTCGAGCGCCAGCTCAATCAAGCGATCGATCAGCTCCGGGTAGGGCAGACCGCTGGCCTCCCACAGCTTAGGGTACATGCTGATGCTGGTGAAGCCAGGGATGGTATTAACCTCGTTCACGTACAACGCCTCTGTCTCGCCCGAGAGCAGGAAATCGACGCGCGCCATACCGGCGCAGTCGATAGCGCGGTAGGTCTGCACCGCGATATCCTGCACGCGCCGGGTCATCTCTGGAGAGAGGGGGGCGGGGATCAACAGATCGGAGGCCTCCTCGCCGACGTCCATGTACTTGGCCTCGTAGCTGTAGAACTCGCGGCTGGGGACGATCTCCCCAGGAACGGAAGCGACCAGATCATCATTGCCCAGGACGCTGACCTCAATCTCTCGTGCCGCTGGCACAGCCGGCTCGACGAGCAGCTTCCGGTCGTAGCGGGCCGCCTCCCGCAGGCCAGCCCCTAACCCGGCCCGTTCGTGACACTTGGAGATGCCGACGCTCGACCCAAGATTGGCTGGCTTGGTGAAGACCGGATACGCAAACCGCTCCTCGACCTGGGCCAGGATGCTCTCGGGATCGGCCTCCCACGTCTTGCGCTTCACCATCACGTGCTCCACAATGGGCAACCCGTGCGCGCGCATCACGTCCTTGAAGATCACCTTATCCATCGCCACCGCAGAGGCGGTCACCGGGGCGCCGACGTAGGGAAGCCCGGCCAACTCAAGCAGGCCCTGGACGGTGCCGTCCTCGCCATAGGGTCCATGAAGGACCGGGAAGACGACGTCGAGCTGCGCCAGCGGGGTCGCTTCTATCGCCTGGCCTCTCTCATCAAGACGCATCAATCTCTGCCGCGGGGACTGCGTTGAACCGGCTACCTGGGCGAGATCGCCCGTCGACCCGGGATCGCTCAGCAGCGCGGCGGGCTGGCTGGCGCTGAAATCTCCGGTCCTCAGAGCTCGCATCGGGTCGCCTGACGCGATCCAGCGGCCATCTTTGGTGATACCGACGGGCACGACCTCATACTTCTCCTTGTCCATGGCGTCCATAACGGACCGGGCAGACTGAAGCGACACCTCATGCTCCCCTGAACACCCACCGAAGATAACCCCCACACGGATCCTGCGCATCAACAGATCCTCCCTCCCCGCATTCGCGCACTTCGTGTCATGTTTCGTACACTTCGTGTTCACCAGCCCAGCAACTCGATCTCCAGCGCAAGCTCCACGCCAAACTGCCGCGCCACCTCTGCCTGAGCGTGCTCGATGAGAGCCAACACATCGCTGGCCGTGGCGTCCCCATCGTTGATCAGAAAATTGGCGTGCTGCTCCGAGATCCTGGCCCCACCAACGCGATAACCCTTCAGGCCCGCCTGTTCGACGAGCTGTCCGGCGTAGTGATCCGGTGAGTTCTTGAACGTCGAGCCCATCGTAGCGCCCGAGGGATGGTGTGCCCTGCGCCATGCCAACACCTCGTCGGCTCGCGCCCTCAACGCGGCCCTCTCGCCCGGCTCCAGCTCAAACGCAGCCGCCAGCACCACGTGCCGGGTGACGGCGTCCCCCTTGAGCCGACTGCTGCGATAGGCGAAGTCAAACCACGCGTTCTCCCTCTCCACAACCTCGCCATTGGGCTCCAGCACCGCACCGCTGCGCAGCGTGCCCGCAATGTCGCCATCGAAGGCACCCGCGTTCCCCACGACAGCCCCACCGACGGTACCCGGCAGGCCAGCAGCCCAGGCCAAACCGCCCAGACCGCTATCGACCGCCTTTCGCGCCAGAAAGGCCAGCTTCATCCCAGACTCCGCGTGTACCACACCGTCCTCGAACGAGACGGACGCCGCCCGATTGACAATCACCAACCCTCGCACGCCTTGATCGGCGACCAGCACGTTGCAGCCGCCGCCCAGCACCCGGAAGGGGACGGCGTGTCGCCGGGCCGCTCCAACCGCGCGAGCCAGACCATCCGAGCTCTCGACGACCGTCAAGAGATCGGCCGGCCCGCCGACGCCCATCGCGATGAAACGCGCCAGCCGCACCCCCCGCTGCACGCGCGGCCCCAGCGCTTCGGCCAGGGCATCCAGTGCGGCCGGTTCGGGGACGTGCTGCGCTGCACCCGCCGAGGCGGTCACTGCGTCATCCACTGAACGCCCCCTCATCGCCGAGGCGCTGTCGCTGGTCAGCCACGGAGATCCCGCCGCCGGCCGGCATCGCGCCTCCGCCCAGCCTTCACCAGCTTCATCTTGGACGCCACCACGCTGCAGGCATAGGGATCGACACCGCCACCCGGGTCACGGTCACCCGCCGACCGGCTCCGCTTCCGCTTGCGCACCCCCCTCAAGCGCCCTATCAGTGATCCGCCCTCCTGATGATCCTCACCCATCTTCCAGAACATCACGCTTCCCTCCCAGCCAAGCCAGCAACCGTTCGCCAACCTGATCGCCATCGCCCGCGCCAAGCGTCAGCACCACGTCGCCCGACTGCACGGCGGCCCGCAGCTCGTCCATCGCCGCGTCCATCGACCCCGCAACACGCGCATCGACCGGCGCCGACGCCGCATGATCCATAGCGTCCACGACGTCGCCAGCACTGACCCCCAGCGTATCGGTCTCGCGAGCTGGGTAGATGGGGAGCACGACGACGCGATCAGCATCGTCAAACGACGACGCAAACCCATCCAGCAGCTCCTTGGTGCGGCTGTACGTGTGCGGCTGCCATACTGCCCAGATCCGCCGCTCCGGGAAACGCTCCTTGGCGGCCCGCAGGGTGGCTCGAATCTCGGTGGGATGATGAGCATAATCATCGATCACCACCACGCCATCCACCATTCCCTTGACCTCGAAGCGGCGCGCAACCCCCCGGAAGCCAGTTAACGCCTCTCGTGCTACACGAAAGGGAACGCCCAGGAAATCCGTCACCGCCAAAGCCGCCATCGCATTGGAGGCGTTATGGCCCCCGGGCACGCGAAGCCGCACCAGGCCCAGCGTCTCGTCGCGGTGGACAGCCAGGAAATCGACGCCACCGGCAAAGTTGGCATGGATCTCCTCCGCCCGCCAGGTCGCCCCCTCGCCCAGCCCAAAGAACCTGACCGACGGGGGGCCCTCCGGCTCTGCGAGCTCGTCGTTGCGAGACGCGCCACGAGCTGGGCGAGACTCCGCGAGCTGGGCGCGACCCTGTCCGATGGCGCGCGCCACGGGATCGTCCACACAGACGGCCAGCAGGCCTCCGCCTGGTACCAGGGCCGCAAACGACTCGAACGCCGACCGAAAGTCGTCGAACGTGGGATAGCAGTCCGGATGGTCGTGCTCCACGTTGGTGATCACGGCCAGGTCGGGCTTCAAGCTGAGAAACGTGCGGTCATACTCATCGGCCTCTATCAAGAACAGTGGGCCGTCGCCAGCCCGGGCGTTCGTCTTCAGGTCGGCCAGCACACCACCGACGATGAAGGTGGGATCGCAGCCAGCCTCCAACAGGATAACGGCGACCATGGCCGTCGTGGTCGTCTTGCCGTGCGTGCCGGCCACCGCCACGCCTTGCTTCCCCTCCATCATCTGGCCAAGAAAGGCAGGCCGCCTAAAGACGGGGATACTGTAGGCACGCGCTGCCTGAATCTCCACGTTGTCCTCCGGGACGGCCGAGGAGGCGACGACCACGTCGACAGCGTGCCGCCAGCGTGTGACGTTCTCGGCATCGTGCCCCTCGCAGACCAAGGCGCCATCGCGCGCCAAAGCCTGCGCTACCGGCGAGACGACCAGATCAGATCCAGAGACCGCGGCGCCCTGCTCCAACAGCACGCGCGCGATTGCCGAAAGGCCCGCTCCGCCGATGCCTATCAAATGAACGTGCTTGTCAGAGATATCGGACATGCCTCTTCCACTGCTAAACGAGCACAATGATGACGAAGACCGATGCGAAAGAGAAAACGGTCAACAAGACGGCGTCGGACAGCCACAAAGGCGGCAGGTACTTGATGGCTATCGCCGCGGCCAGTGAACCCGGTGCCGGCTCGGCGATCCCCAAGACGCCGTAGCCAGCGGCGTCCAAGAAGTACCAGATCGAGCCGACGATCAGAAAGCCGTTGAGCGCACCGATGATGAATCCCAACATGATGTCCTGAAGCGTCTCGCGCGCGGAGACACCGGCCAGTCGCCCCGAGACCGCGGGGCCGGCGTAGCCGGCGATGGCCATGAGGATAATCAACCCGGAGTAGAGATAGAACTGCTCCACCGGGGGACGATCGAAGAACTCCCTGGCAATGGGAACGTACTGGCTGAAGATGAGGCGCACGGCCAGCGCCAGGATGACGCTGAAAAGCACAAGCATCTCCTTTGACCATCCTCGCAAAGCACCCATCAGGCCGAAGAGCAAGACGAAGGTGAACAAAGCTGTGTCCAAGGGCATCATGTCACACCACCTAGGGTTTCGTGATCTTCGTGTTAAGGAAGGCCTCCGCCAGACGAGCCGCTGCATCGGGCCGAGAGAGCGCCCGAGCCCGATCCCCCATCTGCGCCAGCCGTTCTTCGTCCGTCAAGAGATTCCGCAGTGTCGAAAGCAAGTCGTCCTCCAAGCGCTCATCCCTCAACGTGACCGCCGCCCTTCGCTCCGTCAACCATGCCGCGTTCACCCGCTGATAGCGCCATGCGTGCGGGTACGGCACCAGAATGGCGGGCAGCCCGAAGAAGGGAAGCTCCCCCAGGGTCGAGGCTCCCGCCCGACAGAGCGCGAGATCCGCAGTGGTCAGCGCATACCCCATCTCGTGCAGGTAGGGAAAGGCAGCATAGCGCTCCCGCAGCCGTGCGGGCAGCGCGTCCCGCTGCTCGGAGGCCCAGTCCCAATCCAGCTCGCCAGTCAAATGTATCACCTGCGCCATCTCCAGTACCTGCTCCAGAATCTCACTCAAGGCGCGATTGATGCTGCGCGCCCCACGGCTCCCGCCCATGACGAGAAGGACAGGATCCTCGTCAGGGGTCACAGACCCCTGCAGAGCCAGGGATGCCAGCCCCAGCGTTCGCCGCGCCTCCACCTGCCCCACGTCACTCTGGATGCGCCGGAAGGCCGCCCGCACCGGGTACCCGCTCACCACAACCTTGTGGTCAGGGAAGTAGGCCCGCGAGTCCTCCACCGTGACCGCAACCTTCGACGCCAGCCGGGCGATGAAGCGAACGGCGAGCCCTGGCTCCACGTCGGGCAGGTAGACGAGAATGGGCACGCGCAGCATCCAGGCCGCCAGCGCCACGGGCACGCTGGCGTAGCCGCCGGTGGCGAAGAGCGCCGATGGGCGCACAGGGGCTCGACGCCCAAGCCGGTAGGCAGCCCACCAGCCGCGAATCAACTTGAAAAGGTTCTGTACCGCCCGCCACGGCGCCAGACCGTGCACACCGCCGGCCGGAATGCCGACGAAGCGAACATCCGCCCGCTTGGCCAGTGTCTCCTCAATGCCTCCTTCTCCGCCGATGTAGGTGACGTCTATGTCGGCCCGGGGACGGGCGCCGACGCCAGCGTCATCATTCTCGGCGCGAAGTGCCTGCACGACGGCGAGGCCGGGATACACGTGTCCCCCTGTTCCCCCACCGGCGATCCAGACTCGCATACTGACGACTCTCCTCCCGCCTGTCGAACATCCTTGACGTCCGTCCATTCGTGACTCTGCTGGTGCTTCGGCCGCGTGAAACGCTGAGCAACAACCCCACGCCGGCCAGTGAGGTGACCATCCCGGAGCCACCAGAGCTGATAAACGGCAGCGCCATGCCCGTAAAGGGGAGCAACCCCGTCACAACGCCCACGTTGATCAGCGCCTGGAACGTGATCCAACAGGTGACCCCACACGCCAGGAGCGCGGCAAAGGGGTCCCGAGCATCGATCGTGATCCTGAAACCTCGATAGGCAAACAGGACAAACAGCCCAATCACCAGAAGACACCCCAACAGACCGGTCTCCTCACCGAGCACGGCGAAGATCGCGTCGGTATGGTGCGTGGGCAGGTAGCCGAGTTTCTGCTGTCCCTGCCCTAGCCCGACCCCAAGCGGCCCCCCGCTGCCCAGGGCGATCAGGGTCTGTCGGATGTGATAGCCGGCCAGCTCCGGATCCCTCCACGCCTTGATCCACTCGGTGATACGATCCGCGGCGTGCGGGAACTTGCTGATCAGAGACAGAAACGTGATCACGGCGACGACGCCTCCGCCGGCAAGCTGAAGGATCTCAGCCCCGGCGAAGAAGAAAACGGCAAAAGACGTCAGCGCGATCAGCACGGCGGTTCCCAGGTCCGGCTGCGCCACGATCAAACCGGCCACCAGGCCGATCAGGACGGCGAAAGGTATCAGGCCATAGGAGACGTGACGGATCTGGTCGCCCTTGGAGGAGAGCCAGGCAGCGACGTAGATGACCAGGGTCAGCTTCGCCAGCTCCCCGGGATGGATGGAGCCATTCCACAGAGATCGCTTAGCGCCGAAGCGCTCCTTCCCCACAATGAGGACGAGTATCAACAGAAGCAGCGTGCCCCCCATAATGGGCACGGCCTTCTCCTGCCACCATTCATACGGGACGAGCGTGAGCACAACAAGCACCACGACGCCGATGAGCACCCACTGGAGTTGCCGGAAGGCGATGTGAAAGGAGCTACCGTGCTCCTGATAGGACCAGTCGAAGGTCGCGCTGTAGACCATCATCAGGCCGACGATGATCAGGCCCGTGACCACCAGAATGAGGCCATAGTCAGGATGGCCAGTCGCTCGACGTCTCTTATCCATAGCGATTCCGCTCCCTCCCGCAGATCTCCCGTACGAGCGCCTTGAATCGATCGCCGCGCTCGGCGAAGTCCTTGAAGGCGTCAAAGCTGGTACCGCCCGGCGAGAACAACACCACGTCCCCCGGTTCGGCCAGGCGGGCGGCAGCCTCCACAGCCTCCTCCAGCGTCTCCACACGCGTGATGCCCTCGAGCCCTGCCCCTCTCCCCGTCTTCCCCTCCACCTCTCTAGCGATCATCGGACCGGCCTCACCGAAGGTGATCAACTGCCGCACGCGACGGACCGTCTCCTCGGCAAACGCGTCCCACGGCAGATCCTTGTCCCGTCCACCGGCGAGAAGAACGATGGTCGACCGCTGCGATCCGGTATCCTCAAACGAACGCATCGCGGCCAACACGCGCTCCGGAGCCGTGGCGATGGAATCGTCGTACCAGAGGATGCGGCCCGAGCCGTCCGGGCCGGCCACCTCCTGCACGAGCTCCAAGCGATGCTCCACACCCGTGAACGTGGTGGCCACCTCGCTAATTGCCTCCAAGGGGGCCCCGGCCAGGCTGGCCAAGGCGCTCGCCGCCAGTACGTTAAGCAGATTATGCTCGCCCAGCAACTTCACCTGCGAGGCCTTGCAGATCTCGCGATCCTCCCCTCCCATCCGGAGCGTCAATTCACCGTTGGTCTTGAACGCCCCCGCCTCCACCTCGGCGCCACTGCTGAAGAAGAACAGCTGCGCCGGCGTCTCCAGGGCCAGAGCCCGTGCGTTGGCGTCATCGTACCCGAGCAGCGCTATGTCCGCGCCGGTTTGATGCGCCAAGATGTTCTGCTTGGCCGCCACGTAGGCCTCCATCGTCTTATGCCGATCCAGGTGGTTAGGCGTGACGTTGAGCACCGCCGCGATATGGGGGCTGGCGGTCATCAGCTCCAGCTGGAAGCTGGATAGCTCCATCACCACGCAGTCATCAGGCCCTATCGCGGCCCGCCCCGCGCCCAGCAGGTCGGTGATGAGCGGATTGCCGATGTTGCCTCCCACCCAGGTACGCAGCCCGGCGGCGCGGCACATCTCGCCCACCAACGCCGTGGTCGTCGTCTTGCCAGCCGAGCCCGTGATGCCGATGACGGGCGCCGGGCAGCGATCCAGGAAGATCTGCGCGTCGTTGCTGAGAGGGACACCTCGCTCCCGCGCTGCTTCGACGATGGGTATGTCCAACGGCACCCCGCCACTGAGGCACAGGAGATCAGCGTCGTCCAGCAGATGGATCGGATGGCCACCCAGGGCATAACGTATCGAAAGATCCGCCAGCTGTTCCATTTCGTCGGCCAGGGTATCCTCGTCCTGTAGATCGGAAACCGTCACCTCGGCGCCGACCTGAGTCAGGTAACGGGCCAGCGCCACCCCCTGACGGGCCAGGCCGAGGATCACCACGTGTTGGTCCTTCAGTCTCTCTCCTTCCATAACAACTCGTTGGAACGTTTGAACGTTGTAACGTCTAGACGTTGGGACGCTGGCCTAGCGCCGCTGGTTGGCACTTGGGCGCTCGCCCACTTGCACACTACAGCAGCGCCAACGCGACACCGGCCATCGCCGCCAGGAGCTCCACCAGCCAGAAGCGCTGCACAACCTGCGTCTCGGACCAGCCTAACAGCTCAAAATGATGGTGGAGTGGGCTCATCTTGAAGACCCGCCTCCCCTGGCCGAACCGGCGCTTGGTGTACTTGAAATAGAGCACCTGGATGATGACCGACAGCGTCTCCGCCACTGGAATCAGGATGACGACAGGCAGCAGCAGCCACTGCCCCGTCATCAACGCCACCGTGCCTAGCGTCGCGCCGAGGGCCAGGCTGCCGGTATCGCCCATGAACATCTGGGCCGGATGGGCGTTGTACCAAAGGAACGCAAAGGAGGCCCCCACCACGGTGAAGCAGAAGCGAATCAGGTAGAACTGACCCTGCAGCCGGGCGATGATGCCGTAGGCAGCAAAGGCGCTGGCGACGATGATCCCGGCCAGCCCATCCAACCCGTCGGTCAGATTCATCGCATTGGCGGAGCTCAGGATGATGAACATGGCAAGCGGCACCCACACCCAGCCTACGTTGACCATCTCGGCAACACCCGGCACGCCGACTTGCCCCGCGAACTGGACATCAGAGACGAGCATGAACACGGCAATGCCCAACGTCAGGGGGATCTCCCAGAGAAGCTTGCGCCCTGCCGTCAGCCCCAGGCCACGCCGGACGCCGCGGACCCCGGCCAAGTCATCTATCGCGCCGATCAGAGCGTAGGCCACCATCACGCCCAGCGGCACCAGAATTGAGCGTCCGATCAAGGTGCGCCCCAACAGATTGTAAATGTTCAACACGAGCGTGATGAGGAGCACCGGCACCACGATCATCAGCCCGCCCATGGTTGGCGTCCCCATCTTGCTCTGGTGGTCACTGGGACCGTCGATGCGAATGCGCTTGCCGATCTGGTAGTGGCGGAGGATGCGGATCAACAGCGGCCCCCACACCACCGCCAGCAGAAACGAGATACTCGCCAGAATAAGCGCTCTGTCCATATCAAACACCTCTCCCGGAAGCTTATGTTCAGCCTTCGGGAAGGTCGCGACTCAGGGAGTTGACGATCTCCTCCATCCTCAGGGCTCGCGAGCCCTTCACCAAGACGACGGATCGCGGCGCCCCATCCTCCTCCAACATATCCTCCAACAGGCGAACGACCTCCTCCCTCTCCTCCAACACGTGGACGGCGTCGGGCGACATCCCCCAACGGAGCGTGGTCTCGCCGATGATGCGCCCTAACGATCCCAGCGTGACGAGCACGTCGGCCACCTCCAGCACGCGCATCCCGACCTTCTCGTGTCCCTCACGCTCGTAGTCGCCCAGCTCCAGCATGTCGCCCAAGACAGCGATCTTTCGCCCCTCCAACTCGTCCAACAAGTTCAGTGCCGCGATAGTTGAGGCCGGACTGGCGTTGTACGTATCGTCCAGGATCGTGGCGCTGGCCGGGCCTCGCACGGCCACCAGCCGCAGCTGATCCGATGGCTCCACGCCCCGCAGGCCTTCCACAATCTCCTGCCAGGTGAGCCCCTCGACCAGGCCAACCGCGGCGGCGCGCAGCGAGGTGTGGACGGAATGCCGCCCCAGGAGCGGCACCCTCACGTGGAGGGTCTCATCCTCGTGATGGAGCCGGAAGCGGACGCCTTCCAACCCCAACCCCTCGATCTGATCAGCCCAGAGATCAGCCTCGGGAGACAACCCGTAGGTGAAGACGTCAGCCTCCGTCGCTCCGGCCATGTTCCGCACGTTCTCATCATCGTAGTTCAGGATCGCCACGCCCTCCGGCCCGGGCGGCAGCGCGCTGACCAACTCCGTCTTGGCCTTCACGATGCGCTCGAATGACCCAGCGCGCTCCAGATGCACCGGCCGGACGATGGTAACCACGCCGATGTGGGGCTGAGCGATGCGAGCGAGATCCGCGATCTCGCCCAGGTCATACATCCCCATCTCCAACACAACACGCTCGTGGTCGGCGGTCACGTGGAGCAGCGTCAGCGGCAGGCCGATCTCGTTGTTATAACTGGCCTCGCTCTTGATCGTCGCATAGCGACGGGCGAGTACCGCCGCCGCTAGCTCCTTCGTGGTGGTCTTCCCGACGCTCCCCGTGATACCGACGACGCGCAGCCCGACCTGACATCGCCGCCAGAAGGTGGCCAGACGCTGCAGCGCTGGCAGCGTCTGATCGACCTTCAGCACCAGCGGCACCTCCAGCCCTCCCGACAGCGCGCTTCGAGTGCCCTTCGCGTCCCGGGTCGTCAAATCCAGCGTGAGAGCGTCAACCCCGGGCACGTCGCGCTGCACGACGGCCGCGACGGCCCCCCGAGAGAAGGCGTCTCCCACGTAGTCGTGCCCGTCCGCGTGCTCGCCCTCGAAGGCGAAGAACAAGGCCCCGGGCCTGGCGTTGCGGGAATCGATGACGACGGTCGTTATCTCTTGCCGCAGCGCCTCAGGCCGCTGGTCGACGGCGGTGGACGACACCCGTAGGCCCTCCAGGACGTCCGCCAGCGTCAGACGCTTTCCCGTCACGGTCCCACCTCCGCCATCAACTCGCCGCTGCTGGGCGGGATGCCCAACATGGTGAACAGCCGTGCCGTCAGCCGCTGGAACGTCGGCGCCGCCGTCTGGGACGCCCACGGCGAGCTCTGGGGGCGATCCAGCTTCACCAGGACGACCAACTCGGGTACCTGGGCGAAATCGCCCGTCGACCCTGCATCCGGCACAGGCCCAAAGCCCACAAATGTGGCGATGGCGCCCTCCGGGTCATAGCCGCCCGGGATGGGAATCTGAGCCGTGCCGGTCTTGCCCGCAACCCGGTATCCCTCCACCCTGGCCTGGGTCGCTCCCTCTTCAACCACCTGCACCAACATATCCGTGAGCGTACGAGCGGTCTCTGGGGCCAGCACCTGCTCCTGGAAGACCGGATGGAAGACCGACGGGGTCCCGTCGGAGGCCACGCGGCGATGCACGATGTGAGGCCGAAGGCGGGCTCCATCGTTGGCCACGGTCGCCATCGCGGTGACCATCTGCAGCGGCGTCACCGCCACGCCCTGCCCAAAGGCGTTCGTCCCCAAATGGGAGGGGGACCAATCCTCAACATCCTCCGGCAGCCACAGCTGACCTCGCACCTCTCCGTTCAGATCGACGTGAGTCATCTCACCAAAGCCAAAGTCCTGCGCGTATTGATAGAAGATGTCTGGTCCCATCTTCGTGCTCAGCCACGCGGCCCCCACGTTGAGAGACTTGACGAGGATGTCGATCACCGACTGATCCCCGTAGGACTGGCGCGAGGCGTTATGGATCGCGCGCCCGCCCACCTCGATCCAGCCCCGATCGTGATAGACGCTGTCCGGCATCACGGTCCCACTGTCCAGCGCTGCCGCCACCGTCACGATCTTGAACACGGAACCGGGCTCGTACTGCCTGCTCACCGCCGGATCCTCAAACAACAGGGGCTCTTGATTGGCGAACCGAGCGTAGTCCTCAGGATCGTAGCTGGGCAGGCTGGCCATGCCTAGAATCCCGAACGTCTCCGGCTCCATGACGATGATCGTCCCCGACTCAGCCTGATACGTCTCCAGAGCGTGTGCCAGCTCGGCCTCCACCAGCGCCTGCACCGTGCGATCCAGCGTCAGCTCCAGATTCACGCCGCGGCGAGGGAACTCCCCCTCGACAGGCTCCCAAGGAATGGGCACGCTCTCGACGTCCACCGGCCCCACCCATCTGATCGGCTCGGGCTGGAGCATCGCGTTGTAGAAGCCCTCGACGCCATAGTAGCCCGTCACCACGCTGACAAAGCCCAGCGTATGAGACGCCAGCGAGTCCTCAGGATACACTCGCTGCCAGAGCGGTCTGACCGTGATACCGCCGATGTCCAGCTCAGTGACCGCCTCGCCCATCTCCCGGGAGACGGACCCAGCCACGGAAACCCACATCTTGTAGTGCCCGTTCTCGCCGCGCTTGCTTAACTGGGCCTCCAAATGCGAGGCCGGCATATGCAGCACCGACGCCAACGCCTCCGCCGCCTCTTGCTTCTTCATCACGTAGGCCGGGGCTGCTTCGATGGCGTACCTGACCCCGTTGCCGGCCAAAAGATATCCATCCCGATCGTGAATCGCGCCCCGTGGAGGCTGGGCCATCTTGACCGCCCTCACGCGCTGCTCCTTGGCCCAGTTGGTGTAGAACTCATGATCGACGATCTGAACCTTGACCAGCTGCACCACGGTGATCACCACCGCCAGCGCTAGCAAGGCGATCATCAGCAAAAGCCTGCGCCTCGGTCCCTCAGCCATGGCCCACTCCCTATTCCCTACTCCCGCCGTTCAGAAACTCCACCCGCTCCGCAGGCACAAAGCCCAACGCCCTTGCCCGCTCCATGAGCTGGGGGATGGCGCTCGCCTCAGCGATCTCCACCGCCAGCTGCTGGTTCTCGCGCTGCATGCAAAACACGTCCGTCTGCAGCTGCTCGATGCGACGCCCCTGCGCCGCGGTCCGACTGACGAGCCCCAGGTAGAGAGCCGCTACCAGCGTCAGCACGACGCCGATGGCGAATAGCACCATCAGCGGGCGCGAGTCCAGCTCCAGCCGTCCCCGCTTCACGCCGTGGCTGACCCAATCCAGGAACTCAGACAATGTTCACTCCCCCTGCCTTGGGCGACGTGCCCCCACTCGGAGTCGAGCCGAACGAGAACGAGGGTTGGCCGCCACCTCCTCCTCGGTCGGCCTGATAGGCTTTCGTGTGATCACGTTAAGCGTCGCTTGATGATCACAGGTGCAGATTGGCAACTCGGGCGGGCAGATGCAATCCTTGCTCTCGCGGCGCATGAAGCGCTTAACGATGCGATCCTCCAGGGAATGGAAGGCTATCACGGCCAACCGACCGCCGGGCGCCAGAAGCTCGACGGCCTGGGGCAAAGCGGACCTTATGGCGTTCAACTCCTCGTTGACCGCGATCCGCAGGGCCTGAAACGTGAGCGTCGCCGGGTGGAGCCTTCCGCGCCGCCTCCCCACCGCCTGCTCCACGACCTGGGCCAGCTCGCCGGTGGTATGGAGCGGTCTCGCTTCGACGATGGCCCCGGCAATGCGACGCGACTGTCTCTCCTCGCCATAGTGATAGAAGATGTCCGCCAGCTCTTCCTCAGAGAGCTTATTGACCAGATCGGCGGCCGTCGGATCGCCCGAGGTGGGATCAAAGCGCATGTCGAGCGGCCCGTCGGCCATGAACGAGAAGCCACGTTCGGCGTCCGCCAGCTGCAGCGACGACAGACCTAGATCAAACAGAATCCCATCGACCCACGATCGCTCCCCTGCGAAACCGTGAGCCCGCACTACCTCCTTCAGCCGGGCGAAAGAGGCATGGACGAACTGAGCCCGATCTCCAAAGCGGGCCAAGCGATCCGAGGCCATTTCCAGCGCCGCTGGATCCAGATCCAGGCCAAGCAAGACGCCATCGGGAGCCGAGGCCTCCAGAATCGCGCCGGCGTGCCCCCCTCCCCCGACCGTGCAGTCGATGAACCGCCCGCCGCGCTCCGCCTGGAGGCCATCGATGACCTCATCAGGAAGCACGGGTATGTGAGCCGTCTCCCTTCGCGTGTCATCCATCAAATACCCAACGCCGCCCAACCCTCAGCTTCGACATCGTCCCCTTCAACACGCTCCCGTTCGTCCCCCCAAGCATCGGTGCCCCAGATCTCTATGTAGTTGTTGAGACCAGCTACGACGACCTCGCCGTCGAGGCCAGCGTATTCGCGCAGACGGGGAGGAATGAGAACACGTCCCTGATTGTCAGGAGAGACATGAGAAGCACTGGAGAAAAGGAACCGCTTGAGCGCCCGTGCCCGCCGATCGGTCATGGGCAGGTCACTCACTCGCGCGGCCAGCTGCTCCCACTCGGCCATGGGGAACATCGCCAGGCAGCGATCCATCCACCGGGTGACCACCAAGCTCGTGTCCAGATCCGCACGGAACTTGGCAGGAACGGTCAGTCGCCCCTTGCTGTCGAGGGTGTGAACAAACTCTCCCAGAAACATGTCGGCGTAATCCCCACCTGAGCGCAAAAGAGGAGCATAGCGAAGGGCAGATATCCCACTATGCCCCACTTCTCCCCACAATCGCCCACTATTATACAGCATGCGGGCTGCTTTTGCTAGTACTTTATGGGCTTTTCCGGAGTCATGGGGAAAACTTTAAGGTTGTCTGGGACTTCTCTCCTGCTGCAGGGGATCCTTGAGAGGTATCGCCGGGCCGATCAGACACACGCCGCAGCGGCATGATAGGCTCTACTGACCGCATCGAGACGGCACGCCACTGCGCTGCGTGCCTCACGACCAACAGCCGTGGCGCGGGGACGCGGTTAGAAGTCGACGGCGTCCCCGGCGTAGGCGCAGAGGAAGAGCTGACGCAGATCGTCGTAGGAGGGCGAGCGCGGGGCGGTGACCATCTGGGTGTCGCTGAAGGCATCGTCGATCAGCTTCTCCACCCGCTCCTCATACAGCACGCGGTCGATCTCCAGGTCCGCGACGGCGGTGGGGTTGCCGACCTCGCTCATCAGACGACGCACACCGCCAGCCAGCGCGAGAGCCCCCTCCTTACCCTCGGCCTCGGTGAACCCGAGCCACTGCGCTAGCCTGGCACACCGCTCTGGGGCCGTCCGGGCAGCGAACTCGATGGTGTAGGGGAGACAGAGCCCCACGGCGCAGCCGTGAGGAATGTGGAAGCTGGCGCCCAGCGCGTGGCCCATGGCGTGGGCCAGGGAGGCCATGGCGTTGCCGAAGCCGAGGCCAGCGGAGGTAGCCGCGTGGTGCATCCGCTCGCGGGCCTCCATGTCGGACCCGTCCTCCACCGCGCGCGGCAGGTACTGGAAGACATCCCGAGCGGCGTGCACACAGAGGCCATCCGTCAGATCCGTATGCCAGGTGCAGACGTACCCCTCAATGGCGTGCGTGAGGGCATCGAGGCCAGTGTTGGCCGTCAGGCGGGGAGGCATGTCGGCCGCCATCTCCGGGTCGACAATGGCCATGTCGGCCACGTTCTCCCGGTTGCCGAGCCCCATCTTCCGATCCTCGGCGCTGTCGGTGAGCACAATGGCCCAGGTGACCTCGGCACCGGTGCCGCTGGTGGTGGGGATGGTGATGAGCCGCGCCTTCTGGCGCAGCCCCAGGTCGATGAAGGGGTTGATCTCGGCAGGCTGCAGGTCCGGGCGCTCGTACAGCACCCAGACCGCCTTCGCCGCATCCATGGACGATCCGCCGCCAAGGCCGACGATCCAATCCGGCGCCACGTCCCGAGCCATCCCCGCGCCCTGCTGCACGGTCTGGACGCTGGGCTCGGGCTCGACGGCGTCGAAGAGGTGCACGTCAACCCCCGCGCTGTTGAGACGGGACACGACCCGATCCACCAGGCCCAACTCGATCAGCGTGGCATCGGTAACGATCAAGGCGCGCCCCTGGGTATGACCCCACCGGGGCAGCTCGTCGAGGGCGTCCAGCGCGCCTTCGCCAAACACGATCTGGGGGGAGACAAAGTGCCACATGGCTAGCTCCAGTCGGTCGGCACCTCCGCGCAACAGGAGATGATCTCCTGGGCCGCCTTGGGGTAGCGCATAATCTTCATCATGTTGCCCGACAGCTTGAGCCGACGGGTCATCATGCCGCGGATGGGATCGAGGTCTCCCTCGATGACCCTGCGCCAGACGCTGAAGGGGGCGCGGATGACGAAGGCCGCATCTCGCTCATCCTCGCTCTCCACGAGCGCTGCATTGGTGCTCTTGCCGTGATGGAGGCCCAAAAAGAGGTAGGCTGTCTCCTCATAGGCCTCGTCTGGCTCCACAATGAAGATAAAATCGCCCTCCCAATCCTTGGCAGAGCGTTCGTACGACGCACTCTGGTTGAGCCGACGGCTCAACGCCTTGATCCACGCATCAGACGGGAATGTGAAGTCCATCGATACCCCCCTGTCGACCGGGCCGTCGAAGCGCCCAAGAGCAGCTTCGTCGTTTCCACGCTCGCTCCAGAGCCACTCGACGCTCCAGGCACGAGACATGTTCTGGCACGCGACCTATGCCGCGGGCTTCTTCAGACTATCGACCAGCTTGAGGGTGCCCAGGACGCTAAGCGTCAGCTTGATCAGATCCCTGGGTTCAAAGGAGGGAAGATCAACCTGCCCCTCCTCGTCCAGCTCACTGTCGACCGACCGCAGATAGAGCTGAGCGGCCAGCACGCCGACCAGCCCACCGACCAAACCACCTATCACCAACGCGCGCGTTCTCAGATTCATTCAATCGCCTCCTCTCCACGTACTGTTCAGCAGCTCACGTGATCTCCGGTAACCATTCACCTTCTTGAAGCCGCAGCCCTCCTCGATCAGCGCTCACGCTCTCGCACGGCACCAAGCCAGCCATCCAGGGTCGCGAAAGCAGAATGCGCCGCAATGACGGGCTTGGCCAACGCGTCCATCACCCGCTCGACGTAGGAAAGCCCCAGCGTCAGGTAGCCCCGGGTCTTGCTGAGCCAGGTAGGTAGATTCCGATGCCTCCTCAGCCACCAAACGCCGTAGACCAGCGCGCCGAAGAGCGCCAACGGGATCAGGGCGAAGAGAAAGGCCTCCGCCGCCAGAAGGATCACGGACAGGTCACGCAGGACATTCATCGTCATCGACTCCTCATCGCGCTACCGGCCGAGCGGCCCGAATCATCAGGGGCCACCTAAAGCCGTTCCAGCTCACTGCCTCCAGTATAACCTCTTGGGGCGTATCCGTCAACCCTCCACACGCGCCATCTCCTTCAGCAGCCGCACCAACGCTTCCTCCCAGTCGGCCTCCTTCGCCAGCCAGACGCCGTGCCGGCTCACGCTGGCCCGACCGTCGAAGACACGGGATAGGTGGCCACGCAGCGCCTCCCGGGGGAACTCGCCCGCCGGCCGCAGGGCCAGACGTCCGTTGTCGACGGTGACCGCTCGCACGCCGGCGTCCCGGGCCAGCGCCTTGAGCCGCAGCTGGAACAGCAGGTTCTCCGCCAGTCCGGGCAGCGGTCCGAAGCGGTCGATCAGCTCCGTCTCCATCTCGTCGATCTCGGCCATGGTGTTCAGCTCGGCCAGACGGCGATACATCTTCAAGCGGAGCCAGGTATCGGGAACGTAGTCCTCCGGCAGCCGCACTGCGATGGGCAGGTCGATGCGGATGTTCGCCAGTGGTTCTGGCGGCGGGGGCCTCCCCTCTCGCTCGGCCTTCAGCTCCTCCACCGCCCGGGCCAGGAGACGGGTGTAGAGATGGAAGCCGACGGCCGAGATGTGACCGGACTGACGCGTACCAAGAATGTCGCCCGCGCCACGAATCTCAAGGTCCCGCATGGCGATGGTGTAGCCGTCCCCAAGGCCACTTGCCTCGCGAATGGTCTCCAGTCGCTGGCGGCCCTCCGGGGTGAGACGGCTCTCCCGATCGTGGAAGAGATAGGCGTAGGCACGCTGCGCAGCACGGCCCACCCGACCTCGCAGCTGGTAGAGCTGACCGAGCCCGAAGCGGCCGGCCCGCTCCACGATCAGGGTGTTGGCGCTGGGAATGTCGAGGCCGCTCTCGATGATGGTGGTGCAGACGAGCACGTCAATCTCACCGGCGACGAAGCGGACCATCGTCTGCTCCAGGTCCCGCTCCCGCACCCGTCCGTGAGCGACGCCGAACCTCGCCTCGGGCACGACGCGCTCCAGCCGTCGCCGCGCAGCCTGGATGGTCTGCACGCGGTTGTGCACGTAGAAGACCTGCCCGCCCCGCTCAAGCTCCCGGAGGATCGCGCGACGAACCAGCGCGTTGTCGTAGGTGCCGATGTAGGTCGACACCGGCAAGCGCTCCTCGGGCGGGGTCTCGATGACGCTGATATCGCGCACACCGGTCAGTGACATATAGAGCGTGCGGGGGATCGGGGTGGCCGTCATCGTCAACACGTCCAGCTCCGTGCGCATGCGCTTGAACTTCTCTTTGTGCGTAACGCCGAAACGCTGCTCCTCGTCGATGACGAGCAGACCCAGATCGTCGAAGGCGACGTCATCCTGCAGCAGGCGGTGGGTGCCAATCACGATGTCGACCTGGCCGGCCAGTAGCTTCTCCAGTATCTCGTCCTGTTCGGCCCGGGTGCGGAAGCGCGAGAGCATCTCAATCTCGACCGGGAAGGGCTCCATGCGCTGCCGGAACGTGGCGAAGTGCTGCTGGGCCAGCACCGTCGTCGGCACCAGGACGGCGACCTGCCGCCCGTCCATCACCGCCTTGAACGCAGCGCGGATCGCCACCTCGGTCTTGCCGTAGCCCACGTCACCGCAGATCAGCCGATCCATAGGCTGGGGGCTCTCCATGTCATCCTTGACGTCCACGATGGCCTCCCGCTGCCCTCGGGTCTCGAAATAGGGAAAGGAAGCCTCAAGCTCAGTCTGCCAGGGCGTATCAGGTCGGTAAGCGTGTCCCGTGGCCAGCTCGCGGGTGGCGTAGAGCTCCAGCAACTCACGGGCGACCTCCCGGGTGGCCCGCTTGACGCGATCCTTGACGTCCCGCCAGCGCGCCTTGCCCAGCTGGCTAAGCTTCGGTGGGCGATCATTGCTCCCGACGTAGCGGCCCAGGCGATCTGTCTGATAGATGGGCACGTAGAGGCGATCCGGTGGAGATCCACCCTGACCGCCGTACTCGACCAGCAGGTACTCCTGCTCGCCGCCCTCAACGCGTCGGGTGACCAGCCCCCGGAAGATGCCAATGCCATACTCGACGTGGACGACGTAATCGCCAGGCGAGAAGTCGGAGAAGTCGGACTCGGGGGCGGCCTGGCGACGGTGGACAGGCCGCCGCGGGGCCGGACGGCGCCAGCCAAAGATCTCGCCGTCCGTCAAGAGCAGCGTGGCCGTGCCTTTGGGAGGCTGAAGCATCCAGCCCTCGTCAAGGGCTCCCTGCACGAACGTAAGGGAGGGCTCCTCCCCCCAGGAGGAAGGGAGGTCGCTCAGATCCTCCAGCGGCGACTGGTATTGATGGTCCCTGCTCCAAAGGTCGGTCAGCCGCCGGGCCTGTCGGCTGACCACGACGACGGAGTCACCCTGAAGCCGCGCCATCTCGATGTGGTCGAGCAGCGGCTTCAGTTGACCGCCAAAGCGTGGGCCGGGGATAAAACAGTCGGCCAGGCGCGAAGGAACGTCCGACGAGGTCCCCTCCCGACCGTGGCCCAGGGTGAGGACCGATCGGTCGGTTGTGGCCTCGGACCATTCATCCCAGGTGGCATAGGGCAAGGGGTAATCCGCCGGCAGCCCGCGGGCGGAGGACCACCCGTCCTCCTCGACGGCACTCCTCAGATCGAGCGCTTCCTGCTCCAACTCGGCCCAGGCGTCCGCCAACTCCCAACGGTCATCGACGACGAGCAAGCCGTCGGACGGGAGGTAGCTAAGAAGCGTGGTCGGGCTGGAGTAGAACAGGGGCAGGTAGAACTCAAGGCCGGGGAACGGCATCGCCTCATCCAGCCCGCGGTAGTGCTCCTCCAGCTCCTCTCGCAGATCGTCCGGCAGGTCCTGCTCCAGCACCTCGGCCAGGCGCTCGGCAACGCGGGGACCGTGCCGCGGCAGGGCCTCTCTGGCAAGGGTGATGGTAACGCTCTGCACCCGCTTCTGCGAGCGCTGCGTGGCGGGGTCGAAGCGCCGAATGGAATCGATCTGATTCCCCCAAAGCTCAATGCGCACCGGCAGATCGTCGGCCGGGGGGAAGACGTCGATGATCCCGCCCCGATGGCTGAACTGACCGGCGGCCTCGACGACGCTCACAGGCTCGTAACCGAGACCGGCCCAGCGCCGCAGCGTGCGCTCGAGGTCGAGCAGCTGGCCCAATTTGATCTCACGCACGGAAAGACGGTACTGATGGAGGGGAAGCGTGCGCTGCATTAGCGCGCGCGCCGAGGCAACTACGACCAGCGGGCGGGTAGGGGCGGCAGCGTGGAGGGCGGAGAGCGCGCGGAGCGTTCGTAGACGCCCGATGATGACCTCGTCGGTCCAGGGCGCGCGATCATAGAAGAGGGTGAGCGGCTCCGGGAAGCGAGTCACGGCCGCCGAGTCGCCCGACCAGTCGCGTAGGGACTGAGCGATCTTCTGCGCACGACCAACGGTGCCAGTGACGACCAGAATAGGGCGATCAGCCAGATCGCGAGCGAGAGCGGCCAGCAAGGGCGCCCGCGCAGCGCGCATCAGGCCCAGGGGGGTGGGAAGGTCACCCCGCCTCAGGTCCTCTTTCAGGGCGTGATAAGGCTCCAGCGCCTCAAGCGCCGTCAGGAGGCCAGAGATGTTCATGCCAAAGCTGCTGCTACACCCGCTCCTAACATACGCTCAAGCCGGGTCTGTAACCCGGCGACGCCTATTGATCACCGTGGCCAAGTCAACCAGCAGCTTCGCGCTGAACGCTTCTGTTATACTGATCCATCGCCTCCTCGACCCCCTCGCTCAGCCAAGTCTCGATGGCAGCCGTGGCCTGCTCCAACGTCGTTCCCAGAAGCACCTCGTCGTCGTCCGAGAAGTCCTGAAGGACGTAGTCGGCGGGATCCATGCGTCCGGGCGGGCGTCCAATGCCGATGCGCAGACGCGGGAACTCCTGACTCCCGAGCTGGTTGATGATGGACTGCACGCCCCGATGGCCCCCGCTGCCCCCCTGGGGCCGCATGCGCGTGGTGCCAAGAGGGAGGTCGAGGTCGTCGTAGACCACGAGGAGCCTGTCCAACGGGACACGATAGAAGCGGGCCAGCGACGCGACCGGATATCCACTCTTGTTCATGAAGGTGCGAGGCTTGATCAGAACGACCGCTCGCCGGAGGATGGGACCAAGGGCGATGCTGGCCTGCCTCTGTCGCCGATTGAAGGAGAGATCGTGCGCCGAAGCCAGGTGGTCGATGCAGCGGAAGCCCACATTGTGACGGTTGTCGGCGTACTTCCGACCCGGGTTACCCAATCCGACGATAAGATGACGACTCATAGATCCTGTACCAACATAAGAAGTGACGCGACGTAGAGCGGGTCTCTGGGTGCACAGCGAGGCTAGCCGCGTCCTCAGTGCCTTGCACCCGAGGATGACTGCGAACGCTGACGCAGGAACCAGCGCAAGCCGGCTTTCGCCAGCAGGTAGAGGCCCCAGAGTGAGAGCAGGAGCACCGCGATCAGCCCTCCCACGCAGAAACCGTCGCGAATCTGCCCTACGTTCAGGGAGACAGCGGGCTCCTCACTGGCGCTGATGGTCGGCGTGGGCAGAAGACTGGCCACCAGGGTCGGCGTGGGGCGCGGCGTAGACGTGGCGGGCTGTTCGACGGCCGCCGGGGTGGGGCTAGGGCCGAGCGTGGGCGTAGGCGGCACCTCGGTCGGCTCCTCCTCCGGTGTCGGCGTGGCGACCGGGTTGGTGTTGTTGACGGTGATGTTCGTGGCGAAGAAGAGGTATGGGTTATTGGCGTCGTTCACACCCCAGACGGCCAACGCCAGCGTGTACTGACCATCGGGGATCTGCGTCGTGTCCCAGGTGCCCAACACGTCGCCGTCCACCTGCTGCCCCTCGACGATGACGAAGTCCTGCCACTGCGAGTCGGCTGCCGGCTGCGCACCCGATGCATAGCGGACCTGGTAGAAGTCCATGTTGGGGTGCGTGGCCACCCCCTTGACCTGAACCTGGCCGCTGACGGTGGTCCCGTCCGTCGGATAGGTGATCATCGCCTGAGCCTGGAAGAGCGGGGCCGCCCGACCCGCGGGGGCCAGGGCAAGCAAGCCCGTCAGGAGCAGCAGCCCCACCAAGAGCACTCGTTTATGCATCAATCATCTACCTCACAAGAACCTGACCTCAGATCGAACGCACAGCTAAACAGCCCACAAGGCCGTTATGTAGGCAAACAGAAAGTGTAGCATGAATGGGGCGGAATGGCAAGGATGACATGATGCCCAAGGCTTGTGCATCGCCCTCATATTTGATATCATGGCGCCGGGCCTCGTCCTAGCACCGTCGCTAAGGCCAGTCTCGCCATCTATGACAGCGGCAACCTGAGGACACCTCATGAGCAGGAGAGAAGAGATCATTAGTCGAATGGGCTGATCTCGGATCCGGCCTTACAGCAGGACGCTTCTGGAGAAGGTCATGCCAACGGCGAAGGCGTTCGTACGGGCGCAGATCGAGGCCGGGTGCGACGTGATCGGCATGGGCGACGCGATCTGCAGCCAGATATCGGCCCAGATGTACGCGGACTACGTGAAGGATCTGCATCGAGAGCTGGTGGCGTTCATACTAAGCTAACACGAGGAGGAAATCATGTCTGATCTGTATCAACCGAAACCAGAGCATAAGTTCAGCTTCGGGCTGTGGACCGTGGGCAATACGGGGGGAGATCCCTTTGGGGAGCCGGTGCGCGACGCCATGTCCCCGGCGGAGATCGTCCACATGCTGGCGGAGGTCGGCGCGTGGGGGGTGAACTTCCACGATAACGATCTGATACCCATCGACGCGACGCCGTCGGAGCGGGACAGGATCGTGACCGAGTTCAGGAAGGCGCTCGACGAGACGGGCGTCGTGGTGCCGATGGCGACGACCAACCTGTTCGCCGACCCGGTCTTCCGCGATGGCGCCTTCACCAGCAACGACCCCGAGGTGCGCGCCTTCGCCCTGCAGAAGACGATGCGGGCCATGGACCTGGGCGCCGAGTTTGGGGCGGACTATTACGTCTTCTGGGGTGGGCGCGAAGGGGTGGAGACCGACGCAGCCAAGGACCTGACGGAGGCGCTCAAGTGGTTCCGCGAAGCGCTCAACTTCCTGTGTGAGTACAACGTCGACCAGGACTATGGCTATGAGTTCGCGCTGGAGGCGAAGCCGAACGAGCCGCGCAGCGACCTCTACCTGCCGACGACGGGGGCGATGCTCGGCTTCATCGAAACGCTGGACCACCCGGAGATGGTGGGGGTCAACCCGGAGGTGGCCCACGAGCACATGGCGGGCCTCAACTTCGCGCACGCGCTGGCCCAGGCGTGGGACGCGGGCAAGCTCTTCCACATCGACCTCAACGATCAGAACTACGCCCGCTACGATCAGGATCTGCGCTTCGGTTCGCAGAACGTCAAGCAGGCCTTCTTTGTGGTCAAGTTCCTGGAGGACGTAGGATACGAAGGGCCGCGCCACTTCGATGCGCACGCCTATCGCACGGCCGACGCCGAGGACGTGAAGGCCTTCGCCAGGGGCTGCATGCGGACCTACCTCATTCTGAAGGAGAAGGCAGAGCAGTTCGACGCCGATCCCGAGATCCAGGCGCTGCTGGACGAGATTAGGGCTGACGATGGGGCGATGGACCACTACACCGGCCCCTACACCAGCGCAAAGGCCGGCGCGCTCAAGGATCACGCCTTTGACCGGGTGGCGATGGGCGAACGGGGAAAGCCCTACGAGCGGCTGGACCAACTGGTGATTGAGCTACTTCTCGGAGCGCGATAGTGGTCTATGGCGCAGGAGGTCACCGGCACGAGGTCGTGGAGGGCTGGTGGCGAGAACAACAGTATCCAGGCATTCGATCTCGACGGCCACTTCTGGACCGAGTGGATGGGTCTGCTGCGCCCCGACGCGCTCTGCTTCGATACCCACCATGACGTGGTCTACGTCGGTGAGCTGACTCACATGGTCAGCATCTATGCTCTGGGGGGAGAGAAGATCGCCCAGTGGGGCGGCGCGCCACTTGACCAAAATGCGAAAATAAACGACAATATCCCGAACTAACAGCCCGCTAGTGGGATCACGGTGGGGCGTGGGCGGCTTCGGTGGTTGGCAGGGCACCAAACCTGGCCGCTCCATGGTGCCCCAGACGAGAAGAAAGCGACAGAGCTATGTCTAAGTTGACACTCTCCCTGGTCATTCATAACCACCAGCCGGTGGGCAACTTCGACCACGTCTTTGCCGAGGCCACACATAAGGCCTACGATCCCATGCTGGAGACCCTGGAGCGCCATCCGGGCATTCGCCTCGGGCTCCACTACAGCGGCCCCCTGCTCGATTGGCTGCACGTCAATCAACCCGACCACCTGGATCGGCTGGGCGATCTAGTGACGCGGGAGCAGGTGGAGCTCCTCACCGGCGGCTACTACGAGCCGATATTCATCGCCATCCCGGAGCGGGACAAGCTGGGACAGCTCCGCAAGATGAACCAGCACCTGATGGAACGTTTCGGGGTGGTGCCGAGGGGCGCGTGGATCGCCGAGCGGATCTGGGAACCCCACCTTCCCAAGGCGCTCGCCCAGGGCGGGGTCGAGTACACCCTGCTCGACGACACCCCCTTCAAGATGGCCGGCCTGAGCGACGATGACCTGTTCGGCTACTACGTCACCGAGGAAGAGGGGCTGCCGCTAAAGGTCTTCGGCAACGTGATGTACCTACGCTACGCCATCCCATGGCGCCCGGTTGGGCTTGTGATCGCCTGGCTCCGGGAGCAGGCGGAGCGACATCCCGGCGGCGTCGCTGTCTGCGGCGACGACGGTGAGAAGTTCGGCCTCTGGCCCAGCACATGGGAGCACTGCTGGGGCGAGAATGGCTGGGTCGACCGCTTCTTCACCGCGCTGGAGGAGAACAGCGACTGGCTGCAGACCCGCCCGCTGGGGGAGCTGACGGCCAAGCTGCCGCCTCTGGGTCGGATCTATCTCCCCTGCGCGTCCTACGAGGAGATGATGCACTGGGCCCTCCCGCCGGACGCGTTTGCCAGCCTCAGCGGGGTGCGACGCGAGCTGAAGGACGAAGAGCGGGAGGACGTGCTCCAGTTCATCAAAGGTGGCGTATGGCGCTCCTTCCTGGGCCGCTACGACGAGGTCAACCAGATGCATAAGAAGATGCTCTGGGTCAGCCGCAAGGTCCACCAGATGCCGGAGGGGGCGGCGAAGGACCAGGCGCTGGATCACACCTGGTCCGCGCAGTGCAGCTGCGGCTACTGGCACGGCCTGTTCGGCGGCATCTACCTCTTCCACATCCGCGTCGCGAACTACGCCCATCTGATCGCCGCGGAGGAGCTGGCCGATCGCGCCGGGAGCGAGAGCGAGACCTGGGTGCGGGTTGAACGGGGAGATCTGGACGCCGACACCGAGGAGGAGATCATCCTCAACACCGACCGACAGGTCCTGGTGTTCAAGCCGTCCTACGGCGGCGCCTTGGTGGAGTGGGACTGGCGAGACCGCCGCTACAACCTGCTCAACACGATGACGCGCCACCGCGAGGGGTACCACGAAGCGCTGCGTCGGGCGGCGGAGCACGGCCGCCTCTTCCTGCCCGGTGAGGAGGAGATCCCCCGCGGGGCAAGGGTCAAGGAGCCCGACGTCCACACGCGCCTCTTCTACGACTGGCACCGCCGGGTGGCGCTCCTCGACCACTTCCTCCAGGATGACACCACGCCGGAGAGCTTCTACCAGGCGCACTACGGCGAGCAGGGCGACTTCGTCGATCAACGCTACCGGGCCGAGGTGAGGGAATGTGACGGAGAGGCGAGGCTGACCCTGACGCGGGAGGGCACCGTGTGGGCCGGCGAGGTGCCGTTCCCCGTGCGGGTGGAGAAAAGGATCTCGGTGCAGGCCGGGTCATCACAGCTCGCGGTTGGCTACCGCGTGATCAACCTGAACGAGATACCGGCCGACCTGCGCTTTGGCGTGGAGTTCAACTGGGGGATCGTGGGCGGCGACAGCCGCTACGGCCACCTGACGGTGGGCTCGCAGCGCCGCAGCCTGAGCGACTTCGCCGGGTATGACGAGATGACGAGCTTCAGGGTCGGGTCCACGCTGCCCAACCTGGCGGGCGAGGTGAAGGTAGCCGTCAACCGACCGACAAACTTGTGGCACTTCCCGCTGGAGGCGATCTCCAACTCCGAAGCGGGGTACGAGCGCGTCTATCAGGGCACGTGCACCCTGCTCTGGTGGGCGATGCCCCTGCAACCCCAGCTTCCCTGGGACGTGCAGCTGACCATCGACCTCCTCGACGCTTGAGACATTGCGCATCACGCATTACGCATTACCATCACGCATGGAGCCATCTATGATCATCATCCCTTTACCCAAAGGCGGTGACACGCCCCGGGTCACGGGCGCGCCCAGGGAGTTCCACGTCTCGCGCGAGGCGCGCGAGCGCTACGACTTCGACGAGACACTCTTCACGCTGACCGGCAACGTGATCTTCGCCAACTTCCACGCCGCGCGCGTCTTCACCCAGCGCATCAATCAGAAACAGGACCTGGTGCGCTACCCGGAACGGGCGATGAAGGCAGGGCAGATCAACGCCATGGGCCTGATCGACGAGATCCTCCATTACATCTTCCAGGTGTATGGAGAGCAGAAGAACGCCCGCGTGATGGAGGAGGCGCTGGCGTGGCTGGACGAGAACGTCGGCGAGGAAGAGCTCGACCAAACGCTGCGACGGTTTGTGAACCGCTTTCCCCCCATGGCCGTCTACCGGCAGGGGATGAGCGCGGAGGCCTACCTGGAGGGGGAGACCGACGGGGTTCCCCACCGCCAGGTCGTGCTTGAGGAGCTGATCCTGCTCTGGCTGGCCAACGAGAACCCGGGATTCTCGCCGTTCGTGGAGCTGTTCGACGACACCGAGATGGAGAGGGAGACGGCCTACCGCGAGGTGATGGCGGAGCTGTACGATTTCTTCGACGCCCAGCCCCCTTTCGGTCCCGACCACGAGAACCTGATCGACATGTTGAGCGCCCCCGCCCGCAGATCGCCCCACTCCCTCTCGGGGCAGCTGGCGTTCATGCAGGAGCGCTGGGGCTCGCTCCTGGGCAAGTATCTCTATCGTCTGCTCAGCAGCCTGGACCTGATCGCCGAGGAGGAGAAGGCCACCTTCCTCGGCCCCGGTCCGAGCCGGGTCTATGAGTTCAGGGAGGCAGAGTATGAGCGCTTCAGCCCCGACCAGGACTGGATGCCGAAGGTGGTGCTGCTGGCCAAGAACATCTACGTATGGCTCGATCAGCTTTCGAAGAAGTATGAACGCTCAATCACCCGTTTGGGTGACATACCGGACGAGGAGCTGGACATCCTGGCCCGGCGGGGCTTCACCAGCCTATGGCTCATCGGCTTGTGGGAGCGGAGCTCGGCCTCGCAGCGCATCAAGCAGATCATGGGCAACCCCGAGGCGGTGGCCTCCGCCTACTCCGTGGACGACTACCGCGTGGCGGACGATCTGGGCGGCGAAGAGGGGTACCAGAGCCTGCGCGACCGCGCCTGGCGGCGGGGCATCCGGCTGGCCAGCGATATGGTGCCCAACCACATGGGCATCGACTCCCGCTGGGTGATCGAGCACCCCGAGCGCTTCATCTCGCTGGACTACAGTCCATTCCCGTCCTACTCCTTCACCGGCGAGGATCTGTGCAATGACGATCGCGTGGGGATCTACCTGGAGGACGGCTACTACGACCGCAGCGACGCCGCCGTGGTCTTCAAACGTGTGGACCACTGGACCGGTGACGAGCGGTACATCTACCACGGCAACGACGGCACCAGCATGCCGTGGAACGACACGGCGCAGCTCAACTTCCTGAAGGAGGAGGTGCGCGAGGCCGTGATTCAGATGATCCTCCACGTGGCGCACAAGTTCCCTATCATCCGCTTCGACGCGGCCATGACGCTGGCGAAGAAGCACTACCAGAGGCTCTGGTTCCCGGAGCCTGGTTCCGGCGGCGACATCCCCTCGCGAGCGGAGCACGGGATGACCAGGCAGCAGCTGGACGAGCTCATGCCGGAGGAGTTCTGGCGCCAGGTGGTGGACCGGGTGGCGGAGGAGGTGCCGGACACGCTGCTGCTGGCCGAGGCGTTCTGGCTGATGGAGGGCTACTTCGTGCGCACGCTGGGCATGCACCGCGTCTATAACAGCGCCTTCATGAACATGCTGCGCGACGAGGATAACGCCAAGTACCGCAGCGTGATGAAGAACACCCTGGCGTTCGATCCGCGCATCATGAAGCGCTACGTCAACTTCATGAACAACCCCGACGAGCGCACGGCCGTGGATCAGTTCGGCAAGGGCGACAAGTACTTCGGCATCTGCACCATGCTGGCCACCGTGCCAGGCCTGCCCATGTTCGGCCATGGCCAGGTTGAGGGGTACACGGAGAAGTACGGCATGGAGTACCGCCGCGCCTACTGGGACGAGACCCCGGACACCTACCTGGTGGAGCGCCACGAGCGGGAGATCTTCCCGCTGCTCCACAAGCGGTATCTCTTCGCCGACGTCGAGAACTTTCTGCTCTACGACTTCTTCACGCCCGACGGCCACGTGAACGAGGACGTCTTCGCCTACTCCAACCACGTGGGCGACGAGCGGGCTCTGGTGCTCTACCACAACCGGTACGCCGAGACGCGGGGCTGGGTGCGCACGTCGGTCGCCTACGCGGTCCGTGGAAGCGAAGCGGCTAAGACCGGGGAGGACGAGAAACAGCTGGTTCAGCGATCGCTGGGCGAGGGGTTGGATCTGCGCGACGACGAGAATGGGTCTAAGACCTACACCATCTTCCGGGATCACGTCAACGGGCTTGAGTACATCCGCAGCAACGAGGACCTGCACGGGAAAGGGCTGTACGCCGAGCTAAGCGCCTACAAATACCACGTCTTCCTCGACTTCCGCCAGGTCCGCGACTCAGTGGAGCGCCCCTACGGCCAGCTGACCGCCTACCTCGACGGACGCGGGGTCCCCAGCATCGACGAAGCGCTCAAGGAGGTGCTCCTCCAGCCGGTGCATGGGCCGTTTCGGGAGCTGGTTAACGCCGAGACGTTCCGGAGGCTGATGGAGGCCAGGAAGCAGGAGAGCGGAGGAGCGGGGGAGCAGAGGGGCAGAGGAGCAGAGGGACGTGAGGAGCTGGCAGACGAGGTGGAGGCACAAACGCTCCGGCTTCTCCAAGAGATCAAGTCGCGGGCCGACGGCGGTGACGATGAGGAGTCGCTGGCCCGGCAGATACGCCGGGAGCTGGAGGTGGTTTGGGATCTGCCCACCATAGGCAGCCGCCTGTCGGTGCCGGACCACGTGGCCGAGTACATCCAGGACGGACCAACGGAGGTGCCGGAGGTGGGCCTAGACGACGATCCCCGGGCCTGGTCCACGCTGCTGGGCTGGCTTTTCAGCCACGCGCTGGGCAGGATGGAGGCGGGAGCGACGCAGTCACCGAGGGCTTTTGCGGGGATCAGCCGCAGCTGGCAGGACGAATGGCTCCTGGGCAAGATCACGGCGGGCGCCATCCAGGACCTGGGCCTCGACGAGAGATCGTCCTGGTGGGCCGTGACGACCATCAAGGTGCTGACCACGCACCAGCGCTGGTTCGAGCTAGGTGAGGGCTCCAAGAACCGGCCCTTCCAGGTGCTTCGCTCATGGCTGGAGGACGACGAGGTGCAGCGCTTCCTCCAGGTCAACCGGTACCAGGACGTGCTCTGGTTCAATGAGGAGGCATTCGAGCAGTTGCTGTGGTGGATGATGGTGGTCGCCACGGTGGCGATCGCCGCAGATCCGGAGCGGGCGTCGGCCGAGAGAATCACGAGCTGCTACGAGGTGATCGAGGCGCTACAGGCAGCCGAGGCAGCATCCGAGTACCGAGTGGAGAGATTGCTGGAAGCTGCCGCGACCTGAGCGCACCCCCGTGAGGCAGTAACCGCCAGCGAGACCGCGCCTCAAAGGGAACGTCAGTTGCCCGGTTCGCTGGGACCAGTACACCGGCAATTGCCCGCCCCGCCGCGGGACCACAAGCAAAGGAGATGACCATGGCAAAGCCCACCTTCGACCTGAACGCTGCACACAGGTATTTCTCCGCCCACTGCTTCAACGAAGCGTGGGAGCTGCTGGACAAGCCTGACCGGACGGCCGAAGATGACGAGCAGATGATCCGCCTGAGTCTGGCCTCGCACTGGCATTGGACGCAGCGCGAGGACTGCGCGCCGGCCAACATCTCAGCCGCATACTGGCAAACGTCGAGGATCTATGCCGTGCTCGGCCAGGCCGAGAACGCCAGACGATACGCCCACCTATGCTTGGAGGCCAGCCAAGATGACGACATGCCGCCCTTTTACCTGGCCTACGCATACGAGGCGCTGGCCAGAGCTGAGCTCGTGGCGGGTGAGTGCCAGACGATGGCCTCGTACCTTGACGAAGCCCACCGCATAGCAGAGACCGTCCCGGACGAAGATGCGCAATCTTGGTTGCTGGATGATCTGAAGACGATCGAGTAGCCCGCGCGTCGCCCTCACGGGACGGGACCATCCGGATCCGCACCGTCCTCCGGCCGCCAAGAACCGCAAAGTCCTTTGTGCCTGCGGCACGTTGCTGCTGTGGAGCTGCGGTGTTACAATAGAGCGTCAATGATCGCGGTTGAAGCCGCGCCAGGAGCACGAAAAGACAACGCTATGGATAGTCAAAGCAACGCACGCTGCCGTCTCTGCATTCACGGCCATTTCTACCAGCCCCCGCGGGAGGATCCGTTCACCGGCCGCATCTCCAGGGAGCCCAGCGCCGCTCCCTACGCCAACTGGAACGAGCGCATCACCGCGGAGTGCTACGAGCCGAACGCAAGGGCGGGCAACTTCGAGCGCATCAGCTTCAACCTGGGAGGGACGCTGGCCCGCTGGCTCGACGATGAGGCTCACCAGACCTACGAGCGCATCGTCGGGGCCGACCAGGCGTACCGAGGGGCCCATGGTATGGGCAACGGGCTGGCCCAATCGGTCCACCACACGATCCTGCCGCTGGCCCGCCGGCGCGACAAGATCTGCCAGGTGCGCTGGGGGATCGCCAGCTTCGAGCATCGCTTTGGTCACCGGCCGGACGGCATGTGGCTCCCGGAGATGGCGGTGGACCACGAGACGCTGGAGGTGCTGACCGCAGAGGGCATTCGCTTCACCATCCTCTCGGACGAGCAGGTGTACGGCAGTCTGGAGACGGGCGGAGGGCCCTACCGGGTGGCGCTGCCCAACGGCAGTGAGATCGCCATCTTCGTGCGCGATCGTCATCTATCGAACCACCTCTCCTTCGGCATGCCGGACTCGGCGTACGTTGAAGATTGGCTGAAGGAGCACGTGGCGTGGCGCTGCCAGAGGGATGGCCTGCACATCGTCGCCACCGACGGCGAGACGTTCGGCCACCATCACCGCCAGGGCGCGCAGGTGCTAAGCCACATCCTGGGCGCCGGAGAGCGTCATGGGTACCAGCTGACCACGCTGGGGCTCTATCTCAATCAGCACCCGCCGGAGGCCGAGATCAGGGTGATCGAGAACACTGCCTGGAGCTGCGCTCACGGGCTGGATCGCTGGGTTGTGGGCTGCGGCTGCACCCCTGGCAATAGCCGGTGGAAGGGCGCGCTCCGACGGGCCCTGGACAATCTGGCCTGCGATCTGGACCAGATCTACGCCCGCGAAGCGAATCAGCTGGGGTTCAAGCCCTGGCCCTTGCGGGACCGCTACATCGACGTGGTGCTGGGGAAGGTATCCGAGGATGCCTTCCTGAACGGAAACGGCCTGGGACATCTGACCAGCGAGGAGACGCAGCGCTTGCTCCATCTGTTGGAGGCTCAGTTCCATCGCCAGAGGATGTACATCAGCTGCACATTCTTCTTCGGCGATCTGGACCGCTACGAGCCGCGCTATGCCATTGCCAACGCGGTGCGCGCCCTGGCCCTGACGCGCTACGCCACGGGCGAGGACCTCTCGCACGGGTTCCGGCGCAACCTGAGCGTGGCCAGGAGCGAGAAGACGGATTTGACGGGCGCCGACATCTTCGACGAGATCGTCAGCCGGGCCAAGCTGGAGGCGAGACCGGGGCCGCCCGTGTGTGGCCGCCCCCAGCCCTAGCCGCGCCCCCGGTCGCCGTCCCGGCGCTACTCCGTCCCTCCGTAGCGCACTACGAACAGGTAACCGCCCGCTCGTAGTCAGGCACGCAGCCGGGCCAAAGCGGCCTAGACGGAGTGCCATCACGGAGCGACTTGTCAAGAACAGAGACTCAGTGCACCCAATTCGCTTGCCCTGGATCGCCAGTCCCCTCGGAGCAATCTTGGATCTGCTGAGACTCCAACCGACTGAGGAAGACACGCAGTGAGCGAAAAGGACGAACCACGATCAGAAGAATCCCCTACCACGCCCCCCTACTCCGACATCGACCTCAACCGCTGGCGGGAGTACGAGCATGTCTGGACCGACAGCCTGTGGCTGATCGAGGCCCGGGATCGCAGCGGCGGGCACAAGCTCGATTACCACGGCAACTTCGTGCCGCAGATCGCCACGCAGATGTTCCTACGCTACACAAAAGAGGACGACGTGGTTCTCGATCCTTTCCTGGGATCGGGGACGAGCGCCATCGAGGCCGAGCGGCAGAGGCGGCGTCTGATCGGAGTGGAGCTGAAGGAGGAGCTGGTGGACGCGGTGCGCGAGAAGGTCTCGCCGGAGCTATTGGGCGACCGCATCCGGGTACTGCAGGGGGACGCAACAAGCGAGGAGACGGCGGACCGCGTGCGCGCGACACTGGACGCCATGGCAGCCGAACATGCCCAGCTCCTGGTCCTCCACCCGCCCTACCACGACATCATCCAGTTCTCGGAGCACCCGGACGACCTCTCCAACGCCGACGACCTGGACAGCTTCCTGGACACGTTCGAGGTCGCCGCGCGCCACGGTTTCGCGCTGCTGGAGCCGGGGCGCTTCGCGGCGCTGGTCATCGGCGACAAGTACACGCAGGGTGAGTTGATCCCCCTAGGTTTCTACTGTATGGAGCGCATGCAGCGCGTCGGTTTCCGCACAAAGGCCATCATCGTGAAGAATATCGAGGGGAACGAGCGGGGCAAAGGGCGGGACAGTAACCTGTGGCGCTACCGGGCGCTGCGAGGGGGGTTCTACATCTTCAAGCACGAGTATGTGATGGTTTTCCGGAAGGCGGGATGAGCGCAGCGATCTGTTGAGGGATACGATCTCTTTGGTCACCAAGGTCGCCTGGTGGCTCAAGCCATTCTAGTGACGTGATACCCCAGGCGCTTGATGGCCGCTTCGGCCTCGTCGGACCAGTTGGCTGCGTTGAGGCGGATGAAGTTTCGGTACTGATCCGTAGCGGAGAAGAGGTAGCCGGGCGTGATGGCGATCCCGGCCTCCAAGGCCCGCTTGTACAACACCAGCGAGTCAACCGACGCCGGCAGCTCCACCCAGAGCACGAAGCCACCCGCGGGCCGAGTGATCTTCGTCGATGACTGTGTGGATCCGGATGACTGTGTCGATCCGGATGACTGCGTCGACCTGGGTGACTGCGTCGACCCACCCTCCGGGAAGAAGCGCCGCACCGCCTGCGACATCGCCGCCACGCGGCGCTCGTAGGCGCGCCGGACGCGTCGGAGGTAGGGATCATAGCCGCCGCTGGCCGTGAACTCGGCGATGGCGTGCTCCGACAGCGTAGGGGCGGCCAGACTGGAGGTGTACTTCAGCCACTCGACCGTCTCGTAATAGCGTCCGGGCACCACCCAGCCCACCCGGTAAGCCGGGCAGAGGCTCTTGGAGAAGGAAGAGCAGAGCATCACTAACCCCTCGCGATCGTACGCCTTCGCCACCGAGGGACGCGAGTCGCCGAAGTAGAGCTCGCCAAAGATGTCGTTCTCGATCAGCGGGATGCCGTGCTCGGTCAGCAGCTCGACCAGCGCCCGCTTGTTCTCATCCGGGATGCAGCTGCCCAGCGGGTTGTTGAAGTTGGAAATCACCATACAGGCGCTCACGTCGTTGTGCTCGATGGCGAAGCGGAGCGCATCCAGGCTAATGCCGTCACGCGGATGGGTCGGGATCTCCAGCGCTTGCAGCCCGATGGCCTCCAGCGTCTGAAGGGCGTCGAAGCAGATGGGCGACTCGATGGCCACCACGTCCCCAGGCTCGCAGACCGCCCGCAAGCAGAGGTTAACCGACTCCGAGCAGCCGGAAGTGATGATCATATCGTCTGGCGAGAGGCTGCATCCGCTGACCAGATACCGACGTGCGATCTGCATGCGCAGCCGCCCGCACCCCGGCGGGTAGTCATAGAGGCCGCCGGCGTCGCCCATGCGGCGCGCGACGGAGGTCAGCATCCGGTTGAGCTCCTCCGTGGCCGCCAGCGAGGGGTTGGGGTGCGCGGCGCCAAGCTGAATCAGGTCAGGCTGAAGGGTCTCGGCGTGAACGACCATGGAGATCAGCTCCCGCATGCTGACCTGGGTGGGGTCGGGCCCCGGCGACGATATCTCCGGTTCCGGAAGGTCGCTGGGCAGGTCGCTGCGCACGTAGAACCCCGAGCGTGGCTGCGCCAGGATGAGGCCGCGCGCCTCCAGCAGGTAGTAGGCCTTGAGGACGGTGGAGATGCTGACATCTCGCTGGCGGCTCATCTCCCGCACGGAGGGGATGCGATCGCCAGGCTTGAACGCGCCGCACGCGATAAGGTGATCAATGTCGTCCGCTATGCGCTCGTACTTGTACCGCTTGGGCTCACCCATACAGTCTATTATAGCACCCAGCAGCAACCACAACAAACCTTCCCGTGAGGTGACCGGCACTTCCGCCGAGATATCGAAGGCCCGACGCAGACGCAGTTTGAAGCCAGCTTGGGCATTGAGGCGAGGCTCCCAAGTGCCGGTCACCTTGAGAATAGGGAGGCCTGAAAGCCCTACCGGAAGCTTGGTAGCTTTCTTCGACAAACTGTTATGGTCACGCATGCTCCGTTCTGTCCCTGTTATTCCGCGACGATCCCCTGTATAATTGAGAGTCGTGAAGTCGAAGAGATTTGGAGAGTCATCTCAGATCAACGGAGGAAAAGCGGACCATGTCACAGTCGACCACAACGTACGATGAGAAAGCACTGGAAAGCCCGGATCTGCTCGGCTCGCTGGCCGTGCTAATCGCCACAGCGTGCTGGGGGACCTCGGCGCTGTTCGTGAAACTGATCCTGGCCAATCAAGAGGTCTCCGCCCTGGCGTTGGCCTTCTGGCGCGATCTATCGACGTTTCTGGTCTTGCTGATCGGGCTGCGGGTTCTGCGGCCGAGATGGTTAAAGGTGAAGCGAGACGATCTGCTCTGGCTGGTGGGGCTGGGGGCCAGCATCGGGGTTTTCCACATCTTCTGGAACCTGGCCGTGTTCCTCAACGGGGCCGCGGTGGCGACGGTGCAGCAGGCGGCCATGCCGGCCATCGTGGCCATCGTCGCCTGGCTGATCTGGGGGGAGCCGCTGACCGGCCGGAAAATCCTGGCCATCGCGCTGACGTTCGTGGGCACGGTGCTGGTCTCCGGCGTGAACGTACTGGGAGAGGCAGACCTGACGCTGTTCGGCTTCATGGTGGGCCTGGGCACGCCGGTCACCTACGCCGGATGGAACCTGTTCATCAAGAAGGTGCGGGACGGCTACAACCCGTTCACCACGCTGACCTACGGCTTCGGCTTCGGGGCGCTGGTGCTGCTGCCGATCCAGTTCTTCACACCGCAGCCCCTAGGCACTCCCCCCTACACGCTGCTCCACTTCGTCGGGCTGATCATCATCTCCACGATCGGCGGCTTCACCATCTACACCTTCGCGCTGGGTCGCCTGCAGGCCAGCGTCGCCACCATCCTGGCCATGGCCGAAATCCCCATCGTGGCGGTCTACGCCTACGTGCTGCTGGGCGAGCGCATGACAATCGACCAGGCCATCGGGGCTGTGCTGGTCGTGGCTGGCGTGCTGATGCTCTCACGACGCCGCAAGAGACAGTCGGGCCCGCAGCGCAGTTGACGTCCCACACTACAGCACACAGGCGATCAGAACGACCATAACAGTTGTCGCAATTCCCCATCTGTTATGGTAACAACCGCCGCCCTCTGCCCCTACAATCATCGCTTCCCACCGTGTATACTATACGTGATAGAAGCAATCGGATACACGCTCTACGCGACGCAACAGGGAGGTGCATGATGTCTGCTATGACCTTTGAGCAAACGGACGTCCTTCATCCAGGCGCGGCAACCCCTATCGTGCGCAATGTGCCAGAGAGCACCCATGAGGTGATCCACATGCGCGAACACAACCTGCAGCGGCTGGACGGAGATAATCGGTGGCGGATGATCATCTGCCGGGAGGGCATGGTCTGGATCACGCAGGAGCGTGATTGGCGGGACTACGTGCTGACGCCAGGGGATGCCTTCGTCGTCACTCAGCCAGGCCAGGTGCTGATCGAGGCACTCCAAGACGCGCGCGTCGAGGTCACGCCCTCGCTGAAGACAGCGCCTTACGCGGGTGCCCTGCCGGTCTTCCACTAGCATAGACCACAGCCGACCGTTACCGGGCAGACACCAATACAGTTGAGGCGCAACCAAACCATAACAGATCTTCCTCTCCAAGAACTGTTATGGTCACAATTGGCTGGTTCTGCCCCTGTTAATCGACCCGTTGCTCCTCTATAATGATGGTGTGACAGGGCTTGGGCGACTGCGTCGTCGACGAGCGGGCCTCGCCTAGCGCTCTGCGGAAACCGTGAGACCAACGCTAGAGGAGGTGTACGATGGGCAAGACGCGTCCAGGCAGAGTTTTGCCGCTGGCAATCATCATCACCGTCGTCGCCGTCGCGGGCTGTGGGCCAGCACCGCGGCCCGAGACATCAGCGAAGCCGGGGGCAAGGCCAGAAGGCATCTTCAAGCTGGGCATCCTGGGACCGTTCAGTGGCCCCAGCGAGAGCACGGGCAACGAGTTCAAGGGCGCCGCCACCATGGCCTTCGAGGCCATCGACTGGCGGATCGGCGAGTATGAGGTCGAACCGGTCTGGATCGACTCCCAGTCCGACCCCGACGCGGCGGTCGAGGCGTACGAGCAGGCCATCGTGGAGAAGGGGATCCAGGCCGCCATCCTCAACTGGCACAGTTCGGTGGCCGTGGCGTGCATGGATGTCGCGGCCGAGCATCAGATCCCGCACATCTTCCCCTACGGCGCCAGCGATGCGGTCAACGAGAAGTTCCACGCCGACCCCGACAGATACAGCTACTGGATGAACAAGGGCTGGCCGACGCCGGCCAAGCTGACCACGGCCTACGTGCAGGCGGTGGAGGACGCCATCGCCCAGGGCCGCTGGAGCCCGGGCGAGAAGACACTGGCCATCTGCGCCGAGAACACGGACTGGGGGCGCAGCTTCGGCGCAGTGATCAAGGAGCAGCTGGAAGCAGAGGGCTGGACCACGGTGGCAGAGGAATACTGCCGGCTGGAGGAGGTCGACTTCTACGCCACGCTCAACAGGTTCAAAGCACAGGACGTAGCGCTCGTCGCGGCCACCTCGACCTCTATGCCGCAGTTCGCCGCCTTCATCAATCAGTTGGACGAGGTGGGATTGGAGAGCCTGGTCATCGCCGACGGGCTGGGCTGGGCGGGCGAGTGGTATCGCATGACGGGTGCGTCCTCCAACGGCGTCGTCGACCAGATCCCAGGATGGGCGACCACGGAGGGGAGGCAGTTCGCCGAAGCGTTCGAGGAACGGTGGGGGGTGCCGCCCAGCTCCTCGGCGGGCGGACTGGCCTACGACGGCACTCGTTTGTTCATCGAAGTCGCGAAACACGCCCTCGATGAGCACGGCGAGCTGTCGAGCGAGACGGTCTACAGCTGGGCTAGGGAGAACCTGCAGACCGGCAAGTGGTCATACACCGACGGCATCGTGATGGAGGCGTACAAGTACACGCCGGAGACACTGCCCGACCCGGTTGTGGGCAAGGGGTACTACATGTTCCCAGTGCGGCAGTACATCGACGGCGAGGGGAAGATCGTCTACCCGCCGGAGTGGGCGGAGCAGGAACTGACCGGCAAGGACGGATGATCAGAACCGATCCAGCTTCGAGCAACGCACGCGAGGGGGTCTCTCCCTCTACATATGCCTCCAACTGACGCGCCGTGGCCGGGTCCAGAGGGGGATCCTGGTGAGTGGTGACCAATCGCTGCCAACGGTCAGTGGCCCAGGCGACGATGTCCGGCTGCCCCGCTCGCATCCACTCATCGAGTGGGGTGCGAGCGCTGACCGACGGCTCCCAGAAGTCAGTCCGGCACCGCTCCAGGGTCTGATCCTCCATCAGGAAGTGACCACCGAGTCCTACGCAAGCAACAGCGTCATAGGCCAGCTTGTCGTCATCGACGATCAGGGGCCGATGGAAGCCGCGCACCAACTGCATATGCGCAGCCGTGACCCGTGCCAGCTCCGGACTGCCGATGGCCCACACGCCGCTCCCAAGGCCGCCCGGCCCGCGCTGCGTGGCGCACTACGAACGTGGGAAAGACGGCTAGCGCCAGTCCCAGAACCAGTAGGCGAGGCCCTTCCACGCACCCCAGCGTTCGAAGGCGGCCTCGACCTGGGCGTTCCCCACCGGCTGCCCATCGTGCCACTCGAGGGAGGCCATGGTCCGCGCCCAAGAATCGATCGGCACGGAATCGTAGTGGCCGAGCAGCATCAGCAGACTGGCCGTGGCGTAGTCTCCCACCCCCTTGATGGCCAACAACCGCGCCCGCAGCTCGTCGGTCGGGAGCTCCACCGTCTTCAGCGCCTCCAGGTCGCGGGCGTCCGAGGTGACGGAGCGTGCCAGCTCCAGAACGTAGGGCGCGCGATAGCCAAGCCCGGCCGCGCGCAGCGCCGCCTCGCCCGCTGCGGCCAGTTGCTCCGCCGTAGGAAAAGCACAGCGCCCGAGGTCGGCGGGCAACGAAGCACCGAATTGCTCCACCAACGCCCGCACCATGCGGATGGTGCCCGACCACTGGACATTGGTTGTCAGAATGGTCTTGACCACATCCTCAAAGAGCGTCGGCGAGCGGAGGATGCGGCCCTTCGCCGAGCTCTGCAGATGGGCCAGACGTGGCTCGTGCCGGGCCAGGGCGTAGAAAGCGGAGAGTTCCAGATCAAGCTGGAGCATCCAGCGCACCCTATCGAGGATCTCCCGACGCTCTGACTCCGTTAGGTCGTCGTCGACCTCAACCTGCACGCCGTCGTCAGCCCCGCGCACGCGGAGCCCCACCGCATGCCGTCGGGACGACGGTGCTCCACGACGAGTCAGCCCCGCGCACGCGGAGCCCCACCGCATGCCGTCGGGACGACGGTGCTCCA
>CAZNRX010000001.1:0-109134 GCA_964575455.1 uncultured Anaerolineales bacterium | reverse complement strand
CGACGCGGGTGAGCAGGCCGATATCGGGTTTCCAGTCGAAAGGCAAGAGTTGGACCCAGCCATGGGACTCGACAACGGCCGGCAGGGAGAAGGGCGGGTTAGCAGGGAGGAAGACACGGAGCGCCATATTGACCTTCAGGGATTACGAGTGACCCCGTGCACTGGCCCTTCGCCAGCTATCATCACACTGAACGCTTGATGCACCACTGGCAAATCCCCAGGGGCCTCCGAGGGGCGCTAAAAGGTCTCGATGTGCCAGTCGACGACCTGCACCTCGGGCCGGTGGGTCTGAACCCACTCCACCACCTTCTCCAGAAAGCGCTGGACGTAGCCGGGGTCGTTGTTGGCCACGGTGACCAGGGCCACCTCGGACGTCTGCCACATGTCGTTGTAGCCGACCTCGGCCGTGGAGACGTTGAACTCGCGCCGCAGCCGCGTCAGCAGCGGCTTGAGGACGCTCCGCTTGCCTTTTAGAGAACGGTTGCCGGGGATGCGCAGTTCGATGCTGCAGGCTCCGATGATCATAGACGTAATGCGTGAAACGTGAGAAACCTTCCCGAAAGTCTCCAGGTACGATGCAGTCTGGCGAGAATTCGCCCAGGAGCGATGTCTGTGCACGTTGATGTTACTTCCCCTTCAGCTTCCGGGAAGGTCACCGACCACCAGTATAGCACGTCCGTGCCGGTCGTCAAATGGTAGTGGTCCAATTGCTGGTGGCGTACTTCTCTGAGCGCAGATCACGGGCGGCGGCGCGCTCCGCCAGCGTCAGATCGCCGGGCGTCAGCCGCAGGTTGAGCACCTGCGCGAAGCCCTCAATCAGCGCCTCGGCTGCCTCCTCCCAGCTGACGGTGCGGCCCAGGGCGCGCTCGACGGTGGTCGCCCTGACCCGAACGCGAACGGGGTCGGGGTGCTGGGCCAGGAGGGGACAGATGCGCGCGATGTCGCCGTGCAGGGGCAGCGTTCCGTGCTGGAGTACGACGCCCCGGGCGCGCATCTGCGCGCTGCCCACCAGCTTTTTCCCCGCAGCCGTGATCTCGTAGTCGGAGGGAACCTCGAAGCAGACCGGGCCCTCGGGATCGCGATTCTCCACCCGCTGATCGGCCACGATTCCCTCTGCGCTCAACAGCTCCAAGGCGCGCACCAGGCCGCTGCTCAGCCGGCGGTAGCTCTCCATGATCGACCCGGCCACGCGGGGGTCGCTCAGGGGGGCGACGACGCTGTAGGTCAGCTCGTCGATATGGAGGATGGCGCGGCCACCGGTCGGCCGGCGCACCAGATCGTATCCGGCGGCCCGCACCGCCTGGCGGTCGACGTCATCCGCTGGCTGCCCACGCCCCAGCGAGAGGCAGGGGGGCTGCCAGGCATAGAGGCGCAGGGTGGGGGAGGCCTCCTCGCGCGCCACCGCGCGCAGCACGGCCTCGTCGACGGCCATGTTCGTGGCGCCGTCGGCCGGCTGGGAGCGAATCAGCCGCCATGTAGTGACTGGGTAGTCCGTCACTGCTACCACTGATATTGCTCGGGATCCTCGCCGTGACGCTCCAGGACGCGGGGGTAGCTCTCGTCCGGCGGCGCATCGGGATTGACGTCGATCAACTGCACCTCGAAGCGGTGTTCGTCACCGTAGTCGAAGAGATAGAGGAAGCGCTGCTTCATACGCAGATCCAGCTCCTCAATCTTCACGCTGCTGGCGCTCGGCCCGTCCGTGTACGGTGAGTTGTAGGCTGTACCATCGTCCCAGGCCTGATTGCTCATGTAGAACGAATAGAGGTGATCGCGGTCGAAGTCGACCGCATCCTGAATGGCGTAATGCAGGGCGTCCAGCGTCTGATTCGCGGCGATCTCTATGGTCCGCCAGACGTCTGGATCCCGAAGGTAGGTCACCTTGAAGGCATACGTAAGGGTGGCACCTGGACGCGGGGTGGGCTTCCCCGGCTCAGGGATCGGCTCGGGGGGCGTCTCCCGGGCTTCGGCCAAGGCCGGGTCCTCCTGCAGGGCAGTGAGAGCTTCACCCGACCAGGCTGCCTGCACGGCCTCGACTGCAAGAGGATCCCCTCCGTAAGCCCTGATCATCCGTAGCACAGGCTGCGCAAGCGGACGCAGTTCCCGCAGCGCGGCATCCATCTGCACGGGATGGATCAAGCCCAAGCACGCCAGGAAGTGCAGATAGGAGGGCAATAGCTCCATCAGGGCAGCGGCTTGATACGGCTGTGCGCCTAACATGGGAAACAGGTCGACCAGCGCTTCGTCCAGGACCTGGTTACGAGGCACCAACGGCAGCGGGGCGGGGATGGTCAGCTCCCGTCTTCCCCGCCTCTTCCCCCCAGCCTGCCCTTCCGACGCGACCCCGAGCGGCTCGGCAGGCAGGGCCAGCTGGCGCTTCAGGGTCTCCCTCAGCCGCATCCTGGCCATATCCCCCCGACTGTAGGACACGCCAGCTCGATGTCGATCGGCAAGGAAATCCAGCAGCAGGATGCTGACGTTCTCGCGCCACCGATCGGCATCCACCGCCGGGCCGAAATCCGCCATCTTCCACTCGGAAGGCTGAGGCGCAGCCAAGCGGGCAACAATCCGCTCCTGCCAGACGTCAGCCCGCCAGTTTCGGCAGGTATGGAAACCTGCCCTACATCCATCCAGCAGCTCCGGGTCGTCAGGATCAGGATCGTCAGCTGTCTCCAGGTAGTGGAAGACATGGAGCTTCATCAGTTTCTCCGCGAACTGATCGACGGCCCACCCGAGAACCTCATCCGAGTCGCGCACCTTCGGCCAGGCGCGAGCCATGGCCGAGATAAGGAGCTGGACGCGACCGTGGTACCTCAATTGATCAATGACCGCGGAAAACGTATCCAGATCAGACGCCGGATCCTCGACGAAAGGCTCCAGCAACTGCGGAACGTCGTCCCACTGCCCCGCGGTGACAGCGTCGTGGATCAAGTTCCGATGATAGAACGAGAAACGCTCACGGTAAAGATCGGGTGCCCGCTCGCGCAGCACATCCACCAAACCGGCATAGCGCGCCCGGCCCTGGGGCTCACGCGTGTTCAGAAGGTCTCGGATATCCGCCAACATCTCGATGGCAGCATCGACCTCCATCTCCCCGGACGCCAGGGTTTCGCGGAAGAGGGCCTCCTTTCCCTCCAAGCCCGCGGCGTCGAAGGCGTCCCAGATGTGATCCCAATCCGGAGACTCCTGGGATGGCGCGGGCTCCGGTTCCGGTGCCGATTCCTCCCCATCAACCTCAGTCCGCCCCTCTTCCCCCTCCCGAGCAGACTCCGCCCTCTGACGCTCGATGGCCTGTTGAAGGCGCATCAGCTCCCGTCGTCGTCTCTTCTCCTTCTTCGACATTAGCTCAATCTCTCCTATGCTCCCACCATACCCACGCCGGCCACGGGCGTGCCACAGTTGGGGCAGACCTGTCCGGGGGCCACGTGGTTGGCCAGAATACGGTAGCCCGAGCGGCGAATCAGCAGCTCGCCACAGGCGTGGCAGTCGGTGTTGGCCTCGCCCGGAACGTTGCCCACGAAGGTGTAGCGCAGCCCCTCCTCCTGCCCGATCTCCAGCGCGCGGCGGAGGGTGGCCACTGGCGTCGGCGGCACGTGGCGCATATGATAGCCAGGATGGAAGCGGCTGATGTGCCAGGGCGTCTCCGGCCCTAGCTCCTGGGCCACAAAGCACGCTGCGTCCCGCAGCTCCTCCTCGCTGTCGTTGATGTCCGGTATCACGAGCGTGGTCACCTCGACCCAGATGCCCAGCTCCTTCATCTTCTTGAGGCTGTCCAGGATGGGCTGGAGCCGCCCGCCGACGTAGCGGCGGTAGGTCTCGTCGCGAAACGCCTTCAGGTCGACGTTGGCCGCGTCCAGGTAGGGTTCGAACATCTCCAGCATTTCGTCCGTCATGAACCCGTTGGTGACGTAGATGTTCGCGAGGCCCTCCTGGTGGGCCAGCTTGGCGGTGTGGTAGGCATACTCGAAGAAGATGGTCGGCTCGGTGTAGGTGTAGGCAATGCTGCGGCAGCCGGCGCGCTTCGCGCCAGCGACGACCTCTTCTGGGCTGGCGCTCTCCCCCACGATGAGGCCCGTCTCCCGCGGCATCTGGGAGATGTTGGCGTTCTGACACCACTCACAGTGGAAGTTACAGCCCACGGTGGCGATGGAGTAGGCTGTGGTGCCGGGATAGAAGTGAGCCAGTGGCTTCTTCTCGACCGGGTCGACGTGCTGGGAGATGGTGCGGCCATAGACGAGGGTGTAGAGGGTGCCGTCTCGATTCTCGCGCACGGCGCAGGTCCCGCGCTTCCCCTCGTCGATGCGGCAGCGATGGGCGCACAGGTAGCACTGCACACGCCGGTCCTCCAGCTTGTCGTAGAGCCTGGCCTCCACCAGGTTCTCTTTCTTCATCACACGTCCTCCTTCCGAGCCTCTGCCAGCGCCTCGTCCAACGTCGCGGCCTCGGTCTGGCGCATCTCGACCACGGCGTCTCCGAAGACATAGACCGGTCCCTTCCCCTGCAAGCTCTCCTTCAGGAAGACCACGTCGGCTTTCTGCTCCATCAGCCACTCGGCCACCTTGATGCCCTTGGCTCGCTCCTCGTCCAGGTAGGGATTATCCAACAGCCGCCGCTCCTCCACCGCGCCGTCCTCCAGACGGAGCCGCACCAGCGCGAAGATGGGCGCTTCGCCAAAGTGCTTGCTCAGCGCCCCGGCGGCGTCAGCCAGGGGCGCAGCGTAGCGCAGATGAGTGCGCAACACCGGCTCGGCATGGATGAGGACGCGCTCCACGTAGGGGACGGCCTGGTCGATACTCTCCTCGATACGCCGCGTGACCCTCTCGGCTTTCTCCAAATCACTCACGCGAAGTGTGAGCTCGGCCTCCACGAAGCGGAAGCGACCCGCGTTCCGCCCTGTGACCCAAGCCAGCTCGGCTACAGTGGGCTCCTGCAGGATGATCTCGCGGATCTCCAGCAGGGTATCGGGATCCAGCGAGGCGTCGAGCAACACGCGCATCCCGTCGGCAAGGAGCTCCCATCCGGTCTTGCCGATAGCAACAACGATGACGAGGGCCGCAAGACGATCCAGGGGCCGCTCGAACCACTGGCCCAATAGGGCGGCGAGGACCACGCCAGTGGTGAAGACGTGAGCACGGTACTCCTTGGCGTCGGCGATGAGGGCCGGGGAGTTAGCAGCCTGGCCGGCCTGCAGCTCGAAGTGGCTGAAGACCAGCGGGATGATGGTGGCCACGACCACCCCACCCAGCATCCAGGGATCGACGACGGCCCTGCTGGGGGGCGTTAGGAGGGCGTCGCGCGCGATCTCGTAGGCGGTGACGAAGATCATCACCGCCAGCCCGACTGTGATCACGTTCTCCAGCTTGTAGAGGCCATAGGGGAAGGCCTTCGTCTTTCGCGTGGAGAGCTTGAGGCCGATCAGCACGGCAACCGCGGTCAAGAGATCGACCAGGTTATGAATCATCTCGGCCTGGACCGCCAGGCTGCCCGATGCGAGCGCGACAACCAGGTTGATGGCGGCCAGGACGACGTTGATGCCGATGGAGTACCAGCCCCACCGCTCGACATTGTCCGGGCCGTTGCGAGCGTCGGACCCACCACGGGCTGCCACGGCCGCGACCGGCTGCTCCTCACCCATCAGTCGTGCGCATGCTCGTGGGGATGATGATGCGCCCCCCCGAGCGTCTCCAGCGCCTCCTCAAGGCGCGCGTTAGCCTCCTCGACGAGCTGGGCGGCCGAGAGGATGGATGCCTCGGCCTCGCCAGCGCGCCCGGCCCAGTCGCGGAACTCCTTGGCGTGCTCGCCATTGTGCTCGATCCAGTGCGGCAGCAGGACGCGCAGCTTCTCTAGCTCTTTCATTCCTCCTCCTCCAGCGGTTCCAGCTGCACACGATGCTTCAGAAAATCGACACTAAGGACGCGCCCGGGGACGACCTGCGGCTCCTCGAAGAAGGACGTCAGACGGACGCCATCCTCGACCAGCGCCATCCCGGTCACCTCGCGGGCGATCTCTTCATCACCAAGATAGACCGTCGCTTGACACATATCGCTCCTGTTGCTCTAGCTTCACGAATTGATACGGAGTTGCCCAGAGAAGACGAGAAAGGCTGCTGAAGGCCCCTCCACGCCTCCTGCCTGGGGTGCATGACTCAGCGTTAACGTTTCACACTTCACAAGTCACCGACGTCGAACTCGGCAACCAGTATGGTATGATCCGACGGTCGCTCAGCGCGCCGAGTGTCAAAGTCGATCCAAGAAGCAGTGGACAGCTCCGCCAGCGGTTCAGTGGCCCAGATATGATCCACGCGCCAACCGATGCCGCGCTCGATGGGGTCCTTGGCCCGGTAGTCGTAGTAGGTGTACTGGTCCTGCTCGTCGGGATGATGGCGACGGAAGACGTCGACAAAGCCCCAGGCCTTCACCTGATCAAGCGCCACTCGGGCGTCCGGGTGGAAATCGACGTGATTCACCTTCCCCTTGGGATCGTAGATATCGATGGGCTCGGGCGCAACATTGAAGTCCCCCATCCAGAGCAGCGGCTCGGCCGGGTCGTAGTGACGCTCGAAGAGGGCACGCAGCCGGTCGAACCAATCCAGCTTGTACTGGAAATGCTCCGAGTCGGGCGAGCGGCCCTGCGGCACATAGGTATTGACCACCGGGACACCCGCATAGACCGCACGAAGGAGGCGCGGCTCGTCGGGTTCACCGCCGTCATCAAAGCCACCGACGACATCCTGCGGCTCCATCGAGCTGAGAATCGCCACGCCGGCGTGGGCCTTTTGCCCCCGGTAGACGACGTGGTAGCCGGCCTCACGGATCGGAGCTTCGGGGAAGTCCTTGTCCTGCACCTTGGTCTCCTGGACGCAGAGGACGTCAGCCCGCTCTCGATCCAGCCAATCGAGGATCAGGTCCATCCGCGCTCGAATCGAGTTGGCGTTGTAGGTCGCCACCTTCAGCACGTCGTTGGACACGTCTCCCTCCCTCTATCAACATGGCGATGGCACATGGACATGGTGCGCTTTCGACCGCGACGCCCTCGAAGACGAGGGCTGTGAGCGCGGGTACGATTGCGTGCCTCTATCGCCCCTCAGTCTTGAATCAGCGAGCGGACGACCAGCAGGGGCCGGTCGACCCGATGGAGCACGCCAGCCGCCACGCTGCCATAGAAACACTGCGACAGGCCACTTCGCCCGTGGCTGGCGATGGCGATGAGATCCGCGTCCTCCCGCTCGGCAGCGTCGGTGATGGCCTCCACGACGGGCCCCTGAAAGACGAGAGCCTTGGCTTCAATACCCTTCTCCCGGAACTTCCCTCTGCAAGCCTTGACGTACCGCTCGGCGTCCTTGCGTCGCTGTTCAAGCTCCTGCTCGCGAAACGCGACCGGCATGCCCTCGGGCCCCGCGACGTAGGGGATAGGCTCCAGGACGCGCACGAAGACGACCTTCGCGTCATATCGTTGAGCCAGCTCCTCCGCGTGGGGCAGGATCGCCTCCGCGCGCTTCGATCCGTCCAGTGGGACGAGGATTGTCTTATACATGATACCTCCTGTGAAACGGTATCTACCAAATGACCAGGTTGGACACATTGTAACGTTGAGCACCTGGCTCCGTAGATTCACGATTGCTCAGAGGGAATCGCCAGATCTTGGGCGAGCAAATCTAGTACTACCAAGGCTCTAAGCCGGCCTCACCTCAATTCGTTCGGTCCGTCTCCCGCAGCACCCGCCAGACCCGCTCCGGGGTGAAAGGCACCTCGCGCAGCCAGACACCTGTGGCGTCGTGGATGGCGTCACCGATGGCGGGCGCGATGCCGTCAATGGAGAGCTCGGCCACAGATTTGGCCCCAAATGGCCCAGTGGGCTCGTCGGTCTCGACGAAGATCACCTCGATATCGGGTATCTCATCGGACTTGTAGATATGATAGTCACCCAGACGCGAGTTGACCAGCCGGCCATCATCATCGTACACCATCTCCTCACAGAGAGCGAAGCCTAGACCCTGTACAATTCCACCCTCCACCTGCCCCGAGGCCGTGATAGGATTGATCACCCGCCCGGCGTCGGCGACCATCAACACGCGCTCGACGGTGACCTCTCCGGTCTCGGTGTCCACCGCCACCTCCACGAACTGAGCCCCGAAGGGCGGTGGGCTGTCGTAGCTCTTGTTCGACGCGGTCGCCATGATCTGATGCTGATCCTGCTGGTGCAGGCTGCTCAGGGCCACCTGCTCCAGCGTCACGGTCCGCCCGTCCGGGAACCAGACCGCGCGGTCGCGCAGTTCTAGTTCCGCCGGCCTGGCGCCTGCTTCCTCGCCCTCCTGGAGCTCCATCCCCAGCATAGCCGCGGCATGCTCGCGAATCTGGTCGGCCACCTGACGCGCCGCCTTGCGGACCGCACCGCCGCTGATGTAGGTCGTGCTGGAGGCGTAGGCGCCCTTGTCGAAGGGCGTGAAGTCCGTATCGGAGGAGTAGACGATGATATCATCCAGAGGGACGCCCAATTCCTCGGCGGCCATCTGCGCCAGAATGGTATCGGAGCCGGTGCCGATGTCCGTGGCACCGATGAGCAGGTTGAAGGAGCCATCATCGTTGATCTTGATCGTCGCAGCGCCCATGTCGAGGCCGGCGATGCCGCTGCCGTGCGCCATAACGGCCATACCGATGCCGCGCTGGACGGGCCCGCTGGCATCCTGGTTGAGCCGGCCGCGCTTCTCGTACCAGTCCATCGCCTCCAGGCCCACCTGCACGCACTCCTCCAGGCCGCTGGAATGGATCGACTGCTCGAAGCCCTCACGTCCCTCGCCCAGGGCCTTGGCCATAAGGAGCAACTCGCCCTCCTTAATCCAATTCCTGCGCTTGAACGCGATCACGTCCCACCCCATCTGATTGGCGATCTCGGCCATCATAGTCTCGATGCCAAAAAAGCACTGCATGGCGCCGTAGCCCCGGAACGCTCCCGGGGTGGGTTTGTTGGTGTAGACCACGTCGCAGATGAAGGAGGAATAAGGCGTGTTGTAGAGCGTCAGGCCCTTCTGACCGGCGACCATGTTCACGGTCAGCCCGTGCGTGCCATAGGCACCGGTGTCACCGAGCAGGTCGAGCTCGGTGGCGACGACCTCCATGTCGTCCGTCACACCCATTCGATAGCGCTGCACCGTCGGATGACGGCTGCGCGAGCTGGTGAACTCTTGCCGCCGATCGTACTCCATGCGCACCGGGCGGCCGGTGGCGACGGTGAGGTGGGCGCAGAGATCCTCCAGGAGCATCTCCTGCTTGTTGCCAAATCCGCCGCCGATGCGCGGTTTGATGACTCGAATGTCCCTCTCCGAGAAACCGATGAGGGGCGCCAGCATGCGCCGGATATGGAAGGGCACCTGGGTGCTGCTGCGCACGACCAGACGGCCATCCTCATCCCAATACGTGATGCACACATGCGGCTCGATGTGGGCCTGCTGCTGCTGCGAGGTGCGATACTGTTGCTCGAAGATGATGTCCGCGCGGCCCCACTGCTCGCCGGCGTCGCCCTCGGCAGCCTCAATGTGATGAACGATGTTGTGCTCAGGGCTGTAGATACCCTCGGTGTCCGGCTCGTCGTGGATGACGGGAGCGCCCGATGCACGCGCCTTCTCGGCATCCAAAACGTGGGGCAGGATCTCATACTCGACGTCGATCAAATGGAGCGCTCGCCAGGCCAACCGCGGAGACTCAGCGGCGACGACGGCCACGCGATCGCCGACGTGGCGCACTTTGTTGTCCAGACAGACCTGGTCGAAGGGCGGCGGCTGGGGGTAGCTCTGCCCGCCGGAGGCGTGTTTGACCCGTGGCACGTCCTTGTGCGTGAGGACAGCGTGAACGCCCTCCAGCGCACGGGCCTTGCTGACGTCGATGCGCTTGATGCGCGCGTGCGCGTGCGGACTGGTCAGCAGCGCTCCGTACAGCATGCCGCCCATCTGGACATCGTCGGTGAAGACCGGGCGGCCCGCCGCCAGCTTGACGCCGTCCACCTTCAGCTCTGACCGGCCGACAACGTCCAGGGGCTCCATCTCGGGCGGAGAGAGAACGAGCGTTGTCCGAGGGTGACGCCCATCGTCGGGGATCGTGTAGAACTCACCGAGCACGTCGGTGGGCCATTTATCCTCGGCCATAGCGCCAGCCGTCGCCTCCATGTGGCGGAAGGGAGCGACCTCCTCACCGCGCATAAGGGCCGCAGCCCGCTCCACGGCCTGGATGATCTTGACGTAGCCGGTGCAGCGACAGAGTACGCCGCTCAACGCCTGGCCAATCTGCGACCGGGTAGGATCCGGGTTACGATCCAGGAGCGCCTTGGCGGCCAGGATCTGCGCCGGTGTACAGTAGCCGCACTGGATGGCGCCGGTCTCGACGAACGCCCGCTGGATGGGATGGAGGTCGTCGATCTCGCGCGCGGGACACGGCGCCAAGCCCTCGACAGTGAAGACGTCATGCCCCTGGGCGTCGACAGCGCGCATCTGGCAGCTGTGCACCGGCGCGCCATCGAGCAGCACCGTGCAGGCACCGCAATCGCCGGTGCCGCAGCCGTACTTCACACTGGTGTAGGACGCAGCACGGAGCGCGTCCAACAGTGTATCACCCGGATGCACGCGGAGCGTCGTTTCCTGTACGTTAATGGTCAAGTTGATGGTCTGCACTCGATCGCTACTCACTGCTCACTCCTCACTTCACGCCTCACTTGCCCTACCTGCTCCGGGCGGATCTGGCGAGCCAGCGGCGCAGCGAGCACAGGCCTCCAGGGCGCGACGGGTCACAACGCCCGCCATGGCCTGTCGGTACACCTCGCTGCCCAGGTAGTCCCCCTTGGGATGTACCTCATCCTCGACAGCGGAGGCCACAGCTCTGATCCGCTCCTGGTCCAGAGCCTGGCCCAGCAGCGCGCTGGGGGCGTCCAAGAGGTAAACCGGCCTGGACGAGACCCCGGTCAGGGCGACGCGAGCCTCCTGCACGACCCCGTCTCCGGTTCTGACGAAGGCAAGGGCGGCCACAATGGGGTCGTCAGAGGGTGTGCGCGCCACGTGCGCCTCGCCCCAGCGGGCACCGGCCTGGCGCGGAACGCAGAGCGCCGTCACGTCACCGCTCGCTGGGGATCTGGCGATCCCCACCCCATGGGTCAATGCACTCAGCTCCACCTCCTTAGCGCCATCGTCACCCTCGACAGCCACAACAGCTCCCAAAGCGAGGAGCGCGGCCACCCAGTGTGGCATCAGCTGCGAAGCCCGCAGGGTCCTGGCGACCGTAGTCTCATTCCGAATCTGCCACGAATGGATGCTCGTGAGAATCTGCGACAAGAGCGGCGGGCAGGCAGGGTCATCCAGCACAGCCTGCAGCGACGCGTCGGCGCTCACGCACCACATTGATTCCTCCATTACTTCCCTCCAGGTGAATGCGTCGAATAGCTTGCTCCCGGCGGATTAGCGTGCGCAGCTCGGAAGCGCAACGGCTTAAGCCGTGATCCGCCGGTGACCGCATCGACCCGTTGTCACGGACGAGAGAAAGATGGACAGCGGAGGAGAGCCCTGCTCCCGATGGGCTCCCACTACTCGTGCACCGCGAGGGCCTTGCGGTAGAGATCGACGTACTCCTCCGCCGAAGCTGTCCAAGAGAAATCAGACGCCATGCCGCGCATCTGCAACGCGCGCCAGGTCTCCCTGTCCTGATAGACCTCAAGGGCGCGCCGCAGGGCGTTTATGCCCCCCTCAGGTGTCTTCTCCTGAAACAGGAACCCGGTCCCACGTCCTTGGTCTCGCGTATGGTCGATCACTGTGTCCGCCAGACCGCCGGTCTCCCGCACGATGGGCACGCTGCCGTAGCGCATAGCGATCATCTGGCCCAGCCCACACGGCTCGACGAAGCTCGGCATGAGGAACACATCTGCGCTGGCGTAGATGCGCCGAGCCAGGACAGCATCGAACTTGAGGAAGGCCCGCATCCGATCTGGATAGCGTTCTTGAACGCTTTCGAACATGCGATGGTACCTGGGGGCGCCAGTGCCCAGCAGGACGAACTGAGCGTCACGCTCCCCCAGGAGCCACGTCAGGACCGGCTCCATGAGGTCCATGCCCTTGACCTCGTCAAGGCGGGAGACCATCCCCACCAGGGGCACGTCGGAGTGCACCGGGAGGCGTGCCTGCTGCTGCAGAGCGATCTTGTTGGCGGCGCGACGATTCAGCGCGTCGGCGTCGAAGTTGTGGGGTATGTGAGGATCGGTAACCGGGTTCCACACGTCGTAGTCAAGCCCATTTAGAACCCCATGAAGGCGATCCTTCCGCTTATTCAGGAGTTCGTGCAATCCCATGCCCATCTCGAGGCTCAGGATCTCCTGCGCGTAGCGTTTGCTGACAGTGTTGATCAGATCCGAATGGGCGATGGCCTGAGCCATCCAGTTCACCGCCCCTGGCTGCTCGACGGTGAGGTGCTCCAGGTCCTCCATCTGAGCGAACCGCAAGATGAGCCGGCCCGTGATGCCCTGGTAAGCAAGGTTGTGCACCGTGAACAGGGTACCGATATCGCGAAAGAAGGGATCACGCCAACCATCAACGTCAAGCCAGGTGGGAACGACGGCCGTGTGCCAATCGTTGGCGTGTATGAGATCCGGCTTCCATTCCAGCAGCTTGAGGGCCCCCAGGACGCCGCGCCCGAACACGGCGAAGCGTTGAGCGTCATCCTCGAAGCCGTAGACCTTCTCACGCGAGGTGAAGTAATGCTCGTTCCAGAGAAGATAGACCGGGAGATCCTCCCCCATGGTGGTGCCGATGAGATGGACGTACTCCTTCCCCGCCCCGGCGGGCACGCGGAAGGGCTCCCCAATCTTCTCCAGCCCGAACTTATCGCTGCTGATGGTGCCGTAGCGCGGCATCATGAGCCGCACGTCGTGACCTAACCCACGAAGGGCCTTGGGCAGCGATCCCGCCACATCTGCCAGCCCACCAACTTTGGCGAAGGGCACGGCTTCGGCGGAAAGGAACAAGATTCTCAACGGGTTCTCAGTCATCGTTCGTTCTCCCCACCCGTGCAACGGGTCTTTGATCGGCACGCGGCTGTGCTATCACATCGTGCTCGGCGTCGCCGTCCGCGTCGGGAAAGGGGTAGGAGAAGGCGGAGGCGTAGGTGTGACCCGACCCGTCGAAACAAGCGATCCAGCCATACTCAACGCCATGCTGAGAACGACCAGCAAGCTGATGATCCAAGCAATGATGCGATTCCGATTATCCTTTGCGCTGGGCACGATACCTCCTGTCACTAACTCACGCAGGTCATTATATCACAGCCAAAGGTGGGACACAAGCAGAGTGGCGTTCGGGGCAAGGGGCTATCATTCTCGTTGGTGAGGTGACCGGCACTTGGGCTGAGACATCGAAAGCCAACGCAGACCCAGTTTGAAGCGCGCTTGGGCATTGAGGCAGGGCTCCCAAGTGCCGGGCGGTTGCCGCGACGGGCTCAGTCGATTCTCTCCGCGAACGCCTTCCTCAGAGCCAGAACGACGTCGAACAGATCCTCCACGACGCCGTAGTCGGCCATCTTGAAGATGGGGGCCTCGGGGTCCTTGTTGATGGCCACGATAACCTTGCTCGTGCGCATGCCGGCCAGGTGCTGGATGGCACCGGAGATGCCACACGCGATGTACAGATCAGGGCTGACGGTCTTGCCCGTCTGTCCCACCTGATGCTCGTACGGAATCCAGCCTGCATCGACCGCAGCACGTGACGCGCCCAGCGCTGCATTCAGCAGATCGGCCAGCTCCTGGAGCGGTTCATACCCCTCCGGGCCGGCCACACCGCGGCCGCCAGAGACGATGATGCCGGCATCGGCCAAGCTCACGCCTCCCTCGCTCTCCTCAAACCCAACGACTCGGGTGAAGATCTCGTCCTCGGCTATGACGGGCTCCAGCTCCACTATCTCACCGTCGCGCGCGGCGTCCGGCTCCGGCTTGCCGAAGGCGCGCACCCGCGTGGTGAAGATCCGCGGCCTCCGCTCCGGGATAGCGCAGCGGGACAACAGCTTACCGGCGTAGATGGGGCGGGTCGCCATGAGCTGACCGTCCTCGTGGACCAGCTCCGTGCAGTCCGCGATGCATCCGGTCTCCAACCTGACCGCGAGCGCTGGCCCCAGCTCTCGCCCACGGAAAGTGGCCGCAACAAGGACGTTCTCAGGCTCGAAGCGCTCCACCGCCTGCGCCATCAGGGCTGCGTACGGCTCGACGCGGAAATTGGCCAACGTCGCATCTGCCGCCAGCAGCACCTTGTCGGCCCCATAGGCAAAAGCCTCCTGGGCCAGGGCCTCGACCCCATCGCTACCGAAAAGGCAGGCGATCACGTCACCACCAGCTTCATCCGCCAGGCCTCGGGCTGCTCCAACCGCCTCCCAGGAAGCACCGACGACCTCATGCTCGAATTGCTCCACCCAGACGAAGATGTCGTTTGTCATATTCTCTCGCCTCCTAGATCACTTTCTCCGCCAGCAGCTTCTCGGCCAGAATCTCGGCCTTCTCCTCCACCGTCTCGGCCTCGATGATCTCGGCCTCCCCCTCGCGCACGGCCGGCTCGAAGACGGTGGGCCAGCGCACACCCGACCCGCTGGCGCCGACGCGATCTGGGTCCGCTCCGACGTCCTCAAGCGTCCACAGCGGGTACTCCATCTTGGACGCCTTACGGATGCCGATGAAGGATGTGTAGCGGGGCTCATTGATGCCCTTGGTCGTGCCGACGACGGCGGGGAGCGAGGCTTCCACAACCTGGCGTCCCTGCTCCAGCAGCCGCTCGACCGTGATCGTGCCCTCGTCCGGGTCTAGCTCGGCAATGTTGATGGTGTACATCAGCGATGGGACGTTGAGACGGGTCGCGAGCCCGACACCGGTCTGCCACGTCTCGGCGTCGATGGCCGACTTGCCGCAGAGAACCAGATCGACGTCGCCGATGGTCTCAATCGTCCTTGCCAGGACGTAGCTGGTGGCCAAGGTGTCGGAGCCGGCACAGGCATCGTCCCAGACGCGCACGGCCTCATCAGCGCCCATCGCCACGGCGTGCTTCAGCGCCTCCAACGCCTCCTCTGGCCCCATGGAGATAACGGTGACCGTGCCACCATACTCGTCACGGAGCAGCAGGGCCTCCTCTACCGCGTACTCGTCCCAGGGGTTGATGATCAGCGGCGAATCTCCCCAGGAGACGTTTCCCGTCTCGTCCACCGACATCTTGGCCTCAGAGTCGGGCGTGTATTTAGTGCATACTACGATGTGCAAGGGACACCTCCTAATCTAATGCGTCGTGCGTAAAGCGTAACAGATGCTCAGTAGCCTGCTGCCGGCGGACTAGCTTGCGCAGCTCCGAAGCGCATCAGCCTCGGAAGCGTAGCGGCTTAAGGCGTGATCCGCCGGTGCCCATGCGCTTGTGCACGCGATATCGCCCGTCGACCCTGAGCTACGCTTTCTCCGTGTAGAGCGTGGGAAGGAAGTCATTCCCCAGGAGCTCACGAGCGATGATGATGCGCATGATATTCGGCGTGCCCTCGGCGCCGATGGAGTAGGAGCGGATGCCGCGAATGCCCATCTCGACAGGACACTCCTTGGTGTAGGCCATGGCGCCGAACCAGTCGGCCACCTCGTTCATAATACTGAAGCCCAGAACCGGGGCCTTAAGCTTGGCCATGGCGGCCGCCAGGGCGATGTCGTGGTGCGTGGCCGCGTCGTGGCGGTACATCTGGTCCATCGTCCAGGCCGCCTTGTACGTGGAGAGCTTGGTGCCCTCCAGATCGGTGTAGAGATCCGCCAGTGGGAATTGAACACCCTCGTAACTCGCTATTGGCCGACCGAAGGCGTGGCGCATCTTGATTTGATCTATGCCCATCTCCAACGTCGCCTCCGAGGCCCCGACACACGTCGCACCGATCAGCGTGCGAGCTGCCGAGAATCCCTCCATGGCGTGGTAGAAGCCACGGTTGAACCCGCCCACTTGATGGTCGGCCGGCAGACGGACGTCCTCAAGCGCAAAGCCGCCGGTGGAGATCCCCATGCGCCCCATATCGTCGAAGAACGTGGGCGTGATGCCCTCCATATCCTTAAGCGGCAGGGCAAAGAAGGTGAACGCCCTGTGTCCCGCCTCCTCGACGTCTGCCGTGCGGGACAACATGAGGTGGATACCCCCCCACTCCAGCGACTCTCGCACGCCGCTGGTGTAGGTCTTCTCGCCGTTGACGATCCAGGCGTCGCCCTCCTTTTCGGCGCGCGTCCGACAGGCGCCCAGGATATCGGAGCCGCCCTCCGGCTCCGTGGTGGCGATGCCCAGGAAGGCCTCGCCACGCGTCACCTTGGGGAGATAGGCCTCCTTGAGCCTCTGGGACCCGTACTGATAGAAGATGAACCCCCAAGCAGCCTCCACAAGATAGAGCACCGGGACCGCCAGGCTGATGTCGGCGCGACCCAGCTCCTCGGCGGCGATGGCGGCCATGGTCCAGTCGGCCCCTACGCCTCCATATTCCTCGCCCACCGTAGGGGCAAGAAGCCCCATCTCAGCCATACCGTCAATGATGTCACGCGGAATGTACTCCTCCTCGTCAATCTCGCGCACGCGAGGGGCGATCTCATTCTGCGCGAAGTCACGCACCGCGCGGCGCCAAAGACGCTGCTCCTCGGTCCAGCTGAAGTCCACAGCTACCTCCTTGGTTGAATGGAACCATGAGAACTGTTTGAGAAACGCCCCGAGATACCGCCTCCGTTCTCGGGCCGCTCGTCCGCACAGCAAGCAGCATACTCAAACAGCGAAAACATCCTCCGACACAGCTTGATCAGGGTAACTGACCGACAGTCATTATTATACTCACAGAGGAACGGTGTGCAACTTGGAGCCGAAGACGACGGTCCATCCTGACGGCAACGGTCTGCTTGTTGACACGCTGGGGTAGGCAAGTATAATCACACCATGGGGCGGCGCCACGTGTTGCCGTGCAGAAAGCTGCGGAGCAGCAGCGCCATACGTCGACAACAGGGATAGGACCAGGACCTGATCATGGGAACGGCCTACGTCTACCATCCAATCTATCTTGAGCACAACCAGCCCAGTCACCCCGAAAACGCTCGTCGGCTGGAGCGGATTCTGGATACCCTAGACGAGCGAGGCATGCTGGACCGCCTGCACCTGTTGGAGCCTCGACCGGCGACACGGGAGGAACTGCGTCGCGTCCACACGGAGCGCCACATTGAGCGTGTTCGAGAGGCAGCCCAAAGAGGTAGCTACCCAGATCCGGACACGTACGTGTCCCCTCGATCCTTTGAGGCAGCCTTGATGGCCGCGGGCGGCGTCATCCACGCCGTAGAGGCGATGCTGAGTGGCGAGATCGACAACGTGTTCGCCCTCGTGCGCCCTCCGGGCCATCACGCCACCGAGGGGCGGGCCATGGGGTTCTGCTTGTTCAACAACGTGGCTATAGCGGCCCGAGCGGCGCTGGTGCGGGAGGAAATCGAGCGGGTTCTCATCGCCGACTTCGACGTGCACCACGGCAATGGGACCGCGGACATCTTCGCCAGTGACCCAGATGTCTTCTACTTCTCAACCCATCAGTACCCCTACTATCCAGGCACCGGCGCCAAGCAGGATATGGGGCAAGGGGCTGGGGCTGGGAAGACGCTGAACGTACCGCTGCCCCCAAACGTGGGGGACGAGAGCTTCGCCCACGTCTTCGAGAGCCTAGTCTGGCCGCTGGCTGAGCGCTTCAATCCGGATCTGATCCTCGTCTCGGCTGGGTACGATGCTCATTGGGTCGATCCATTGGCCCACATGGCGCTCTCGCTGAAGGGCTACACCGACATGTCCCAAGCGCTGGTCAGGATGGCTGACCAATTGTGCGACGGGCGACTTGTCTTCACGCTGGAGGGAGGGTATCAGCTGGATGCCCTGGCCTACGGTGTGTTAAACGCTTTCTATGCCCTGATCGGGGAGGAGACCGTGGTCGACCCGCTGGGCCCCTCGCCGCGTCCGGAGCCCACGATAGATGATCTGATCGAAGACCTGAGGGACCTACATCAGCTCGATTGACGCTCGCCGGAGACGCTGAATCATCCAATTCATTGTATCGCTTGGTGGGAGGTGAACCCGTGAACCAGATTTCGTTAGCCGAGTATTGTCAGCAGATTGAAGACGCCATCCAAGGCGGACGCTACGAAGAGGCCGTGGCCCACGGCCGGCACATCCTGGAGCGTTATCCCAAGTACGTCAGAGCCTACTGGCTGCTGGGCAAAGCGATGCTCGAAGCCGGTCAAGACGATCAGGCCGCGGACATGTTCCGGCGCGTACTGAGCGCGGATCCCGAGCACATGCTCGCCTGGGTCGGGATGAGCGAGACGGCCAAGCGAGGCGATGACCTGGAGGACGCCATTTGGTATCTCCAACGCGCTTTCGAGCTAGCAACCGACAATGAGATGGTGGCCCAGGAGCTTCGTCATCTGCATGGTGAGCTCGAGGGCAGCGAGCCTCAGCGGCTTCAGCTCACAGAGAGCGCGCTGGCGAAGCTGTATCTGCGGGGCGATCTGCTGACGCGAGCGATCACCGAGCTGCGCAAGCTGATCGAGGAGCACCCCGACCGCTTGGATCTGAGAGTGGCGCTGGCAGAGGCACTGTGGCGAGACGGACAGAGGCTGCAGGCCTCTCAGGTGTGCCAGGAGATTCTGGATGAGCAGCCGTACGCGCTCAAGGCCAACCTGATCCTGGGAGAGATATGGTCCAGCAGTGGGAGAATGACCGAGGCTGAGACCTATCTGGAGCGCGCAGAGGCCCTGGATCCGGAGAACGAGATGGCGCAGGAGCTCTTTGGGTCGACCTCTCCACTTGCACCTAAGGAGCCACAGATCGAGCCCACCACCTACGAGCGGGGGGAGGAGCGAGCTGACTGGCTGATCGAGCTGGAGAAGACGGCGCCACCCGAAGCAGAGGAGGCGATGGAGGCGGAGATCCAAATCCCCGCCTGGCTGCAGGAGCTCGCTGGCGAGACCACGGCGGAGGCAGAGGAAGAGGAGCTGCGGGCCGAAGCGGAGTGGGAGGCTGAGCCATCGGCTGAGCCCACCGCGCTAGAGGAGGAGATCCCAGCAGAGCGCCCCGCCGCGGAGGCGGCCCCCGAGGCAATGCCGGAGGAAGAGGCCATGGACTGGCTGGGCGAACTGGAGGAAGAGGAAGAGGAGGAGGTCGCGCCCAGCGCTGATGAGGAGATGGAGGAAGAAGAGATACCCGCCTGGCTCTTGGAGATCGAGGGCGGGCCGGAGGAAGAGGGCATGGGGGTCGCAGCGGAGGAAGCGATTGAGGGGCCAGAACCGGCCGAAATCCCGGACTGGCTACAGGGCCTCGCTCCGCCGGCCGCGGAACCCCCGGAGCAAGCGCGGCCGGAGGCCCCGGCGGCGGCTCTCGAAGAGGAGGTGCCCTTCGAGGAGCCCGTGGTGGAGGAACCAGAGACGGAAGAGGTTGGTTTGGAGGAGCTTGAGGCGGAGGAACCAGCGATAGAAGAGCTTGAGATAGAGGAGCCTGAGGCAGAGAAGCTAGCGGCGGAAGCAGCAGAGGAGACAGGAGAGCTACCCGCCTGGCTTGAGAGCGACGAGATGCCCTCAGGTGACGACGCCCTGGCCTGGCTCGCTCAGCTCGCCGAGGGGAAGGAGGAGGAGCTCCGCGCTCAGGCCGAGAAGGAGGGCGAGGCCCGCCTGGCCGAGATTATGGGACGGCCCGAGCCAGAGGCGATTGAGCCTGAGGCCAAGCCGGCTGTAGAGGAAGAAGAGGCCTTTGGCTGGACCGCGTTCGAGGAGAGGGAAGAAGCCGCCCCCGAAGCGGAAGAGGCCGTTCCTGCGCCTGAGGAAGAGGAGGAGATCGCCGTTCCAGAGGAAGCTGTGCCTGAGGCTCCGGAGGCCGCTCCGGTCGCCGAGGAGGAAGCGCCACCTGAGGAGGCAGTGCCAGCCGAGGAGGCGCCAGAGGCGATTGAGCATAAGGCCGAGCCGGCTGTAGAGGAAGAAGAGGCCTTTGGCTGGACCGCGTTCGAAGAGAGAGAGGAAGTCGCCCTCGAAGCGGAAGAGGCCGTGCCCGCTCCCGAGGTAAAGGAGAAGCTCGCTGCTCCAGAGGAGGCTGCGCCCGAGATCCCGGAGGCCGTCGCCGTCGCCGAGGAGGAAGCGCCACCCATTGAGGAGCCCGTGCCCGCTCCCGAGGAAGAGGAGGAGATCGCCGCTCCAGAGGAGGCCGCGCCCAAGGTTCCGGAGGCTGTCCCCGTCGCCGAGGAGGAAGCACCACCCATCGAGGAGTCCGTGCCCGCTCCCGAGGAAGAGAAGGAGATCGCCGCTCCAGAGGGGGTCTCACTGGCAGAAGCCCTGGAGGAAGCCCCCGTCGAGGATCTGGAGAGGTTCATCGATGCTCAACAAGCCTACGCAGAGGAACATCCTGATGACTACGAGGCGCAGCTGGAGCTGGGTCGGGTGCTTTGGCAGGCGGACAGGCGCGAGGACGCGGTGGAGGCCTATGAAGAGCTGATCCGCAAAGGTCAACGGCTGGATGACGTCATCGCAGACTTAGAGGACTACACGGAGCAATGGCCGGACGCCAGGGTGATGCAGAGCTTGGGCGACGCCTATGTGAGAGCCGATCGACTCCAGGATGCGCTGGAAACGTATCGTGAGGCTCTGGCAAGCCTGTGATCACTCTTGATCCAACGACCCAATCAAGGAGGCCGACATGGAACGCACACTGATCATCATCAAGCCTGACGCCGTCCAACGAGGGCTGATAGGCCGGATCATCACCCGCTTCGAACGGCGGGGGCTGCGATGCGCAGCCATGAAGCTGATCCACATCGACGAAGCCCTGGCCCAGCGTCACTACGCCATACACCAGGGCAAGCCGTTCTACCAGCCGCTGATCGCCTACATCACCTCCAGCCCGGTGGTGGTCATGGTGCTGGAGGGAAACAACGCCATCGAGATCGCCCGCCGCACGATGGGGGCGACGAACCCGGCAGAGGCCGCGCCAGGCACAATCCGGGCGGACTTCGGGTTGGAGATCGGACGCAACCTGATCCACGGCTCCGACGGTCCTGAGACCGCGAAGTTCGAAGTGGCGCTATTCTTCGACGAGGAGGAGATTCTCTCCTACGATCGAGACAGCGATCGGTGGATCTTCGAGTAGTCTGACGAGGGAGTTCCCACGACATGGTCGCGTGACTGTTGCGATGATGCCTCGTGCTAGAGTCGCGGATCGCGAGTCCGCTGGGAGCACGGGTTGAACAGGAGACCCCAAGGCCTTCAGCAGCCTTGGGGTCTTTAGCTTCTTTGAGCCAGTTTGCAGAGCAGCCCATGGTCGCGCTAGCCGGCGCCGGTATCTGGGCCGAGAGCGGCTTGCCAGCCCCACGACGCTCACAAGACGCTGGCACAGATGGATCGGGCGCTGCCGGATCTCACGGTGATCACGCAGAACGTCGACGGGCTCCACCAGGCAGCGGGAAGCCGGCAGGTGCTGGAGCTGCACGGCGACATCTGGCGTCTGCGCTGCACCCGCTGCGCGAAGGTGACGGAGGATCATCGCGTGCCGCTGCCCAACCTCCCTCCGCGTTGTCCGGCCCGCGATGGGTTGCTCCGCCCTGACGTGGTCTGGTTCGGCGAGCCGCTGCCCCGCGATGTCGTGGATGAGGCCTGGGAAGCAGCGGCGGGCTGCCGTCTCTGCTACAACATGCGCACGATCACCTGCGCGTCCTCCCAGAACCCCTCCAGGTCGTAGTAGTCCCGCGCCTCCGGAGCAAAGAGGTGGACCACCACGTCTCCATAGTCCATCAGCACCCACCCCGAATCGGGCTCACCCTCGACGCGCCAGGGCTTAACGTCGAAATCCTCCCTCGCTTTGTCGGTGATGCCGTTCACGATGGCCTTGGTCTGCCGCCGGCTGACAGCGCTGCCGATGATGAAGTAGTCGGCCAGGATGGACACGTCACGAATGTCGAGCAGCAGAATGTCCTCGCCTTGCTTGTCGGCGATTACGTCAACGATCCGTCGCGCTAGCTCCAGTGAATCCAGGTCCCCACCTCCTTATGAATGACAAATGGCAAACGACAAATCAGAAATCACAAATGACAAATGGGCATCGATCATTGGCGAGCCCACAGCTCTGCGATATCGTCGGTTGCCCGGGCTGCGGCCAGCACGACCATGAGCCTGATGCGAGCCTTCTGACCGTTGATGCCCTGGGCGAAGAGACAGCCGAGGTTGACCAGAGAGCGATAGGCACCGGGATAGCCGTAGCCATCCCAGACCCGGCCGGAGGGGCAGCGACTGGCGATCACCACGGGAATCCCGCGCTCCCGTGCCCGTTCGATGACGGGCAGCCACCAGGGCGGGACACGGCCCGCGCCCAGGCCCTCGATGACGACGCCCCAAGACCCGGCCTCCAACGCGCCCTCCAGCAGATCAGGCCCGGCACCGACCGTGAGCTTGAGCAGCACCACGCGCGGCTCGAGACCCAGCCAGGGCAAGGTCTCCTGCTCCAAGCGCTGATCGACGATGACAGCATCACCCTCCACGCGCCCGACGGGCCCCCAGCCTGGCGACTGGAAGGTGGCAGGGCTGAGAGTATGCATCTTGGTTGCGCGTCGAGCGGCGTGGATCTCGTCGTTGAAGACGATGAGCGCCCCCAGACCGCGGGCTTGAGGGGCCGCCGCAACGTGGACGGCTGCCAGCAGGTTGGCATAGCCATCATAGCCCACGTCGGAGGCGGTGCGCATGGCCCCGGTGAGAACGATAGCCTTCTCCTCCGGCAGCGTCAGATCGAGTAGGTAAGCGGTCTCCTCCATCGTATCGGTGCCGTGGGTGACCACGACGCCGGCCACGTTTGGCTCCCCCACCAGCTCGGCCACGCGGTCCCGGATGCATTCCAGCGTCTCCAGCGTGAAGTGGGAGCTGGGCAGGTTGACGATCCCCTTCGCGCGCAGCCGGGGCGCGTCGGGCGGGAGGGCAGCGGCAAAGTCAGAAGCGCCGAGCTGCGGCACCGCCCCACCGGCCGACTGGTCGTGCTGCATGGCGATGGTGCCGCCGGTGGTGACGACGGCTATACAGGACTCGGCCGCCACAGGATCGCTTCTCTCGTCAGACAATGGGCTACCTCCTCAACTTATGGATGTAGTCGTCCCACGGGAAGGTGGACACAGCCCTTTCCCAGCTCACTCCACCTCGTCCATCTTCAAGGACACAACCTGCGAGACGGCATTCGAACCCATGGAGACGCCGTAGACCGCGTCGGCGGACTCGACCGTGCCGCGGTTGTGCGTGATGATGATGAACTGCGTGTGCTGCGAGAGCTCCTCCAGCTTGGCCCGGAACCGCCCCACGTTCGCCTCGTCCAGCATGGCGTCCACCTCGTCGAAGACACAGAAGGGCGTGGGGCTGACGTGAAGGAGGGAGAAGAGAAGGGCCACCGCGGTCAAGGCGCGCTCGCCCCCGGAGAGGAGCGCCAGACGCTGCGCACGCTTTCCCGGCGGCCGCGCCACGATGTCGACGCCGGTGGTCAACAGGGCATCCGGCTCGGTCAAGGTCAGTCGGGCCTCGCCGCCCTCGAAGAGGTGCGAGAAGGTCACCGAGAACTGCTCCGCCACCGCATCGAACGTCTCCTTGAACGCCCGCTTCATCAGCGCATCCAGCTCGGCCACGCTGTGCCGCAGCTTCCCCACGGCGGCCCGCAGGTCGGCCGCCTGCTCGGTGAGGAACTCGTAGCGCTCTCGCACCTCGTCCAGCTCGTCCGGCGCATTCGGGTTGATCGCCCCTAGCCGTCGGAAGCGCTTCTGGATGAACTGCATCTCATCCTCCAATCCCTCCGGCAGCTGTTCGACCACGGGGAGCTCGGAGACGAGCGGGCGCATTGGCAGGGGCGCCTGGGCCGTCACGCTATCGTCGAGCTCCAGCTCCACCAACCCGAGGTCCTCCTCAATGCGCTGCGCCAGCAGTCGCAGCTCGTCCCTGCGGCGCTCGACGTCCAGCTCGGCGCGCCCGTGCCGCTCCTCAGCGCCACGCACCCGCTTCTGGGCCCGCCGCCGCCGTTCCTCCAGAGCTATCTGCTCCTCCTCGAGGCGCTCCAGGCTGTCCTCCGCCGGCTGGATGCGCTCTCGAACCCCGCGAAGCTCGGCCTCGAGCCGAGACGCGTCACGACGGAGCTCAGCGACGCGCTCCACGAGATCCTCTCTCTCGGCCTTCAGATCTGCCGCGCGCTCACGGCGGGCATCGATCTGAGAGCTCAATCGCTCCAAAAGCGCCGACTCTCGCTCCAGCGCCTGCCGCTCGCTGCCCAGCGAGGCCTCCGCCACGGCGACGGCGGTGCGCGCCCCCGACAGTGTCTCCCGCTCGAACCGCGCCACCTCCCGGCGCGCATCGGCCGCCTGCTGCGCCAGACGCTCCAGCCGCCCCTCCAGCGAACTGACGCGCTCCGAGGAGGCCTCCTGCTGCTGCTCCAGCTTACGGCACCGCTGATGCGCCTCTTGGAGCCGCCATCGGAAGCCCTCGGCAGCATCCCGAGCGGGCGGCGCTTTGTCGCCCTCCCCCAGGCCGGAGCCCTCCACGCTCGGCGTCTCCAGAGCAAGGCGAAGGGCCTGAGCCCGCTCCATCTGCGCCACATGCTGCTCCTTCAAATCGGCGGCCCTTGCCTGCAGGATCTCGCGCTGCGAACGGATCCGCTCCAGCTCGGAGACGTGGTGCTCAAGAGAAGTCCGCTGGCTGCGGAGCGTCTCCTGGGCCACCGCGACGGCTGTACGGGCCTCACCCAGCCTCTGCTGGAGGCGCTGCGCCCTCTCCTCCCTGGCCTGCGCCGCCTGGCGGTCGATCTCCTGCAGACGGCTCTCCAAGGATGCCGCTCGGCTTTCCTCCTCCTGCCGCTGCCCTTCCAGCTCCTGCAGGCGCCGGCGGACCTGCTCCAGACGTCTGGGCAGCTCCTGCCTAAGCAACTCCCGCCGGGCTCGCTCATCGGCCAGTACACCGCCCGTCCCAACCTCTCCAATGATGTAGGCCCCGTCGGCGCGAAGGACGATGCCAGCCCGCGTGACGCAGCAGCTCCCGGGCGGCATCTCCGGCAGGAGCGCCCTGGCCTCCGCGAGATCCGCGCAGAGAGCCACCGGCCCCAGAAGGGCGTCGATGACGGACGCAAGCTCGTCCGACGGGGATCCCTCCACAGGGTGGACCAGATCAGCGGCCGTGCGCGCAGCGGCGGAGGCTTGAGAGGGCAGGACGTCGGCCGACACCGGTGCGCGCAGCCCGTCCAGGGAGATGAGCATCGACCGCGCCCCCTGCTCCCTGAGGATGCGATGGGCCTGCTCCACGATCGCCCCCCGTTCCACAACGACAGCGTGCAGGGCAGCGCCGAGCGCGGCCTCGATGGCCCGCTCCCAGTCTGGCGGCACGTGGATCAACTCCACCAGCGGACCCAGCACGCCCTCCAGATCGGACTGGAGCAGCACTTGCACCCCCGCGTCGTAGGCTGCGCCCATGGCGCGCACGTGCTCGAGCGCCTTCAGCTCACCCGCCAGCTCGGCCTCCTCCTGCTGGGCCGCGCGCCTAGCTTGATCAAGCCGCTCGATCTCGGCGCGGCAATCGCACAGCTCCTCCGCAGCCCTAGGGCGTTCCTGTCCTTGCTCCTGAGCTTGCCGCTGGAAGGCGCGCCAGGCCTCCCCCACGTCAGCAAGCTCCCGCTGTCGATCAGCAAGGGACTGCTCCAGCTCGGCCAGGCGCGCGCGCCCCTCCGCCACGCGCTCCGCCTGCTCCTCCTCGTCGCGGCGAAGCGGCTCCAGCCCGCCCACGGCCTCTCGGCGGCGGCTCTCCAGCTGTCGCGCCCGCTCCTCGGCCACAGCCCGCTGGCTGGCCAGGCGCGATATCTCCTCCCGGGCCTCCCCCAGCGCACGATCCAGGCGCTCCACCTGTGATCGCTGGCTGCGCAGCTGGTCCTCCACTTCTGTGCGCTCTCGCTCCCGCTCCTCGGCCCGCTGCCCTCTGTCCGCCGCCTCCGCCTCCACCTGGTTCAGACGCGCGCGACGCTCGATCAGCTCCCTCTGCAGCTCCTCGACCCGCTGCCGGAGCTCGGCCACCCGATCTGCCTGCTCCCGCCGCTGCGCTCGGAGAGGCTCGATCTCCTCCAATAACTCCTCACGCCGCGTCCTCAGCAGACGCTCCCGCTCCTCCGAGACGGCCAGCTCGCGCCGCGCCTGGTCGACCTCCTCGTGGAGGTCGCCGCTCCGGCGGTACCAATCGCGGAGCTTGCCGCGCAGCACTCCCTCCCGCTCCCGCACCTCGTTCAGACGCCGATCCAGCTCAGACGCCTCGCGGTTCCGCTGCGCCAGCTGCTCCTCCAGGGTCGCCGCCCGCTCCAGCGACCGCCCCAGCGCCGCCTGCTGCTGGCCCCAGCGGTGGCCGTACCAGGTCCGCTGCAGGCGCTCCAGGTGGGCGCTCAGACGGCGATGCTGCTCCACCTGCCGCGCGTCGCGCTTCAGCCGCTCCAGGCGAGGGGCGATCTCGGCGATGATGTCCTGCACGCGCTCCAGGTTGCGCTCCGTCTCGTCGAGACGCTCGACGGTCTTCTCGCGGCGATCGCGGTAGAGGGTGATGCCGGCGGCCTCCTCGAACAGGGCGCGGCGCTCCTGAGCGCGGAGGGAGAGCGCCGCGTCGACGACGCCCTGGCCAACGACGGTGTAGGTGCGCTCGCTGAGGCTGCTCCCGGCCAGCAGCTCCTCGACGTCGCGAAGGAGCACCTGCGAGCCGTTGATGAGGTACTCGTTCTCGCCAGAGCGATAGGCGCGGCGCGCGATACTGACCTCACTGTAGGCGATGGGGAGGCCGCCGTCGGCGTTGTCGAAGGTGAGGGCCACCTCGGCCATGCCGGCCCGCGCGCGACCGTCCCCCCCGGCGAATATCATGTCGGAGGTGGACTTGGCACGCAGCGTGCTCATGCTCCGCTCACCGAGGGCCCAGCGGATGGCGTCGGCGATGTTGCTCTTGCCGGTCCCGTTGGGGCCGACGACGGCCGTGACGCCCGCTGGGAACTCGAACTCGGTCTTATTGGCGAACGATTTGTAGCCCTGGAGTACGAGGTGTTTAAGGCGCATGGTCTATGGAGGCAGTATACCGCGGGAGGGGGAAGATGACAAGAAGGGGAGTAGGGAGTATGGAGTAGGCACAGCTCCTAGCTGTCGCGTGCGATGAGGGGGAGGTAAATCTCCAGGGTGTCCCGGACGGTGATGTAGGCTGGCTTGACCGCCACGGCGCTGGTCAGGGCGTTGGTCACGCGGAGGCTGACGGTGTAGACGCCTGTGGACACGTAGGTGTGGTCGGTAGCAGGCAGCGTGCTGGTCGCGTCCTCCTCATGGCCAACGGCGACATGCCACAGGTAGCGCAGGCTGGGATCCCCCGGCGGGGTGGTGGTGACGATGGACATGAACGCCACCGGCAGAGGGGCGAGCCCCTGCCTGGGCCGGCCGACGAAATCGACATGGGGCGGACCGTAGAGGGCCACAGTATCGGTCGCCACGCCGAGACCGACGTCGTTCGTCACGGTCAGCGCCACGGTGTAGAGGGCCGGGCTGCCATAGGTGTGGGTGGGATGCTCCTGCGTGCCGGTGACGCCATCGCCGAAGGACCAGGCGTAGCCAGCGTCAGGGCCGGCCAGGCTGGTGTTGGTGAAGGCCGTGGTCTGACCGACCCAGTCGGGGCTGGACGAGGTGAAGGAGGCAGCGTAGATGACCACGCGGCCGGTCGCCACGTCCTGCAGCTCGCCGCCGGTGGCGGTGAGGACGACGGTGTACGTGCCCGGCGCCGTGTAGGTGTGCGTGGGGCTGACGGCCGTGCTGGACCCGCCGTCGCCGAAATCCCAGCGGTAGGAGACAGGGCCGCTGACGACGGTGGTGTTGGTGAAGACGGTCGGCTCCCCGAGCCAGTGCGGGGCCGAGTGCTCGAACCCGGCGAAGAGAATGGGCCCCTGCTCGTCCGCGCCCAGGTCGGGGGCAGCGCCACGGGGCCGGGGCTCGCCGTCGATGTCGACGTCGATGCCGGCGTCCACGCCCTTGTCGATGGCCTCCGAGCTCGGCAGCAGGTGGTAGCCGTCGGGGGCGAAGGCGGGATCGCCCGTGTACTGGTTCTGCATGGCTACCGCGGTGTCGGTCGGTGAGCGGGACACGTGGGTCATGGTGTCGCTGTCCCAGAGGACGCCGTTCAGCGCGACGTCGCTACCGGCCGCCACGCTGATGCCCACACGATGGCTGACGATGACTGTGTTGGTCAGCTGAACGGTCGATCTGGGCTGCCCCTCGTTTCGCACGAAGATGCCACTGCCGTCGCCACCGCGGTTGCGGGCGACGGTGGTGTGGAGCAGGCGCGGGATGGAGCGCCAGACGTAAAGAGCGCCGCCGGCGACGTCGGCCCGGTTGTCGGCGACGACGTTGTTGACCAGCACGGCGTCGCTGCGGAGATAGAGGTGCACGCCCCCCCCGAAAGAGGCAGCGGTGTTCGAGATAATGAGATTGCCGGTGATGACAGCATCGCTCCTCTGCAAGTACAGGCCACCGCCATGGGATTGATGGGCGGCGTTGCCGGTGATCGCGTTCCCGTCGAGCTCGGCATCGCTGTAGAGGAGGTAGAGACCACCGCCGAACTGGGCGGCGTTGCCGTGGACGACGTTCTGGCCAAGCTTGACGTCGCTGTGCTCGAGGCGCAGCCCGCCGCCATACCACTCGGCGGTGTTGGAGATGATGGCGTTGTCCGTGAGCACGGCGTGGCTACGATGGAGGTGGAGGCCGCCGCCGCTGCCAGCCGTGTTCGAGGTGATCGCGTTGCCCACCAACTCGGCGTCGCTCTCGTAGAGATAGAGCCCACCCCCGTGGAACGCACCGGGACCAAAGAATCGAGAGGTGGTGTTGGAGAAGACGGCGTTGTTGCTCAGCGTGGCGTCGCTCTGATAGACATAGACCCCACCGCCCCAGTCGGCGGTGTTGCTGAAGAGCTGGGTGGCCGTGATGGTGGCGGGGGAGCTGAAGACGTACGCGCCACCGCCGGCGTCCGTATCCGGGAAGCCCGGGTGACCGCGCAGCCCGGCGGCGTCCCCGCCGGTGATGCGCAGGCCCACGATGGTGGGGGTGATGGTCGGCCCGGCGATGAAGAGGCCACGCCCCCTCCCCTGCGCGTCCAGGAGGGTCGGGTTGGCCTCAAGGTCCGGGGTGATCCAGTTGGTGACGGCGTAGCCGCCCTGGAGCGTGACGCCCTTGTCGACGTAGACCACCTGGGTGATAACCGTGGCATATGGATACTGGTCGGGAGCGGGGCGACTCTCCACGCCGGCGTAGGTTCCGGCCGCCACCTTGATGACAGCGCCCTCTTCAGCCGCGTCCACCGCATCCTGAATGGTGTCGTAGTCGCAGCCGCCGTCCAGGCAGACGGTGATGACGGGGATGTCGTCCCCCCCTAGGCTTTGATCGGGAGATGCGAAGGATGACGGGCGGTTGAGACATACCATGGTCGCCGCAACGATCAGCAGCGCCAGACCAATGGATAGCACAAGCGACACGTTCCTGTTCTTCATCCGTCTCCCCCTGGCGTCCATCCAATGAATGCTCCCCAAGCAGAGAGAGGGCCCGTGAACGGAGCTACGTCCGGGCCTCTCACCCATCCCTCCGCGTCCGCGTGCCTACAGTGCCTACAGTGCCTACAGTGCCTACAGTGCCTACAGTATAGCAGGATTTCACGGACAAGCCAAGGCGGTGGCGCCCTCGAGACGAGGGCTGAGAGCAACTGCTCACCAAACTGATACGGCAGGGCAAGGCCAGCACCGGTCCCTCCAGGCTGATTGCTCCTCATCTGCAGTTGCTCAGCGCGCAACGCGGGGACGACTCAAAGACACGCCGATGATCAGCCCCACAATGAAGGCGATCAGCATCAGGATGACAACCGCTTCAACCGTGATGGCCGAGGTTTCCGCTAACATCTCCGTGCCTCCTTTCGCTCTACACGTTGCGGATACCACTAGGCTGCTCGACCGATACCTGTCTCCACGCTCCGATGAGGAGATCCTGCTCGGAGCTTCTTCATCCTTACGCTCCCATTGTATCACAGAGCTGCAGGCTTCTGTGACGTGAATCTGCGGCTGAGCTGACGCGGTTCTGACAGATCTGACACGGGGCTGATGGCTGATGTGCGGAACCGAAGAGAGCGCCTCCCGCGGGCAGTCACATCTGGGCCAGCGGAACACGATGTTGTTTTGGAGGATCTCACGATGCAGTGGGGCGAAGGGGGCAAGAAAGAGGGCTTTGTGGGGCGTCATGCCCACTGGAGGGCCGACTTCGGGCGCAAAGTGGGGCGCTGTGCCCATTGATGTTGAATGATGAGCACTTTTTTCTGAGGAACAATATCGCGGCTGGGTAGAGAGAGAAGACGTGATACCTGGTAGGCGTCCTGGTGATGATTGAGGTTGGAGGGCGACGGCGTGGTTTGTTAAGGAACATCTGCGGCGCTGGTATCCGGGGCCGGCCTATGGCAAATTCGATGGGACGGCAACACCGGTATGCAGGCTAGTGCTGACTTATTGGTGAAGACATTGTACCATGGAGGGAGTGAAATGTCAATAAGGCAAGGTTGTACTGTCATGGCCTTATCACTCTCGAGTGGGCGAAGGTGACCGGCACTTCAAACGACTTCCTGGGGGACGGCAAGTGGCTTTTCTGACACAAGGGGGAGCGACTTGCAGGCTTGGTCGCAAGTGCCGGTCACCCTACTCCTTGGAGAATGATATAACCCAAGTACCTTTTGGGAAAAGCAGGGCCCGCGGACAGGCGGCGCGGCGGTCGAGGAGCGGCTCACGCACGGCGCAGCGGCCTGTAGCCACGCCCGCGGATGGTGACGATCTGGAGCGGGGCCTCGCGAGTTGACGCCATCTTGCGGCGAAGACGAGCCACCAGCTGGTAGATGCGGTCCTCGATGCCCGACTCCTCAGCGCTCCCGTTGCCCCACACGGCGTCGGCGACCTCGCTGTAGCTGCAGATGCGCGTGACGTTCCGAGAGAAGTACTCAAAGAGCCTCTGCTCCAGCTTGGTCAGCTCGTCCGGTTGGTCTTTGCCACCGTCCAGATGCCCGTCCGCCAGGGCCTCCCTGTAGATGGCGTTGCGGACGGTGCAGTAGCCCTCGGCGTCGGCCTTGATGAGGCCCATCAGCTCGAGCCTGGCCACGAGGCGGCTGGCGCGGTGGAACTTGAGGGGGTCATCGCCCGTCAGGATCCTGCGCAAGACGCGCCTCTCCTCCGGCGAGCGATCGAGCCGGTCATATACGCGCCTGATGTGCCGGTCGCCCAGCACGACGTCGACCGCTTCGTCGACCAGGCCGGGCGTGAGGTGCGTCTCCTGCCCGGCCTCCAGCAGGGAACAGAGCCGCTGCGTCAGGTAGAGGTGTCCCGCGGTCCAATGGTAGATCCTGTCGATGACCTGGTCCGAGACGATACAGCCGGCCCGCTCCAGATTGCGCACCAGGCCGGCCAGCCCCTCGCGGTCGGCGTCGCTGACGTAGACGCGGCTAGCGACGTTGAACGGCATGAGGGAGGGATCGCGAACCAGCTCGTCGGGGATGAAGGCCCCGGCCATGACGAAGACGTAGCGCCGGAAGGCGGGGAAAGCCTCCCGCTCGTTGAACATGGCGCGAACGGTGCCGAAGAAGAGATCGGAGATGGAGAGGGGCAGACTGCTGACCTCATCCAGCATGATGATGATCTGTCGGGACGGCGGCAGCTCCAATGCGATCCGCCGCAGGGCCTCCCGGAAGTCGAACTGATCCTGCATGGGGGGGACAGAGACGTCGGGTGCGTCCCCTCCCAGCTGGGCCAGCATCACATCGTGGAAGTAGCGGTACCAGGCCTCCTCGTCCCTATCCCGGGCCGGGGAGAGGTCGAGGTAGACGGGGATGTGGCCCTCGTCGAGGAGCTGGCGACGCAGCCTCCAGAGGAGGCTGGTCTTGCCCGTCTGCCGGGCGCCCGTGAGGGCGACGTAGTCGCCCCGCCTGATATCCGCCGCGATCCGTCCATCCTCATCCCGCTCGACGTAGAGATGGGACTCCGTCTCGAGCAAGGGTCCCTCGGTTCGAAAGATGCTACTCACCCTAGATCAACCTCCATGAAAAAGAAGAGCGCCAATCCTCACCGCAATACAAAGCTCAGACCCCGCTCTATCTTGTAGCGAAACTCCGAGCCAGGAAGAGCAGCCCTTAGAACCTGCTGCGACCACGAACTCCCTTGGCACGGTCAAGTATCTTCGCCAGCCCTTCAACCTTCTTCACGCCCACACCAATAGACCAGATCTCTGCGCCCAAGCTCAGAGAGGATGGCGCTCACGGAGGCCTCTCCATGACTCAGGCAGCGCTTACCTCTCTCCAATTATACCGTAGATTGACTTCATCCCCGTACGTAGATCTGACACGCCGCTGACGATTTCTGACAAGACTGACGCAAGATTGCGCTGACACCCTGTCTGTCGGACTCATTCCCTGATAGCCCTACCGTTGCAGGCATACACAGGCAGCTCACATCTCGCATTCAGATTTGGTCCGAGAGACGCATATCGGCCGCGCTTGTACAGGGCCGGATGCATCGACAGCAGCCCTCAGCTCACAGACGGTTGCGGAGAAGGATCCGGACATCCCGCGAAGATGAACCTCAAGACAGTACCAGTTGACGTCCCCACCAGCGTCTACGAAATCCCATTGCCCGGCGACGATAGCCGGGCAATGGGATTCAGTATGCATTATGCCGTTCAGCTGCCATCAAGGGATGGCCAAGGAACGAGGCGCGATACTGGGGGACCTCTTGTCGACAACGGACCACGGAGAGGAAAGACGGGTCCAACGTGGCCCTTGTTGGTAGCGCGGAGCCACCTTGCGGATCCTGCTATGGCATGAATGAGCCTTGCCGACGGACGCTCTTGCCTCATAACCATCCTCCTTTGGTTGTTGTGTCCGGCTAGTTGGGGTGCGCGCTCCAAGAGCTTGTTGCTTTCGGCTCCGCGTGGAGCTCACGTTCCCTACCATTGCCCGTTAGCTGCTCGTACTCAAAGCGGGCCCACTGCAGGCGCACCTGTTCCAGCCGGCGCTCCTCCCGCAGTCGTTCGGCCTCTCTTGCCTGTCGCTCGGCGGCCTTCTCCTCGAGCTCTCTCCGCTGCGCCATCATTTGCCTGCGCGCGTCTGTGTGTTGCTGATGGATCTTGGCGAACGCAGGAGCTCCGAGACGGATGCTTACGCCGGTCACGACAGCCACCATGGAGACTATGGCCAAGACGATTCCCACCTCATGCCAGCGATCCATCCACACCAGGGCTTTGCGGGCCCTTGCCCTGCTCGCTTCGGCTTCGGCTTCCTTCTGCTGTCGATACGCCCGGAGTCCAATCTCCTGACGTGCTTCCATTCCCTTGTTCTCGATATCGATTCTTTGAGCTTCAGCTCGCTCCCGGGCCGGGTTGACCCAATACGAGTCAGAGAATAGCGCACCCACGACGAAAGCTGCGACGAGCAGAACGAACACAAACACGACCAATGCTTTCACGATGCCACCTCCTCCCAGTCTTCCGCTTACCGACCACATCGTTGATCCGCTGTTCTGATAGGGATGCATGATCCTTACCTCCTGCTCCGTCCCTGACTGTCACCATTATAGCGGAAGATCGTGAGTGCAAGCGCGCAACCTTCCCACATCGATCTAGTGATCTCATCCCAGGAACCTGGACGCAACCTCACAGATACCTTACAACGAGAGAGGGGGAAGGCTGTACAGCCTTCCCCCTCTCTCGTTCGATGCGGCAAATGCCGGTCAGGTGGGTGGCGCCGTCTTGAGCAATCGCAGCCCCTCCAGCCTCAGTAGGTCAGGATAGAGTGTCTTGTAGACGTCACAGTACGGCGATGGAGTATCGCTGCGGTCAGCAGCCCGGTAGGCCAGCAGCGGGCAGCCGCCGGCGCACCAGTAGCGCCAGATACAGTCGCTGCATCCGTCTTTCTCCTCCACAGCGATATTCTGGAAACCGCCTTCCCACTCTCGCGCAGCCCGGAGCGGATCCTCATCCCCTATGTCCGTCACCGGCTGATCCATCGTCATCTGACAGCGCGAGATTTGACCTCGGTGATCGACCACCAGGTAATCGCGCCCGGCCCCGCAAGGGTATCTATGAGGCACGCCCAGGGTAGCCCGATCCATCAAACCGCCGATCACGCCCCAGTTGGGCAGATTCCCCTCAATGACAGAGAGGGCCTCACGGATTCCGCGAATCATACTCGCATACCCAATCGGAACCTCACAACCGACCCCACACGGCTCACGAACGAAGTTGAGGTTGAACAACAGGTCACGCTCCAGCGCGAAGCGCACGGCATCGGGCAGCCCCTTGGCGCTCTGCGGCGTGACCGTGATGGAGATGTACGGAGAAAGGCCCCTGACCACGGCCCGGTCGATGTTGCGCGCCACAAGCGCAAACGAGCCCCGCCCGTCGGCAAAGGGCCGCTGTGCGTCGTGCACTGCTCCGACGCCGTCCAGCGAGATCATCAATCGCACATCCTCACCGAGCAGCCAGTCGATCATCTCGTCAGTCAGCATCGTGCCGTTGGAGAGCACCACCGCGCGCAGATCCAAGCCGCACTGCGAGGAGAGCAGCTTTGCCTTTCCGTGCAGGGCACGCACCAGTGGGAAGTTGAGCATGGGCTCGCCCCCGGCGTACTTGACCTTGACGGCACGGAAGCCATTGGCGACGGCAGAGCAGAAGACCGAATCGATGGCTGCCTTGCCGGTGGCCTCGCTCATCCCCTCGTCGCTCTTATGTACGTAGCAGTACGGGCAGCGAAGATTGCATGCATTAGTGACGTGGAGCCAGACGGTGAGAGTGTGGAGCGCACTAGCTGTTACAGGACTCGTCCTGCAGTCCGACACAAGCAAACCGGAGGCAGCTATTTGACGGTCAGCTGTGGTGCTCAGCGGGCCTGGTGTGCCAAAGGAGTCAAGGACGCGAACAGCCGACTCATTGAGGACCGCTAACCTGGACGGATCGGTGGGATTGAAAGCCAGTTCGTGATGCTGTGGCAGGGGCACGCGATAGAGATCGTCAGACAGGTGCCAAGAGGCAGCATCATCTAAAGCGGATTGTGACGCGGCCCAATCTGTGCTGGGACAGGCACAATCGCTATTGTCATAGGTTTCGCCGATACCCCACCGGATAGTTGCTTTCCGCTCGCTCATAACTGGTCCTCCGATGCTGGTAGATAATATGCCAGCTTCACACAGTCGTTGTCGGTGCTTTCCGTCACCATGACCTAGTCATTCAGAGAGATGAGGAAAGCGCAGATGGAGTTCACGCCTCCCTCGACACGCTCTGTAACTGACGAATCATCCGAATCCAACCATCCGACTTGCCGCAAGCGAAGAAACCACAACGGGCGAAGACCCGGCGGGCGCGGGTATTGTCCTCTCGGGTTCTGAGCCACAGACGCTCCAGGCCTGTTTCTCTGGCCCAATCCAGCACACGTTGTACCAGGACAGTGCCCAAGCCCCGGTTGCGGTAGTCCGGAAGGAGTCCAATGCCTAGCTCCGCCTTGGTCACTTCACCCTTGCAAGCAGCGGGCAGCACTCGGCACCAGCCCACAATATGCCCCTTCTCCTCTGCCACAAGCAAGCAGTGATTTGAGCAGTTTGGCTGCTCCAGAGCGTGGCGCCAAGCCGGTGTGGGCTGGAAAGAGGATGTGGACATCCAGCGGCCTTCCGCACAGACGGCGTTGATGGCCTCCTCCAGAGAAGCCCGATCAGATCGAACGAAGCGTCTTACGTTCATACACCGCTCACCTCGTATTCCTGCGGGGGCCCGAAGTACTGCTCCAGGAAATTGCGCATTCTGGGACGCGCCGGTCGACCATCCCTCCTCACTCGTTGCTCCAGCCCATATCTCTCGGCGATCTGGTCAACATCCTCGTAGAGAGCGTCGAGCTCCTGCACGTTCACGCCCTTGAGCGCCTGGTACATCGCATCCTTCGCGCCGCGCATGCCGCGGTAGTCCTCGGCGAACAACTCCGAATAAGCCAGTGTCAGCGTGAAGTGCCTCGCAACCTCGTACAGCAACTCCTCGTCCCGCACTCCGCCTTCCGCAGGCGGCTCATTCCAATACCGCTGGAGGGCTATCTGGCCGCGCAGCAGATGGGCCTTGCCTAGCTGAGTCCAGACAAAAGCGTGGAGCCCTTCACTTCTAGGAATCCCTTCGCCTTCGACAATAAGGTAGTCATCAGGTACAATCTCGTCGGTTCGATCCAGGACCGCTACGGCCTGCTTCGGCTCTTCGATGTAGAAATGCAACCAGGCCAAGTTGACTAACGCATCGACCTGTCGATACTGAAACTCATCGGCGGCCAATTCGGCAGCCTCACCTAAAGCTTCGAAGCCTCTCTTGGCCAACTCCACCCGGTCGGGATCCCCCTCGTCGTAGTACTCCGGTCGTAGCCGTGCCCAGTCGCGATAGTCACATCCGAGCTCAATCAGAGCCTCAATAAGCCGCAACCGTTCCGGCACTTCGTCCCGGAAGATCTGCACCGCTTGGCCGGCGAAGTCCTCTGCTAGCCGCAGGCGCTTCGCCTTCTCGGCGGGGAAATAGACGCGAGGTGTACCTGCGCCGCGGCGGTGCGCCTCGGCCAAGGCAGTATAGGCCAGGCCGATACCACGGGAGGACCTCAGATCACGAAAGATCGCCAGTGCTCGCTCACAATGTACCCGGCCCCGATGGGGCTGATCGTTCTTGATGGCGATGAGGCCCAATGTGTTGAAGCTCAATCCCACCAAATAGCGCGATCCAAGCTCCTCGCGCAGTTCGAGCGCGTCCTCGCAGTAACGCAGCGCCCGCTCGAAGTTGCCAATCTCGGCAGTGGCCCACGCCAGGTTGTTGAGCGAATCGGCGTGCTCAACCTCTCGCTCTAGACCTCGCCACAAAGGTAGAGACCGGCGGTAGGCATCAGACGCCGCCCGGAACTCGCCCTTCACTCGGAGCAAGTATCCCAGGCCATTGTACGCCCTGGCAAGAATGGTTTCTCGCCTCTTTGCGTCAGCTCCGGTTTCAGGCTGTACCCGAGTCAAGAGCTGCACCGCGTCTCTCAGCCCAACCTCGGCCTCGTCCAGATCCTTTCCCAGAAAGGCCGCCGCCCATCCTGCCCAAACCTTCAATTCGGCCTCGGCCAGAGCCCCTCCTGCGGCTAGCAGATCGGCACACTCGCTCCGAAGCTGTCGAGCCATTCCAACAGCGAGAGCATAATCAGTCGAGTAGACGAATCTCCTAACCCACTGGATAGCTACCTCCCACTCCACGTCACAACGCTCTAGACCTCGAAACGCATCTTGACCACTCTCAAACACCTTATGAGTGAACCATAGAAGCTCGTCGCGCAGCCGCATATCAAGATCGAAGTCGCGCGCCTGAAAGGCCTCTTCCGCATACTCACGATAGACTTCGAAACCAATCTGTGGCCGGTACCTTATAGAATAGTGGAGGAGCTCCACCTGCATATCATGGAGGTGGGTTTCGGCATCCACCAACGCCTCTGGGTCCCTGGGGGGGCCCGGTGCAGCGTCTATGACGACCCGACCTTCGGCGCTCACCTCAGCCCGCTCTAATCGGCTCAATTCATATAGCTTCTTTCTCGCTGCTTCGATCTTCTCCGAGTAGTAATCGAGGATCTCTTCGTACACTTCATCTGCACGAGCTTCGGGCAGCTTCTCCAGCACGTGGTTTCTCATCAAGGCGTACATCTCATCCTGCAGGAAGACACGTTGGTCAGCAGGGCGAATCTTGACGAACGAGAGGCCGGCGTTGGGATCAGTTAAGGCCTCGATCACCCTTGCAGCCTCCTCCTCGCTTAGCCCGGCCACACGTGCCAGCAATTCCGCGTCCATCCCCTTGGGGGCCCAGGACAGAGCGTGGATAGCCTCATCACCCGGCCGATCGAGCTCCTGAAACTGACGCACCACGGCTCTTTCCACCTTATCCCGAACCTCTAGCAATTCATCTGAGGATTTCCCTCGTATCTCCCCCAGTGACATCTTCACCTCTGACACCAGCCGGCCGGTGACCAGGTAGTAGTCGATCATCAGAGCTAACGTGATCGGATGTCCCTCGGTGAGACGGTGAATCACTTGCCGGGCCTCTTCGGAGATCGCATTCAGCCGTTCCAATGCCTGCTCATTCCCATCCCGCTTCGCAGTCTCCTGTACCGCCTCGAAGTACTCCAGCGTGTCCTTTTCAGAGAAATTGCCCAGCGTCGGTGTTCTAAAACGAATCCCCGCATGCCCTTCCAGCGCTTCCTGCAGATCCTCTCCGAAACGGCTGGAACGACCACCGATCAGAATGACAGTGTTCCTCATCTTGGGCAGCCATGCGTCCAGCAGCCAGGGCCGCATGCTGAATCTCTCTTCACTCAACGCCAAACCCTGTTGCACCCGATCCGTCTCATAGACCAGCTTCTCGGCCGTATCCAGCACGAGTACGATCCGCTTCTTCCTCCCGAGTTCCTCGCACCCTCGCACGAACGCTTCAGACAGAATACGGCGCTGTCTCCGCAGCTCGCTGACGGCGCCCCGCAGATCAAACTTCACCTCCTCGAGACGTTGACGCTGCTCCTCGTAGGCCTCAAAGGAGGCCGCCCCGTCGGCGAGAACCTTAGCCACCGCTTCCATGAAGCCCTCCCAGCTGTGGGTCTGGTGATGATAGAGATCCACTTCGTCCTTGGCTGCTAGAAGATCGGGAGCCGTCCATTCCCCCTCCCGGCAGCGGCGCAGCACATCCCGAGCCAGGAATGTCTTGCCCGTTCCGCCCGGGGCTTCGATATAGAAAATGTAGGTCTGGCCCGAGGTATCGCGAACGGCATCCCCTATCTCTTCCAGGATCTCATCTCTGTTGACCAAGCGGGTGATCCGCGCGCCAGCGTAAGCCTTGACGATGTCCTCAGGCGTCATTTTCCTCCTCCTCTTGGTCTTCACCCCGCGGGCAGTCCTCGGGGTTGTAATCAATGCCCTTCAGCTTGTCGGCATGATACTTGGCTTCCTGGATCCACCAGCCCCTGGATTGCTCATACGTCTCGGACCAACGCTTATACAACCGGTAGGCAGCGCAGTGAAGGACCTGCCACTGACATAGGTTTCGCCTGAGCAGTAGGGCTTCCAGCACCAGGCGGAGCGGATCATCAAGCACGTATCCTCGCTTCCCCTCCTGCCACTCGGCCAGCGTCGTGTCCACCAGGGCCTTTCGTTTGTCACGGCAAGCTCGGTAGTTCCACGTCTCGCTTGCAAACAAGGGATAAACCGGCAAGATGCATCTCATGCGCGTCTCGTCAAAGGCCTGTAGAATGGAGAGCACCCGGAAATAAGGCCATAGCGCTTCGTCAACGTCCTGCAGGAACAACTCCACGCAACGCTCCAACCCGCTTTCCTCATCCGGTAAGTAACGAGCCAGAACGTAATTAGCCCAGGGATAGCCTCCCGTCCTTGCAGCGACGATCGGTGCCTTCGTGGCGGCACGGGGAACCTGTATCTCAATCTGTGTCTCGGTGTCGTCTGGCTCGAAGGGCTCCAGATCAAACTCATCAGCCTTCTCGCGAAACTCCGGGGCTGTCCAGTAGTGAGGGCGGCCTCGTTCCGTCAACACGATCAAAACGTCATCCTCTTGAACCAGCGGAGCCAGCACACGGTCCTGCAAGCGCTTGAGCAGGGATTCGCTCATCTCGTTGACGTCGTCGAGCAGCAGGATCAGCGGCCTCTGCCTTGGAATCTCTGACTCGAAGGCCTCGACCTCTATGCCTTCCTTTAGAGTGACGCGATGAGGGACGAAAGAGCTGGAGAAACCCCTATGTAGTCGATGCTCCAGTCCTTGCAGTAACCACGTCTTACCGGCCCCCCGCTCACCATGGAAGATGACGACCCGTCTCTCCACTGAAAAGCCGTCAGCGATGCGACCGGCTTTCTCTAGTACCAGGCCGAGGGGCTCCTCCCGATCGACGAACTTGGCGGGGTCAAAGGGAAGCTTGTCTGGTGGTGTGCTCATCAATCCCTCCTTTGGACGCGTACGGCAAAGGCAAAACGGCTCTGTACCCGGTTCATCGCAACGGTACTCCCTCTTCGCTGCTTCCAGATCCTCCGGTTCAAGAGCGCCCCGGGACCCCCTACGTCGGACGTGCTCCTCGATCAGCCGATTCATCAACACGAGCAACTCTCGTGGCACAGGGGGCGCAACCTTGAGGAGCTCCTCCTCCGCGTTGCGCAGAGACGGCGCGCTGACGGCGTCTAGACTGTCGAAAGCGCCCTGACTGGCCGTACGCAATCGGGCGTGGAGAACGTCGATCAGGCCCTCCCGTCCCCAAATGATGGTGGCGACGTTAGCTTCCTCCGTTAATCTCTCCGGTAACAGGGAACGTAGTTCCAGTGGAAGGAAAGCCTTCAGATACATACGCTCCTCGGCCCAGGCCGCCATCTGCTCTAGCAGCGGCTCCAATACCATCACAGCGCGCGAGGGGTCAGAGACGGTCTCCAGAAACGCGTCAACGCCGTCCACCAATAGGTAGACGGCGCTGAAATCGAGCACCTCCAACAGCAGGTCGAGCATATCGTCGAAACGCTGCGTAACAGGGGGAACGTCACGCGAGGAGGCCATCCTTTCTACCGCCGTACAGAGCGCTCTCACATCGTAGGGGTCGGGAGGGGCTGGCAATCGGGCAGCCGAGGGAGCGAAGGCCTCAACCAAGGGCGCGGGCCCTCCGGCCCGCTCGATCTGGGGCAGGTAGTGGCGCAGTAAACCGGGTGCGTTCTGATCCAGCACCCGGCGCACGCTCCGCCTATCCACTTCTCCCAGCGCCTCGAAGCGCTCCGGCCGATAGACCAGAGCCAAGAGCAACTCCTGTGCTGCGCTCTTCAAAATCGGTGCCAGGTGGTCGTTGAGCGATGACGACGTCGGCTCAGGGGCAAGATAGGGAATAGGAAAGACCCGCCGGCGGTCCTCCTCGACGCGACAGGCGTACGTCAGACGAACGCGAAATGCGCTCTTCCCGCCCCCGGCCGGAGCGAACACGAGGGACGGAGAATCATCCCAGATCATGCGAAAGACGTCGTGCCTGACCAGATACTTGCTTAGGTCTGGGTCGGCACCGGCGTCTAGATGTTCGAAGGGATTGACTTCACCCAGGCCCATACGAGACAGCCAGTCCAGAACCTCGTTTGAGGAGATGTCTGCCTCTGAATTGGCCACTTGCTTTGTGTTAGAAATGAGCTTGGCGGACATAGGGTTTCCTGCGCGACTACCGCACTACAGAGAGCGCATCCACTTGAAGGCTACAAACCAACCCTGTTCTCGCGCCCCCTTGCGCCTGGCGGTTATTCTCCACGTGCCCGCCTGAGATACCGGTGGTTGTCAAACTCTTAGGCCCCGCTTCCACATACCAATATACCAACAAGGGGCATCTATTCCTCCTCACCGCTCGCACATCCTCCTCTCGCGAACCTTACATCAACCTTACAGGGGCTCTAACTCACCATGCATGTTCTAGCTTATAGCCCTTGCCGCGCTCGGTGGTCACGTAGACCGGCGATCGCGGATCCGGCTCGATGCGATCACGGAGCCGGGAGATGGCAGTGTCCAGAACGCTGTCGTAGCCGTCCGCAGGATACTCACGGTGCTCCTCAATGTCTAGATCGGGGTAGCGAGCAGGTAGATAGGCATCGTGATACAACTCGCTTCGCCTACAGACCCGTCCCCGATGCTGGTAGAGATAACCTAGTAGTGCCCGCGGCACCTCCGGTAGATCGGTGATACGACGCCATCCTACAGTCAGATTGCCACTGTCGAGATCAAACACAAGAGGTGGGGCAGTCTCTTCGCGGATGCAGTGCCATTCCTGGCGTGAGATGGATCGTCCTCGCCTCAGATACTCGGCCACAAGAGGTGCGACGCATTCCAACCAGCCGCGAGGGGAATCTCCCCCTGTTCGCGCCAACCAAGTGGAGAGGCTCTCATCCTCGCATATCTCTACCAGCGCCTCTACCGATCTGCCCACTGCCAGTTCCGTGCGTCTGACCACGATCGCGACCAGATCCTCGACGTGCCAGGAGAGCACATAATCTCTCACGCGGCGCCGATGGACGACGCCGGCAGAAGCCAGCGTCTCCTGCAGCCGGAGCGGGAGTACCATCTTGTACACGAAGTAGGGATTCTCAAACAATGTCAGGGAGGAGAGAAACGCCTGCAGTCCGCCTTCGACCCGCTCGGACTTGCCTATCGCATCAGGACTGACCAAGATATAGACTCTGTCAATGCCAATCTCCCTGAGCGCCTTGACGAATTCGTTGATGATCAGGTCGGGTTTCGCTGCGTCAAGCCATTCTTCCGATACCCGTCGGGAGAGAACACCAAACAGGGGATGCCGATCGGGTTCCGCAATCTCGCAGGCCTGCTCTTCGAAACATCGGGACGCATCTGACCCCAGGTAGCGGTTGACAAACCACACAAGCGTATCCTGCACATCGGGGGGAGCGTCACACAATCCATCTGGCCAGCGAGCCAGATGAGCTAGAAGCTCCTCGGCACAATGGCGAAGGACCTGGAGCAGCTGTAATCTGGCTGCGGTCAAGCCGGGGATCTTCGAATCCACGGGCATAGGCCGCCAGCTGACGGCTAGAGAGGAGGCGGGGCCTTCCCGATTCTCTTGCGGTGTCAAGCGGGCCCGCAAGGCGCGAAAGAGCGCGGTCTTCCCCGAACCACGTGCGCCGAAGACCAGCGCCGAGCGCGCACCGGCGATCAGGTCGAAGTTCGGTGGGGGGACGTAGCACTGGTCGAGCCAAGGCTCGTCCTCAGCCCGTAGACTGTCGAAGGCAAGCAAGCCAATGGGAGACGGATTCGCAGACATTGATTACCGCCTGACACCTAACACGCTGTCAACGTCTTGGACCGAAAGCTTAGGCTCGTCCGGCGCCCGTCGTGCGTGTCTGACGAGTATCTCATTTCCCAGCCGCAGAAGCCTCCGCGGAGAACCATCCGCGGCCCGAGCCAGTCGCCTTGCCAAACTGGGTTCTGTTGGTACACTGGGATCACAAAGATAGTTCAGAGTAACACCCTTCATCAGCGAAGCTGCTTCAACACGGTCGTTGATCATGTCTTTCAGAGCACCTAGGGGCCACGTCAAGGTGACCATTCTGCATCCCAACAGGTCACGCATATAAGGGCGGAGGGCAGTGGGCAAAAAGAGCTTCAGATATATCCCCCCAGCGGCCAGTGGGATCGTCAAGTCCAATAGGTGCTGTAGGCTTCTTGCTACAGCCCAAGGAGCGCCCGACACAATGGATGAATCGAGAATCAAGTAGGCACATTGAAACCCACCAGGCAACGCTTCGCTTAACAAGTCCGGAACACCACCCGGATTCTCACGGCACGCAATCTCTCGCTCATAGGAGATCGGTTGATGCATCGCCACTATCTCACGCACAAGAAGGCTGCTAGTACCCCAACTGGGTGCGCTGTGCCTCAACCTAGCTTCTAGCAACTCGGGAGAGTCGGTCCAGATTGAAAGCAAGCGAGCTATGCCGTACCTGCGCGGTTCTGGCAGCCTTCCAAAACCCTCCGGGAAGTGCGCCAGATACCGTGTCACAGAACGTGCAGTTTCATAGACAACAGCGGAGAGGTAAACCTGCTGCGCAGGATCCCGACTGACTTGAAGCGGCAAAGCACCGTGCACAGGAAAAGACCCTTCCTCACGAGGGCTCTCGGGTGGATCTTGACAATCAGATGCTAGCAGCAACGCCGCTGCTGTCTTGCCAGAACCCGCTTCGCCAAAGACAAGGGTTGGCCTTCTCCCTCCAATGTGCCTGAAGATATCGCTTCGTATGTAGTAGTCCCGCAGCCGAGGGTCCAGCTCAGCTGAATCCGGGCTGAAAGGATTGAATGCCAGCTCGGCTAACTTGAGCCAGCCCAACAGCTCTTCTGGATCAGCGGGCGATGTCGCTGGCCAGAGATCGAGCCAACGGAGTGCGCTCCTCGAGATACCACATTCCTCTCGCTTATCCTCTTCCCAAAGCTGTTTCTTTGCTAAGTCTAGCAGCAAGCGATACGCCCGGTCTCTAGCCTCATCTCCGCATATTTGTCGAAGACAGGTGAGATCACGAGCCACTCTGTGCGCTAGCTCTTCAGGCAACCGCTTCTCAGTCTTTCTGCCCGTCCGCAAGTAGCTCAACACACGGGCGAATGCCTGGACCCTTCCCTCTTCCTGATCCCAACATCTCAAAGCCAGTTGAACAGAGCGATAAGCCCTCTCGTCATTCAGTTCGCCGAACCAGCCTTCTATCGCTTCTAGCAGACCCTCCAGGTGCAGGTTTTCTCTGAGAGTTCTTCTCAGAGAACGGACCACTTTTTGATCATTCCATTCTGGATCGTTCTCCGTACGCTCTTCAAGCTCCCAATACCTCTCAATCATCTTCTCTGGATGCGGCGCCAAGTTGGCCATTAGCTCGACTTTGGCAAGGATTCCACGTTGTCTTCTCTCCCGTTCCTGTTCTCTACGTCGTCTCCTTTCCTCTCGCTCCTGTTCCGAGCGGCGCTGCCACTCCTTTGCTGCGAAAGCGATGACGCTGCCGCCAAGCATCAGTAGCGGGGTCGTAGGTCCACAGAGCAGGTCGCAGAAGTGACGAAATCGCGCCGCTCTCGGTCTCTCAAGATCGATTGATGAAGGCAGAGCTTGAGCATGCACTAGGATTAGTTCCGGCCCGTACACGGACAGATCCAACGTCGTCGAGGACAATGGCGCCGCCAACGGCGCCCGCTGCGCATAGAGCACGGCCGGCACCGCCGACTTCGGACCGGGCGTCAAGGCAACCTGCGGCGCGACAGGAACACCTTCCTGATCAACGAAAGAAACCCCCGCGTTGTGGGGAGAGAAGGCAACGACCCAGGGACGAGGCGTGGCAGTCGGCATGGGCGTCGGAGTTGGCGTGGAAGTAGGAACCGCAGTAGAGCTACCTGTGGGGGAAGGTGTTGGTGTCGGCGTCGGCGTTGGTGTCCGTGTAGGAGTGGGCGTAGGTGTGGGTGTAGATGTTCGCGACAGGGTTCCAGTGGGGGAGGGGCTGGGCGTAGGGGTCACCTCCTGAAGCCAGACAGAGATAGCCCGAGCTTCTGCAGGGGACTCTAGGCGCAGCTTGCGGGGATAGGCAACGGACAGCAGAACGTATCCTTCGGATATCCCTCGTGTCGCCCACGCCTGGTGGCGGGTCTCCCTACTTGGGCCTCGAGCCTGATAACCGAGTACAATCAGGTAGCTCATCAATGCAATGGCCAAGAGGAAGACCGGAAACTGGTACGTCCTAACCCAGTCTTTGATCTTCTTGGGCCGACCCTCAATCCATCGCATCACCTGAGACTGCCGGGAATGCTGGCTGGACGGCTCTCTCTGCATCTCCATACGACCCCCTTCGGCGCGGTGCTGCGTTTCAGGACTCATCTGTTCAGCCTACCATTCGTGGTTAGTACCCATTGTATCACAGCTTTGCCAAATGAGGTAATGCGCGTAAGGTTCGCGTAAGGTTCCTGCTAGTCCCTCGTGCTGTACTGAAGAGAGCACTGTCATTGATCTGGAGGATACGCTCACCATATCTATGGTACCATACAATCAGCCTGACAGAGTCCAGTATCAACACCGGTTTTCGGTGATAAGGAGCGAATCATGGTCAAGCTAGCCATCGGAAGCCTGATCTGTCTGATCGTAGCCGTCGCCTGCGTCGTCGTCGCAGCTATGATCACGCTCCTGGCTCGGGTCGCTGCATCTCAAGGCGGAGCCACTGGGTGTTTCACGTTAGCAGCAGCCCTCCTGATCGTCCTGGCAATATCGCTGCTCTGCATAGGATTCTGAGAGCACCATAGCGCAACAAAGGAGAATATCATGTTTGGGAACGCAACGTCATCTTCATACCCGTTCAGCTACACCCTATCCCAGAGAACCCACATGATCCACTTAACAAGCAAACTGCCTGGCCTGCCGAGACTTCCTTGCTGGCTACGCTGGAAGATCCGAGCCCTTCGACGAGGCTAGCGTCCCGGTCGCCCGGCTTCGGACCAGCGCTCCGGCTGATCGGCGCAAACACGTCAATTCGATCTCAAGCAAGCCGACTGAGCGGCCGCACTGCCCTACGTTGACAGGCTCAACAGCATGATGTGTTCCGGCAACACCACCAGACCGCTTATGTCGAGCAACACGCCTTCGCAGGTCTGCGGTAGCCTTGTAAGCTCAGTTCCTGCGGAGTGGTCGAGCCTTTGACCGTTGCCACCTAAGCAATCGCAGCCCCTCCAGCCGGAGCAACTCAGGATAGAGTGCCTTGTAGACGTCACAGTACGTCGACGATACGTCGCTCCGCCCAGCAGCTCGATACGCCAGCAGCGGGCAGCCACCGGCGCACCAGTAGCGCCACGTGCAGTCCCTGCAGCCCTCCTTCTCTTCCACTGCGACGTTCTGGAAACCACCATCCCACTCTCGCACAACTCGGAGCGGATCCTCATCCCCTATGTCCGTCACCGGCTGATCCATCGTCATCTGACAGCGTGAGACGCGACCCCGAGGGCCGATCACCAGATAGCTACGACGCGCACCGCAGGGATACTGATGAGCCACGCCGAAAGCGCTGCAGTCCAACAACCCGTCAATCAGCCTGTGGTGCGGCAGATCGCCCTCAATGACGTCGAAGGCCGCTTTCACTCCTGCGACCAGATGAGCATGGTCAGCCGGCGAGTCTTGGGCGCTCTTACCTGGCTCACGGACGAAGTTGAGGTTGAAGAACAAGTCACGCTCCAACGCGAAGCTGACCACATCGGCAAGACCTTCAGCACTGCCGGTTGTAACCGTGATGGATAGATGGGGCGAAAGGCCTCGAGCGATAGCGTAGTCGATGTTCCTCGCAATCTGCGCGAATGACCCACGCCCGTCGGCGAAGGGGCGCTGTGCGTCATGCACCGCGCCGACGCCGTCCAGCGAGATCATCAATCGCACCCCATTATTCAGCAGCCAATCAACCATCCCGTCGGTCAGCAGCGTGCCGTTGGAGAGCACCGCCGCGCGCAGATCCAGGCCGTGATCCGTGGACAGCGCTTCCGCCCTCTCATGCAGGCCCCGTACCAGCGAGAAGTTCAGTGCAGGCTCGCCGCCGGTGTACTTGAGCTTGACAGCTTGAAACCCATTTCGAAGCGCCGAGCGGAAGACTGCTTCCAGGGCCGCCAGGCCCGTGTCCGCGTTCATGCTCTCGCCGGAGTGATGCAGATAGCAGTACCTGCAGCGCAGGTTGCAAGCGTCGGTGATATGGAGCCAAGCGGTCAGAGTGTGACGTTGACTCGGTTCCGACCGCGTGCCCACATTCACCACCGGAGACAGAATGCCAAGCGCGGCCAGTTGGTGCGCAGCCGGGCTGCCTAACGGCCGGACCGTGACAAAAGTATCCAACATTTGACTGGCCGACTTGTTAAGCACCGCTACAGAGCCAACAGACCCAGCCGGGTTGAAAACCAGCTCATGCTCCGCTCCCACTGGCGCACGGTACAGACGCGGAAGCTGCCAGAGGGCGCTCATATCTGGCGCGGTCTTGGGCATGAAGCCGGCTGTGGAGCAAGCGCAGTCGGTTTCGGTCTGGTCGATGGCCAGTGACGAGGACAGAGCGATCTCTGTCTCCTCACTGGCACAAGCACAGTCTTGCTCAGCTACCCTCTCAGGTAGAGACCAGAGGACGATTGGGTCGAATTCTGGTTGTTCGATCATGATCCCCTCGCTTTCGATGTCAACGTTAAATCTGGGAGATTCACCAACTGTGGAGAAAACCCAGCCCAAAACCGCATATTTAGGATGCGAGATCTGCTCAAGAGGTCAATCCTGAGCAGAGACGAAGAGTGGGGCGGCAATCGATCTCAGCGCCATGGCTTCGACAGCATCGTCGAGGTCGGTCAAATGGCCACCGAGCGCGAGGGAGCGATCACGCTCGGGGCCACCTGTGACTTCCCCCTGGCTCTCGAGCTAGTCTTCCGCTACGCCGTACCCCCACTGAACAGCCGCTGCACCGTTCGACTGGGAACCGTCGACGACGCTCAAGTACTTGCCGCTGTGCTTGGCCACCAGCCTGAAGGCCTCTCCGTCCGGCATCAGCTTCCACAGCTGGTTGTCGCCCCCGTTGCAGTCCCATTGGATGACCGCCGCACCATCGGCGGGAGAGGCTTCGGAGACGTCCAGGCACTTGCCACTGTGCTTGGCCACGATCTTGTAGTAGTCACCCTGGGGCACGAGGCTCCAGAGCTGGTTGTCCCCATCATTGCGATCCCAGAGCACGACCGCGGCACCGTCCGACCGGAGAACGCCGGACACATCCAGGCACTTGTCGCTCTGGTCGGCCACGACGCGGTAGTACGGGCCCTCCTGGACCAGAAGCCAACGCTGGTTGCGTCCAGGCTGAGGCGTCGAGGTCGGGTCGGGCTGCCCGCGCACGTCCATACTCCTACCGCTATGGGTCGCGACGATGAGGTACTCATCGCCCCCCTGCGGCACGAGCGTCCAGAGCTGGTTCGCCCCGCCGTGGTAGCTCCACTGGACGATCGCAGCGCCGCTCTGGCGGGAGGACCGGGACACGTCCAGACACTTCCCACTGTGCTTGGCCATGATCCGATAGTCGTCGCCCACGGGCACCAGGTGCCAGCGCTGATTGTCTCCCCCATAGCAGTCCCACTGGACAATCTTAGCCCCGTTGGCGTGCGAGCCGCCGGAGACGCCGAGGCACTTGCCGCTGTGCCGGGCCATGATCTTGACGTAATCCCCCTCGTCCACCAGGCGCCAGCGCTGGCTGCCCGCGCCCTGATAATCACCTTGAACGACGGGCGTCCCATTGGCACAGTAGCCGTCGGAAGCTGGCCCATCCCCGTCTTCAGGCTCGACGGTGGCCTGCCCATTCTCGTAGATGAAGCTGACCCCTTGCCCAGCGTAGGCGATCCTGGCGTGCACGCTGCAGGACGCCCCGCCCTCCGACCATCCTTTCTCTGAGACCCGGAACCGGACAGGGCTGAGGACTTCCTCCACGTACGCGACGTGACCGGAGCAGGTGTCCGACCCGCCTGCCTCCCGGCAGTACCGCCCCCAATCGGCGCCCTGCACGCCGGCCTCGAAGACAACAATGGCGCCCACTTTGGGGCTCTTCCCGACGGTGTAGCCGTGCCAGCGCGCGTCTTCGTCCCAGTGCTTGGGGTCGTGGGTGCAGACGGCCCTCAGGTCCGGGCGCTTACTCCAGGCGTAGCAGCTGTCGGAACAGCAGTCGGCAAGGCTAGGTCGCTGCGCGGCGAAGACATAGGCCACACCGAAGAGACATGATAGAGCGAGTACGACCCTCAGAGCTTTTCTTCCAACCATTTGGCTCCCCCCTTACGCTAGCCAATCCGGCCACCAGTGGTGCTTCTGAGTCTTGTACTAAGTGTATCATGGGGGAGCTGAGCAACTTGACTTGTCTCTGACAACGGAAGGGCAGATTTCTGACAAAATCGACAACGGATCCTCCCGCGATACAAACCGAGATCGAGGAAAGTGGCCGCAATTGACCAAAGAGTCGATCCTCAGTTTGTCAAACTCGATTGCTCTGGCTCAGTAGAGCAGAGACGTCACACCCGCTCAGTGGTACCGGCGCTCCCAGAGGCCGTAGCCGATCATCAGGACCGCTATGATGGCAACGCTGATGACGATGTAGAGCGGTCTGGTGGCCTGGTCCTGGAGGAAGCCGCTCGAATGGCCGACGGCGTAGGCCGCGGCGGCCAGGACGACGCTGGCCAACACGTTGTCGAGGACGCCCTTGCTGCGCTCCGCCAGTTGATCCCAGAGAGACGAGGAGGCGTCTGACATCGGCGACCTGCGCAGACGCGACGTCCCGGCGAAGTACTGCTCCAGGGCTTGCTCGTAGATCCTGTTTCGCACCACGCAGTTGCCCGCGGCGTCGCACTTGACGGCGCCCAAGAGCTCCAGCCTGGCGACCAGGGAGCTGGCTCGATTGAAGCGGAGGGGCCCATCCCCGAAGGGCCTCCTTCTGCTCAGCACCCTCCTCTGGAGCGCGCGCCTGGCCTCGCCATCGTGGTCCAACTTCTCGTAGATGCGAGCCACGTTCTCGTCCGAGGTGACGGCATGGGCGGCCTCGTCCACCGACTGCTCCGAGAGCACGGGGGGCTGCCGTTCCTTGAGCACGGAGCAGAGGCGCTGCGTGAAGTAGAGGTGGCCGTCGGTCCAGTAGTAGACGCGCTCGACCGCCTTGTGCGGCACGGCCGACCCGGCGGCCTCCAGGTTGCGCACCAGGTCCTCAATGCCCGCGAGATCCGCATCGCTCATGTAGACGTGGCGGGCGATGTTGAAGGGGGATACGTCCGGGTCCCTGATCAGCTCATCAGGGATGAAGGTCCCCGCCATGACGAAGACGCAGCGCTTGAACTCCGGGAAGAAGGCCCGCTCGCTGAAGATGGCGCGGATGGTGCTGAAGAACGGTTCGGCGACGGGAGAGGGCACGGCGCCGACCTCGTCGAGCAGGAAGACGATGCGCCTGCCCCCCTCCAGCTCCGTAGGGATCTGCCGCAGGGCGGCGCGGAAGTCGAACTGGTTCCGCATGGGAGGAATGGATAGATCGGGCACGATCGGACGGACGTGGTCCTGCACAGCGGTCCCGAAGTAGCCGTACCACGGCTCGCGCCCCTCTCCCTTTCCGGGCGATAGATCGACGTAGATGGGCACGTGCCCCTCGTCCAGGAGCTGCCGGCGGAGCCTGAGCAGGAGGCTGGTCTTGCCCATCTGCCTGGCCCCCATCAGGGAGACGTAGTCCCCGCGCCGGACGCAGGTGCCGACCCGGCCGTCCTCCTCGCGCTCCACGTAGAGGTGGGCCCTGTCCTCCGACAGCGGCCCCTGGGTTTTGAAGATTCCGCTCACTTCGTGCTCCCCGGGGTGGCCAGCAGGATGCTGGCGCTCCAGCCTACCTCGCTTCGACCTGCTTGGCTGCGATCTGCCTGGCTGCGATCTGCCTGGCTGCGATCTGCCTGGCTCCGATTTGCCTGGCTGCGATCTGCCTGGCTGCGATTTGCCTGGGTGCTGGGGGCTCCGGTCACTTGGCTTTCCCTCGCGGGTGCGGCAGCGCCTGCTCTGTGGCTCATCCCATCCTCTTTGGCTTGTAGCCGCGGCCGTGCACGGTCTTGATCTGGAGCGTGTTCGCCGGGTCCGCGTCCAGCTTGTCCCGCACGCGGGCCACCAGGCGGTAGATGCGGTCCTCGATGCTGCGCTCCTCCCAGGCGGTCTCCCCCCAGATGGCCTTCGCGATCTCGTACTTGGAACAGGTGCGATTGACGTTGCGGCAGAAGTACTCGAAGAGCTCGTTCTCCAATCTCGTCAGCTCGCCTACGTCGCCCGCGCTCAGGTCGTTGTACTTCTCCGCCAGGGCCTTCCTATAGATGGCGTTCCGCACCCGGCAGCAGCCATCGGCGTCCGGTTTGATCACCCCGATGAGATCAAGCTCCGCGACGACCCGGCTGGCGCGGCTGAAGCGGAGCGGTCGGTCCCCCTCCAGGACCCTCTTCACGTTCCTCTTCCCGTCCGGCAACTCGTCGAGCTCACCGTAGACGTGCTCGATGTTTCTGTCACTGAGGACCTCGTCCACAGCGGCGTCGACCATCTCGGGCGTGAGCTCAGACGGCTCCTCCCGGGCCAGGATGGAGCAGAGACGCTGCGTCAGGTAGAGATGTCCCCCGGTCCAATAGTAGACCCTCCCGACGACCTGGTCCGACGGGGGGCAGCCGGCCTTCTCCAGATTCTGCACCAGGCCGGCCAGGCCCTCGCGGTCGGCGTCGCTGGTGTAGAGCTGACTGGCGATGTTGAACGGGGAGATGACGGGATCCTGCACCAGCTCCTCCGGGATGAAAGCGCCGGCCATGACGAAGACGTAGCGCTGGAATTCCGGGAAGGTCTCCCGCTCGTTGAAGACGGTGCGAATGGTGCTGAAGAAGAGATCGGAGACGTCCAGCGGCAGGGCGCTCACCTCGTCCAACATGATGACGACCTGCTGGGACGGCGGCAGATCGAGGGAGATGTGCCGCAAGGCCTCGCGGAAGTCGAGCTGATCCCGCATGTGGGGCACGGAGACGCCCGCGTTGTCCCGCTTGAGCTGGCCCTGCAGAACACTGTGGAAGTAACGATACCACCCCTCCCGATCCCTGTCCCTGGCGGGCGAAAGGTCGAGGTAGACGGGGATGTGCCCCTCCTCCAGGAGCAGGCGGCGGAGGCTGAGCAGAACGCTGGTCTTCCCGGTCTGCCTGGCCCCGATGAGCGTGACGTAGTTCCCTCGCCTGACCTCCGAGACGATGTCGCGATCCTCAGCCCGTTCGACGTAAAGGTGAGGCTCCTTCTGGAGCACCGGCCCCTCGGTCCTAAAGATTCTACCCACTTGTCATCCGCCTCCTCCAGGAGTTGATCTCCATCTCAATGTCCAGACTTTCCCTGGCGATCCGGGGGAAGTGCTCGGGCACGAAGCGGAAGGTGCCATCATCCCGCTCCAGGACGGAACAGATCTCCAGGTTGTGCAAGGCAGCCTTCAGCTTCCTCCAGGTATAGGGGATATTCCACCTGTCCAAGGCCGCCCGAATATCATCCTGGGTAAACGACGTCTCCTCCAGGGCCAGGGTGAGAGCGCGCTCGAAGGGGGTGGCGTCGCCCCATACGGTGTGTAGGTACTCGTCCTGAAGCTCGTTCGACCCGGCGATGCGCTGGAGGTGCTCCTCGGTGATATAGCGCACGCCTTCCCGGTTGATCTGCTTGATCAGGCTGTGGCAGATGTACTGCACCAGGCGAGGATGGCAGGAGGAGAGATCGAGGATGCCCGCGACGATGCGCTCCCTATCCCGCAGGTCGATGTTCATCCAGCCCATGGGCTCCACGATGAGCCTGGTCGCGCTCTTGGGCTCCAGGTAGCCCAGGGGGATGCGCTGACCACAGAAGTTGAAGAGAGGGGACTTGGAGCCGTACTTCAACTGGTTGCTCAGCACGCGCTCGCCGCTGAAGATGAAGCGGCACTGGCCCTCCTGCGAGAGGCTGCGGAAGGTCTTGAAGAGCAGCTCGTCATGCTGGATGTCGAAGCGGAGCAGGGCGTCGATCTCGTCCAGCACGAGAATGAGCGGGCCGTCATCACGCAGCTCGGCCACGACGGAGTGGAAGCTGACCGGCTCCGGCGCCAGGCGCCCGACGGAGGGCCAGCGGTAGGCCAGGGTGCGGAAGAGAACGTCGTAGTTCCGTATGGGGTGACAATCCAGGTAGTAGCAGGCGCGCGATTCCTCCAGCAGCCCCGCCACCCGGTGGAGGATGGAGGTCTTGCCGATCCTTCGCCCCCCCAGGACGGCGACCGAGCTGTTGTCGATGGCCTGGGTCATGGTCCTGATCTCGAACTCGCGGCCGAAGAAGAGCATACGCGAGGCCGGCTCGTCGAAGCTGTAGGGGGAGAGGAGGGTCAGATCGGCCTGGGCACAGATGGTGAAGCGCAGCGCCTTCTGGGCGTCCTTGGCGGTGACGATGCGCTGGATATCCCTCCGCCCCAGGAGGATGACGTCGAAGGCGTGGATGTCGCACAGCCTGTCGTCGAGCAGCCGCCTGGCCTGGCTGAGCTGCTCACCCTGACTGAATAGCACGAGCAGGGCGGTCCTATGGAATATCTTCATCTTCGGCAGGAGCGAGCGCAGGCTGTCGAGGTCCCTCTCCTCGAGCGTCTCGCGGCGGAGGAAGACGAGGGGCACCCCCTCGGGCAGGTTGGTGCGCTCGACGACGGAGGAGACATCGAGGGCGAAGGCATAGAGCCGGCCCTCGCTCTCGGCCCCGGTGACCCTCACGTCCAACATGTCGCAAAGCTCATCGGTCAGGCCGGTGACGCACTCGCCGAACATCTGCCCCGAGAGCTCCACCTCATCCCCGAGGTTGTGGCTGGCCCTGTTCCAGTACTCGATGATCTTCCGGGCGCTGGAGAAGGCGTTCAGTCGGAGGATGCCGGTCTCCGCTTCGAAGGTTACATCGGTCTCTGGATGGCTGTTGACGTAGCGCTGGAGGAGGACGGCACGGAGGTTGCTGGGTGTGTCCCCCAGCATGCCGGTGGTGAAGATGCCGTGCTCGTAGAGGTACTCCTCAATCCTCCGCTCCCAGGCCCGGTAGTAGTACAGCCCGCTGCCCTCATCGGTCTCCAGGGCGAGGGCCGCTCGCTGGCGGATGGCGCGATCCTCGCTCTCCAGCAACTCCCGCAGGAAGTCGCGAGCTGATCGGCTCTCGATTCTGCCGGCCAAGTCGATGATGCGCCCCGGGCTGGCGCCCTCCTCGAGGGCCTGGCGCAGCTTCTGCACCACACGGTCGCTGCTCAAGCCGAGAAGCCCGTCCATCGCCTCCCGGCGCACCGCATCGCTCTCGGTCTGCAACACCCCGACGAGGGCCTCAATGGCGGGATCGCTGCCGATGCGGGCCAGGGTCTTGACCGCGCTCTGGCGCACTGTCTCTCTCTCGTCGCTCAGGACCTCGCCGAGCCTGACCACCACATCTGGATGGCGAGCACCGATGGCCGCCAGCACCCTGACCACGGCCCAGCGAAGCGCTCGCCTCTCATCCCCCAGCGACTGGAGGAGGCCGTCTATGGCGCGCTCACCGATCTTCACGAGGGCTTCCTCCGCCCCCTCGCTCACCACGCGCCTCTTGTCCGTGAGGGACTCGACGAGGGGGAGCACGGCCGGGGCGCCCATCTCGACCAGGGTGGTCAGCACCTGCTCGCGCACCGTGGGCTCCTCGTCGTCCAGGGCCTCGATGATGCACCATATGGCCTCCCGGTCACCGATCCGACCGAGGGCGGCCACGGCCCCACGGCGAACGGCGGGCCGTTGACTCTGAAGCGCCTCAATAAGGGGATTAACCGCTGGCGCGCCGATCTCGGCGAGGGCCACGACGGCCCCCTCCCGCACCTCGCGCCTCTGGCTGGCCAGGGCGTCGATGAGGGGCTGGATAGCGGGGACGCCCACGCGCCCGAGGGCCTCAGCCGCCCGACCGGGCACGCGATCCGCAGCGTCGCCGAGCGCGCCCATGAGGGGCGAGAGCGCCGGCTCGCCGATGGCTCCCAGGGCTTGGATGGCCTCGCGGCGGACGTCGGCGCTGTCGTCGCCCAGCAGCTTGAGGAGCGGATAGACCGCCCGCCCGTCGCCGAGCCGCCCCAGCGCCCAGGCCGCCCGCCCGCGCACCTCGGCGGCGGGGTCGCCCAGCGCCGCAACGAGGGGGGCCACGCTCCAGTCCTCACAGATGCGGCCAAGGGCGCTCGCCGCCCCCCTGCGGAGCGGGGGATCGTCGCTCCTCAGGAGATCGCTGAAGGCGCGCTCGGTGGTCTGGCCCTCCAACCCGGCGATGGCCACAGCGGCACGGGACCAGAGGGCAGGCTCGTCCCGCTCGAAGATCTTGAACAACCTAGCCCGCACCCTCGGCCTCAAGCCCCCGTCGGTGCGATCAGCATCGTGGAGGCAGCGGGCGGCCAGGAGCAGGGCCTCGTCCTGCTGCTCGCCCCGCGCGAGGATGGCCTCGACGAGATCGGAGGCCTCCCTCTGCAGCCCGGCCAGCATCACGATCACCTCGCGCCACCAGGGGTCGTCAACGCACTCGACGACTGCGGAGACCCCCTGGCCCTCGTGGATCTCCTTCGCGGCAAGGTACTCGCGCAGCAGCGGGTGCAGGAAGGCATAGGCATCCTCGGACGCTCGACGCAGCAGCCTCGTCTCCAGGAGCGCGGTCAGGAGCTCCCCGGCCTCATACCGGCCGTCGCTCACGGCCGACAGCTCCTCCGTCGAGAAACGAGAACGCCTGTGGCGGTGGACGCGGTAGGCGAGTCGCTGGACAGACCGCTCCAGGGCGTTGTCGCGCTCCTCCCCGAGCAGAGGCGCGCATGCTCTTGAGGGACCTGGCTGGAGAGTTGGTTCAACCTGAGCACGTTCGGCGGGTATGGAAACCCGCCCTACATACGGTTGAGAAAGAAGTATCTCCACGCACGTCTGGTAGAGAACGACGCCGCGGGCGCGAGAATGCGCCTCCCGCTCGCGGGCGACGGTCAGCGTCGAGAGAAGAAGGTGGTTGGTCGCCATCGAGCGCGCGCGGGGGCTGCGCTCCAGGAGGGCCAGCAGGTCATCAGCGATGGGCGATTGATCGGCGAACCAGCGCGTGACGAAGCGCCTCACGTCCTCATCATCCAGGGGGGCGAGCTCCAGCTGGGCGAACCCCTCCAACGGGCGGTCACGGCCAACCGGCCGGGAGCTGACCACGATCTGGTTTCTTCTCCTGGATCTCGTGGCGAGGGCATCGGCCTGATCGACGATCCGCCGTCGCCGTTCCCCACCGGCCACTCTATCGAGCCCGTCCAGCAGCAGCAAGCATTGACCGTCGTTCAAGTGATCGCGGAGGAAGCGACCCGCGTCGGGGAAGCCGTGCCCGGCGAACAGGTCGACGAGATAGGGAAGCACGCCGACCCCACTCCCGGCCAGATCGGGCAGGGAGACGAAGATGGGGATGAGGTGGTCCAGGGCCTCATCCTGGTGGGTGAACGTGAGCTTGCGCACGTGCTCCGGGGCGAGCCTGTCGCGCGCGACCATCAGGGCGAGGTGTCGCAAGAGCGTGGTCTTCCCAGAGCCAGGGCCCCCCAGAACCGCTATGCGCGGCGATTGGAGCAGGGCGTTTTCGATGGTGGTCAGAGCTGCCCCGCCGGCCTCCCCACGGACATTGGGACGCCCGCGCTGGGTGAGATTGGGACGCCCGCGCTGGGTGAGGTGGAGCGGCAGATAGACATCCTCCAGGTCGAGCGATCTCTCCCTGCCGGGCAGCTCCAGGTGCGCGAGCTGGGCGGCGAGGCTGGCCTTGTACCTGGCGTAGTAACGTCCGGGGACAAGCGTGACGATCAACCGGCGCAGCTTCAGCCTGACGTCCCTCAGAAGCTCAGTCGCCAGGCTGCGAACAGCGCCATATATCCGAGCCATGGAAGCCGATTCGCCGTCGATGTCGGTTACCCCCTCGCCGTACCTTCTTGATGATGTGATCCCCAGACCACGTCATGGGGAAGCGAACTACGGTTGTCGAAAAGCGGGAGCGTGTGCAATTATACACCATCTCGGGATCTTGCAAAGTCCGAAGGAGGATTGGCGTCAGAAAAACGTCAGATTTGTCAGACTTCCATCAGGAAGAGATCAGACACACGTCACAAGGCGGGGCGCAGGGGTGGTATACTTGTCTCCAAGGGCCCCGGACAAGCGGGGCAACCATGTCTTGACGATGATCCGTTTGGCGAGAGACGACGAAAGATCTGGCCGGAGGATTTGCACTACATCTGGAACTATGCTATCATAGCGCATCGTCCTTTCATCGAGCTAGCGTCCCAATGACGAAAAGGGGAAGAACATGAAAGTCCTTACCGCAACCAAGGCCCTGGCGGTTTTCGACGTCCTCGAGGACATGGAGGACGTCGAGCAGAAGGAAGCGCTCTTCACGGGCCAGATCTACGATACGCTGCCGGAAGCGCAGCTGGTTATTATCGACTTCGACGACGTCGTGGAGCATCCCTATGACGTGGCGATGTTGAGGCGCGTCTTCGCCGAGCAGGAGATCCTCTTCGCCAGCAGCGATGAGTTTCTCTCCCAGCCGGAGCACTGGATACGGGAGGGGCAACGGATGAGGGGCGAGCTGACCCGTCTTCCGGAGAAGATGGTCGTCGGCTTCGCGTCCTACTCGGGGGGCACGGGAAAGACCACCCTGGCCCTCGACACCGCCCTCCACTTCGCCCGGCGCACCAGAATGCCGACGGTGGTGGTTGAGTTCACCTATGGTGTCTCTGCCCTGGCGGCCCTGACGGGGCTGGAGATGCCCCATCTCTTCGACCTGGCCACCCAGCTGGACGTGGAAGCTGGCCGTTGGAAGGGGGTGACGCTGATGCCGATGGACTACGAGAACTGCCAGGACCTCTCGGTCCACCAGATCGGTCGCTACCTCCAGGAGCAGCTCGACAACCACGTGCTCACCATCGTCGATACCACCTGGCCGCACGGGCTGGTCAGGGCCGTGCAGGGGGAGGTGGATCAATGGTACGCGATGGCCACGCCGAGGATTGACGCGGTAGAGAACGCTCAGAAGCTGAGCGATGAACTGAACCCCAACAGGGCTTCGATCATCATCAACAAGAAGGGTGGCGTCGTGGACAGCCTCTCCCTATCACGGGTAGAGAGCGCCCTCGACCTGCCCGAGATACGACAGCCAGACCGCTTCGAGGGCAAGTTGGGAAAGCAGGTCCTCTCGCTGACATACGGATCGAAGACATGGAGGAAATATGAGAAGGGCTTTATTGCTAGGCTTCGCGATCGTCTTACTGGCCGTAGGCGTCGCTCTGACCGTTAGAGACTTCATCACCGAAGAACCTACGCCATCGCCCCGAGAGGTATTGGTAGCGAAGAGGAGGCTCGACACCTACGTCACGGTGGGCCCGGATGACGTGACAACGGAGGTGGTGTCGGCACAAGCAGCCGTAGGAGCCTTCCGAGAGCTGAAGGACGGGAGACAGCTGATCACCAAGCGAGTGGTCGAGCCAGGAGAGATCCTGAACGATGAGACCGCAGCGAGGATTGGGGATGAGTGGCGGCCCGCCAACCTGGAGCTGGAGATCCTGAGCTTTCCCGCCGATTTCGACAAGATGGTGGCCGGCCAGATCAGGTCCGGCCACAGGGTGAACATCTATGGCTTCTACGCGCGCGAGGAGCGCGAGCTTCCTCCGACCACACTGATCGCGGACAACGTGTGGGTGGTGGATGCGCGCACGTCCAGCGGGACCGAGTCCGAGATCGCAACGGCGACGCCAGACGGGGAAGGCGAGGCCGGCATGTTGAGCCTGAGAGGAGGCACAGGCGCGCGCGCCTATCCCGCCAGCATCGTCACGGTGGCGGCGGAGCCAGACGTGATCTGGCGCCTGATCGAGGCCTTGGGCGCGCAAGAGTACCACGCCTGGGTGACGCTGGCCGGGCCAGAGCTTACGCCGACGCCGACGCCAACGAACACGCCGACACCGACGAATACGCCGACAGCGACTGAGACGCCGACAGCGACCGAGACGCCACCGACACAAGAGCCCACGCCACCAACTCCAGTCATCCACGTGGTGCTGGTGAACTGGCTGCTGGACGTGGCCGGGCCGGATGACCTGGACATGACCCCGATGGCCGACAACGGGTACACGTTCGACTATGAGGGCAGAGAGCTCGTCCTGGAGATCGAGAACAACAAGGAGACTCGACTCTGGGCCAAGCGACAGGATCAGGACCCGGGGGCCACGGTGCTGATCGACGGCGCAGAGGGAGAGAAGGTCTGGCTGAGGCCAGGCGACAAGGGCAGGATCACCATCCAGCTGGTGGAGGGCTACTACGAGGCCACTGTGGTGTTGGTGGACAAGGACGAGGAGGAGATATGCCTGAGCGCCGCCTACGTGGCCGACGTGACCATCCCCGATGAGACCACGCTCCAGGGCGGACAGGCCTTCGAGAAGACGTGGCGGGTGAGCAACGACGGGGCGTGCGTATGGCCCGCGGACACCGAGGTGGCCTTCTTCGACGGAAATCGGATGGGGGCACCGCTCGGGGTCCCGGTGGGGGCCGTTGAACCAGGCGCCGAGGTGGAGGTCACCGTGCCCATGGAGGCGCCATCCAAGCCGGGTCACTACCTGGGCAAGTGGCGCATGAGAAGACCGGAGGGCTTCTTCGGCAGCGAGTTGTGGGTCGTCATTCAGGTTGAGCAGGCGGAGGGAACGCCTTAATGATCAACGACAAATATGACTTCCGCGAACTCGTCCCACGGGTTCAGGACTACTGCGTAGAGCACGAGATCGCAGTCCCCCGCTGGCGGAACGCACCGGAGGAGGCACTCATCGCCTTCCACGCCAACGTCCTGCGCGCGATCCGGAAGCTGGGCTTCGACGTGGCCGAAGAGGACCGCCAGGAGATGGCACAGGAGGTGGCGGACCGAATCAGGGGACTGGGCGTGCTGCAGCCCTTCCTCGAGGAGGAGGGGATCGAGGAGATCATCGTACGAAACGGGTTCGTGCAGACGGAGCGATCGGGGCAGATTGTGGATGAGGGCCCCATGGCACCGGACGACTACTTCTACCGCCTGGCGCGGCGCATCGCGGACCTGGAGGGAGAGGAGCTATCCGCCGAGAAGCCTCAGATCAAGGTGGGGCTGCCCGACGGCTCCCGATTTACGGCCACCATCCCCCCTGTGAGCCGAGAGGGGACGGCCATCAACATCCGGCGATTCGCCCTGAAGAGCTTCACGTTCGACGATCTGCTTGAGCGGGACAGCGTGGATGAGGAGACAGTGGAGCTTCTGAAGGAGGTAGCCCGATCGATGAACGTGAGTGTGATATTCTCGGGGAGGCCAGCGGCGGGCAAGACGACGTGGCTCAACGCCTTCTCGCGGTACCTGCCGGAGGACGTGCAGCTATCGTGCATTGAGACCTTCCAGGAGCTGCAGATGCAGGTGCCGCACCCCCATCACCTGGTGGTGGAGGAGGATCCGGCCGTGATGGCGGACGCGATCAACACGACCATCCTCCGTATGCGCCCGGACGTCCTGGTCATCGGAGAGATCGTCTCCAGAGAAGCACTCGAGTACGTCATGGCCCTCAACCTCGGCATCGTGACCCACTCGACCACTCACGCGAAGAGCGCCCGGTTGGCGCTCACCAGGCTGGAGAGCCTCTCCCGAGGGTCCCAGATCCCGTGGCTGGAGCGGCGAGAGATCATCGGAAGCGGCCTGGGCATAGTGGTGCACCTGGCCAAGGAGTACGACGAGAAGACGGGCCGGTACAGGCGTTTCATGAGGGAGCTCCTGGCCGTCAAGGACGTCCGGGACGGGGAATACGTGACAGAGACGCTGAAGGAATGGAACGGGGAGACGTTCACGCCTCTCAAGGCAGGGATGGAGATATGGCGAACGCGCTGATTATCGTGGCCGGGGTGGGGCTCCTGGGATACGTGCTGCTCGACGAGTTCGTCTTTGCGGCTCGGCCACAGCTGCGCCAGCGCACAAGGCAGCAGCTTTCCCAACTGGGACACCTCCCGTTGACAGCGTACATCCCAATCCCCATCGCTCTGGTTCTGGCCTATCTGATGCGCGACAGCCTCCTGATCGGTTTTTTCCTGGCCGTCGTCGGTTTCGCGAGCAGCTACTACCTGGCCCAGCGTGCAAGAGAGATACGGAGCACGCGGATAGACCGGGAGATCATCACGCTGGTCGAGTCCTTTCGGAGCCTCTACAGGATCAGGCCAGCGATCTTCTCGGCCCTGGAAGAGGCCCGAAAGAAGGTCAAGGAGCCGTTGAAGAGCCACGTCACTGCGGCTGTGCAGACGTTCTACGTCACGTCGTCGCAGGAGAAAGCTTTCTCCCAGTTGCGACGGAGGACGGACAACCCATATCTGAACCAGTTTGTGTATATCCTGGAGCGAAGCGACGACGCACGGCGGGAGGCGGTGCTCAACGCCCTACAGGACTTGCTCGACCGACTGCGGCGCCGAGAGGATCTGCGCAGGCAGACCGAGACCGACCTGACGATGGTCACGCTCCAGACCCGACTGATCCTCGGCATTAGCGTGATCGTCATCTTTGCCATCGCTCTGATCGAACCGCTCCGCACCATCTACACAGGGCCGCTGTTGGAAAGGCAAGAGGCGCCGTTGGGAAGGCAGATACTGTTCTGCGTGGTGGTGACCATCGCCGTCTACACCGCCTACCAAATTGACCGACGCATCATGTCGCTCAAGGAGCGGGTGCTATGAGTGGCACTTGTACCGGCTTGATCCTCATCTTCGCGGCCCTGGGGTTGCTGTTCTCCGACGATATCGCGTATTTTGTGCGAAAGATCGGTCTGTTCCGTGAGGACCGGCCCGAGTTGAGGCTCTCCGATCTGCCCATCATCAGGCAGTTCACGGACGCGCCCCGCTTCCACGCGGAGCTGACCGAGATCAGGGATTTCCTGGTCAGCCTCCAGCTGGCGGCCTCGCTCGAAGAGACGCTCTCCGGCGGGCTGATCGCGGCAGCGGAGCAGTTCGCCAACCGGGGCGTCTTCGGCCAACGCCTCAAGCGCCAGGTGGAGAGCAAGCTATCGATCTCGCCCGAGGCAGTGATAGAGGGTCTGGCCGAGGATTTCGACTCCGAGGAGCTGAGAGATGTCGTGACCCGGCTGAAGATGGCAAGAGAGGGAGGGGCCTCTACGTCCGATGCGTTGAGAGTGAGCGTGGAGGATGCAGAGAACTCCATCAGGACGGAGATAGAGCGCGAGATCAAGCGGTCCACGGTAAGGCTGGTAATCCCCATGGTCGTCGGGGTCTTCTTCCCGGCCCTTGCCCTCGCGATATACCCGCTTATGGTTCGATTGATCATACAGCTAACACGTTATCAGTGACATCAGCCTCGAGGGATCAGCAGAAGAGGACAGGATAAGACAGGAACAAGGAGGTGAGACAGGTGATGCGCGAACTGCAGGCGTTCTGGAAGGATGAATCGGGTCAGGATCTGGTCGAGTGGATCGCAGTGACGCTCATACTGATTCTGGCGACGGTGCTCATCATCAGACAGGTGGGCGAAGAGCTCTACAACGCGTACGACAAACTGAGACGGGTCATCGTAGCGATCTACACAGGGTCCGATATCCCCGAGTAGCACGGTTCGCAGCGGTCTGACCAGCGTGGGGGGCGTTGCAGCAGCCCCCCACCTGCTCGGGCCCAGGCTGACCCGCTCACGACGCCCTGAGACAGGCCAAGCGCCTGGTCATCACATGTGGGACGCGGGTGACGTGCAACCATAGGTTGCCAACCGCTTGGAGCGTGATACACCCGCTTGAGCATCCCATTATCTGCGTGGAGACCTCGGCCGTCAGGAGTGCGCTGCTGCGGACGTACGGATACGACGTCTTGGCCGAGCGCCAAGGACGACAGACCCCGTCGGATTGGCGTGACGCTTCATCCGTTGGAGGATATATGGTTCGAGGACCTATGCGAGAATGGCGGAGGTTCCTGAAGGACGAGTCCGGTTCAGAGCTGGTTGAATGGATCGCCCTGACGCTCATCCTGCTGCTGGCGACAGCTGCCGTGCTCAACGAGATCGGCGGCCAGTTGAAAAGGATCTTCAAAGACATCCTTGGCCAGCTTGAGAGCGTCCCAGAGGGCTGATGGGGCCGTCGGATGAGATCGGACCGACCCGCCCACACAGCTACTCCCTGCAGGTCCGCAGACGACCACGGGGACTGGTAGGCCCAGCGGGGGAATGGGGCCCTTGAGCCTGACGACCCTGTTGGTCAGGCTGGTCATCACGGTTTGGCTGTGCAGCGTCGCTATTCTGGACTGGCGCACGGGGCTGATTCCGAACTGGTTGACCTTGCCTGCGGCGGTCATCGCCGGCGGGCTGAGGGCCTATCAGGGTACGTGGTTGTTTCTGATCGCCTGGGTTCTGGTGTACCTGATGTGGCGAGTCAACGTTATGGGTGGAGGGGATGCCAAGCTGCTCATGGGCCTCTTTGCCCTGTTCCCCAGCTACGATTTCGTCATCGTCTTTGCGGTCAGCGTGCTGGCGGTGTCGATACCTCTCATCATCATCAAGCACTGGGGTAAGTCGTCCTCCGAGCTGGCCCAGGGCATCACGAACCGACTGGGAAGAAGGAACGTCCTCCCGACGCAGGAGGAGCTGAAAGACCAAGGACGGCGGTACGCCTGGACGTTCTGTCTGGCGGGGGTGGTCTACGTATGGCTATTCTGGTGATGCGATGCGATTGCTGAGAGACGGCCAGAGAGGATCCACGCTGGTCCAAACCCTGCTCATCCTACCGATCTTCCTGCTCATCGTGATAGGGGGGTATGAGATCTGGAAGGCGCGGTCCGTGAAAGAATCCCTGCGCTCGGGAACCTACCAGGCCGCCCGGTACCTGTCCCTCAACCCTGACACGGCGGACTGGATCGGGACGATCCGGGACGACTTCGTCGTGCCAGAGCTGGCCAACAACGGCCTGGTGGGCGAGGACGTGGCCAGGGAAGTGACGATCATCGCCCCTCGACCCGAGTTAGTGTGCGAAGAGGAGTTCTTCATCAGAGCGGAGCTGCCCTGGCAAACCTTCATTCCCTTCCTGGATCAGCAGGATTGGGTGATCGCCGCGCGGCACGAGGGCCAGGTCGCATGCCGTTGACAACGTCCGTTCACGTCTCAGCACCGTCTGTTCACCCAGCACCGAGGGAGAGCGGGCTTGATAAGGGATAGAAGAGGCTCGGCTGATCTCATCCAGCTTACTCTGGTCCTTCCCATCTTCGTCCTCCTCATCTACGGGTCCTTCGAGGTCTGGAAAATCGTGTCGGTCAAACAGTCCCTGGGGGCGGCCACGTACCAGGCCGCGCGCTGCCGCTCCGTCTACAACGATTGTAACGGCGTGTCGGACATTGAGGACGACGACTTCAACTGCGAGCGGGTGCTTCTGAACGAGGTGGCGGACAACGGCTTCGTGGACCAGGAGGATCTGATAGGGGCTGAGATCAGGTATCGGGACGAGCAAGGCAACGTGATCTGCGTCGTCGGCGTCAACCAGAACCTGGACATCGAGAAGCTAGGCTGCCCAGAGGACCCTGCCGGCGGCCTAGGCCGCAATGAGAAGTTCGACGTGGAGGCAGAGCTGTTTCTGCCCTGGCCGATCTTCATCCCCGGCCTGTTCTCGGACAGAAGCGGAGGCACCAGAAGCATGACGCTGGTGGCCAGGCACAGGAGCTACATCGAATGCGGCCCGCAATGGAGCCCGCCCAGGCCCACACCCACCCCGACCTCAACGCCCTGACCCAGCAGGAGAGACATGAGCAAGCTACCGAGAGACGAGAGAGGGGCCTCGACCGTCACCTACGTCCTTCTGTTGCCTATCTTCATCCTTCTCATCTTCGGCGCCCTGCAGATGTGGCGGATCATCTCGATCAAGCAATCCCTGCACGTGGGCACCTATCAGACCGTGCGCTGCATATCGATGCACGACCCTAGAGAGACCACCCTGGCAGGATGCGAGAGTCTGCTGCACACCACGTTGGCGAGCAACGGTCTGATCGACGACGCCAGCGCGCGCGCCGTGAAGAAGACCTACTACGACGCCGATGGAAACGTGGTTCCCGATCCGACCCAGAGGGCCTACGTCCCGTGCAGTGAGAGGTTCAGCATGGAGACCGAACTGACCCTGCCGTGGCGCGTGATCATCCCCTACCTTCCTGCCAGAGAGATGACGCTTCACGAGCGGAAGAGCAGCTACACGGAATGCACCAGAGGCCCCTGGGCTCCGCCGTCGGAGGGAACACCCGTCACGCCCCTCAACTGAGTCAGGACCAGACGACGGACTCCCAGGCCGCCTCCGCTGCGTCCTGCTCGGCCGCCTGCTTGCTGCGGCCTGAGCCCTGACCCAACACCTCATCGCCCAGAAGCACCTCTGCCTCGAACGTCTTGGCGTGATCCGGCCCCCGTTCGGCCACGATGCGATAGCGGGGCGTGATCTTCCGTTCGGCCTGGCTCCACTCCTGCAGGCGGCTCTTGGCGTCCTGATCCGCCGCCCTCTCCAGCGTCGCCTCCGCCACCGGACCGAGGAGCGGCTCTACGAAGGCCCTGGCCGCCGCCATGCCCCCGTCCAGGTAGATGGCGCCCACCACGGCCTCGAACGCGTCACACAGATTTGGGTCCCTGTCGCGGCCTCCCGCCTCCTCCTCGCCGTGGCCGAGGCGCAGCGCCCGGTCGATGCTCACGCGGCGGGCCAGGCGCGCCAACGTCTCGGTGCGCACCAGAGCGGCACGCAGGCGCGTCATGCGCCCCTCGGCGAAGTCAGCGTAGCGGCTGTAGACCCACGCGGCGGCGATGAAATCGATCACGGCATCGCCCAGGAACTCCAGGCGCTGATTGTCGCCTACGGCCTCCTCGGGATGCTCGTTGACGTAAGAGGGATGCGTCAGGGCGCGACGGAGGAGCGTCGGATCGCCAAAGCGGTGCGCCAGCGCCCTCTGGAGCGCGTCAAGCCCGGCGTCAAACTGTTCATCCGTCATACAGAACCCGGCCCTCCCCGCTCCTGGAGGCGTCTCTCATACTTCTGCAGTGCACGGTCCAGGGCCTCGTCGGCATCGACATCCAACACCACGGCCAGGGTCAACAGGCTGTAGAACGCATCGCCCAGCTCGCCCGAGAAATCGACGTCGTCAGCAAGCGGCCGCTGACCGTAGTCGCTGGCCTGCAACAAGAGCTTGGCCAGCTCGCCAACCTCGGAGACGAGGTCGAGCATGTGCGTGACAGCGTCATATTGGAGGTCGTGACGGAGCGTGAAGCGCTTCACGTCGCGCTGTGAATCGATCATAGGCTCGGAGTATCTGGATTCAGATTCTCATGCGCTGGGGTCTTGAAGCCGCTCCCCGTGAGGACCACCATGGTCGGCGCGTCGAGATCGAAGCCCTCGACGTCGCTCAGTTGATCGAGGGCCGCCACGGCGAGCGCCGAGGTGGGCTCGACGTGGAAGCCGCACCGGGCCAACTCCCTCTGGGACGCCAACGCCTCCTCATCGGAGACAGCGACGATGGCGCCACGGCTGCTCCGCACGGCGTCCAGCACCTGACGGCCCCAGGGGGGCGCCGCGATACGCACGCCACCGGCCACCGTCTCCCCCTCCTCGACCGGCTCGACCTCCCTGGCGCCCCCCTCCCAGGCGCGAGCCAGCGGCGCACAGGCCTCGGCCTGGACGCCCACGAGCCGCGGGTGGCGCTCGATCAATCCGGCCGCCAGCAACTCGTCGAAGCCGGTGTGGAGGCCGAGCAGCAGACTGCCGTGGCCCAACGGAACCACGACGCTCCCCGGGGTGCACCCACCGCACTGCTCCCAGAGCTCGAAGGCGATGGTCTTCATCCCCTGGGCGTAGAGGGGGCTGTAGGCGTGACTGGCGTAGATTGCTCCTTCGTCGACCGCCTGGAGCACGGCACGGGCAGTGTCGGTACGCGATCCCGGCACCGCCACGACGTCCGCGCCGTAAACGGCGATCTGCGCTTGCTTCACATACGATGCGTGCGCCGGCACGTAGACCGTGGCGTCCAGACCCGCACGGGCGGCGTAGGCGGAGAGCGCGGCGCCAGCATTACCCGAAGAATCCTCGACCACCTCGCGCACGCCGGCCGCCCTGAGGGCCGTGACCAACAGGGCTGCACCGCGATCCTTGAAGGAGCCCGTGGGATTGAGGGACTCAACTTTGAACTGAACCGGGTGACCACCCCAGTCGACATCGACCAGAGGGGTCCACCCCTCACCGAGCGTCACCGGCGCGACGCTCAATGGCAGTGCGGCACTTAAAGGTAGTGCTGCGCGATAGCGCCACAGGTTGTGCACATCCTCACGTACGCGGGCTGGGGCAAAGGTAGGGCCTCCCACGATCTTAAAGACACCGCGCCGCAGGCGCCCGCAGGCGCAGCGACATCGGGTGGGATCAAAGGGCCATTCACATCCGCAGCGATAGCAGCGCAGCTTCATGCTTCCGGCCGCCTCCCTCACGCCTCTTGCCGCAGCTCTCGGCTCAAGCGCAGGCGAAACCGCGCCAGATCCCGAAACGCCTTGAGAATCACGGCCAGGTTGGCACCGGTGGCCTCGCCGGCCTCGCGAGGAAGATGGGTGAGCGGGGCCTCGGCGATGCGGAAGCCCCGCGCTTTGGCTCCGGCCAGGAGCTCGGTGTCGATCATGGCTCCGTCGGAGACGACGTTGACGTGATCGAGCAGCTCGCGCCGGAACAACTTGAAGCCACAGTCGATGTCACGGCACATGTAGCCGAAGAGGAGGCGCACCACCGTGTTCCAGCCCCAGGCGTTGAAGCGGCGAACGAGATTGTCCTGACGATCCGCGCGGTAGCCGCAGACGACGTCCGCGTCCTTCTCCTCCAGCCGCTCCAGGAGACGCGTGATCTCTCCGAAGTCGAACTGGGCGTCCCCCGGGTAGAAGGCGATCAAATCCTTTCGGGCAGCCTCAAACCCCGCCTTCAGCGCCCCGCCATAGCCGCGATTAGGATAGTGCTCCACCAGGCGGAAGTTGGGGACGCGCTCCTCGAGCCGACGAGCAATCTCGCCCGTGCGATCGGTGCTGCCATCGTTGACCAGGATGATCTCGTAGTCGCGGTCGAGGTCCTGAGCTACCTCGGAGACGTGTTCCACAGCGTGTTCGACGTTCTCCTCTTCGTTGTACGCCGGTAAGACAATCGAAAGGCTGTCCATTATCTCCTCCTCACTAGCTGTGCGCGTCTCCTCTCTCGCTCCCAGGCCGGGATGTCGGCGGCCTCCTTCTCTTGGAGCACCTCACGCAGCTCGAAGACCCGATCCCGCAGCAGAGCGGCCTTCTCGAACGCCAGCTCGTCGGCGGCGTGCTCCATCTGCTTCCTAAGCTCCCGAATCATGCGCGCCAGCTCGTCCTTCGGCAGCTGAGCGAGGCTCAGATCGGCCTCCTTCTCGCCGGGCGGAGCTCCCACCGCCTTTCGGCGCACGCGGTCGGTCAGGTCGCGGACCTCCTTGACGATGGAGGCTGGCTTGATGCCATGCTCCCGGTTGTACGTCATCTGCACCTCGCGGCGGCGATCGGTCTCGTCGATGGCGCGCGCCATTGAGTCGGTGACCCGATCGGCGTAGAGCACCGCAGTGCCGTTGACATGCCGCGCCGCCCGGCCGATGGTCTGAATCAGAGCCGTATCCGAACGGAGGAAGCCTTCCTTGTCCGCGTCGAGGATGGCCACCATGCTGACCTCCGGCAGGTCAAGCCCCTCACGGAGCAGGTTGACGCCCACGACCACGTCGTAGGCCCCCAAGCGCAGGTCCCGCAGGATCTCGACGCGCTCGATGGTCTGGATCTCGCTGTGTAGATAGTGCACGTTGATATCCAGCTCACGCAGATAGTCGGACAGATCTTCGGCCATGCGCTTCGTCAGGGTGGTGACCAGCACGCGCTCGCCCCGCTCCAGACGCTCGTTGATCCTTCCGACGAGATCGTCCACCTGGCCCCGCGCTGGCCTGACGATCACCTTCGGATCGACGACGCCGGTGGGGCGGATGATCTGCTGGACCACCTGGGCGCTCTGATCCAGCTCGTAGGGTCCCGGCGTGGCGGACGTGTAGATGGCCTGATTGACCCGCGCCTCGAACTCCTCGAAGTCGAGGGGGCGGTTATCAAGGGCCGAGGGCAGCCGGAACCCGAAGTCGACCAGGGTCTTCTTGCGGCTTCGATCGCCGTGATACATGCCGCGAACCTGCGGAACGGTCATATGCGACTCATCCACAACGAGAAGGTAGTCCGCCGGGAAGTAGTCCATCAGCGTCCACGGCGGCGAGCCCGGCGGTCGCTGCTGCAGATGGCGCGAGTAGTTCTCAATGCCGGAACAGTATCCTATCTCGCGGATCATCTCCAGGTCATAGCGTGTGCGCTGCTCCAAGCGCTGGGCCTCAAGGAGCTTCCCCTCCGCCCGCAGGTCGCTCAGCTGCTCCTGCAGCTCAGCCTCGATATCCGCCAGGGCCTTCTCGCGCTTCTCCTTGGGCGTGATGAAGTGCTTGGCGGGGAAGATCTTCAGTTGATTGAGGTCGGCGAGCACCTCCCCGGTGAGCGGGTCGACCTCGGTGATGCGTTCGATCTCGTCCCCCCAGAAACTGACACGATAGGCCGTCTCGCCATAGGCGGGCATGATCTCGAGCGTATCGCCTCGCACCCGGAAGTTGCCGCGCTCCAGCGACACGTCGTTCCGTTCGTAGTAGATGCCCACCAGGTGGCGCAGGAGCGTATCTCGACGATGGCGCCCCCCTCGCTCCAGCTCGACGACGACGCGGCCCCATTCCTGGGGATCGCCGATGGCATAGATGCAGGAGACCGAGGCGACGATGACGACGTCGCGGCGCGAGAAGAGGGCGGTGGTAGCGGCCAGCCGAAGCCTGTCGATCTCCTCGTTGATGTCAGCGTCCTTCTCGATGTAGAGATCGTGCTTGGGCACGTAGGCCTCCGGCTGATAGTAGTCGTAGTAGGAGACGAAGTACTCCACGGCGTTGTGGGGAAAGAAGTCGCTGAACTCGGAGTAGAGCTGCGCAGCCAGGGTCTTGTTGTGTGCGAGGACGAGCGTCGGCTTCTGCACCTCCTCGATCAGCTTGGACACAACGTAGGTCTTGCCCGTGCCCGTCGCCCCGAGCAAGGTCTGATGTTTGTATCCCTCACGAACGCCCTTGACTAAAGAGGCTATGGCCTGCGGTTGATCGCCGGTGGGTTGAAACTGAGAGACTAGGTCAAATCTGGGCATGGGTCTCTACTCGTCGGTGCTTCGCACTTGTCGAAGGTGTCGTTGAAGCGCGAGGCACTCGGTCCATCAATCCGGTGCTTAGAACGTAAGTTCGAATAGATTATACCGCGTTTCCGACAGACGCGCCAGATTTGCGAAGTCCGAAGGCTGAAAACGTGCCAGGGCCGACGCATTCATCCAACACCCTGGCTCCCTGAGAATGATAAAGCATGCCCTGGTACCTTCTTCTCCTTGACGGATATTCTTAAAAATCCTATAATACTTCAAAATCCCAAGGTTTGTCACTTGGCGAGCCGGAGCAACACCGCCGTAAGCAGGCGGGGTTGGGGCAGCGATGTCTGCGCACGGCGCTCGCCTTGGCCTAATTCGAAGCGTGTTCAGGAGGCTTCTCGAGACGAGAAGATACATCTATGTCCAGCGACGGACCATTCACCACCGGGCAAGCCGCCGAGTACTGTCACGTTACCCAGGCGACCATCATCAACTGGATCAAGGACAGGAAGCTGAATGGGTACACGACCCCAGGGGGGCACTATCGGATCCCACGATCGGACCTGATAGCCTTTCTGAAGAGCCACAACATGCCGATCGACGAGGCGCTGAAGGAACCGGCCCAGACGAGGTTGCTCGTCCTGAGCAACAACTCGGCGATCAAAGATCTTGCACAAGCGATGGGGAAGAACGGCAGCCTGGAGGTCTGTGTGGTCACAGACGACTACGCAGCAAGCGCCGAGGCCGCGCGGTCGAAGCCCGACGCCGTGGTCATCGACATGGACACCTCCTCGGATCCCCTGGCCCTCTGCCGATGGCTGAGCAAGACCGTGGAGGACACCGCCCTGCTGATAGTGGGCGATGAACGCGGCAAAGCGATCGCGGAAGCGGTCGGAGCCGACATCTGCCCGGCTCTCGGTGCCCAGGTGACCACGTCCGTCGCCCCAGAGGTTATTCCCAGCTTGGAAGCTAAGCTGGAGGAGCTGCTGCGATGAAAGAGGGAAGCCATGGGCCGACCAGGGAGGCGATCCTTGTCGTTGAGGACAACAAGGTCAGCCGCCAGCTCGTGGAGACTGTCCTGAGGCCCCACGGCTACCATCTTCTGTTTGCGAAGAACGGTCAGGAGGCCATCGAAATCGCCACCCAGAAGCGCCCTAACCTGGTCTTGATGGACCTGAAGCTCCCCGGAATGAGCGGCTATGAGACGGCAGAAGTGCTGAAATCCCAGCCAGAGACAGCGGACATTCCCATCGTCGCTCTGACCGCTCATGCTGTTGGGAGCGAGCGTCAGCGTGCAGCAGACGCTGGCTGCGAGGGCTACATCATCAAACCGATCAACACGCGCGCCTTTGCAGACCAACTGAAGCAATACATTCGATAGCGAAGTGAGTGGGTGACTGCAGACAATGAATCGGAAATGGGCTATTGTACTGGGAACGTGGGGCGTATATGCGCTCGCTTTCGTACCGCTGTACCGCCTGGCGGGGATCATGGTGGTCGCTTCCGCGCTCGCGCCAACCCTCGTGGCATCATGGGGCCTCGGCATAATGGGCGGCGCGCTTTCCAGCCTGCTGGCCTTTCCCATCAACCTGGGGCTGCTGAACCTAGCCGGAGGGTCGAGCGCCGAGATGGTGAACTCCGGAGGCATCTTGGGATGGGCCGTCCTGGTGCTGATGGGCATCCTCAGCGGACGGCTGCACCAGCTGAGCCAACAGAGCAACCAGAGGCTGGCTGAGCGCAAGGAGATCGAGGACACACTACAGCAGCAGAACCTTCAGCTCCGCACGTTGCTGGAGACAGCCGAGATCCTCAGCACAACGCTGCGGTTTGGGGTGCTGCTGGAGGAGATTCTCAACCAACTCCAGGAGCTGGTGTCCTACGACGCGGCCACGGTGAGCCTCATCCAGGGTGATAAGGTCCAGATCGTAGGCTGTCGCGGTTGGAAAGACTCCCTTCTCCACCAGACATTCTCGCTGGATGAACAGCCAATGATCCGACGGGTGGTGGAGAAAAAACGTCCCGTGCTGCTCTCCGGCGCTGACAGAGTTCCGGCACTGCCCATCGATGACGCTACATCTCCCCTTGTATCCTGGCTCATCACGCCGCTGACGGCACGGGGACGGGTCATCGGAGCGCTGACCATCGGCTCCCACGAATCGCGGGCCTACGACGAGGAGACCGGTCAGCTGGTCTCGGCCTTCACCCACCAGACCGCCCTGGCCATGGAGAACTCACGTCTGTATGAGCAGACGAGGTCGCAGCTTCGAGAGGTCACGGTGCTCCAAGGTGTGACCTCGGCGATGTCTTCGGCGCTGGACATCGACCAGGTCCTGCCCTACGTGGCGCGCAGCTTGTGTGAGATGCTCAATGCCACCAGCGTCGAGGTCTACAGCCTGGCGGAAAGAGCTGAAGACGACTCTGTCGACCTCATCGCCACGGCGGCGGCCAGCTACGCCGCCGATGAGGCTACCGAGAGGGAGAGAGATGTGGGGTTTGGAAGGGATGAACGCTGTCCCCAGGAAGCTGCTCCAGATGCCGCTGTGGTTGGGCCTACGGCTGATGCGCTCGACCTCGGCAAGCCGGTGGAGTTCCAGATAGAGGACCCCAACCTGGACCCAGCGATTCGGGCAAAATTGGAGGAGCGGGGGGCGAAAGCCATGCTGCTGCTGCCGATCATGACCCGTGACCAAGCGCTGGGCTTCGCCTACGTCTGGGACAGCACCATAGCCCGGCAGTTCACCGAGGGAGAGGTAGCCACAGGACAGACACTGATCCATCAGACCGCCATCGCCATGGAGAACGCGCGGCTCTTCGAACAGATTCAGGAGCGACTCACGGAGACCAGTGTCCTCTACCGCACCAGCCGCTCCTTGATCGCCCAGGAGCATTTGCCGGACCTGCTGCAGACGGTGGTTGATGGCGTGATCGAAGCGCTGCCTGCCGATCGGGCCACGGTGATCACGTTTGACCTGAAGCGACGAGAGGTGACGAACTTCGTCAAGGGCGGGCCGGGCGCCGATCGGGTTGTCTCGACCTCCTTCGAGGAGCTATGGAACGGGCTCAGCGGGTGGGTGCTGCGCGAGATGGAGCCGACCCTCTCCCCCAAAGACCGGGAGGGCCAGACCGGGGATCCCCGTGAAAGCCCGCGCGTGCAGCAACGGCGCCAGGCGACGGGCTGCGGATCGATCGTCGTCGTGCCCCTGATCTATCGAGACAGGCCATTGGGGACGATGACGGCCATCAATCGTCCGGATCAACGTGACTTCACGGAGCAGGACGTGGACTTGATGATGGCCTTCGCCAACCAGGCTGCCGCGGCCTTGGAGAACGCGCGCCTCATCGATGAATCCCAGCGGCGGGCGAACCAGCTGGCCGGCGCCGCGGACATCGCCCGGCACGCCGCCGCCGTCACGGACCCCGCGTCCCTTCTCGATGTTGTGGTCGACCTGATCCAAGAGCGCTTCGGGTTCCGGCTGGCCGCCGTCTTCCTGGTCGATCACGGGGATGGACGTCATCCCTTGGAGGAGGAGCTCTACCCCGCCGCCGCGACCGACGACTTCCGGGACATCATCCCCGACAGCTACCGCCAGCCGATGGGCAAGGGCGCGATAGGTACAGCGGCTCAGACGGGAGAGACGGTGCTTACCGCGGATGCGAGCAAGAGCGACATAGTGTATCGCGTCGGGGATTGGCTGTCTCCCTCCTCGCTGTCGGTGCCCATCAAGGTGGGCGGGCTGGTGATCGGTGTCCTGGAGGCAGAGGCAGACATCACCCGGGCCTTCAACGAGAGCGATCAGATGGCGCTGGAGGTGATCAGCGATCAGATTGCCATCGCATACCAGAACGCCGAGCTGCTGACCGAGACACGCTCCAGGATGAAGGATCTCCAACTGCTCCACGACGTGAGCCTGGCCGCCGCGTCGAGCACGCACCTGCAGGAGACGCTCCAGGCTGCAGCGGAGGCCCTGGCTACTGAGTGGAAGGGCACCCAGATAGCGCTCCAGTTGATCGACCAAGAGAACGGAAAGCTACGCATGAAGGCCGGTGTTGGTTATTCACGCGACCAGGTTAGGGAGCTGGATCTATCGCTGGGAGAAGGCATCACGGGCTGGGTGGCCCAGCACGGAGAGCCCGTCCTGGCGTCTGACGTCCGCGAGGACTCCAGGTACTACACCGCCAACCCCGAGACCCGCTCCGAGCTGTGTGTGCCGCTGGGCTCGGGCAGCCGCGTGTTGGGGACGCTCAACGTTGAGAGCGCCGAGGTCGACGCCTTCACGCTCGACGACCAACGGCTGCTGAGCACCCTGGGAAGCAATCTGGCCATGCTGATCGAACGCGCCCGTCTGTTCGAGGAGGTTGAGGGCGCTCGAGCCGAGCTGCAGCAGCGCGCGGAGGCGCTGGAGCAAGCGAACGCCAGGTTGAAGGAGCTCGATCGCCTCAAGAGCCAGTTCCTGGCCAACATGAGCCACGAGCTCCGCACCCCGCTCAACTCGGTGATCGGCTTCTCGGAGGTGCTGATCGATGGGCTGCTCGGCGAGATGCCGCCCGAGCGCAAGGAGTGCGTGGAGAACATCTACGCCAGCGGCGAGCATCTCATGGCGTTGATCAACGACATCCTCGACCTCTCCAAGATCGAAGCGGGGCGCATAGAACTCGCCCCAGAGCGCTTCGACGTCGCGGAGCTGATCGATAACGTGCAGAAGACAGTCACGCCTATGATCGAGGAGAAATCTCAGATTCTGACCGTCGAGATCGGCAAGGCCGGGGACCCCGCGTCGACCCAGCTGCCCCCGTTGAACGCAGACCGCATCCGGCTGAGACAGGTGCTGCTGAACCTCTTGAGCAATGCGCATAAGTTCACCCCGGAGGGAAACGAGATCACGCTGTCCTGCAGCCTGGCCGACCCGGCGACGATGCTCTTTTCGGTATCGGACACGGGGATCGGCATCAAGCCCGAGGACCAGGATATCATCTTCGAGGAATTCCGCCAGGCGGATGGGACGGCGACGCGAGAGATAGAGGGCACCGGGCTGGGTTTGACCATCAGCAAGCGCCTGGTCGAGATGCACGGGGGGACCATCTGGGTGGAGAGCACACACGGCGAAGGGTCCACCTTCTCCTTCCTGCTGCCGCTTGCCGGGCCGCCGCCCCAGGTAGAGGAAACGGAGGAGGAGCTGATGCCCATGCGTCAGGACAAGAAGGTCCTGATCGTCGAGGACGATCGCCAGTTCAGCAACCTGCTCTCCCTCTATCTGCGCAAGGAAGGCTATGAGCCGGTTCATTACTACGAGGGCTCTGGTGTGCTGGAGCAAGCCTGCAAGCTGAACCCTACACTGATCACCCTGGACATCATGCTCCCGGGACAGGATGGCTGGCAGATCCTGCAAAGCCTCAAGTCAGACCAACAGACGAGGGACATCCCCGTGTTGGTCATCTCGGCCCTCCGGAACAGCGAACTGGCCCTCAGCCTTGGCGCCACAGATTACCTGGTCAAACCTCTAGACCGTGGCGCCCTGCAGACGGTGCTGAACCGGCTTCCGGTGCCAAGGGCGACCCCGGGAGAACCGAAGATCCTGGTCATAGACGACGATACGCGGCTGGTGCCCCTGCTGGAAGCAATGCTCCACCACGAACCCTGCACGCTGATTCCGGCCTATGATGGAAAGGAAGGGGTAGCCAAAGCGCGAAGGGAGCAACCTGACGGCATCCTGCTCGATCTGATGATGCCCGGCATCAATGGTTTCGAGGTTCTGGAGAGATTGAAGGACGACGAGAGAACCGCGGACATACCCGTCATCGTACTCACAGTCAGGAACGTGACGAGCGAAGAGCGGAAGCAACTCAACGAGCACATCGAGACCTTGATGCACAAGAGCGCCCTCACGCCGCAGGCCCTGACGGAGAGAATCCAGCGCATTGGACAAGGTTCACCGAAGGGTTCGTAGTCAGACACGGAACCGTGCGGAGTGCTGGAGCAAGGATCTCTGTTCCTGTCCCCAGCGGTCAAATCTGGCAGGAAAACCCCGCTTCGACCCTCCGACTGCGGCTAATCATCACCAGGCTCGACGTGCACGAATGCCAAATCGACAGTGGACAGGGTCTCCACCTGCGCTTCCACCCTCTCGGCGATGGCATGTGCCTCATGAAGCGTCATCTCGCCATCGACGTCAACGTGCATGTCGACGCGCAGTTCCGGACCCACGTGGTCAGCAATCACCTGATGGACATTCAAAACGCCCGGCACGGAGGATGCAGCTGAAACGATGTCCGCCACTACCTCGGGCGGCGCGCCACGGCCAGTGAGATAACCCACATTCTCAGAGAGAATCTCCCACGGGGTGTGACTCATCGGCCGGCTGCTGCGCCACGTACAGGCCGAGCGCCATTAGAAGGCTGTAGAAGGTGTCTGAGAGAGAATTGGCTGCGTCCGACAGCACGGCGCTGCTTCCCGCCACCCACGCCACCAGACCTTTGGCTGCGGCCAGCACAATATTGCCGAGCACAGCGACAAGAATCGCTCGACGGTAGAGCGATCGCCGCAGACGATCGGGAGGCTCATGCCGCACGGACTTCACCTCATCAGGTGCTATCTCCATCATCGTATGAAGGACCTCCCGGCGCGACAGGCTAGAAGAAGAGCCATGCTGATACCACAATGATAGCACGCTCGATCGATTTTTACAACCGGGGCGGATGTGCTACAATATCAAGCAAGATGACCGAGCCATGTTTAGTGCTAGCCTCCCGATCTCCTCGCCGCCGTGAGCTGCTGCAACTGCTGGGGTTGCCCTTTGAGGTCACGGCAGCCGACGTAGCCGAAGTGCCCCGGGCTGATGAGACACCCGTGGAGCTAGTGACCCGACTGAGCCGCGCCAAGGCAGAGAGCCTCAAAATTGGCGACGCAAGGCTCAATGGTCACGGCGAGGCCCTGGTGATCGCCTGCGACACGGTCGTGGCGCTGGAAGAGGCTCATGGCCCAACCCGCATCCTGGGCAAGCCACGCGACGCGGAGGAAGCCGGGGCGATGCTCCGCCTCCTCCGTGGACGGTCTCATCTGGTCTACAGCGCCGTCACGGTGCTGGATCGCACCCGTCGCGCGGTAACGAAGCTGGCAGAGACGCGGCTGACCATGCGTACCTACACGGACAGCGAGATCGCAGCCTACGTCGCCAGCGGCGATCCGCTGGACAAGGCCGGCGCCTACGCCATTCAGCACCAAGGATTCCACCCGGTGAAGGAGATGGAAGGGTGCTATGCAAGCGTCATGGGGCTGCCGCTGTGCCATCTGACGCGCCTCCTCCTTCGCTGGGGACGCCCTCCCGCGGCGGACGTACCAGCCGCCTGCCAAGCCCACACCGGCCATCGCTGCACAGCCGCCGCTTCGCTGACAGCCCGAGCCGCCTACCAGGAGACTGAGTGCCCTTGATCGATCTTGCCGCATCCGCTTCCAAGATGGAGAGACGCAACGTAGAGCGCATGTTCTGCACTGATATAGGTCTCATCATCACGAGCATGCTCGCGATCCTACTAACGAGCTGCATGGGCCTAGGCAGCTCGGTAACGACTAAGGTCGTTCCCACGGCTGACGCGGCGAGCGAGGAACCCACGGGCACGCCGACGCTCGAGGAGAGCGTCTCACCCCTCCCCCCGGAAACCACGGCTGACGCGTTCCTGCGGGCCTGGGAACAAGGCGATTACGACACCATGCACAGCCTCCTCTCGCCACGGAGTCGGGGGGCCATGGGAGCCGAGACGTTCGCCGGGCGATACCGAAGTGCGCTCACCTCCGCCTCTGTCATTACCGTCACCACCAAGCTGCAATCCGTACTACGCGAAGACGACCGGGCGACTGCGGCCTTTCACGTGACCCTGGAGACCGCGCTTTTCGGCACGCTGGAGGCCGACGGCGCCATGTCGCTCGCCCTGAGCCGAGGTTCGTGGGGAGTCCATTGGGACAGCGGCCTGATCTGGCCACAGCTGACGGGAGAAGGGTCGACGGGCGATCCCGGCCAAGCGTCCAAGTATTTCCACACCACGTACAGCATCCCGATCCGAGCAAACATCTACGACACCAACGGCCTGGGGCTGGCGACTCAGGGCACGATCGTCACGCTGGGCGTCATTCCGGCGCAGATCGAGGACGAGCAAGCCACGCTCCAAGCGTTGAGCTCCGTCACCGGCCTCTCGAGCGACGAGATCCGCAAGCGATATGAATCGGCCAACCCGGAATGGAAGATACCCATCGCGGACATACCCGCCAAGGTGAGTGTGGAGCAGAACGAGATGCTCACCTCCCTCCCCGGACTGTACCGCGAGGAGAAGACCGGACGCACGTACCCCCATGGAGAGGCCGCCCCTCACGCCGTCGGGTGGGTGGCCCCCGTGCCGGCCGAGAAGCTGATGGACTACCGCTCGCGAGGGTATCGAGGCGACGAGATGGTTGGCGTTGCGGGCCTGGAAGCGTGGGGCGAGGAGATCCTGGCCGGGCAGCACGGTGGCACACTCGCCATCGTTACGGCGACGGGCGAAGAGGTAATGCAGCTGCGCCACCGCAAGGCGGTCCCTGGCCGCTCCATCTACACCACCCTGGATCGCAATGTGCAGGAAAAGGTGCAGCAGATCCTCGGGGATCGCAAGGGAGCCATCGTGATCCTCGACGTCCAAAGCGGCGCGATCCGCGCCCTGGTTAGCGGCCCGGGCTTCGATCCCAACATCTTCGTTGGACCGGCCAGCGACGTGGAGCGCTCGCGTGTCCTGGCCGATCCGCGCCATCCGCTCATCAACCGTGCCCTGCAGGGGACCTACCCCACCGGCTCGGTGTTCAAGATCGTGACCATATCGGCGGGAATGGAAGAGGCCGGTATGGACCCAATGGAGACCACGTTCAACTGCCCCGGCTACTGGGATGGCCTCGGACGCGGCGCCCGGAAGTACTGCTGGAAGGAGGATGGACACGGCCAGATCGCGCTCCAGGACGGCCTCTCGGCGTCGTGCAACGTCGTGTTCTACAACGTGGGGAAAGCGCTCCACGAACTGGAGCCCGGCGCTCTGTCTCGGTTCGGCCATCACCTCGGCCTGGGCGAGGCGACGGGGCTGGAGGGCCTGTTGGAGGAAAGCGGGCTGATGCCGGACCCGGCGTGGAAAGAGGATGCCCTTGGAGAGATGTGGTATCCGGGGGACACGGTCAACCTGGCCATCGGGCAGGGTTATCTGCGCGTGACACCGCTGCAGGTAGCGCGCATGATGGCGGCTGTGGCGAACGGCGGCACCCTCTACCGCCCCTACATCGTCGAACGGATTGAAGCCGGCGAAGAGCAGCCGGAACAGGTGACGGAGCCCGAGGTCGTGGGCACCCTCCCGCTCAGCTCCGAGCACCTGGCGGCCCTGCAGGCGGGGCTTTTGGGCGTCACGACCAAGTCTATCGGCACGGCGAGCCACCGCTTCGCGGGCTTGAGCATCCCAGTGGCAGGGAAGACCGGCACGGCCGAGGCCGGCGCGCAAGAGGCAGAGCCACATTCGTGGTTCGCGGCCTACGCACCGGCCAACGATCCAGAGATCGCGCTGGTGGTGCTGGCGGAGAACGCTGGGGAGGGCTCCACGGTGGCCGCGCCGCTGGCACGACAGGTGGTCGAGGCCTACTTCGGCCTCCCCCTCACGGACCTGCCGCCCGAGGCAGAGGAGGGGTACGAGCCTCCCACGCCTACACCGGAACCTTAGGCCAAGGGATGACCTCTATTGGCCTGACTTAGGCTGCTGTTAAGCACCGTCGAAAGGCTTCAGAATGTCCGAGTTAATCGAAGGACTGGTCATCAAAGCGCAGAGCGGCTTCTTCACGGTGCACACCGACGAGGGTGATTTCACCTGTCGGTTGCGAGGCCGCCTGAAGGAGGAATGGCGCAACACAGATCTGGTGGCCGTCGGCGACTGGGTGCGCATCAGCCGCGTCGAGGGAGGCGGCATGATCGAGGGGATGATCGAGGAGGTGGCCGAGCGCGAGCGGGCGCTGGCGCGCATGGCGCCCTCAGCAGGCCGCGGGTCCCGGCACTGGACCCGCCGGGGCTATCTCTCTGAACGGGAACAGATCATCATCGCCAACCCAGACCACGTGGTCTTCGTCTTCTCGCTGGGCGAGCCCGAGCCAAACCTGCGCATGCTCGACCGGCTGCTGGTTGGCGCCGAGCTCCAGGATATCCCCACTGTGATCTGCGCCAACAAGCTGGATCTGGTCGAGGAAGAGAAGGCCCACTCGCTCTTCGAGATCTACGAGGAGATCGACTATCCCGTGCTCTACACCAGCGCGGAAACGGGCCAGGGGGTCGACGAGCTGAACGACATCCTAGAAGGCAGGATATCGGCGCTGGTGGGGCCCTCGGGAGTGGGGAAGACCAGCCTTCTCAACGCCATGCAGCCGGGCCTGGGCCTGCGCGTGCGGGAGGTCAGCCGCGCCACGCGGAAGGGCCGGCACACCACCGTGGTGCCTCAGCTGGTGCCTCTGGAGGACGGCGGATGGGTGGCCGACACGCCTGGCCTGCGTGCGCTGGCCCTGTTCGACATGGACCCAGAGGAGGTCGATGCCTATTTCCCGGACATCGCTCCGCTGGTGGCCGACTGTCGCTTCTCCGACTGCACCCACACGGTGGAGCCGGGCTGCGCCGTGAAGGAGGCCGTGGAGAAGGGAGAGGTGAGCGAGCACCGCTACGAGAGCTTCGTGCGGCTGCGGGAGGAGCATCAGAAGCTGGCCGACATGTATTGGTGGGGGATCGACGAGGAGTAGTTTACCCTGTCCTTGCCCGATCCTCCCCCTTGCATGAGCGCTCCCTCAAGGGGGAGAGGTCTTGCCACAGCCGTCAGGGAAGGCGCGGCATGGCCTGGGCGGAGGGTGTGATGGCCAGGCCCCCCAGAGCGGTGCACTTTAGCTCGCGCGGCAGCATCTGGCCAGTGGCGTAGACGGCGTCGACGGTCTCGTCCAGCGGAATAGGATTGACGTAGCCCCCCAGGACAAGGTCCGCGCAGACGAAGGCGCTGGACGAAGCCACGGCGTTTCGCGTGTGGCACGGAATCTCGACCACACCCTGCACCATGTCGCAGATCGAGCCCATCGTGTTCTGCAGAGCGATCGCTGCAGCGTCGGCCGCCTGCTGAGCGGTGCCGCCAGCGACCTCGACGACGGCCGCAGCGGCCATGGCGCCGGCGGCGCCTATCTCCACCTGGCAGCCTGCCACCTCGGCGGCAAAGGTCGCCCGGGCCCCCACTACGAGGCCAATGGCTGAGGCCGCCAGCAGGGCCAACGCCGCCTCCCTGCGATCCAACCCCCACTCCTCTGCCATTGTCACCACGGTGCCGGGGATCACGCCTGCGGAACCGGCCGTGGGCGCGGCACAGATCACGCCCATACCACCGTTGACGTGCATCACGGCCATCGCCCGGGCCGCTGCCCGGGTATGCATGCCACCGGCGGCGACTCGCCCCTGCACCTCGGCCCGGTAGATCTGGCGAGCGCTGGGACGGAGCAGCTGCATCGGCGGCAGATCGACCTCCAGCCCGCGATGAACGCTGGCCTGCATCACGTCGAAGCGCCTGACGACCTCGGCAAGCACCTCGTCCTCCGGAAGGCCGAGAAGAGCGGACTCGTAGGCCAACCCAAGCTGGCCCAGCGAGAGCGCCCTTTCGTCCGCGAGCGAGACCATCCTCGCAGCGCTGGAGAAGAGGGGGCCTTCTCCCCGGCGCACGAAGAAGACGGGTGAAGTCGTGCGCAGGTGGTGGACGTTGGCCAGCCTGGCGACCTTCGACCGGAGGTCATCGTCGAGCGGCTCCCCCCGGCGCACGTGAAGCAGCGCCTGCCCACCCTGCACCGTAACCGTTGGCTCCTCAAGGACATGGCCCGCCCGAACCAGGAGCTGGCGCACGGCCACCTCGGCCCCCACATCCGTGACAACCAGGATCTCGTGGGCATCACCGGTCAGGCGCACCGGCCACGATCCAACGCGAGTGAAGACCACGGCTCCCCCGCCGATGGACTGTGCCGACACGCTCAACTGCCGTCCATCCCGCGCCACCGGGTCGACGCAGTCACTCATACGGATCTCAACGGCGTTGGGATGATCCGCCTCCGGCAGAGGCTCGGTCTGGAAGGTGACATCCAGGCCACGCTCGGCGGCCAGGTCGAGCGCCCGGACGAAGGCCTCGTCCGTGATGGACAGGCCCAGCAGCCCGGCGGTGAAGGCCAGGTCGCTGCCCTGTTGTCGGTAGACCTCGGCCAGCGAGCCGCCAGGGTCAAAGCGAAAACTGGCTGACGCTGGCTCACCCCGAGGATGGACATCGTCCCGGGGACAAGCATCGTCCCTAAGGAGATCTAGAGCCATACGGCCGATGTGGAACGAGCCCGCGGTGTGCGAACTGGAGGGTCCGCGCATCACCGGCCCAAGCACCTCGTTGAGAATGCTCACTGTTCTCATCTCGTGGACCTCCTGTGCTTTCATCTGCAACGACCTCTGGGTGTTCTGCACGTTCGCGGATTGTATTTTGGGGCATATGGCACCTATGTGGCAGACGAGCTGGAAGCGGGGCAGCCTGAGAGCAAGGCAGCGTGGGGGCGGGGCGGCGTGAGCGCGAGACCACGGATTACGAATCTGCCTGGGGCAAAGGAGGCGACTGGGTCGACCGGGAGGCCACCACAATGCCCCCGAGAATCATCAGGCCACCCATCACGGCCCAGATCGTCGGCGGCTCTCCCAGAAGCCACCAGGCCAGAAGCGTCGAGCCGATCGGTTCACCAAGCGTGGCCAGGGTCACGAAGGTCGCCGAGAGATAGCGCAGCGCCCAGTTCAGCGAGGAGTGGCCCAGAATCTGGGGACCCAGCGCCATCAGCCCCAGCCAAAGCCAGGTCTCCGGCCTTTGAGGGAGCCAGGGCAGGCCAGAGACCAGCAGCGTGCCAAGCAGAATCACGGCGGCGGTGCCATAGACGGGGTAGACATACCCCAGAAGCGAAAGCCGTGCCCGCAGCCGCCGTCCGATCATGAAGTAGCCAGCGGCAGAGATCCCTCCCACCAGGGCCAAGAGATCCCCCAGGATCTGGTGGCTGCCCCGGCCCAGATCGCCGAGCGCGATGACCCCGCTGCCGAGGACCGCGACGACGAGGGCGATGACCATGCGCCGTTCCACGGGCTCGTCCAACAGCAGGTGGGAGCCGAGCGCGGCGAAGATGGGATGTGTCGTCATCAGCACCACCGAGGCCGCCACGGAGGTTAGCGAGAGCGACATGATCCAGGACACGAAATGAATCGCGAGAAGCAGGCCGGAGAGAAGAGCACGTCGCCACTCGCCGGCCGTCAGCGATGCCAGCTCATGGCGCGAGCCCGCGCCGCGCGACCTCGCTATGACAACCGGCGTCAGGATCAGCGTCGCCAGCGTGAGGCGCCAGGCAGCGACCGTCAGCGAATGGGCGCCAGCCTGAGCCAACCGAATCAGAATGGCGGCGCTGGAGACGGTGAAGACGCCGATGCTAAGGCCGACGTAGGGGCGAGCGCCGCCCTCCTGAGGCGGCGTCTGCGACGGTGACCGCGTCGACCCTGGTGATTGCGTCGAACCGATGGCTATCCCCTCACTGGTGTAGACGTCCCAGACTCCTGACGTATTATACCACCCTCAACGGTAGCTGAAAGCCACGCCGCCAGGCTGATCAGGGCATCGAGGGCGGTCACGACACCCGGCTGCAGCACGTCCGTGCGCACGTCGTGCGGCGTGACGACCACGTCATCGAAGGCCAGTCGGCGATTGGGCGTCCTAATCCGGACGTCCGGGATGACCACCTGCCCGCCGTTCGCCTCCAGACGGCCTACCTCCTCCCGGAACGTGTGGTAGACAGCCTCAACGCGGTCCTCTTTCTCCCGATCGAGCCGAATGCGCATGTTGTTCTTGTAGGGATAATGATCCATGCGGAAGACATTGGGCTCGAACCAACCGGCCGAGTAGTGGGCGTTGTGCCACCAACCGCTCTCGCCATTGAGCGCGTCGATGACGTGGGTGTCCATCGCCTCATCGAAGTGATAGTCAAGCGCGATGAGACCTTTCTCGGAGAGATGTACCAGTACGTCGAACAAGGAGAAGGGTCGACGCAGTCACCAATGCCCTTGCTGGAAGATGTCCGGGCGCTGCGTCGTCACCTGCCCGGCCTCAAAAGCAAAGGAGCCGACCCCCTCTATCTGAACGTGTCCCTCACCCGCTGGCAGATCAGCCCGCTGGGACGACGGCGGACTCCACAGGCCCTCCTCGGTCGGGAGATGGTACGACGGGGTTTGATCAGGGGTCTCGCGGGTCGACGGAGCCTCCGTCGACGCCCCTTCGCGCGCATCAATGGCGCCGGGCGCACAGGCCGAGAGTAGGGTCCCCACACCGCTGACCGCCAACCCACCGCAAGCAGGAGCAAGGATTTTGACGGCCGAGACCTTTGGGGTTTCAGTTGACAGCTCGCAGCGCGCCATTTTGTGTGCGGTGAAGAGGTTCTTGGGGGCCTGATGCGCCGCACGAAAACCCCAAAGGTCTAAAATACGTGCTCCTGCCACCGCAAGCCATGCGCTTGAGCAGCTCACGCCTCGAAAACTGTTGGATCCTATCTTCTGTTCTATCAAACCATTGGACCTTATCGTCCGTTCTATCAGATCGTCTCTTCATCACTCACCTCTCTTTGGAGCGCCGTTCACCGGCGTCTTTTCCTCCACCAACCCTTAGACGAGGTGAGTGCGGCACGTCTTACGAGAGAGGCCCTCCACTGCTACTCACAACGAGTGCTTCGCCCGTCGATAGCGCCTGTCTCCGTCTAATCGACGACGATCACCTCCACGCCGGTCGATTCACGCACGGCCGCCGCAAGCCGCTCGACGTTCTTGGGGTCGAGGGCCTGGGCAATGCACAACAGCGACCACCCCATCTCGTCGGCAAGGAGGCCCTCGCGGTGCATACGTTGCAGGCGACTCAGCCCGGCGCGGGCAGTGAACAAGCGCACCATCTTCCTCTCCTGCTCCACGCGATGCTCCGGCTGCTCGGTCAGCCCGAGACGGCGAAGGGAAAACTGGATGGTCGTGCCCTTCAGCACTCCGGTCACCACCAAGAGAAGCCAAGCACACCGGCGAGTGGATTGAAGACGCCAAACAGAGCAGCTGTCAACGCGATCTAGAAAACCACGGTGGCGGTGCCGTCGTTAGACGTGTTCGTCCTATCCGGTGCCACTTCAGGGCGACAAGGCAGCAGCAGCGTCCCGGTCGACCAGCCAGGTCAACGTCCCCTCCGTGGGTCGAACCAACTTGGCGGGAAGCTGCTCAGATGCCTTGTCGCCCTCGCCCGTCGACCCGCCGGCGTGGACGCGGGCGAGCGCATCCGCCTTCCTCCGTCCGCTGACGAGGAAGATCACGTGGCGAGCGTCGTTGATGATCGGAAGCGTCAGCGTGACCCGCCAGCTGTCCAGCCTCTCCGCGTAGACAGCGATCACGTCCCGCCGCCGCTCCGCGACTGCCGCCGTTCCCGGGAAGAGAGAGGCGGTGTGACCATCAGAGCCCAGGCCCAGAAGGATCAGGTCGAAGGTTCTCGCCCGCTCACCCGGCACCACCTGCTCACGGCTGGTCCCCCAGCCGCGGTGCGACGCCGCGTCGCCCAGCTCCGCCCGGTAGGCGGCAGCGGCCTCCTGGGGCGGGAGCTCCCCCTTGACGCGGTGCACCTGAGCCGCCGGAACCTGGACGTGATCGAGAAGCGCCCGACGCGCCATGCGGTAGTTGCTGTCGGGATGATCGGGCGGCACGCAGCGCTCGTCCCCCCAGAAGATCTGGACGCGAGACCAGTCTATCGCCAACGGCCCTCGATCCTGGGCCAGGAGGCGGTAGGTGGGCCGAGGCGTGGAGCCGCCGGAAAGCGCCACGACGAAGCGACCTCGCTTGGCAATCGCACGGGAGGCCAGATCCGCGATCCGTTCCGCTGCCACCCAGGCCAGGCGCTCGGGGGTGGGGACAACGGTGAGCTCGCCCACCGTGAGCTCACTCACGTCCCGCGCTGGCCCTCGCCACAGCACTGCTGGTGCCAGGCTCGCCCGTCGCGGGCGAGAAGCTGATCGGCCACGGATGGGCCCCAGGTGTCCGACTCGTAGAAGGCGAGCGGTGGAGCGTCCTCACCCTCCCACTGCTCCAAGACAGGATCGATCAGGGACCAGGCGAGCTCGATCTCGTCGGCCCGGGCGAAGAGCGAGGCGTCTCCATTGAGGGCATCAAGCAGCAGCCGCTCATACGCCTCCGGAAGGGCGTCCTCACCGAACTCATCAGCGTAGCGGAACTCCATGGTGACCGGACGCGTCTGCATGCCGGCACCGGGCTCCTTGGCCTGGACGTTGAGGTGTATGCCCTCGTTGGGTTGAATGCAGAGGGAGAGGACGTCCGGTCTGATGTCCTCCTCCCGCTTGATGGCGAACATCAGATGGGGCACGCACTTGAACTCGATGGCGATCTCCGTGGTCTTCAGCGCCAGGCGCTTCCCCGAGCGCAGATAGAACGGCACCCCTCGCCAGCGCCAGTTATCGACCCACAGCTTGAGCGCGGCGTAGGTCGCCGTGTCGGAATCGGGCGCGACCTCCTCCTCGTCACGGTACTCGCGATACTGGCCGCGCACGCTCTGGGTGATGGGCGAGATGGCGCGCAGAACCTTTGCCTTCTCGTCCCGGAGGGCACCGGCCTCAAAGGCGACCGGTGGCTCCAGGGCCGTCAGCGTCAGAAGCTGCATCAGGTGATTCTGGAACATGTCGCGCAGCACGCCGGCACCCTCGTAGTAACCAGCGCGATGACCAACGCCAACGCTCTCCGCCACGCTGATCTGGACGTGATCGATGTAGTTTCGACTCCACAGCGGCTCGAAGATGGCGTTGGCGAAGCGGAAACTCATGATGTTCTGCACCGTCTCCTTGCCCAGGTAGTGGTCGATACGGTAGACCTGACGCTCGTCGAAGACGGCGTGGAGCTCATCGTTAAGCTGGCGGGCGCTCTCCAGGTCGTGACCAAACGGCTTCTCCACGATGACGCGGCGCCAGCCGGCCTCGCTCTGGTTGAGGCCCGATTTACCCAGCCGTTCGACGATCATCGGATACAGGACGGGGGGAACCGCCAGGTAGAAGAGCACGTTGCTGCCTGCGCCCGAGGCTGAGTTGGCCTCCCCCGCCCCATTCAGAGAGGCCAACCGATCGCCGAGGCGACGGTAGGTCTCCAGATCGGAGAGATCCCCGGCTATGTAGCTGTAGTTCTTCGCGTACTCGGGCCAGAGCTGACAGACATCCCGGGGGCCCGATGCAGCGCGGGAGTACTCGACGACGCCGTCGTAGAGGCGACGGTGGAACGCCTCGTCGGAGTAATCGCTCCTCGATATGCCGATCACGTGCTTCTTGCGGGAAAGCAGTTGACGGCAGGAAAGGGTGTGGAGCGCTGGCACGAGCTTGCGCTGCGTCAGGTCACCCGACGCACCGAAGATGACGATGGTGGCGGGATTGGAACGGCTGATGGACTTCACGGGTGGACCTCCAGTCCTCACGCCTTCTGGCTACAGGGTCGCTAGTCGCGCTTCACGGCGTGACCGCCGAACTGGTTACGGAGCGCGGCCAGCAGCTTGGCGGCGTAGCTCTCCTCCTGTCGGCTGGCGAGCCGCATCTGCAGCGCCAGAGTGATGACGGGTGCGGGGACGTCCAGGTCAACGGATTCGAATACGGTCCAGCGACCCTCGCCAGAGTCCTCCACGTATCCCTTGATGTCACTGAGGGCCTGATCGTCCTCCAGGGCCTTGGCGGTCAGGTCGAGCAGCCAGGAGCGGATGACGGTGCCGAAACGCCATATCTCGGCCACGTTGTGGAGATCGAGGTCGAAGGCCTCCTTGGCCCTCATGATCTCGAACCCCTCGGCGTAGGCCTGCATCAGGCCGTACTCAATGCCGTTGTGCACCATCTTCACGAAGTGACCGGCGCCGCTAGGCCCCACGCGGCCCCACCCTTTATCCGGCCCAGGGGCGAGGGTGTCGAAGATAGGGCGCAGGTGCTCGACGATGGCCTCCTCGCCGCCGACCATCATGCCGTAGCCCTCCTCGAGGCCCCAGATGCCGCCGCTGACGCCGACGTCGACGAAGTGGAGTCCCCTCTCACGAACCATCTCAGCGTGCCGCAACGAGTCCTTGTAATTGGAGTTGCCCCCGTCGATGATGATGTCGCCCGGCTCCAGTATATCCAACAGGGATCCAACCACCTGCTCGGTGGGGCCACCAGCGGGGACCATCGACCATGCGGCCCGCGGCGGGGACAGCTCGTCGACAAGATCCTCCAGCGACTCCGTGGGGACGACGTTCTCCTCCTCATCCGCCAGATCGTATGCAACTTCGACGCTGCGATTGTAGCCTACCACGCGGTGACCACCCCGTGATAGCCGACGCGCCATGTTGGCGCCCATCTTGCCTAGTCCAACGATGCCCAACTCCATCGGTCTCCTCCCTCCGTGATCATGAGTCCTCATTTCTACACTTATGGAGATTGTACTATCCATCGCCCATTCTGGCAAAAGGGACGTTGGGTGGTCCCGAGGCTTCGCATTCTCAAGGTGACCGGCACTCCAGAGATGGCTTCCTGCAAGACGGTAAGCGTCGCTACTGACTCACTAGCGGCCTTGGACGTTCGGTCTGAAGTGCCGGTCACCTTATGATGGAGTGTGGTAGGAGCTTGGCTCCAGTTCCTCACCATGGTCGAATACTGGGCTAGGCCGGTGCGTCTTGCAGCCTTAGCCTTGTTAGCCCACGCCCTGATCGGCGAGCAACTCGGGGTAAACACCATCCCGGGGATAAACACCATCCCGGGGATAAACACCGGCCCTGGGCAGGATGCGGGCTAGCTCCCTGCGCCAGACCGGCTCCAACCGAGGCAGCGGCAATTCGCGCAGCCAAGCGGCCACGGGGGCATAGGCCAGCTCCCCCTCACCGGCGTAGCAGAGAGCGGTGGCAGTGGCAATGCCCTGGCGCCCCACCAGAGGCGAGACAGCGGCCATCCGCCCGGGGGGCCGCCCAGGGAGCGACTCCTCCACCGCCAGCAGTCACTCGTACATCTCGCGCGTGACCGGGCTGGGCTCGACGTCGAGCTCGCGATCGAGGACGGTGGCGCACTTTTGGTAGACGCGGAGGGCACCGGGCTCGCCTAAGACCGGGCTTGCCCTAGCCTGGGCGGTCGCTGGTAAGGGCACGCAGCCGCATCAGGGGGCGGGAGGAGGCCCCGGGCGGTAGGAGGCCACGCGGTAGTCGTGGCGCTCCTCCAACAACTGCACCAGAGCCTCCAGCGCTTGCTCATGGCTGGTCCCCCAGCCGCGGTGCGACGGCACTTGCCGAACGTGCCGTTCACGTGCGCCGCACCTCGCTCACCCGCTTCGGGCCACGCTGGCCCGAAGAGCCTTGACGTTGTCCAACACAGGGGCCTCGTCGTTGTAGATGCTCGACCCAGAGACCATCATGGTGGCCCCGGCATTGACCACGAGCGGCGCGGTGGAGACATTGATCCCGCCATCCACGCCGATGGACACGTCCAGGCCTCGCTGGTCCAGCATCAGCCTGAGACGCCGGATCTTGTCCAGCTGACCGGTGAGAAGCGCCTGGCCGCCCCAGCCTGGGTCGACCGTCATGATCTGCACCAGATCGACCAGATCCAGGACCTCCTCCAGGACGGTCAACGGGGTGCCGGGATTGATGCTCACACCAGCCTCGATGCCCAGCCCGCGGATGGCCTCCAGCACACGGTGAAGATGCGGCGTGGCCTCCTGATGCACGATCAGACGATCGGCCCCGGCCTCGGCGAACGATTCCAGATGTCGCCCTGGCTCGACGATCATGAGGTGGACGTCGAGCGGCAGGTCGACGTGCGGGCGCAGGGCTCGCACGATGGCCGGGCCAAAGGTGATGACGGGCACAAAGCGCCCGTCCATCACGTCGATCTGTATCGCATCGACGCCGGCGCGCTCGGCCGCTTCAACCTGCTCCCCCAGACGCGCAAAATCAGCGGAAAGAATTGAGGCTTCGATTGAGATCATGGCCATCTCCTAAGCGATATCGTCTGTGATCTTGTTCACGGAAGCCAATCGCGCCAGGACGCGATTGGGCGGCTGGCTCTTCGAGCTTGGCGCTACGTGCCTAACTACGAACCCACGGCGGCACTCGGGCTCTTGGAGCTGTGAGCTCCGCTCAGCTTGGCGTGCCTGACTACGAACTGGGGGTTCTGTATCCTAGCTGCTGTGTCGTTTCAGGTGCCGCGTGCCCTCCTGCGTCCCCACGATGACGTCCGAGGCCAGACCGAGGAAGAGCCCATGCTCGACGATGCCCGCTCGTCTATCGAGACGGTCCGCCAGCCGGAACGGGCTCGATATGGATCCGAAGTCGCAATCGAGAATCAGGTTCCCCTGGTCAGTGGTGAAGGGAGATCCATCGTCGGAGCGACGCAGCGTCACGCGCGCCTTGAGCGACTCCAAGAAGGCCTCCTGAAGTCGCCAGCCGAAGGCTGTGACCTCCACCGGCACCGACCACTGGACGCCCAGCGTCGGCGACAGCTTGGTCTCATCCACCACGATAATCTCACGGCGCGAGGCCTGGGCCACGATCTTCTCCCGCAGCAATGCCCCGCCACCGCCCTTGATCAGGTTCAGATGATCGTCCACCTCGTCGGCGCCGTCGATGGTCAGGTCGATCTCCGGGTGCTCGTTCAGGGTGGTCAAGGGGATGCCCAGCTCCCGAGCATCCCGCTCGACCTGCGAGGACGTGGGGATGCCCAGGATATCCCGAAGCTCACCCGCGTCCAGGAGCCGGGCGATGCGCCGCAGCGCGAAGATGGCCGTGCTCCCGTGGCCCAGGCCGAGGACCATGCCAGATCTCACAAAATCGACCGCGCGCTCGCCGGCTCTCCTCTTCAGCTCTATGATTTCCACGTTCCCCCTCCGTAGGCTTAGCGAGCGGGCGGCTGCCTAGGCCAGATTCTCCAACCCCGCGAGCACGTCCTCGCCCAGGTGGAAGCGGATCACGCGCCGGCCAACCTCCTCCATCGCCTGCCGATCGCCCAGCGCCTGGGCGCTCTCCAGCACGCCGAAGGTGATCCCCGACTGGGGCGAGCCGGCCTTATCGGGAATGTCGACGTCGCGCGCGGCGTCGGCCGTGAACTGGATGAACGACCCCTTCCCGGCGTCACCCTTGTACAACTGACCCGTGGAGTGGAGGAAGCTGGGCCCGTAGCCGACCGTGGTCGCCAGCTTGTAGCGATCGCGGAGCTCCGTGCGCAGGGCGAGGAGCGCCGCGTCGGTGCGCGCCGTCCGTTGGACGTAGGCGTGCAAGGCGATGTAGGCTCGGTCCGAATTCGGCGAGGGGCTGCCGCCTGAGGGCGCCTGGCTCAGGAAGTTGTGAAGCGCCTCGGCCGTCACCGGCGACGACTCGCCGGCCGGTAGCTGGCCCTCCCGCTGATACCGCTCCACCATGCGACGCGCCTGGACCTTGGCGGCCTCGACGTTGGGCTGGTTGAAGGGATGGACACCCAACCGGTGGCCCGCCACGGCGACGGCCATCTCCCAGAGGAACATCTGCTCACCCAGGTCGTAGAGATCGCGCAGGTTGAGTCGCACGACGGGATGGCCGGCCTCCGCCAGCCGCTCCAGCTGAGCATCTTGAGCGTGATCGCCCTTCATGTTGAGCCGCAGATGGATGAAGACGCGGTCGTCGTGACCATGATGGTCGTAGACATCCGATGGTCCGAGGGGCTCCCCGACCACGGGGAGAATGCCGGTGCCAGACTTCCCGAGGCTCTCGGCGATGAGCTGCTCCACCCAGGCCCCGAAACTGGCCATCTCGGGCGAGACGACGAAAGTGGCCTTGTCCCTGCCAAGTTTGGCCAGCTCGCCGAGAAGAGCGCCCAACTGAGCGCCTAGGTTATCGCCAGTGACCACGCAGGATTCGCAGCCGGAGGCCATGGTGAGCGCGCTGTCGAGCAGCTGATCGACGTCGACGCCGATCAGCGCTGCCGGAACGAGTCCAAAGAACGAGAGAGCCGAGTAGCGCCCCCCAAGGTTAGGATCGTTGAGGAAGGCGTGGCGGAAGTCCAGCTCCCTCGCCAGATTGGCCAGGCTGGTCCCTGGGTCGGTGACGGCGACGAAGTGCTCGCCCACCTCCTCCTCGCCGAGCAGCGCAAGCACCTGGTTGTAGAAGAACTTGAAGAAGGAGAGGGTCTCGGTGGTGGTACCGGACTTGCTGGCGACGATGAAGAGGGTGCGACCAAGGTCGAGACGCTCCAACTGGGCCAGAACGGCTTCGGGATCAGTGCTATCGAGAACGGCCAGATCGAGGTGACCCTCCTGCGAACCGAAGACCTTGTGGAAGACCTCGGGAGCACGGCTGGAGCCGCCCATGCCGAGGAGGAGGACGTCCGTGTAGCCATCGTCACGCACATCATCGACGAGCGCCTGCAAGCGCGGGACATTCTCCTTCATCCCGTTGGCGATGTGCAGCCAGCCCAGGCGATTGGTGATCTCCTCCGGATCCTCCTTCCAGACGGTGTAATCGTGCTTCCAGATGCGGTCCACAACAGCTTCGTGGGCCATCTCCTCCAGGGCCGCTTCGACGGCCTGCTGATAGCCGCCTAGGTCGATCTGCATACGCCGCCAGCTGGATCTCAAGCGCTCCATCTTCTCCCCGATGGCGTCCAACAAATCGGAGAAGGACTTGACGAACTTCTGGACCCCCTCCTCCAGCAGGTCGTCGGTGACCTGATCCAGGTCGATGCCCAGATCGGCCAGCCGCTCAAGGTGAGCCTGTGCCGTCGCCAGCTGCGTGTCCAGGGTGAGGGCGACGGTCCCATGATCGCGGAAGGCGTTCAGCGTGGAAGGGGGCAGCGTATTGACCGTGTGAGGCCCGATCAGATTGTCGGGATAGAGCGTATCGGCGTAGGCCGGGTCCTTGGTGCTGGTGCTGGCCCATAGAACGCGCTGCAAACGGGCCCCTTTCCCCGCCAGATGATCCCACCGGTCCCCGCTGAAGGTGGCCTTGAAGCGCTGATAGGCCATCTTCGCGTTGGCGATGCCGATGGTGCCCTTAAGCTCCTCCGCCGCCAGCGTGCCCACGTCGTCCAGCATCCGGTCCACCATCACGTCGACCCGGCTGACGAAGAAGGAGGCAACCGAAGCAACCCCGGGGATAGACGCCATCCCTTTGACATCGCCACCACTGGCGTCCAGCCTCTCCAGCCCAGAGATGTACGCCTCCACCACCCGATCATATTGATCGAGCGAGAACATGAGCGTAACATTGACGTTGATCCCCTCACCGATGAGCGTCTCGATGGCGGGGATGCCCTCGGGGGTGGCCGGCACCTTGATCATCACGTTAGGCCGATCCACCGCCTCGAATAGACGACACGCCTCCTCAATCGTCCCCTCGGTCTCATAGGCCAGATCGGGGCTGACCTCCAGGCTGACGTAGCCATCGTCGCCACCCGTCCTGTCGTAGACGGGAAGAAGCACGTCGGCGGCCATCTGGATATCCTCGACAGCCAACGCTTCGTAGATCTTCTCCGGCGCCCAGGTGCCTCGCACTAACAGCAAGTGCAAGGCACCGTCGTAGTCGTTGCTGCCGGCAATGGCCTTCTCAAAGATCGAAGGGTTGGACGTCACGCCGCGCAGCCCCTGATCCACCAGATCCTCCAGCTGTCCCCTCACGGGGATGGCGTTTATCCCCATGAAGGAACGTCGTACGTAGTCAAGCCAAATTGACTGGCCCAGGTCGGCCAGCTGATCGAGTTTTGTCACAAGTACCCTCCTCTGCTATGCCTCACTCCAGTAGTCCTCGATCCTCACGCCCAGCCCCTTGGCCACGCGGTTGACGAAGGCGAAATAGGCCGTGATCTGTGCGATATCCAGGATAGCACGGTCGTCGAAGCCGACCTGGCGCAGCGCCTCCACGTCGCTCTCTGCAACCGCGGACGGCGTCCGCGTCAGCTTGGCGACATAGTCGAGCATCGCCCGGTCGGCAGGGCTCAGCTGCGCCCTTGTGTAGTCCTCCTCGAGCTGATCAACCAGCGCGTCGGGGGGACAGACGTCGTCCCTGGGCATCAATCGACGGAGAGACCCTCCGTGGTGCGTCATTCAGTAGCCACAGCCGTTCAAGGCCGATACCACCAGGGCAATCATCTCGCGCTGGTAACGCTTCAAGGGCGAGGGGCCAAACATCAACGTACGGTAGAGAGCACGGTGGGCGAGCATCGACCGTGGGCTCAGGCTGTGCACCTTCATGATGTTCGCCGCCCGGCCGGTTGCCGAGTCGGCACACTCGGCGTACGCCTCTGCGAGCACGTCGCCGGCATCCTCCTCGCTTATCGTGTTGATCCAGGTTGGTTCAGCCATGTCTCTCCCTCTTTCACTCATCGTCTGCGAATAAGGCAGACCTCTCTGCCCCTCATGCCCTCGCGTTTTGTGCCGCTCGTCTCTAGGGATGGTGTTTATCCCCGTGCCCCTCACGTTCCAGTCGCACCCAGTAGCGCGCTCCAAACGGCGGCTCAAACGAAACCCCCAACTCATCATATACCTCGGGCGGGATGCCGATGTCGGCCAGGTAGAGCTCACCAGGGGCGTCCTGCAGCCCGGTCTTGGGCAGGGCCAAGGTGAGGGTGCGCTCCGGTTGGACAACGGCGCCTGGGGCCTCCCCTGTCGTAGCGTCCAGACCTGACGGAAGGTCCAGCGACAGGACTCGGGATGCCGCCTCGTTGCAAAGCGTGATCAGCTCAGCCACGCGCCCACGAGGGGCACCGCGCAGGCTGTAGCCTAGGAGCGCATCCACGACGAGCTCCGAGCGTTGGATCGCATCCTCCGCTCTCGCCGGGTCCACTGGCTCCACGCCCGCCGCCCGCAGAATGTGGAGCTGGTTAGCGGCAGCGCCCTCCAGCTCTGCGGCCTCCTTGCTCAGCACCAACGAGATTCGGAGGCCGCGGTTGTGTAGGTGACGCGCACAGCAGAGCCCCCCGCCGCCGTTGCCGCCCGACCCGGCCAGGATAGCAACCTCTCTCCCTTCCCACAGTGGTGCGGACTTCTGTCCTCCACGCTCCAGCATCTCGGGGATAGACGTCATCCCGGGGATAAACGTCATCCCTATGACGTGCCTCGCCAGGTTGCGCCCCGCGTTCTCCATCATCTGCAGAATGCCCAGGCCGAACTCCTCGACGGCGATGCGATCCACCTCACGCATCTGCTCGGCGGTCACGGCTGGCACGTTGCGACCATCCTCAGTGCGAAACGTGGCTGAAGGTCTCACAGACCGCATCTCCGCCCTCCTACACCCATCCGTCTCACGTCTCCAGAGAGGCGAACAGATTATTCAGCGATTCGGTCAGCGTGGGATGGGCGAAGACTGCGTCACGCAAGACGGTATAGGGCACGCCGCCCATCATCGCCATCTGCAGAACGGACATCACCTCGCCACCCTCAACGCCCAGTATGGCTGCGCCAATGATCTGGTCGGTTTCAGCATCAATGATGACCTTCATCAGCCCGCGGGTCTCATCCATCTCCAGCGCGCGGGCCACGTGGCTCATGGGCATCTTGGCGATCTTGACGCTGCGCCCCTGCCGACGGGCCTGCTTCTCGGTCAGACCGATGCCACCGAGCTGCGGATCGATGAAGACGGTGTAGGGCACGGGACGATCCCCCGTCGACCTGTCGCCACCCTCCAGCAGGTTAGCCCGAATGATGCGGAAGTCATCGTAGGAGATGTGGGTGAAGGCCGGCCCGCCCTTGACGTCACCCAGAGCGTAGACCCCCGGCACGCTGGTCTCCAGGCGCTTGTTCGCCTTGATGTGGCCTCGCCTGGTGATCTCGATGCCAGCCGCGTCCAGGTCGAGGCGGTCGAGGTTGGGCACGCGACCGGTAGCCACCAGGAGGTGCGAGCCGGTCAGGGTAGGTGGTTCGACGCCGTCATGCCGAAGGCGGCGCTCCGGCTCTGCCCAGGGACGATGTTTATCCCCGGGATGACGTCTATCCCCCTTGTCGCTGCGAGCCGCACGGGGATGACGTTTATCCCTACGCCCGGGGTCGACGTGTGGGTGATCCTCTTCAGAGGTACTAACGGGGATAAACGCCATCCCCGTGAGGTGAATCGCTCCGTCGGCGTCCTGCTCAACACGCACGGCGTCGGTGTTCAACAGCACCCGGATGCCATCCTGGCGCAGGATCTCGGCCACCTCCTCGGCGACGTCAACGTCCTCGTGGGTGAGCAGCTGCCCGCTGCGCTGCACGATGGTCACCTCGGCGCCAAAGCGGCGGAACATCTGGCCGAACTCGACGCCCACGTAACCGCCGCCCACCACGATCAGGTGCTCGGGCACCTCGCTCAACTCCATCACGGACGTGGAATCGAGATAGGCCACACCGTCCAACCCAGGAAGATCGGGCATTCTGGGACGTTGGCCGACGTTGATGAAGACATGGTCGGCGGTGAGGTGCCGCACGCCACCTTGATTCAGTTCGACGATCACGGCCTTGGGACCAGTGAAGCGCGCCCTGCCCATGAGCAGGTCCACCCCCTCGGCGTCCTCGACGCGCTGCCGGCTCCCGGTGCGAAAGCGGGTCACGATGTCCCGCTTGCGCTGACGCACCTCCTCCATGTCGACGGTGACCGGGCCGGTCTGGACGCCGTAGTCGGATGAACGACGCGCCAGATGGGCCACACGGGCGCTGGCGACGATGGTCTTGGTGGGCGTACAGCCCTTGTTGACGCAGGTGCCGCCGACGTGCTCCTGTTCGACGAGGGCGACCTTCCATCCAGCCTGCGCCAACGTCGTGGACAGGGGGTTGTTGGCTTGTCCGGCGCCAATCAAGACGGCGTCATACTGCTCCAAGCTACGCTTGGTCGTCATAGATGTGCTGCCTCCTCTTGGTGTCAGTTCGTTCATCCGAGCTGGCCGGGGCGGGGGCGATCTCGCCCAGGCGATCTCACCCAGGCGATCTGGCCCAGCCACCCACGACTCTCACGCCGTTAGATCCCAAGCCCGTAGCAAGCCGCACCGAGCAGGGCGACATCCGAGCTCAGGATCACGTGCACGGGGATACGTCTCATCAAGTCCGTGTGGCGCCCCTTGCTGTGGAAAGCCTCCAGGAACCCCGGCTGTTCCAAGGCAGGCAGAATGCGGGGGGGGATGCCCCCGCCAAGGTAGACGCCGCCGGTGGCCATCACCTTCAGCGCCAGGTTGCCGGCCTCGGCTCCCAGGATAGAGACGAATGTGTCCAGGGTCAATGAGCAGAGCTCACACGCCACCTCGTCGTCCAGCGCCGCGCCGACGATGACGGGCGTGGGATCCCCAGCCTGGGACAGTTCCTGGGCCAGCCAATCGGGCTCCTCGGCGTAGCCGCCGTCCCTGTAGTAGGTGTAGAGGTTGGGAATCCCTATCCCGGAGCAGACCAGCTCGTAGCTGACGTGCTCGTGACGGGCCCAGAGGTAGCGCAGCAGCTGGATCTGGCGGGGCGTCGTCGGACCGAAGTCCGTATGACCACCCTCCGAGGCATGAGGGCGATAGCGACCACCCTGGGCGGCACCCGGCCCCTTGTCCCAGGTGAGGAAGGCCTCGCCCAACCCGGTCCCCGGCGCGACGACGGCTATGGCCCCATCGGCATCGGGCTGTCCCTGCTTGAGCGTATGGCGCTCGTCGGGCTCCAGAAAGGGGACGCCGTTGGCGATGGACGCCAGGTCGTTGAGCAATCGCACTGGTGAGAGCCCGAGGCTCTCCTCCAGTTCATCGGCGTCAACGATCCACGGCAGGTTCGTCACCTCAACACGATTCTCGATGACGGGTCCAGCCACCCCGAAGCTGGCCCGATCCACCTCGACGTCAACGCGGTGCAGAAACTCCCGCGCAATGGCGTCCAACCCGGCGTAGTCCCTGCTGGGGAAGGTCTCCCTGGCCAGGGGCTCCCGCGGGCCCCACTCCTGCGAAAAGACCGCCAGCGTGGTCTTGGTCCCTCCGATATCTCCGGCAAGCAGCACGGTGACCTCCTTCCGATACACTCAAAGCTCGGCGCCTGCGACCCCTTCGCCGCCGTCAACACGGAGGATCGACCCCGTGGCGAAGTCGTTCTGGGCGAGGAAGACACAGGCATGAGCCACGTTCTCCGGTGCTCCGATGCGGCCCAGGGGCAGCGAGGCGGCGATACGGTCCTCCGCCGACGACGTGCTGCCTGGAGGCAGAAGCACCGGTCCAGGTACGACGCAATTGACGCGAATGTCGTGAGCCGCCAGAGCGAGGGCGGACACGCGGGTGAGCATCACGAGCCCCGCCTTGGAAACACTGTGATGGGGGTACGATGCCCAGCCATTGATGCCGCTGTTGTCCCCGATGTTGATGATCACGCCCGGGCCATCGCTCTCCATCATGAGACGCGCGGCGTGCTGCGTCAGCAAGAAGGGGCCCGTCAGGTTCACGTCCATCACCCGCTGCCACGCTTCGTGCTCGATCTCCAGAAGGCCGGCGCGCTCGAAGAGGGCGGCGCTGTTGACGAGGACATCGAGCCGGCCGTAGTATCCCCGGACCTCGGTGACCATGCGGGCCACGTGATCAGGGTTCCCCTGGTCGCCAGTGGTGATGAGAGCATCCACGCCGAGCTCCTTGGCCTGGGCCACGGCGGTCTGGGCCGGCTCCGCAGAGCTGGGCGAGGCATGGTGAATCACCAGGTTCGCGCCCTGCTCGGCGAAAGCGAGGGCGATGGCCCGACCGACGCGACGCGCCGAGCCGGTGACGAATACAACACTGTCCTTCACATCCAGCATCATGGGGTTTCTCCTTCCCCAGGCAGGCCTGGCTCCGTCATCCTGCGGACGTCGAGGGCGGCATCCAGCTCCGCGGCAGAAAGCACCTGCCGCTCCTCGGCAAGCTCGCGCACGGTGCGTCCGGTGCGGTGGGGATGACGTCTTTGCTCGACTGGCCCATGTTGACGTGGTCGTTGGGGTGCACCGACACCTCGCCGGACCCCGCGTGGCCCCCCGGCGGCTCGACCGAGCTGGCCGAAGCGAGCGGCTCGAGGCGAGCGGCTCGAGGCGAGCTGGGCCGGTTGGCAAGGACCTCGTTGGCGTTCATGTTGGTGGAGGATGGGGACCCCATGAAGTTCTCGACCGGGCGCGTGGGCGAGGCGCGGGCAGATTGCGAATCCGCCCGGAGCATAGCCTTTCGTGCGCGGGACGGCGATAGACGGTGCGCGGTTGATGGCTGGGAGCCGAGCGAGCCGACTGGCGCATGAAGCCGTGAACCTGGGTGCGGCAGGCAAGCTCCTCACGTCCATCGATCATCATGGCACAGGAGCCGCAGACCGCGTCCCGGCATAGCGGAAGGCGAGGCTGCCGTCCTGCTCGGCCTGGATGCACAGGAGGGCCTCCAGGACGTTCATACCCTCCGGCACGTCGGGCGACCTCGCCCAGGGTGTAGGTCTGGTAGGTCGGCTGGGCGTCCTTCGCCGGGTCGAAGCGTTGGACTCTGACGTTGAATGACCCTGTGTGCAAGGGCACCTGTGTGCAAGGGCACCTGTGTGCAAAGGCACCTGTGTGCAAAGGCACCTCATGCCCCTCTGCCGATCACGTCAAGCAAGCTGCTCAGCTCAACCTCCTCGTCGCGCAATGCGTCCGCGACATCGTCATACGCCACGCGCGCCTTGACCAGCTTGGGGATCACCTGGCGGGCGCCACCGAGCCGACCGACGGTGAGCACACCGACCAAGGGGCGGGGGCGATCTCGCCCAGGCGATCTCGCCCAGGCGATCTCGCCCGGGGCACCCATGCCCTGATCGAAGTAGAAGAGCTGATAGCTGGAGCTGCCCAACTCCCCGCGGAGCACGGTCTCATCCCACGACATCAGATTACCCCAGACCTCGAAGCTCATGTCGAACATATCGGAGAAGAAGTAGGGCAGTGCGGTGTAGGGCTTCTCCTCACCGGCCATGTTGCGGCCGGCCCGGAGGCCCTGGCGTCGGGCCACGTCCCAGTGCTCGACGCGCAGCCGGGTGCCGAACGTGGGGTCCGGCCAGGCGGCGATGTCGCCCGCGGCGTAGATGTCGGCGTCGCTGGTGCGCAGGTACTGGTCCACGATGACCTCGTCCCGCTCGGTCAGCTCGAGCCCGGCATCCTGGGCCAGTTCGGTGTTGAGCCGGATGCCGACGCCCATCACGACCATGTCGACCTCCAGCGTCTCACCGCTGCTGAGCACAGCCTTAAGGGCAGCGACGTCGCCTGCGCCGTCGCCCTCGGTAAGCGCAGCGAGACGCTCCGGCGTGGCGCTGCTCAGGATGCGCACGCCCTGGCCCGTGAACGTATGGTGCAAGAGTTGGCTGAAGGTCTGCGGGACAACCCGCTCCAACAGTCGCGACTCCGGGAAGACCATGGTCACGTCGACGCCGATCTGGGTCAGCGAGGCGGCCACCTCGGAGCCGATGAAGCTGCCGCCCAGGACCAGGGCCCGGTCGGCCTCCTCGGCGGCCGCGCGGATGGCGTCACTGTCCTCGATGGTGCGCAGTGTGAAGACGTTATCCAGATCCGCCCCAGGGAGGGGCAGACGCCAAGCGTGCCCGCCGGTGGCCAGGAGCAGCTTACCGTAGCCGAACTCGCGGCCATCCTCCAGTTCCACAACGTGCGCCTCGGCGTCGACGCCAGTGGCGCGCACGCCCTGCATCACGTCCACGTCCAGGTCCCCGTACCAGGACGCGTCCTCGGGGAAGACGGCGCCCACATCCTCCTGGCCCATGAGATAGCCCTTGGAAAGGGGTGGGCGCTCGTAGGGCACGTGCGGCTCCTGCGTTATCAGGGCGGCGCTGCCCTCTGTATCCACCTTGCGCACGCCCTTGACGGCCCGCTGGCCAGCGAGTCCGCCTCCAATGATGATGTAGTCGTACTTGGTCACGTCACTTCCTCCTTGTGGAATGTCCACGTCGATACACAGCTTGGCTCTAACAGAATAAGACAGCGTCGATCGGGGCTGGCGCTGAGCAGACCCGACCTGCAGCAATCGCGCTAGACCCCCCGCTGGGGTCTTCTCCCCCCCTCTCATCCCCCCCGCTGGGGTCTTCTCCCCCCCCTCTCATCCCCCCCGCTGGGGGGGAGGGTGGAGGAGCGGATGGGATAGACGTTGGAAAGCACGGCCACGTCGCTCCCTGCCTCCTGCGCGGCGACGGCGGTTCGCAGGCCGGCGAGACCACCGCCGATCACAAGAACCCCATGGTGAAGCAACTCAGACATAAGGATGCGGGCCCCCTTCAGCCGCAGCCCAAGGCACGGGCTGACCGCACCCGGGGCAGCGGTTCATGTCGGCCCGCTTTGCCAAATACCCCTGGACCGTCGTCACCAGCGTGGCGTGACTCCAGGTCAGGGGACTGACCGAGAGGGGCTCATTGGTGTAAGGATGGACCTGCTCCGCCATCACACCGCTCCGCAGATCGTGGTCAGTCACCCATTCCAGGAGCTTCAGTGCCGGCTGCAGATCCTCATCGGACTGGGCCTTGGCGATGTACCACTGCGCCAGCCAGAGCGTGCAGATAAACCAAGGGTTGCCAGGCACGTTCTCAAGGTCGTCGCTCACCTGGTGGTAGTGGTCATCCTCGTAGCGGGCCACGCCCCCGACGTCCGTCTTGACCCACAGCCGATCGCGCATCGCCTCCATCGTGGCCACGATCTGCGGATCGTCGGGAGCAAACATACCGAAGTACCAGAGACCAATCAAGGAGGCATCCAGGGTCTGGTCGCGCTTCCAGGGTGCCCGGGCAACCTCGCCCGTCGACCCGTCATCCTCCTCCCGGTTGATCCTGCGCGCGAAGCACCCCGAGTTGGAGGCCACGAAGTGCTCCCTCACGCCAGCCTTGATCTCCTCGGCGACGTCGCGGTACTTGCACGCCAGATCTGCCTCACCGAAGGCCTCGGCGAAGTTAGCGGCGGCCTGAAGGCCACCCCAGGTGGCTCCGACCGTCCAAGCGTGGACGCCGCGACGCTCCTCCCAGAGGTCCCACGAGGGAAGGGGAAGCCCACCATCCTGATGACGATAGCGGCACATCCACTCTGCGGCGCGGATGACCAGCCCACGGTAGTGCGGCTTGATGAACTCTACGTCGCGGAAGCGATCGAAGTGGCGCCACAGCGCCCAGAGCACCAGCGCCGTCTCGTCCTCCTGTACCGGCAGCTGCTTCTCACCCTCGTAGTACCAGCCGTGCCACGACGAAGCGAGCGATCCGTCGGGCGTGTACTTGTGGAGGAGATAGCCCTCCTCGGTGATGACGCGATGGCAGAACTCGAAGAAGCGCCGCGGCACCTCCGAGTAGCCAGCCTCGATCAGCGCCGCGGTCACCAGCGCCCCGTCGCGCGGCCACATGTAGGCATAGGTGTCGCGACCGTAGTGCGCGATGTCGAAGTCGTTGGCGGCGATGATGGCGCCTCCGTCATCGATCTGTGTGCGCAGAACCATCAGGCTGTGTTCGTAGAGGCGACAGATATCGTCCGGCAGGTCGGCAAACGGCTCGACTGAGCTCAGCTTCTCCTTGTGGACCCAGAGCGACCAGTAGTCATGCGTGCGTTCCAGGAACGCATCCGGCCCTTTCTCACGCACCGCGCGGTTGATGCGCGTCACATCCTGGAAGCAGTCCCCCACGGCGATCCAGTACCAGGCGGTCGCCTCGCCGTTGGCCGGGACGATGAGATGGAGCCCCACCGCCGAATCGACGCTGCCCTGGGCCACGGCGTTGCCAGAGAGAGACCCATCCTCCGCGTCGCGCCAGGTGCCCTCCTTGCCCTGGGTCTCCTTGATACCCACGGCCCACTGATCGACGCCCTCCGGATGCCCCTCTCGCATCGCATTGATCATGAACCAGCGCCGGCCCTTGTAGTGGAAGACGGCACGGCGCTCCGGCTCGTAGTAGGCCGAGTCGCCCACCTCGTGGCCGCTGATGTGGAAATCCTGGGCGAAGAAGAGCCGCACGACGCGCTCGCGATCAGCGAGGTTGTGGAGGTCGATCCGGCGCAGGTAGAGGTCCTCGTGGAAGTCGACGGCGTCCTGGCAGACCAGCCGCAGCGCCAGGTGGGGATGGCGGAGCGTGACGTGAGTGACGAGCGTCCCATCGACGTAGTCGAGCTCACGCTCCCAAGATGACGGCTGTCGACCGGGTGACGTCGCTCCGCTTGCCGTCGACTCGTCGTCGCCCACCCAGCGGAATTGACCATCGACCCACACGCCGAAGCGGAAAGGATGGCCCTCCGTGTGGTTCTCCTGGCCCACGTGCGGCCAATAAATGTCGCGCAGTTGGTAGCGGTGATCGAAGTTGACCAGTAGAGAGCCGTTGCCTATAGGTATGTCACGGGGCATGGTCAGTCTCCTTTGCGTAACAGGGGTCGACGCGGTCACCCGGGTCGACGCGGTCACCCAGGTCGACGTGGTCACCCAGGTCGACGCAGTCACCCGGGTCGACGAAGTCACCGTCGAAGCGCGGATTCGAGAATCTGGTCAGAAGGATTGAATCTGGTTGGGGCTCACGTTGAGCCCGGTTTGAAAGGTTTGGAGCTTGGTTGGCGCTGGCGACCATCCCCGCGGCAAAGACATACCCCACCGGGAGCACGCTCGCCAGGTTGGACACCGCCACCTCCAGGCCGCCGCGCACCCCGATGATGAACAAGAGCAGAGCCGCCACGAGCACCGCCGGGACGAGCAACGGGACCACCGCGTTCAGTCTGCCAAATGCCTCTCTCTCGTTGCTACGCCCCATTCACCACCCACTCCTGCAGATCGGCCAGCCCCCGGGAACCTCCCGGTCCAAGCGCGCGTGCTCTCGGTCAATTATACCTAAGACGGTCCAGCTTGGAAAACCCGGGGGTAGACCAGAGACGTGTCTCCGGTTTGAAGGCAGCCCACGAGAACCAGAAGTAGTTGACACTGACGACTGGCTCCAGGTGTCGACCCGCCAACGGACCACTGACGCCGCTTCCCAGCAGGCCCCACTCGGTACCCGTCTGCTCGTCGACGATTCGGTCGTCCTCCACGGCAAAGGTCAGCGTCTCGCCGTCCAGCTGCCGAGCATACGTGGTCGCTGACCCAACGTCGGCGCCTCCTGCGACAGAACTGGCGTCCAGCGCCGACGCCGTACCAGGGGCCCACAGAACCACGATGGGAACGCCACCAACGGTGTCGTTCACCACCCGTACGTCCTGCAGGAGGTCGAAGGGATAGGCGACGGCCTCGTCGTTCAGCTCGACCGCTACCACCCGCGCCATCGGGGGAAGAACCTCCGGCGTCTCGGGTCCATCATAGAGGAAGGGTGAGCGATCGACGTCGTCGTAGCCCCTGTACGGATTCCGGCCATAGTCGCGGTCATGGCCGGTCTCGCGCGAGAGAACTTCCCCATCCGGATGGGCTTCCTTGAAGTCGCCCCAGGAGATCATCGCGGCGGGCAGAAACGTCAACTGTCGACCGGTGAACTGGCCCACGATGCCTTCGCCGGTGGCCTGCTGCCACCAGGTCTCCGTCTGCCTGTCATACATGATCAGGTTGCTGCGACGGAGCCGACCGGTGGTGCCGAAGTCCAGCACGCGTCCATCGAACGTCCGCTCGAAGGCAATTCCCGTGTTGCAGAGAGGGCAGAACGTCACGGTGACCGGTGTATCGCCGATCACGTCGTTGACGATCTCGTGCCACATCAGGATCTGAATCGGGTACGCCTTTGCCACACCATCGACCTGCACCAGGACCACCGGCTCCTGCGCCTCAAGCCACGCGTCGGCCTCGTCGACGCTTATGAAGGTCGGTTCGTCAATGGCGGGGATGCCGTCCTTGGGCGGGCCACCTGAGAGAATCTCGTCGTAGGGCACGCTGTGTTTTATGAAATCGGTCTCGAACTGAGACCCCGCTCCTGCAGGCGGCGTGTCCTCCGGCTCCAATGTGGCAGCAGGGGCTTCTTCCTCTGTCGGCACAGGCGTCGGCGTCGCTGTGGTTGGAGGGGGCAAGTCCTCCGCATCGGGGGCCGGCGTGCGAGTCGGGGCAGGTAAATCTGTCGGCTCACCCTCGATGGATGAACCGACAGGCACCGCACAAGCAGTCAAAATCAGGACAAGGATACTCAGCCAAACAATGTGTCGCATTGCTTCCTCCCATCTGTCATCTCCAATTGATCGCCAGAGTATAGACGAAAGGAGAAGCCGAGATCTTACCTCCAGAGACGGAGGTGGCACACCACCTTGGAGCTTGCCTGCTGCGCTTGCTTACCGTGAGCTTGCTTACCGTGAGCTTGTTTGCCCTGAGCTCGTCTGCTGGGTTTGTCTACGGTGAGGTTGCCTGCCCCGCGAATCCAGGCTGATGCAGATCAGACTGCGCGGGAGGAGGAGAGGCTTTATGCTGAGGGGACCGCCGTCGACCCGTGAATGTGGCGAAGCGCCGTCAGCAGCGCCTCGAACTCCTCGCGGCAGTCGCGACAGCGGTCGAGATGGTCCTGAACCAGGGGCATCGCCTCGGCGGGGTCCTTTCCGTCCAGCTTCATCTCGACAAAACGATCCATCTGTGCCAGGCATTCATCGCACCCGATCTCATCGGGCCGCGTGGTGAGAATACTGCGCACCATTCGCTTGACGTCACTGGACTCGATACCCATGATCCTTCCTCTCTACCCTAGACGTGATGAGAACCGCTCCCCTTACCTTGACTCGGGCTCAAAAGCCGCCAACGCCTCCTCAAGAGAGATGCCCTCCGCCAGCATGCGCCGCTTGAGACGCTGGCGGGCGTCGTGCATCAGCTTGTACAGCGCGTTGCGGTTGGTATCCAAGCGACGGGCAACCTCCCCCGATGGCATCCCAGCGAAGACCACCGCCAGCATAGCCCGTTGTTGGCGCTCAGTCAACTCCTCGTCGATGAGGCGCTTGACCATCCCCAGCAGCATCTGCTGCGTCACGTGCTGCTCTGGCGAGGGCTCAGGGTCGGTGAGGACAGCGGGGGTGAAATCTCCCTCGTATCGATCGAGCATGGTATCGAGAGAGACGTCCTCCCAGCGCTTGCGGCGCAGCTCATCGAACGCTTCGTGGACGGCGATCTTCTGAGCCCAGGTGGTGAAGCGGCTCTCCCCGCGAAACGAATCGAGATTGTCCAGGATCTTGAGCAAGGCATCCTGAACGAACCCCTCAATATGCGCCTCCGTCACGTCGGGGCGATCCGCCATGGCGTAGCCCAGGCCGCGCACCAGCTGCGCCCGCAGGTCGCCCAGCGCCTCCTCTCGCTGCGGCCCCGGCGCGCTCAACGCGGCAAGCCATTCTTTGTTCGTGCGTTCTCTCATGCTTACACTCTCTCTGCTCCAGGCATTATATCATCGGCGGGGAACTCGTGCAATTGAGAATGCGCGATCTGCCGCCTGCTGGAGGGGTCAGGCCCGCCGCGAGTACGCGGTCAGGGCGAGGCGGATGCTCTCAAGGGGCGCCCGGAGGCTAGGCAGGGAAAAGGACATCCACGAAGAGTGGTATGCTCCGAGCGGCTGTCAACCTACGGCTGTCCGTCACTCGCGCCCCACGTGTCGAGGTGACGACTGTTCTGAACCCAGACGCGGGGGTGACACACCCCCTTGGAGCTTGCTTTGCGGGGGTGACACACCCCTTTGAACTTGCTTTGCGGGGGTGACACACCCCCTTGGAGCTTGCTTTGCGGGGGTGACACACCCCCTTGGAGCTTGCTTTGCGGGGGTGACACACTCCCTTTGAACTTGCTTTGCGGGGGTGACACACTCCCTTTGAACTTGCTTTGTGGGGGTGACACACCCCCTCCGAGCGTGTCTATCCCGGGGTGACACACAACTTTCGAGCTTGCTTATCCGTCCTGGGGAAGTCGGTTCGAACAGGCGTGAATCGTGAGGTAGGCGTCAGCCCATCACGAATCGGATCTCACGCACGAGCTGGCTGGTATCAATGTCCTTGAGCAGGTAGCCGGCAGCCCCCCTGGAGCGAGCCTCGGCCCGCTCCTCAGCGTCGGGGTAGGAGGTGAGGACGACGACGTCAGCAGGCGCGCAGCGATCGGCAAGGCAGGCCAGCGCTTCCAGGCCCTCGCCGTCGCCGCGCTTCGTCTCCAAGAGCACGACGTCGGGCTCCAGCGTCAGGGCCGTGCTCAGGCCAGTCCTCCAGCAGCCGGTGCAGCCAACGACCTCAACGTCAGGCGCAGCGTCGAGCCGAGCCTTGAGGGCTTCGCGGACGTTGTCGTGATCGTCGACGATGAGCAGACGCGTAGGTTCCATGGTGTCTGATCCATGCTAACGGAAAGGTTGCGACAAGTATAGAGGAGACAGTGGGAAGCATTAAGTGTCAATTGTACCCCATTCACTGGTGACGTCTGTACCGAACTCGATCGTCGGGGGCAGGGCAATGGCCGATGCGTGGAGGGTAGGCCAACGCATGGGGAACGAATGAGATGCAGCGTGGTGACAGCACGATGTTGTTCTTGGAGGTCCCGTGGTGCGGTGGGGCGTGGAAAAACAGAGGAGCGCCTGACGCGGTTGACGCATGGTGGCGGGTATGGTATGCTGCCAGCTATGGAGGAATCGAGGAACGATCAGAAGATCATCAAGGCCGTGGGGATGCTCTCCGGGGGGCTCGACAGCATCCTGGCAGCCCGCGTCATGCTGGAGCAGGGGATCGAGGTGACACCGCTCCACATCAAAACGGGCCTTACCTACTCCCGACGGAACCGCCTGACCGGCCGAGGGCCAGCCCAGCCGTCCAGGCCCGAGCAAGCGGCGCGGATGCTGGGACTGGAGTTGGTGAGCATCAAGGCCTTCGAGTCGTATATGCCGGTCATCCTCAACCCGAAGCATGGCTACGGGTCGGCGATGAACCCCTGCGTCGACTGTCGGATCTTTCTGCTGCGCCAAGCCAAGCGGTGGATGGAGGAGCACGACCATCAGTTCGTGTTCACGGGCGAGGTGCTGGGGCAGCGGCCCAACAGCCAGATGCGATCGTCGCTGAAGATCGTCGAGCACGAGAGCGGGCTAGAGGGCCTGCTGCTGCGACCGCTCTCGGCCAAGCTCCTGGAGACGACCATCCCGGAGAAGCGCGGCTGGGTGGACCGGGAGAGGCTCTACGGCTTCCACGGGAGAAGCCGCAAGCCGCAGATGGAGCTGGCGAGGCGATTCGGCATCACGGAGTACCCGCAGCCGGCTGGCGGCTGCTGCTTCCTGGTCGACCCGAACTACGCGCGGCGCCTGCAGGACTTCCTGGATCACGAGGGGGCTGACGCCCTGACCAACCAACGGGCGTTCCTGCTCTCGGTCGGGCGGCACGCGCGGCTCCCGTCTGGCCGGAAGGTGATTGTGGGACGGCACAAGGAGGAAAACGCCTACATCGCCACCCGGGGTGACGAGGGGGCCCTGATGACCACGGTGGACGAGGTAGGGCCGACGACGCTGGTGACGGGTCATCCGACGAGGCAGGAGATCAGACAGGCGGCGCAGATCACAGCCCGCTATGCAGGCATCAAGGGGAAGCAGGCGGTGCGCGTGGAGGTGCGCAACGAGGGTCGGGAGGAGGTGATGACGGTGGAACCTATGGCGCTGGAGGCTATCCACGAGCTGATGCTTTAGTTGGGTTCGCCATACAGGGGCCGGCGGATCGCAGATCCACCAGGAGCGATTGATAGGAGGATCGCGCCAGGAGCGGGTGATGGGGGAGATCCGCCAGGAGCAGTTGGGGGGGGG